>NZ_JBITYA010000002.1:467195-797505 GCF_044544985.1 Streptomyces sp. NPDC053427 | reverse complement strand
GGTACTGCAGGGGGGACCCTGTGGGAGAGTAGGACGCCGCCGAACAATCTTTGTGGGAAGCCCCGCACCTTATGGTGCGGGGCTTTTCCGCGTTCACGGTGCTTAGGGCGGGCCCTGGCGATATCGGGGCGACTGTGATGCGCGGCCCGCACCGTGCGGTCAACGAGCCCAGGCACGTGAGGGTCAGGCGAGGCGCAATTCGATCCGGTGGGCGGCGAGCACGCGGGTGATGACTGTGGCCATCAGCGTCTCGTCCGACGGCGGGCGAACGGTGCTGCAGCCCACCTGCTCGTCACCGAGATATGCGACCTCCAGATGGTGGCGCGGGCACGTTCCCGTACCGCACTCAGAGACAGGAGGTGGTTCGGGGCAATGGCGTTGTGGGTGTGCTGCCAGAGTCCGAGAGTGCCGAGTCGCCGTCCGGCCGGCTGCTGGACGGCGACTCGGCACAGCACCACTGCCTCTGAACGTGTGCGGGCAGCGCGTGGACGGCGGCGTGTTCGATGTTCATGAGAAGTGGTTCTGGCTCAACTTCCGTGACGCGGGCACGGTCAGTAACCGCTGGAGGTCCTGCCGACCTGCGGAAAGTTGCCTGAAAATGATCCGCGGCGATCTTGGGTGGCTGACAGTTCGGGGCCGTGGAAGAGAAGGTGCTCCGGCTGGAGGAGCTGCTGTTCCCGGCGGTCGCGGACGTGGCGGTACTGTCGGTGGACGTCAGCGGCGATGCGGTACAGATCGAGGCTCGCCGTACGACGGCTGGCTCTGCTTGTCCGGGCTGCGGTAGGTGGTCGAGTCGGGTTCACAGTTCCTACCTGCGGTTTCCCGCCGATGTACCCAGCGCGGGGCGGCGGGTGGTGTTATGTCTGCGGGTCCGCCGGTTCGCCTGCCCGCTCGCTTCGTGTGCGCGGCGAACGTTTGTCGAGCAGGTACCAGGGCTGACCCGGCGGTACAGCCAGTGGACCGAGCGGCTGCGCTCAACATTGGCCGCGGTCGGTCTCGCGCTGGCTGGCCGGGCTGGCGCCCGGATGGCCGGCGCCTTCGGGGTGTCCGTGAGCCGCAGCACGGTGCTGCGGATGGTCGACGCCCTGCCAGAACCGGAAGTACCGGCCCCGCGGGTGGTCGGCGTCGATGAGTACGCGACGCGCAAGGGTCGCAACTACGGCACCGTGCTGGTCGATGTCGAGACCCGTCGGCCAGTAGACCTGCTTCCCGACCGGGAGGCGTCGAGCCTGGCCGCATGGCTGGCAACGCGGCCTGGCGTCGAGGTGGTCTGCCGGGATCGGGCTGCGTTCTTCGCTGATGGCGCTGCCACTGGAGCACCGCAGGCGGTGCAGGTCGCCGACCGCTGGCACCTGTGGCACAACCTCAGCGAGGCCGCCGAGCGGTGCGTCGCCGACCACCGCGGCTGCCTGCGGGCCGATGAGCCTGAGCCACCCCAGCAGATCCTGGAGCCCGGAGAACCTGCGGATGACGCCGGCTCGCCATGGCTCAGGAGTCACCGCTTCGCCGACCGGACCCGCGACCGTCATGCTGCCGTCCACGCACTGCTGGCAGCCGGCCACAGCCGACGCTCGATCGAAAGACAGCTCGGCATGACCTACCGCACCGTCAAACGCCTCGCGGACGCCGCGCCCCCGAAGACCTCTTCCGCGGCCAGTGGCAGAGCCGCCCGTCCGTCCTCGACGAGTACACGCCCTACCTGGATGACCGCTGGAACCAGGGCTGCACCAATGCCTGGAAGGCATGGGAGGAGATCGTGCTGCTCGGCTACACCGGCAGCTATCAGCGAGTTCGCGCCTACTGCCGCACCAAGCGCCTCTCGACAGACCCCGGTCACCGCACCCCCGCCATCGCCCCGCACCGTCGCCGGCTGGATACTCCGCCGCCCCGACGCCCTCACCGAGGTCGAACAGCTTCGACTCAAGGCGGTCCTGGTCCACTGCCCCGAACTGGATGCCCTCACCGGACACGTCCGCTCCTTCGCCCGGATGCTCACCGAACGCCAGGGCGAACTGCTCCCGCAGTGGCTGGACGCCGTTCGGCAAGACGCCCTGCCCGGCCTCCACACTCTCGCCGCAGCCATCGACCGCGACCGCGACGCCGTCATCGCCGGACTCGCCCTTCCCTGGAACTCCGGCGTGGTCGAAGGGCACGTAAACCGGATCGAGATGCTCAAGCGCCAGATGTTCGGCCGAGCCGGCTTCCAACTCCTCCGGAAACGCGTCCTGTTGTCGTGACGCTCACCGCCGATTGCCCGACCTCTGTCCTGCATCAAGTCCCCGCTCGGCGCGGCAGCCTCGCGTACACGGAAGTCAGCTGAACGTGTGCCCAAGGAAGCTGTTACGGCACCAAGGCGATGCCTCCGTCGACGCGCAGGTCGATCCCGTTGATGTAGCCAGCCAGCGGACTGGCCAAAAACGCAACGACTGCCGCAATGTCCTCCGCAGTGCCCAGCCGCCCGGCCGGGTTCGGCGCGTACTCGGCTACGACCAGCGGCTCCAGCTCCGCCCACTGCCCCGACCAGCCCCGCGCAGCCGCCCCATCCTCGAACATCTGCCGCATTCCGTCGGTGACAATCACCCCAGGGCTCACGGTATTCGCCGTGATACCCGATCCGGCCAGATGCCGGGCCAAGCTCGTGGTCATGTTGACCACCGCGGCCTTCGCCGCCGAGTACTCAACCATGTTCGGCAACGGAGTCGTCGCGGCCCGGCTGCCCACATTGACAACCCGACCCCATCCGCGCTCACGCATCTGAGGCACCAGGGCTCGGATCATCCGCACTGCCGATACGACGTTGCCGTTCACTGCCTCCAACCATGCGGCCGGCCCCGCAGTCTCCCAGTCATGCTCGACAAACGGACCGGCGTTGTTGACCAGCACCTCCACACCCCACTCACGAGCCCGCTGGGCCACCTGACCGGCGGCATCGTCATCAGTGAGGTCACCCAGCACGACATCCACCACTCCGCCGGCGGCGCTCAGCTCCGCTGCCACCTCGTCGGCACGCACCGGGTCGCGGCCATGCACCAAAACGGCACACCCTTCATCGGCCAGTCGCCGGGCCATCGCCGCACCGATGCCCCCACTGCTCGCCGTGACCAACGCGCGCCGCCCCGCAAGATCGAGATCCATGGTCCGGCAGGCTAGACCACGTCTATGACATTCCCGCCGAACGGACGAGTTCCCGCAAGACGCCACCAAGATCAACAGTCACAGGGCGTAGAGACACCACAGAAGTTGATCCAGAACCTGAGAAGTGACAGCCGCCGTCAGGCGGCCGGCCCAGCAGTCGCCTCCGCCGGTCGAGGACTGAGCCACGATCACGGCCTGCTGGCCAACCAGACGGTCACGGCCGCTGTGGCGGTGAGTGCGACATTGAGTGTGATCCTGCGGTCTTCGCCGGTCAGGTGAACGGCGATCGCACCGGTCTGCAGGAGTACGAAGCCGACGGCTGCGGCCGGCGCCAGCCAGGGAGCGGTGCCGGTCAGCGGTGGCAGGATCAGACCGGCCGCGCCGAGTATTTCGACCGCCCCCAGCGCCCTGAGGGCAGGCAAGGGCATGCGGTCGACCCAGGCCATCATCGGTCGGAGATGATCGCGGCTGCGGATCACCTTCAGCGTGCCTGCGTAGAAGTAGAAGAGCGCGAGCAGTCCCGCGACGATCCAATAGGCGATGTTCATGGTTCCCGTTCATGGGCCCCGGTTCGCGGGGGCCTGTCGATTGTCGAAGGAGGGGGGCCGAGCCGTTCCGTCCGTCCGCTTCAGGCGGGGTCGGTGGCGGGCTGAGTCGCGTAGCGGCTCATCGCGTCGATGTTGGCCTGTGGCGTCAGCGGCCGGCCGCCGGCGAGCACCTCCTGAAGGTCTCGGAAGTACTGCACGTAGAGGTCGGGTGTGAATGTGCTGAGCATGACGGCGGGTTGGTCGGTCAGGTTGGCGAAGGTGTGCGGGGTGCCGGGCGGAACCATGACGAGCGTTCCCGCGGTGGCTTCGTAGTCCTCGTCCCCGACGGTGAACCGCACCGTGCCGGAGAGGACGTAGAAGCCCTCGTCGTGTTGGCCATGGCGGTGCTGCGGTGGACCCTGGGTGTGCGGGGCGAGGACGGACTCGGCGATGGCGAGGCGGTGCCCGGTGTGGCTGCCGTCCTCCAGAACGCGCATGCGCGTGGTGCCCAGAACGATCGTCTCGCCGTCGCGGGGACCCACCACCGATACGGCGGGGTCGGACTGCGGCTCGCCGGTCTTGGTTTCTTCGGTCATGTTCACGAGTGCACCGCCGGGACCTCCTCGGTGTCCAAGACCTGTTCAGCAGCGCCGATACCTCATGGGTATCGTTGCAGCGTGGAGCTACGGACCTTGCGCTACTTCGTGGCGGTCGCCGAGGAACTCCACTTCGGCCGGGCCGCCACCCGGCTGCATATGAGTCAGCCGCCGCTGAGCCGGGCGATCAAGCAGTTGGAAGCCGAGGTCGGGGCTCTGCTCTTCGCCCGCTCGACCACCGGCGTCACGCTCACTCCGGTGGGCACGGTGCTGCTCGACGAGGCGCGAGCCCTACTCGACCATGCCGACCGCGTCCGGGTACGCGTGAGCGCAGCAGCCGACGTCGCGACCCTCACCGTCGGCATCTTGGGCGACGGCACCGACCCCGGAGTGGCCAGGCTGGCCGCCGCCTACCGCCGAAACCACCCCGGCATCGACATCCGCATCCGCGACACCGATCTGACCGACCCGACGTGCGGACTGCGCGCCGGACTGGTCGACGTCGCCCTCACCCGGGCGCCCTTCGACGAGACCGCCCTGACGGTGCGTGCGCTGCGGACCGATCCGGTCGGCGTGGTTCTGCGCGCCGACGATCCGCTGGCCCGCCGCGATGGGCTGCGGCTGGCCGAGCTGCGCGACCGCCGCTGGTTCCAGTTTCCGCAGGGCACCGACCCCATCTGGCAGTCGTACTGGAACGGTGGCAGGCCGCGCGAGGGACCAGTGGTGCGCGCCGTCCAGGAATGCCTGCAGGCTGTGCTGTGGAACGGCACGGTCGGCCTGGCCCCGCTCGGACACGACCTGCCCACGGAGTTGACCGTGGTACCGCTGAGCGACATGGCGCCGAGCCGAGTGGTGGCGGTGTGGAACGAAGGAGACGCCAACCCGTTGATCCGTTCATTCATCGAGATCGCGACAGCCGCGTACCGCCACTGAGCATCGGCTACGGCGCTGCCGTAGCTCATGAACAAAGCCACTTGTCAGAGGCGGCCGGAGGATTTCAGGGTGAGGTAGGCGTCGGCCAGGTCCGGGGCCAGTCGGGACGGGGTGGAGTCGATGACCGTGATGCCCTGGTGGCGGAGGCGGTCTGCGGTGTGGCGGCGGGCGGCGCGGGTCTGTTCCGCGGCGGCGGCTGCGTAGACGGCCTCAGGGGTGTGCCGGCCGGCGGCCATTTCTTCTATGCGGGGGTCGGAGACGGCGGCGACGATGAGTTCGTTGCGTTGGGTGAGGCCCGGGAGGACCGGTAGCAGGGCCTCCTCCACGGGGGCCTTGTCGAGGCCGGTGAAGAGCACGATGAGGGACCGGCGCGGGGTGCTGCGATGGATCGTGGCGGCCAGGCCGCGGGCGTCCGCCTCGACCAGTTCGGATTCGAGGGGAGCCAGGGCGTCGGTCAGGGCCGGGAGCAGATCGACGGCGGTGCGGCCTTGTACGGAAGCCCGTATGCGACGGTCGTAGGCGAGGAGGTCCACTCGGTCGCCGGCGCGGGAGGCGAGGGCGGCGAGGAGGAGGGCGGCGTCCATGGAGGCGTCGAGGCGGGGGATGTCGCCGACGCGGCCGGCCGAGGTGCGGCCGGTTTCCAGGGCGAGCAGGATGCGGCGGTCGCGTTCGGGGCGCCAGGTGCGGACGGCGAGGGTCTGCTGGCGGGCGGTGGCGCGCCAGTCGATGGAGCGGGTGTCGTCGCCGGGGGTGTAGTCGCGGAGGCTGTCGAATTCGGTGCCCTCGCCGCGGGTCAGGATGCTTGTGCGGCCGTCGAGTTCGCGGAGTCTGGCGAGCTTGGCGGGGAGGTGCTTGCGGCTGGTGAAGGGCGGCAGGACGCGCAGGGTCCAGGGGACGTGGCGGCTTCCCTGCCGGGCGGCCAGGCCGAGTGGGCCGTACGAGCGGACCGTGACGCGGACTGCGTGGTGATCACCGCGGCGGCTGGGGTGGAGCGTGGTGGTGAGGCGCCTGCGTTCGGCGCCGGGGATGCGGACGGTGTGGCGGGATGCGGTGACGTCCGTGCCGGGCTGGAAGGAGCTCGGGGGCCAGGCGTCGCGGATCTGGGCGCGCAGGGTGCGGCGGTCCGGGTTGGTGAGGGTGAGGTGTGTGTGGGCTTCGCCTGTTAGTCGAACGGTTGTGTCACCGGTACGAGTGAAATGGAGCTTTCGCACTGGCGCGGCGAGCGCGAGATCGCACAAAATTGCTATCAGCAGCGCGAGTTGGACGGTGAGGATGCCGAGCCAGCTGGGGAGCACGAAGCCGACGAAGAGAGCTCCGACTGCGGCGATGAGTGCGGTGCGTCCGGTGAGGGCCACGGCGTCGCCTCAGCGGGGGACGGGGAGGTGGGCGAGCACGGCGTTGATCACGGAGTCCGCGGAGACTCCCTCCATCTCCGCCTCGGGGCGGAGCTGGATGCGGTGGCGGAGCGTGGGGAGTGCAAGGGCCTTGACGTCGTCCGGGGTGACGTAGTCGCGGCCGGTGAGCCAGGCCCAGGCTCGGGAAGTGGAGAGCAGCGCGGTGGCGCCTCGGGGGGATACGCCGAGGGAGAGCGAGGGGGATTCACGGGTGGCGCGGCAGATATCGACGATATAGCCGGTGACTTCGGGGGAGACGGCGGTCTTGGCGACCGCGGCCCGGGCCGCTTCGAGGTCGGCGGCGGAGGCTACGGGGCGTAGTCCTGCCGCGTCGAGGTCGCGGGGGCTGAAGCCGTCCGCGTGGCGGGTGAGGATGTCGATCTCGTCCTGGCGTGCGGGGAGCGGGACCGTCAGCTTCAGCAGGAACCGGTCGAGCTGGGCCTCGGGGAGCGGGTAAGTGCCCTCGTATTCCACGGGGTTCTGGGTGGCGGCCACGAGGAACGGTTCGGGGAGGGGCCGGGCGGTGCCGTCGACGGTGACCTGGCGCTCCTCCATGGCTTCGAGGAGGGATGCCTGGGACTTGGGAGGCGTGCGGTTGATCTCGTCGGCGAGAAGGAGGTTGGTGAAGACGGGGCCGGGCTGGAAGGAGAACTCGGCGCTGCGGGCGTCGTAGACCAGGGAACCGGTGACGTCGCTCGGCATCAGATCGGGGGTGAACTGGACGCGCTTGGTGTCGAGTTCGAGGGTGGCCGACAGGGCCCGTACGAGCAGGGTCTTGGCGACACCGGGGACGCCTTCGAGGAGCACATGGCCGCGGCAGAGCAGTGCGACGACCAGGCCGGTGACGGCGGGGTCCTGGCCGACGACGGCCTTGGCTATCTCGGTGCGGACAGCTTCGAGGGAGGCTCGGGCGCTGTCAGCGGTCGGGGTGCTCACGGGGGGCGTGCCTCTCTTGGGAAACGATCGAGATTTCGAGTTCGTCGAGTTGGTCGGCCAGTTGCACCAGTGCCTTGTCCTCCGCGGGGGCCGGGCCGAAGAGCAGGGCGTGGAGGCCGTCTTCGGCAGCGGGTGCGGTGGTCGAGTGGGCCTGGACGGCCGGCAGAAGGATGTCGGGGGTGTGGGCGTGTGCGGGAGGCACGCCGATGAGCGGGGCGAGCCGTGTACGGGTGGCTGCGCGGAGAACGGCTGAGGCGCGGTCGCGGGCGTTGGCCTGTTCGTAGAGGCGGGCGTGGCCTTCGGTCGTCTCGGCGGCCGGGACGGTGACCGGGAGTCGTTCGGGAACCAAGGGGCCGAGGCGGCGGGCGCGCCAGAGGGCCGCGAAGACGGCGGCGAAGGCAAGTTGGAGCAGGCCCCAGCTCCAGCCGGAGGGGATGAGGTCGAGGAAACCGCGCTGGTCGTCCTGGGCGGACGCCGGATCACTCGACGCCGGGTCACTCAGGGAGGGGAGGTACCAGATCAGATGTTTGTGCGCGCCGAGGAGTTGAAGGGCCAGCGAGGCGTTGCCGCGCTCGGCGAGGCGGTGGTTGTAGAGGAAGTCGGGGGAGCCGAGGAGCACGGTGTCGCGGCCTGCGTCGGGGGCCGGCAGGCGCAGCAAGGTGGGCAGGCCGCCGCTGAGGTAGCAGCGGTCGGCCGTGCCGTCGGGGGCGACGTAGCGCCGGCCGCCCAGGAGGGCATCGCCTGCGCGTCGGGCGGCCGGCAGCGAACAGGCGGGTCGGCGTGCCGTGTTGTCGGCCTGGGAGGCCGTCGTGACGCCGGGGGTGAAGGCCTTGAGGGCGATCGGACCTGGGGCGAGCAGGACGATGCGGCCGGAGGTGTGCGCGGTTGCCGTGCGCAGACCGGTCAGCTGTCGTGTGGTGAGGAGGTCGGGGTCCGTGACGAGGAGCGTGGTGTCGGGGCCGCTTGCGGCGGCGGCCTCCTCGGAGGTCGTCACGACCTGGGTGGTGACTCCTTGGGCGGCCAGGAGTTGGGCGAGGGCCCGGCTCCCGGTGCGGTCCGCCGAGCGGGGGTCGAGCCTGCCGTACCGCTCACCGGACTGCAGCGCCGTGAGTATCAGCCCGGTGACGACGAGCAGGAGGAGCGCGAGCAGCGGTCCTCGGGACCGCCGCCACAGATGGCGGGCGGGGGTGGAGGACGGCGCGATGGTGTCCGTGGTGGCCGTGGTCATGCGCGGCTCCCGGCCGGGGCGGCGAGGTGGGGCCTGGCGTCCCGCAGATCGCTGTCGAGGGCGGTCAAGAGGGCGTACTCCCGCTCGGTGCCAGGGCGGCCGCCGTATGTGACGTCGTCGAAGGCGCGAGCCGCGGCGTTCAGTTGGCCGGCGTGTGCGGGGAAGGCACGGCCGGCCGCGGCGGCGGCCTCGTCGGCGGTGCGGCCCGGGCCGGGCGTGAGCAGCGCGCGCTCTTCGAGGGCGAGGACGATGGCGCGCATCCGTTCCTGCATCGCCTGGCTCCAGTGGCCCTCGGCGGCGTGCCGGTCGGCGGCCGAACGGTGCTCGGCGGCGGTCCGGGGGGTTTCGGCGAAGAGCGCGCGGCTGGTGGTCGCGGTGCGGCGTATCGCGCCGAGGCGCAGCCGTAGCGCGACGATCAGCAGCAGCACCACCGTGATGACGGTGAGCAGCCCGAACCAGCCGTCCGGGGTGGCGCCGGCGGCCGCCTTGAACAGGTCGTCGATGCGGTTCCCGAACCAATTGAGGCATTGCTGGAGCGGGTTGGGATCGTGCTGGTGGTACCGGGGATCGGACAGTTCGCGCTCTGCCGCTTCGCGTGCGGGCACGCGCGGAGTCCGGACCGGTATGTCATCGCCGGCGCGCGCCAGGAGCCGTCCGAGCGCGGCCGCCTTCCCCCCTGTTGTCACTGCATCAGCTTCCCGGAGTGGTGTCGGTGGGGGCGTCTGCGGGGGCGCCGGGGGCGGCCGTTCCCGCGGTGTCCGTGCCGTAGCCGGGGAGGCCGGCGGCGCGGGCGAGTTCGAGGTCGAGGGCCTCGCGGCGGATGCGCTGGTCCATGTAGAGGAGCGCGGTCACGCCCGCGCTGATCGGGAAGGTGAGGGCGGAGCTGATGACGGCTCCGATGCCCATCACGGCCAGGAAGCTCCAACTGGTGGTGCTGTTGGTGCCGTTCGCCCAGTCCATCAGGTTCTCGCCTCCGACGACGAAGGCGATGAGGGTGGTCGGGATCTGGATGATGAACTCGACGAGGGCGACCAGGAGGTAGGCGAGGAGCTGGATGCCCAGCACTCGCCACCAGGAGCCTCGTACGAGCTTGGCGGAGCGGCGCATGGAGGCGATGACGCCCTGCTTCTCCAGCATCAGCGCGGGGGAGGCGAGGCTGTAGCGGACCGCCAGCCAGACGCTGACGATGCTGACGGCCAGTCCGCCGAACACGATGAAAAGCAGGCCGATCTCCTGCGTGCTCGTGGAGAGGAGGAGGATCCCGGGAGCCAGGCCGATCGCCGCGATGGCCATGAGGATGACGGGAAGCAGGAGCAGCAGGCCGAGCAGGTGCGGGAGCCGGCCGCGGGCGTCCTGCCAGGCCTGCGCGGTGGTGACCGAGCGGCCGAGGACGGCGCGGCTGGTGACCATGGTCAGCAGGCCGGTGGCGAAGAGCGTGGCGAGGAGGCCGATCAGCGCGGTGGCGGCGTTCGCGACGAGCGTCTGGAGCATGGCGTGCATGGCCTCGGCCATGGCCGACCGGGTGCCTTGGCCTATGGCGGTGGGCCGGCCGGGGCTCTTGAGCCACAGTCGGGTGACGACGGTGATCAGGGTCTGCGAGACCACCGCGATCATCAGCGATATGCCGAGGACGGTGCGCCAGTGGGCGCGCATCGTGGAGACGGCGCCGTCGAGTATCTCGCCGACGCCGAGCGGGCGCAGCGGGATGACGCCCGGCTTGGCGGCCGGTGGCGTCGGGGCCCAGCCGGTGCTCCATCCGGGGCCGCCGCCCGCCGGACCGTTCCAGCCGCCTTGGCCGGGGATGGTGGTGCCGGCGCGGGCGCGGGTGCCGGCCTCGGTGTTCTCGTCGGCCGGGCCGCCCTGGCCGGGGATCCCGGTGGGGGACGACCAGTGGCCGGCGGGCGGCTGTTGCTTGGACCAGTTCGGCGGGGACGGCCGTTCGGCGGCGGGTTCCTCCGGGGCGGTCTGCTGGGCGGATTGCTCCTGGGTGCCGCGGTCCGGCTCGTCGGAGGGTGCGGATCCGGGCGAGGCCCAGCCCGGAGAGTCGTTCATCTTCGCTCCTTCTTGCTGCCCGTGATCCGCCGGGGCGGCCGGGGTCCGGGGTCCGCGGTGTCAGTCATCGTGTCATGGCCGGTGGCTCTGTGTACCGGAGCCCTGAGCAGTGGAGGACCTTCTGTTCGGGGCGGTGTCGGCGGCAGACTGAACCAATGGCCGATCAGTACGAGGTATCCGAGGCGGGCGCTCAGTCGCTCGCGATCCCGTCGTTGCGCTGGGAGGAGCCACCGGAAGGGCCGGTTGTGGTCCTCCTTGATCAGACCCGCCTGCCTGCGGAGGAGGCCGAGCTGGTCTGCACGGACGTACCGGCGCTGGTTCAGGCGATCCGGACGCTGGCGGTGCGCGGTGCGCCGTTGCTGGGCATCGCGGGTGCGTACGGTGTCGCGCTGGCCGCGGCGCGTGGGTTCGATGTGGACGATGCGGCGGAGACGCTGGCGCATGCCCGGCCGACCGCGGTCAACCTCGGGTACGGCGTGCGGCGGGCGGCGGGCGCCTACCGAGAGGCCGCCGGTCGCGGGGCCGGCGCGGAGGCTGCCGCGGCGGCGGCGCTGGCCGAGGCGCGTGCCGTACATGCGGAGGACATCGAGGCCAGCGCGCGGATGGCCGGGCACGGGCTGGCGCTGCTGGGAGAGCTGCTCCCGGGTGGTGGCCACCGGATTCTCACCCATTGCAATACGGGGGCGCTGGTGTCCGGTGGGGAGGGGACCGCCCTGGCGGTGGTGCGCGCGGCGCACCGGGCGGGTGAGCTGCAACGGTTGTGGGTGGACGAGACGCGGCCGCTGTTGCAGGGGGCGCGGCTGACGGCGTACGAGGCGGCGCGTGCGGGCATGGCGTACAGCGTGCTGGCGGACGGGGCGGCGGGGTCGCTGTTCGCCGCGGGTGAGGTGGACGCGGTGCTGATAGGCGCGGACCGGATTGCGGCGGACGGCTCGGTCGCCAACAAGGTCGGCAGCTATCCGCTGGCGGTGCTGGCCCGCTATCACCACGTTCCGTTCGTGGTGGTGGCCCCGACGAGCACGGTGGATCTGGAGACGGAACAGGGGGCGGACATCGAAGTGGAGCAGCGGCCGGGCAGTGAAGTGACGGAGCTCTCGTTGCCGCCCGGGCAGGGGGTCGAAGGGGGTGCCGGCGCCGGCATCGCGGTGGCGCCGTTGGGCGCGCAGGCCTACAACCCGGCGTTCGATGTGACTCCTCCGGAGCTGGTGACGGCGATCGTCACGGAGGCCGGAGTGATCTCCCCGGTCACTCGGGATGCGCTCGCCGAGGTGTGTTCCACGTCACGATGGAGTAAGTCACGATCAGGTAATGGGATGATGGCCGAATGAAGGGACGCGTCCTGGTCGTCGACGACGACACCGCACTGGCAGAGATGCTCGGCATCGTGCTGCGCGGCGAAGGCTTTGAACCGTCGTTCGTGTCGGACGGTGACAAGGCGCTTGCCGCCTTCCGTGAGACCAAGCCCGATCTTGTGCTGCTCGACCTGATGCTGCCCGGACGGGACGGTATCGAGGTGTGCCGGCTGATCCGGGCGGAGTCCGGGGTGCCGATCGTCATGCTGACCGCCAAGAGCGACACCGTGGATGTGGTGGTCGGGCTCGAGTCGGGCGCGGACGACTACATCGTCAAGCCGTTCAAGCCCAAGGAGCTGGTGGCCCGGATCCGGGCGCGGCTGCGGCGCTCGGAGGAGCCGGCGCCCGAGCAGCTGGCGATCGGTGACCTGGTCATCGATGTGGCGGGCCACTCGGTGAAGCGGGACGGGCAGTCCATCGCGCTGACCCCGCTGGAGTTCGATCTGCTGGTGGCGCTGGCGCGCAAGCCGTGGCAGGTGTTCACGCGTGAGGTGCTGCTGGAGCAGGTCTGGGGCTATCGGCATGCCGCCGACACCCGGCTGGTCAATGTTCATGTGCAGCGGCTGCGTTCCAAGGTCGAGCGGGATCCGGAGCGTCCGGAGATCGTGGTGACCGTGCGCGGGGTCGGCTACAAGGCCGGGCCCAGCTGAGATGACCCGGGACGGTGCGGCCCCGGAGGGAAAGCGGGGGCGTTCCGTCGGCCCGGCGAGTGATATGTCCTTTTCAGGAAGGTTGTCCGCCTGGTTGCTGCGCGGTGGGCAGCTGCTCCCCGACGGCGCCGTGAGCGGACCGGTGCACCCCCTGCTGCGGCTCTTCAGCCGCTGGGTGCGGCGGCCGCTGCTGCCCGCCCTGCGGCTGTGGCGGCGCAACATCCAGCTGCGCGTGGTGGCGACCACCTTGCTGATGTCGCTCGCGGTGGTGCTGCTGCTCGGTGTGGTGGTCGTGGGACAGGTCCGTAACGGCCTGCTCACCGCCAAGGCGCAGGCCGCGCAGAGCCAGGCCGTGGGCGGCTTCGGCGTCGCCCAGAAGATGGCCGACGGCGCCGACGACACCCGGCCCGACGACGCCGTCCGCACCGGCAACCGCGGCACCCAGGACTCCGCGACCTGGCTCACCGGCCTGGTCGAACAGCTCGCCAGTGGCGGTCAGGGCGTCTTCTCCGTCGTGGCGCTCAGCTCCGACTCCGACGAACCGTTCGGCGACTCCAGCCCCGGCACCCGCGGTCCGCGCGCCTCCGGGGACGTCGACCCCGAGCGCAGCGTGCCCGCCGAGCTGCGGCGGAAGCTGGACACCAAGTCCGGGACGTTCCGCGAGTACACCAAGATCAAGCGCATCGGGTCGGACGACGGCACGTCGGCGCTGATCATCGGAAAGCGCCTCAACGACGTCAACGGCAACCAGTACCAGCTCTACTACCTCTTCCCGTTCAGTCAGGAAGAGGAGTCCCTGAAGCTGGTGACGGGAACGCTCGCGACGGCCGGGGTGTTCGTCGTGATCCTGCTCGGGGCCATCGCCTGGCTCGTGGTGCGGCAGGTCGTCACGCCCGTACGGATGGCCGCGGGGATCTCCGAGCGGCTGGCCGCGGGCCTCCTCCAGGAGCGGATGAAGGTCACCGGCGAGGACGACATCGCCCGGCTCGGCGAGTCCTTCAACAAGATGGCGCAGAACCTCCAGGTCAAGATCCAGCAGCTGGAGGAGCTGTCCCGGATGCAGCGCCGGTTCGTCTCCGACGTCTCGCACGAGCTGCGGACGCCGCTGACGACCGTACGGATGGCCGCCGATGTCATCCACGAGGTGCGGGACGAGTTCGACCCCGCCACCGCGCGCTCCGCGGAGCTGCTGCGCGGACAGCTCGACCGCTTCGAGTCGCTGCTCGCCGAGCTGCTGGAGATCAGCCGGTTCGACGCGGGCGCCGCCGCGCTGGAGGCCGAGCCGATCGACCTGCGCGATGTCGTCCACCGCGTCCTCGAGGGCGCGGAGCCGCTGGCCGAGGCCAAGGGCACCCGTTTCGTGGTGCGCGGTGCGGAGCGGCCCGTGATCGCCGAGGCGGACACCCGACGGGTGGAACGGGTGCTGCGCAACCTTGTCGTCAACGCCGTCGAGCACGGTGAGGGCCGGGACGTCGTGGTGCGGCTGGCGTCCGGCGGCGGGCACTCCGGTGGCGCGGTGGCCGTCGCGGTGCGTGACTACGGTGTCGGTCTCAAGCCCGGTGAGGCGACCCGGGTCTTCAATCGCTTCTGGCGCGCGGATCCGGCGCGGGCGCGGACGACGGGCGGTACGGGCCTGGGCCTGTCCATCGCCGTCGAGGACGCCAGGCTGCACGGCGGCTGGCTGCAGGCCTGGGGTGAGCCGGGCGGCGGCTCGCAGTTCCGGCTGACGCTGCCCCGTACGGCCGGCGAGGGGCTGCGTGGCTCCCCGATACCGCTGGAGCCGGAGGACTCGCGGCGCAACCGCGACCTGACCGAGGCGGCGCAGTCGGGCGCCGGTGCGGACCGCAAGGCGTCCACGATCCCGGCGCAGCCGCGCGCCGCGGTGTCGCACGCCGGGGCCCGCCCCGCGGCCGATCCGGCGGCGCTGCCCGGCGACGGCGCCCGCGTGGTGCCGCAGACCGGGCGCGCGCGGAGTGGAGCGACGGCGCACGGTGAGGAAACGCGCGCCGGTGAGTCGGACCGTGGCGGCGAGGCCGTCGCCAGGCCGGTCGTCGGCGGGCCCGAGCGGGAAGCCGGTCGGGGCGGCAAGCAAGAAGGCGGGCTGCGTGGACACTGAGCGCGGAGGCGAGGGTCAGGTGGGGCACATGTCCCGTACACGTACCCGTAGGGAAGCCGGGCGGGCGCGGAAGGCGGCGCTGCTGGGCTGCGCGGGCGTACTGCTCGCCGGGTGTGCCTCGATGCCGGACAGCGGCGATGTCAAGGCGGTCGACCAGTCGCCGCGCGCCGACGGGGACTCGCAGGTGCGGGTCTACGGCGTCCCCCCGCAGGACGGCGCGCAGCCGACGAACATCGTCCGCAGCTTCCTCGACGCGACGACCAGCGACGAGGCGGATTTCCGTACGGCCGGCCAGTACCTGGCCAAGTCAGCCAGGCAGAAGTGGCAGCCGTTCCGGGGCACCGATGTGCTTCAGGAGCGCCCCAAGTCCGAGCCGCAGGCGCAGCCCAACCGCGAGGACGGCAACGGCTACACGGTCGTGCTCTCCGGCAGCCAGGTGGCGAAGGTGGACGCCAATCACGCCTACACGCCGGAGGAGAAGAAGTACCGCCGGACCATCCACCTCATCAAGGAGGACGGGCAGTGGCGCATCGACCGGCTGCCCAACGGCCTGGTGCTCGGGCAGTCCGACTTCCAGCGGATCTACCGCTCCGTCAACAAGTACTACTTCGCGTCCTACCAGTCGGAGACCCCGGATCCGAAGGCGAGCCGGAACGTCCTGGTGGCCGACCCGGTGTATCTGCGCCAGCGGATAGAGCCGATCACGGCCAGTGTGGAGGCGCTGCTGTCCGGGCCCACGGACTGGCTGAGTCAAGTGACGTCGTCGGATTTCCCGTCCGGCACCCGGCTCGCCGCGCGTGATCTGTCGCTGGACGACTCCAACGCGCTGCGGGTCAAGCTGAGCAAGCAGGCGGTCAACACCGACACCGGCCAGTGCAAGCGGATGGCGGCCCAACTCTTCTTCACCGTCCAGGACATGACCCGGGCCTCGAAGGTCAGCGAGGTGGACCTCCAGGACCACGACGGCAACTCCCTGTGCGCGCTGACCCAGGAGCAGGCCGAACGCGACTTCTCGCCGACCCGGCTCACCGGTCACTCCGCCCAGGAGTACTTCATCGACGCCGACCACAAGGTCGTCTCCATGTCCGACTCCGCCACCGAACCGACGCCGGTGCGCGGCCCGTTCGGCACCGGCAGGACCCCGCTGCGCTCGGTCGCCATCTCCCGGGGCGAGACCACCGCGGCCGCGGTGTCCGGCGACGGCCGGTCGTTGTACGTGGCCGGTCTGGAGGACGGCGTCCCGCGCGGTGCCCCGCTGCTGACCAGCACGGGCTCGGCCAAGGACCCGGACGAGGGGCTGACCGCGCCGAGCTGGGACGGTCTCGGCGATCTGTGGATCGCCGACCGCAACTCCCACGGCTCGCGGCTGCTGCGGATGCGCGAGGGGAAGAGCGCGCCCGAAGAGGTCGCGGTGCCGGGCCTGGGGAAGCGGCGGATCAAGGCGATCCGGGTGGCCGCGGACGGCATCCGGATCGCGATGCTGGTGGAGGACAAGGGCCGTACGACGCTCCAGCTGGGCCGGGTCGAGCGCGGTGGTTCGTCGGCGCACCCGGTGCTGTCGGTGGAGGAACTGCGGCCGATCGCCCCGCAGTTGGAGGACGTGGTGGCCGCCTCGTGGGCGGGCGGCAGCCGGCTGGTGGTCGTCGGGCGGGAGTCCGGCGGGGTGCAGCAGATGCAGTTCATGGAGACCGACGGTTCGGCATCCAACGCGCAGACGCTGCCCGGGGTCAACGGCGTCAAGGCGGTGGCCGCCTCGGAGGACGAGACCCGGCCGCTGATCGCCGACGCCACCGAGGGCATCGTGCGGCTGCCTCCGGATGCGAACTGGAAGACGGTGGCCAAGGAGGGGACCGCGCCGGTCTATCCGGGGTGACGGCCCAGGTCACGGCGTGGGGCGCCGCGGTTTTCCACAGGGGTGGTGGCCGGGCGCCGTCGGCGGGACCCTGGAGTCATGCAGGGTGTGTGGCGGGAACTGGCCGGTCTGGTGCTGCCGGTCGACTGCGCGGGGTGCGGCAGGCCGCGTACGGAGCTGTGTGCGCAGTGTCGCCGGGCGCTGTCGCGTGACGGGCGCGGTGCGCGACGGGTGAGGCCGCAGCCGGGACCCGTCGGATTGCCCCGGGTGTGGGCCGGTGCGCCGTACGCCGACGAGGTGCGGGCCGTACTGCTGGCCCACAAGGAGCGCGGGGCGCTGCGGCTGGCGCGGCCCCTGGGTGCGGCGCTGGCCGGGGCGGTGCGGCGGGTGCAGACCGGTGGCGGGGCGGTGGGCGAGCGGCGGGGCGGCGGGCCGCTCGTGCTGGTACCCGTGCCGTCGGCCCGAAGATCGGTGGCCGGCCGGGGCCATGATCCGGTACGCAGGATCGCGCTGGCGGCGGCGGCCGACCTGCGGCGGAGCGGCGCCGGGGCGCGGGTGCTCGCGGCGTTGCGGCAGGGCCGCGCGGTGGCCGACCAGGCGGGGCTGAGCGCCCCGCAGCGGCTGACGAATGTGGCCGGTGCACTGGAGGCGCGGGGCGCGGGTGGGAGGCTGCTGGCGGGGGCGTCAGTGGTGCTGGTGGACGACCTGGTGACAACGGGTGCCACGCTCGCCGAGGCGGCGCGGGCGATCGCCGCGGCGGGTGGCCGGGTGGCCGGGGCGGCGGTGGTCGCGGCGTCTCCCAGGGCTTTTGAAAGGAACCGGAACTGACCAAGAAAATTCATCGGTGCAGGTAATGGGCAACAAAATTCACCCAAACGGAGCTGGTGGTCGCAAGGGGGTGCCGACACCCATCCAGGAGAGCTATGTTCGGTTGTGAGGACTTGGTGGCCGCTTTGCCTCGGATGTCGCGATGTATGCGCTTGGGGGCTATTGAGGCGAACCTGAAAACGTTGGAGTGGAGAGCTTGTCCTCGGGGGAGGAGGAGGTGAAAGTCGCCAAGTCCGAGGCTTCGGCACCTACCGGAGCCTGGTGCAAGAAGGAGTCGCTCCCTCTGCGTAGCGGAGCGATCCGGGAACGGAGTTCTGCGTGGACATCGTCGTCAAGGGCCGCAAGACCGAGGTGCCCGAGCGGTTCCGCAAGCACGTGGCCGAGAAGCTGAAGCTGGACAAAGTCCAGAAGCTCGACGGCAAGGTGATCAGCCTGGACGTCGAGGTGTCCAAGGAGCCCAACCCGCGGCAGGCCGACCGTTCCGACCGAGTGGAGATCACCCTCCGCTCCCGTGGCCCGGTGGTCCGGGCCGAGGCGGCCGCAGCCGACCCGTACGCCGCGCTGGACCTGGCTACCGCCAAGCTGGAGGCGCGACTGCGGAAGCAGCACGACAAGCGCCACTCACGTCGCGGCAACGGCCGCATCCCGGCGAGTGATGTCGCCGTCAGCGTCCCCGACGCCGCGCATCTGAACACCAACGGTGAGCTCGCCACCGAGAGCGAGACCGAGCCGACGGTGCCGATCACGAAGATGGGCTCGCTCGACGTCCAGGGCGAAGGACCCTTGATCGTCCGCGAGAAGACCCACTCGGCGGCGCCGATGACGCTCACCCAGGCGCTCTACGAGATGGAGTTGGTCGGCCACGACTTCTATCTCTTCGTCGATGCCGAGACCAAGCAGCCGAGTGTCGTCTACCGGCGGCATGCATACGACTACGGCGTCATCCACTTGAACCCCGACTCGTTCGGGGAGGAAGAACCGGGGGGCGCAGGCGGCGCGCTCGGAGGCTGACACTCATCCGCTCGGTGCCCCCGGCGTACGCCGGGGGCACCATCGTGCCTGAAGAAAGCAGGAGTTGAAGCCGTATAGTGTTTGTGCCAGCCAGGGAGTTTGTGGACGTGAAACGGCTACTTGCCGGGGAGACGGTCGTATGGCATTGATCAGGCTGGCCGCGCGGGGCTGTTGTCAACCAGCCTTATTTCCAAGCTCTGGCCCTTCGGCCGAGTAGTTGACGGGGAGGAACAATGGGGGACAGTTTCGGGCCCGTGTGTGACGGCGCGGACGACGAGGGAAGCGGTATCGGGGACGCAGCCGCCGCGAGCGTGCCGCGCAAGGAGCCGATCCGGGTCCTGGTTGTGGACGATCACGCGCTTTTCCGGCGGGGCCTGGAGATCGTGCTGGCCCAGGAAGAGGACATCCAGGTCGTCGGCGAGGCCGGGGACGGCGCAGAGGCGTGCGACAAGGCCGCGGACCTGCTGCCCGACATCGTGCTGATGGACGTACGGATGCCCAAACGGGGCGGTATCGAGGCCTGTACCTCCATCAAGGAGGTGGCTCCCAGCGCGAAGATCATCATGCTGACGATCAGCGATGAAGAGGCCGATCTCTACGACGCGATCAAGGCCGGCGCCACGGGATATCTCCTCAAGGAGATCTCCACCGACGAGGTGGCCACCGCAATCCGCGCCGTCGCGGACGGCCAGTCGCAGATCAGCCCGTCGATGGCGTCCAAGCTCCTGACCGAGTTCAAGTCGATGATCCAGCGCACGGACGAGCGCAGGCTGGTGCCCGCGCCCCGGCTCACCGACCGCGAGCTCGAGGTCCTCAAGCTTGTCGCCACGGGCATGAACAATCGCGATATCGCCAAAGAGCTCTTCATTTCCGAAAACACCGTGAAAAACCATGTCCGCAACATCTTGGAGAAGCTGCAGTTGCACTCCCGGATGGAGGCCGTGGTGTATGCGATGCGGGAGAAGATTCTCGAGATCCGCTGAGCGGACGGCCGCGGCCGTCGGACCGGGGGCTGTGCGAGCCCCCGGCGGCGTCGGCGGACTCAGCCGGAGCCATCACTCGTGTGAGTGAGTTCCGCGCGGAGGGCTTCGGCGAGCGTGGGGTCGTCGCACCGCTCCAGGCGTACGGAGTCGCAGCCGACCCAGCCGGCGGCCTCGTGCAGGGCCTGGGCCATGGGGCGGACGGCCTTGGGGCCCTGCAGCGAGACCTGACGGGCGATGAGGGTGCCGCCCTCGCGGGCCGGATCGGCGCGGCCCACCAGGCGGCCCCCCGACAGCAGAGGCATCGCGAAGTAGCCGTGTATCCGCTTCGGGCGAGGGACGTAGGCCTCCAGACGGTGGGTGAAGCCGAAGATCCGCTCCGTACGCGGGCGGTCCCAGATCAGGGAATCGAACGGCGAGAGCAGGGTCGTGCGGTGCCGGCCGCGGGGCGGGGCGGCCAGGGCGGCGGGATCGGCCCAGGCGGGCTTCCCCCAGCCCTCGACGTCGACCGGCACCAGCCCCGAGCCCTCGATCACGGCGTCCACCTGCTCGCCCTTGAGGCGGTGGTAGTCGGCGAGATCCGCGCGGGTGGCCACGCCCATCGCGGCGCCCGCCTGGGCGACGAGGCGGCGGATGCACTCGGCGTCGTCCAGATCGTCGTGCAGCAGGGCATCGGGGACGGCGCGCTCGGCGAGGTCGTACACCCGCTTCCAGCCGCGGCGCTCCGTGCAGACCACCTGGCCGGTGTCGAGCAGCCACTCCACCGCGATCTTGGTCTCGGACCAGTCCCACCACTCGCCCCCCTTCCGGCCGCCTCCCAGCTCGGACGTGGTCAGCGGGCCGTCCGCCGAGAGGCGCGCCAGGACCGCGGCGCAGGAGCGCTCGGAGTCCTTCATGATGTGCCAGCGGTGGCCCTTGGCGCGGAAGGCCCGGCGGCGGAAGGCGAAGAGCGGCCACTCCTCTATGGGCAGGATGCAGGCGGCGTGCGACCAGTACTCGAAGCTGCGGGTGTCCGTCCAGTAGGCCCCTTCGACGGCGGTGCGGCCGACCGCGCCGAGGCGGGCGTACGGCACCAGCTCGTGCGAGCGCGCCAGCACCGAGATCGTGTCCAGCTGCACCGCGCCCAGATGCCGCAGCACCCCGCCCACCCCCGCCCGCCGGTCCGGTGCGCCCACCAGGCCTTGGGCCCGTAGCGCCATGCGCCGGGCGTCGTCCCGGGAGAGCGAGGTCAGGGGCGGCGGCGAAGGCTGGGTGCGCGGCACTGCGGTCATGCGGAAAGGGTAGGGGCGGCCACTGACAACGGACCCGGGCGCGCCGCCGCCCTGCCGTTCAGCCCTGGTACGGGAGGTACGGCGTGGCGTCCGTGGCCGGTGCGGCGGTGGAGCCCGGCTCGGGCTCCCGGGGCAGATCGGACGGGAGCAGGGAGCCGATCCAGGCGTCCCGGCGGGTGCCCGCGTGGATCAGCTTGGCGCGCAGGGTGCCCTCCATCCGGAAGCCGACCCTGCGGGCCACCGCCTGGGAGCCCTCGTTGCCGGCCTCCGCGAGCCACTCCATCCGCTCCACCCCGAGATCCGCGAACGCCCAGTGCACCACCGCGCGGGCCGCTTCGACGGTGTATCCCTTGCCGCGGTGCTCCTTGGCCGTCCAGTAGCCGAGCTCCGCCTGCCGCTCCGGGGGGTGCAGCCGGTCGAGCCGTATCAGGCCCATGGAGCCGACCAGGCAGCCGTCGGACCGGGAGAGCACCGCGAAGGAATAGCTCGTGTCGGTGTGCCAGCCCTCGGGAGAGGTGGTGCCGGTGAACAGTTCCGCGTCCTCGAATCCGTACGGCGAGGGAATGCTCGTCCAGCGCGGAATGTCGGGTTCCTGACAGGCGGCGTATACGGTGGCCGCGTCCGACGCCTCGAAAGGGCGCAGGAGAAGACGCTCGGTGGTGAGAATGACGGGCTCCATGGAGCGAGTGTGCGGCGCGGCGGGGGCGACCGCGACGGGATTTCGCGGTGATTCCCGGCACCTTCTCGCCCGCTCAGGCGTTCACCTGGGGAAGGCAGGCCTGCCGTCGCTGCGGCGGACCTCCCGGCCCGACAGCGTCCTCCCTTACGATGGCCGTTGCGGCGGGGCCTGCCCCTGGAAAAATGCCGCGCCCCGCGCACCCGACCGTGCCAGGCCCGACCGGCAAGGAGACCAGCCCAAGTGTCCGTCTTCAACAAGCTCATGCGTGCAGGCGAAGGAAAGATCCTGCGCAAACTGCACCGCATCGCGGGCCAGGTCAACTCCATCGAAGAGGACTTCGCGGCCCTCTCCGACGCCGAGCTGCGGGCGCTCACGGATGAGTACAAAGAGCGGTTCGCGGACGGGGAGAGCCTGGACGACCTGCTGCCCGAGGCGTTCGCCACGGTCCGTGAGGCCGCCAAGCGCGTGCTCGGCCAGCGCCACTACGACGTCCAGCTGATGGGTGGCGCGGCCCTTCACCTCGGATACGTCGCCGAGATGAAGACCGGTGAGGGCAAGACCCTCGTCGGTACCCTCCCGACGTATCTCAACGCGCTGTCCGGCAAGGGCGTCCACCTGATCACGGTGAACGACTATCTGGCCGAGCGGGACTCCGAGATGATGGGCCGGGTCCACAAATTCCTCGGTCTGACGGTCGGTTGCATCCTCGCCGACATGACGCCCGCCCAGCGCCGCGAGCAGTACAGCTGCGACATCACGTACGGCACGAACAACGAGTTCGGCTTCGACTATCTGCGCGACAACATGGCCTGGTCGCAGGACGAACTCGTCCAGCGTGGCCACAACTTCGCGGTCGTCGACGAGGTCGACTCGATCCTCGTCGACGAGGCCCGTACGCCGTTGATCATCTCGGGTCCCGCGGACTCCGCCACCAAGTGGTACGGCGACTTCGCCAAGTTGGTGCAGCGCCTCAAGAAGGGCGAGGCCGCCAACCCGCAGCGCGGCGTCGAGGAGACCGGCGACTACGACGTCGACGAGAAGAAGCGCACGGTCGGCATCCACGAGTCCGGCGTCAGCAAGGTCGAGGACTGGCTGGGCATCGACAACCTGTACGAGTCGGTGAACACCCCACTCGTCGGGTACCTCAACAACGCGATCAAGGCCAAGGAGCTGTTCAAGAACGACAAGGACTACGTCGTCATCGACGGCGAAGTCATGATCGTCGACGAGCACACCGGCCGTATCCTCGCCGGCCGCCGCTACAACGAGGGCATGCACCAGGCCATCGAGGCGAAGGAAGGGGTGGAGATCAAGGACGAGAACCAGACGCTCGCCACGATCACCCTCCAGAACTTCTTCCGCCTCTACGACAAGCTCTCCGGCATGACCGGTACGGCCATGACCGAGGCCGCCGAGTTCCACCAGATCTACAAGCTCGGCGTCGTCCCGATCCCGACGAACCGCCCGATGGTCCGGCTGGACCAGGCCGACCTGATCTACCGCACCGAGCCCGCGAAGTTCGACGCGGTCGTCGAGGACATCGTCGAGAAGCACGAGAAGGGCCAGCCGATCCTGGTCGGCACCACCTCGGTCGAGAAGTCCGAGTACCTCTCCCAGCAGCTCAACAAGCGCGGCGTGGCCCATGAGGTGCTCAACGCCAAGCAGCACGACCGGGAGGCGCCGATCATCGCCCAGGCGGGCCGCAAGGGCGCCGTGACGGTCGCCACGAACATGGCCGGCCGCGGTACGGACATCAAGCTCGGCGGCAACCCCGACGACCTCGCCGAGGCGGAGCTGCGCCAGCGCGGCCTGGACCCGGTCGAGCACGTCGAGGAGTGGGCCGCCGCGCTGCCCGCCGCCCTGGAGCGGGCCGAGGCCGCGGTCAAGGCGGAGTTCGAGGAGGTCAAGGAGCTCGGCGGGCTGTATGTGCTGGGCACCGAGCGGCACGAGTCGCGCCGTATCGACAACCAGCTGCGCGGTCGCTCCGGCCGTCAGGGCGACCCCGGCGAGTCGCGGTTCTACCTCTCCCTCGGTGACGACCTGATGCGGCTGTTCAAGGCCCAGATGGTCGAGCGGGTCATGGCGATGGCCAACGTCCCCGACGACGTACCGATCGAGAACAAGATGGTGACCCGGGCGATCGCGTCCGCCCAGTCGCAGGTCGAGCAGCAGAACTTCGAGACGCGCAAGAACGTCCTGAAGTACGACGAGGTCCTCAACCGCCAGCGCGAGGTCATCTACGGCGAGCGCCGCCGCGTCCTGGAGGGCGAGGACCTGCAGGACCAGATCAAGCACTTCATGGAAGACACCATCGACGCCTACATCCAGGCGGAGACCGTCGAGGGCTTCGCCGAGGAGTGGGACCTGGAGCGGCTGTGGGGCGCCTTCAAGCAGCTCTACCCGGTCAAGGTGACCGTCGAGGAGCTCGAGGAGGAGATCGGCGACCGCGCGGGCATGACCTCCGAGTTCATCGCCGACGCGATCAAGGATGACGTCCACGAGCAGTACGCCGCCCGCGAGGAGCAGCTCGGCTCGGACATCATGCGCGAGCTGGAGCGCCGCGTCGTGCTGTCCGTCCTGGACCGCAAGTGGCGTGAGCACCTCTACGAGATGGACTACCTCCAGGAGGGCATCGGCCTGCGGGCGATGGCCCAGAAGGACCCGCTGGTCGAGTACCAGCGCGAGGGCTTCGACATGTTCACCGCCATGATGGAGGGCATCAAGGAGGAGTCCGTCGGCTACCTGTTCAACCTGGAGGTCCAGGTTGAGCAGCAGGTCGAGGAGGTCCCGGTCCAGGAGACGGCCGAGCGGCCCTCTCTGGAGAAGGCCGAGCAGGAGGTCGTCCCGGCCGCCGCCGGCCGCCCCGAGATCCACGCCAAGGGCCTGGAGGCCCCGCAGCGTCCGGACCGGCTGCACTTCACCGCGCCCAAGGTGGACGGCGACGGCAGCGTCATCGAGGGCGACTTCATCAGCGACGAGGACGGCGAGGGCCCGGCCCGCTCCGAGGCCGATGGGCTGACCCGGGCGGAGCGGCGCAAGGCGCAGAAGGGCGGCGGCCGCCGCCGGAAGAAGTAGGCACGCAGAACGAGGCGCCCCGGCTGTGACGGCCGGGGCGCTTTTGCGTGCCGGGGCTCCGTTGCGCGGCGCCGGTGCCGTGCGGGCCGATGTCGTGCGGCTCCGGCCTAGGTGGTGTCCGCAAAGTCCCGCCTGGCTGGCGGCGCCTGGCACGCACGCTCGCTGCGTTGTCGGGATCGTCCACGTAGCCCGCTACGAGGACGACCCTCCGCCTTGCGATCGCACGCACCAGACGCCGCCAGCCCCGCCCTCCGGGCGGACGACAGGACTTTGCGGACACCCCCTAGGAGCGGGGCGCCGGGACCCATGGCGTCGGCGTCGGGCCGATGTCGAAGGCGGCACAGCGCCAGCGGGTGTCGGCGCCCAGTTCCAGGCGGAAGGCGAGGGCCCGGAGGCGGTCGCCGGCTGTGATGCGGGCGAATGCCTCGATGACGCCGGTGCACGGCCGGCACAGGCCGCACGTGTGGAGGGCGGGGAGGGGCGCGCGGCGGCCCGGGGCGGTGAGGGGGCGCAGCGGGGCCTGCGGGGCGAGTTCGACCAGCCGGTCGTAGGCGCCGGGCAGGGCGTGGCCCAGCAGGGCGTGTACGGGGCTCTGGCCGCTGAGGGTGAGCAGCAGCTGACGGGCGAACCAGTGGTGCGGCCGCCGCTCGTGCGCGCGGCGCTGGGCGCCGACGGTCGGCAGGCGGGCGGCGGCGGTGGCTGCGGCGGCTGCGGCGGCGGGGCCGGTGAGCGAGCGCCCCGGGGTGCTGCGGCCGGTGGTCGACGGGCTGCCGGGGCGGGTGCGTGCGGGGCCGCGGCCGCGCCCGGGACCGGGACCGGCGCCCGGGCCGCGCCCGGAGCGGGGCCGGGGGACGCGGGTACCGGGCGGGTCGGCGGGCGGCGTGCCGTGGGTGGCGGCGGCGTCGCGGGGCGTCCGGCCGGGGCCGGGTTCTGCGGGTGCGCCGGCGGTTCGGGTCGGGTCGGTGTCCGTCATGGTGGTGCCCCCTTGTGCCGGGTCGATCGGTTACCCGGCGGTAGCTTCGGTGGATTTCCTATCGGCGGCGCGGGGCGGGCGGCAAGGCGGCAGCGGGCGGGCGAGCGGAGGCCGGAGAGTTCACCCGTCCGTGTCGGGGGCTTGCAAAATGGCCTTGGGAGAGGGGCGCGGTGGGGGCGCGCGGCGGGCGGCGCGGGGGCGATGCGGGCGACCCGATGGGGGACTCCCGCCCGTATGCTGGCGGGGCATTCTCCAGAGTCGAGCGAATCGAGCGGAAGCGACTGCCATGCGCGTCTATGTCCCCCTGACCCTTTCCGGTCTCGCAGAGGCGCACAGAAGCGGTGAGCTCGGTCCCGGGCCCCTGGACGCGTACGCCGTCACGCCCGCGCTGCGCGAGTGGTACGTCTCGGACGACATCGAGGAGCTGGAGTACGCGGCGCTGAACCGTGCGGCCCAGGCCTCGCTGCGGCAGCTCGCCGGGAATCCGCAGGTCGCGCGCCGGCGGGTCGTGGTGGCCGTGGACGTGCCGGAGGGCGTGGCCGTGGCGGATCCGGACCGCGGGCTCGACGAGTCGGCGCTGGGCGAGGTGCGGCTGGCCGGGCCGGTGCCGCTGACGAAGGCGGCGGCGGTGCATGTGGACGCCGACGACGCCGAGGCGGATGTCGCGGCGGCCGCGGCGGCGCTGGGCGCGGCGGATCAGGGCGATGACGACGCGCAGTTCGTGGTGGACGGTGCGCAGGACCACGACCTGATGTGGTTCGGGGTGCAGGAGATCCCGCACGTGATCGGCTGAGGTGCCGGCGCCCCCTCGCTCCGTTCTGCGGCGTTGTCGGTGGGTGCAGGTATTTTTTCTTCATGGGGTCGCACAAGGGGGCGTACATGAGGAGTGACGGGGCGCGGCGCGCGTCGCACATCGTGTGGGACTGGAACGGCACGCTGTTCCACGACACCGACGCGGTGATCGGGGCGACCAATTCCGCCTTCGCGGAGATCGGGCTGGAGCCGATCTCGCTGGAGCGGTACCGAGAGCTGTACTGCGTGCCCATCCCGCGGTTCTACGAGCGGCTGCTGGGGCGGATGCCGACGGAAGCCGAGTGGCTGGTGATGGACGATGCCTTTCACCGCCATTACAGCGAGCACCGGGTCAGGTGCGATCTGGCCGAGGGCGTGGATCTGCTGCTGGAGGGCTGGCAGGCGGCCGGGCACAGCCAGTCGATTCTCAGCATGTACGGGCACGACGAGCTGATACCGCTGGTGCGCGGCTTCGGGATCGAGGCGCGTTTTGTGCGGGTGGACGGCAGGACCGGACCGTCGGGCGGCGGCAAGAGCACGCACATGGTGCGGCATCTGGCGGCGCTGACGGACGTGGATCCGGGGCGTACGGTCGTGATCGGTGACGCGGTGGACGACGCGGTGGCCGCGCGGGACGCTGGAGCGCATGCGGTGCTCTACACCGGCGGCTCGCACAGCCGCGGAAGTCTGCAGGCCGCCGGGGTGCCGGTGGTGGACACGCTCGCCGAGGCGGTGGAGACGGCCGCGGAGCTGGCGCGGGGCGCAGCCGCCGGGTAGCCGGCGGTGCCGGGCGGGCGTCGTTCCCCCCTGGCGGTGCCGCGCGGGCGTCGTGCCCCGCGCGTCGTGCCATCGCACATCCGGACGGGCCAGACGTTGTCCGGATGGTCTAAGTTCGGAGTGGGGTTTTGTACGTACACGGCCCATGACGGCACCCCTGCCGGGAGCGATAGCCTTGCACCGTGATCAGCGCGATAACCCGCGGGGGCATCGAGGCCCCCGCCGTGCGCCCGGGACACCACCGTGACCGGGCGGTCGCTGGTCTTTGCGGCCAAGGGCCCATGTCGACTGTGACAAAACTCGTCGAACACGGCACGGCCTTCTCCCATTGCGGCATAGCGTCGACATCGACAGGACACCCCGCGTCGCGGCGGCGTTGTGCGGCTTCCACAAAGTTCTTCCACGACGTCACGCAACGGCGCGCGACAGGAGCCAGAGGACATGCAGACCAAGCTGGACGAAGCCAAGACCGAGCTGCTCGCCAGGGCCGCCCGGGTCGCTGAAAACAGCCCGGCCGGGGGACATCTCCCGGTACGCGGCCTCGACCCGGAGACCCTGACGGGATATCTCCAGCGCTACTACCTGCACACCGCCCCCGAGGACCTCGCCGACCGTGACCCGGTTGACGTCTTCGGTGCCGCGCTCTCGCACTACCGCCTGGCGGAGATGCGCCCGCAGGGCACCGCGAACGTCCGGGTGCACACCCCGACCGTCGAGGAGAACGGCTGGACCTGCAGCCACTCCGTCGTCGAGGTCGTGACGGACGACATGCCGTTCCTCGTCGACTCGGTGACCAATGAGCTCTCGCGGCAGGGGCGCGGCATCCATGTCGTGATCCACCCGCAGGTGATCGTCCGCCGGGACGTCACGGGCAAGCTCATCGAGATCATCGACGCCAACGGCGACACGCGCGGCAACGGCACCAACGGCAAGCGCGCCGAGCTGCCGCACGACGCGGTGACCGAGTCGTGGATCCACGTCGAGATGGACCGCGAGACCGACCGGGAGGACCTCAAGCAGATCACCGCCGATCTGCTGCGGGTGCTCTCCGATGTCCGCGAGGCCGTGGAGGACTGGGACAAGATGCGCGCCGCCTCGCTGCGCATCGCCACCGAGCTGCCCGACGAGCCGGTCGCCGACGACCTGCGGGAGCAGGAGATCGAGGAGGCCCAGGAGCTGCTGCGCTGGCTGTCCGACGATCACTTCACCTTCCTGGGCTACCGCGAGTACGAGCTGGCGTCCGCGCCCGGCGACGGCGGCGCGGACGAGGACGTCCTGACCGCCGTGCCCGGCACGGGCCTGGGCATCCTGCGCGCCGACCCCAAGCACCGCGAGAGCGACATCGGCCACCCCGTCTCGCCGTCCTTCAACCGGCTGCCCGCCGATGCCCGCGCCAAGGCCCGCGAGCACAAGCTGCTGATCCTGACCAAGGCCAACAGCCGGGCCACCGTGCACCGCCCCTCGTACCTGGACTACGTCGGCGTCAAGAAGTTCGACAAGGACGGCAACGTCGTCGGAGAGCGGCGCTTCCTGGGCCTGTTCTCGTCGGCCGCCTACACCGAGTCCGTCCGCCGGGTCCCGGTCATCCGCCGCAAGGTCACCGAGGTCCTCGAGGGCGCCGGGTTCACCCCGAACAGCCACGACGGCCGCGACCTGCTCCAGATCCTGGAGACCTACCCGCGCGACGAGCTGTTCCAGACCCCGGTCGACCAGCTCCAGGCCATCGCCACCAGCGTGCTCTACCTCCAAGAGCGCCGCCGGCTGCGGCTCTACCTCCGCCAGGACGAGTACGGCCGCTACTACTCCGCGCTGGTCTACCTGCCGCGCGACCGCTACACCACCGGCGTCCGGCTGCGGCTGATCGACATCCTGAAGGAGGAGCTGAGCGGCACCAGCGTCGACTTCACGGCGTGGAACACCGAGTCGATCCTCTCCCGACTGCACTTCGTCGTCCGCGTCGAGCCCGGTGCCAGCCTGCCCGACCTCACCGACGCCGATGCGGACCGCATCGAGAGCCGCCTGGTGGAGGCCGCCCGCTCCTGGGCCGACGGCTTCGCCGAGGCGCTGACCGCCGAATGCGGTGAGGAGCGCGC
Source organism: Streptomyces sp. NPDC053427 (assembly GCF_044544985.1). Classification (NCBI taxonomy): domain Bacteria; kingdom Bacillati; phylum Actinomycetota; class Actinomycetes; order Kitasatosporales; family Streptomycetaceae; genus Streptomyces; species Streptomyces sp. NPDC053427. The sequence continues at coordinate 768,255 of NZ_JBITYA010000002.1, read as the reverse complement.
CGCCGAGCAGCTGCGCCGCTACGGCCACGCCTTCCCCGAGGGCTACAAGGCCGACAACTCCCCGCGCAGCGCGGTCGCCGACCTCCAGCACCTGGAGAAGCTCACCGGCAAGCCCGGCAACGACTTCTCGGTCAGCCTGTACGAGCCGGTCGGCGCCGGCCCCGGCGAGCGCCGCTTCAAGATCTACCGCACGGGCGAGCCGGTCTCGCTGTCGCGGGTGCTGCCGGGCCTGAACCGCCTGGGCGTCGAGGTCGTCGACGAGCGCCCGCACGAACTGCGCCGCGCGGACGGCACCATCGCCTGGATCTACGACTTCGGCCTGCGGATGCCGGAGCACGTCGCCGGCGACGACGCCCGCGAGCGCTTCCAGGAGGCGTTCACCGCGGTGTGGACGGGCGCCGCCGAGAGCGACAACTTCAACAAGCTGGTGCTCCAGGCCGGCCTCAACTGGCGCCAGGCGATGGTGCTGCGCGCGTACGCCAAGTACCTGCGGCAGGCCGGGGCGACCTTCAGCCAGACGTACATGGAGGACACCCTCTCCAACAACGTCCACACCACCCGGCTGCTGGTCTCGCTCTTCGAGGCGCGGATGGCCCCCGAGCGCCAGCGGGCCGGCACCGAGCTGACCGACGCCCTGCTGGAGGAGCTGGACGCCGCACTCGACCAGGTCGCCTCCCTGGACGAGGACCGCATCCTGCGCTCCTTCCTCACCGTCATCAAGGCGACGCTGCGCACCAACCACTACCAGAAGGACGGCGCGGGCCGGCCGCACGCCTACCTGTCCATGAAGCTGGACCCGCAGGCGATCCCGGACCTGCCGGCGCCCCGCCCGGCGTACGAGATCTGGGTGTACTCGCCGCGCGTCGAGGGCGTCCACCTGCGCTTCGGCAAGGTCGCCCGCGGTGGTCTGCGCTGGTCGGACCGCCGGGAGGACTTCCGTACGGAGATCCTCGGCCTGGTCAAGGCGCAGATGGTCAAGAACACCGTCATCGTGCCGGTCGGCGCCAAGGGCGGCTTCGTCGGCAAGCAGCTGCCGGACCCGTCGGTGGACCGGGACGCCTGGCTGGCCGAGGGCATCGCCAGCTACAAGACCTTCATCTCCGGTTTGCTGGACATCACCGACAACCTGGTCGGCGGCGAGGTCGTGCCGCCGAAGAACGTCGTCCGGCACGACGAGGACGACACCTACCTGGTGGTCGCGGCCGACAAGGGCACGGCGACGTTCTCCGACATCGCCAACGAGGTCGCCGAGTCGTACGGATTCTGGCTCGGCGACGCCTTCGCCTCCGGCGGCAGCGCCGGCTACGACCACAAGGGCATGGGCATCACCGCCCGCGGCGCCTGGGAATCGGTCAAGCGGCACTTCCGCGAGCTGGGCCACGACACCCAGACCCAGGACTTCACCGTGGTCGGCGTCGGCGACATGTCCGGCGACGTCTTCGGCAACGGCATGCTGCTCAGCGAGCACATCCGCCTCGTCGCCGCCTTCGACCACCGGCACATCTTCATCGACCCCAACCCGGACGCGGCGACCTCGTACGCCGAGCGCCGCCGGCTCTTCGAGCTGCCCCGCTCGTCCTGGGCGGACTACAACACCGAGCTGCTCTCGCAGGGCGGCGGCATCCACCCGCGCTCGGCCAAGTCCATCCCGATCAACGCGCAGGTGCGGGCCGCCCTCGGCATCGAGCCCGGCGTGAAGAAGATGACGCCGGCCGATCTGATGCGGGCCATCCTCAAGGCGCCGGTCGATCTGCTGTGGAACGGCGGCATCGGCACGTATGTGAAGTCCTCGACGGAGTCCAACGCCGACGTGGGCGACAAGGCCAACGACGCCATCCGCGTCGACGGCGAGAACCTGCGGGTCAAGGTCGTCGGCGAGGGCGGCAACCTGGGCCTGACCCAGCTGGGCCGGATCGAGTTCGCCGGCGCCGGCGGGAAGATCAACACCGATGCGATCGACAACAGCGCCGGTGTGGACACCTCCGACCACGAGGTGAACATCAAGATCCTGCTCAACGCGGTCGTCGCCGAGGGCGATATGACGGTCAAGCAGCGCAACAAGCTGCTGGCCGAGATGACCGACGAGGTCGGCGAGCTGGTGCTGCGCAACAACTACGCGCAGAACACCGCGCTGGCACTGGCCCTCGCCCAGTCCTCCAGCATGCTCCACGCCCAGCAGCGCTTCATGCGCCGCCTGGTGCGCGACGGCGACCTCGACCGGGCGCTGGAGTTCCTGCCCACCGACCGGCAGATCCGCGAGCGGCTGAACGCCGGGCGCGGCCTGACCCAGCCCGAGACCGCGGTGCTCCTGGCCTACACCAAGATCACGGTGGCCGATGCGCTGATCCAGACCGGGCTGCCGGATGACCCCTACCTCCAGCGGCTGCTGCACGCCTACTTCCCCTCGGCGCTCTACGACCGCTTCCCCGAGCAGGTCGACGGGCACGCCCTGAGCCGCGAGATCGTGACGACGGTCATGGTCAACGACACCGTCAACACCGGCGGTACGAGCTTCCTGCACCGCATGCGGGAAGAGACCGGCGCCTCCCTCGAAGAGGTCGTGCGGGCCCACACCGCGGCCCGTGCGATCTTCCGGCTCAACCAGGTCTGGGACGACGTCGAGGCGCTCGACAATGTCGTCGCGGCCGATGTCCAGACCCGGATCCGCCTGCACTCGCGGCGGCTGGTCGAGCGCGGCACCCGCTGGCTGCTCAACAACCGCCCGCAGCCGCTGGAGCTGTCCGGGACCATCGACTTCTTCAGCGAGCGGGTCGCCCAGGTCTGGGCGGAGCTGCCGAAGCTGCTCCAGGGCAGCGACGTCGAGTGGTACCAGACGATCCGGGACGAGCTGACGGACAGCGGAGTGCCCGAGACGCTGGCCGTCCAGGTGGCCGGGTTCTCCTCCGTCTTCCCGGCGCTGGACATCGTCGCGATCGCGGACCGTACGGGCAAGGAGCCGCTGGCCGTCGCCGAGGTCTACTACGACCTGGGCGACCGGCTGCGGATCAACCAGCTCCTGGACCGCATCCTGGAGCTGCCGCGCAACGACCGCTGGCAGTCGATGGCCCGCGCCTCCATCCGCGAGGACCTCTTCGCGGCGCATGCGGCGCTGACCTCGGATGTGCTGTCGGTGGGCAACGGCACCTCGACGCCCGAGCAGCGGTTCAAGGCCTGGGAGGAGGCGAACGCGGCGATCCTCAGCCGCGCCCGCGCCACGCTGGAGGAGATCCACGGGTCGGAGGGCTTCGACCTGGCGAACCTCTCGGTGGCCATGCGGACCATGCGTACGCTGCTCCGTACGCACAGCTGACGCCCGGTAACGGCACGGCGGACGGCCCCGGAGCTCAAGGCTCCGGGGCCGTCCCCGTTTCCGCGCGCCCGGGCCGCCCTAGGTGGTGTCCGCAAAGTCCCGCCTGGCTCGCGGCGTCTGGCACGCACGCTCGCTGCGTTGTCGGGATCGTCCACGTAGCCCACTACGAGGACGACCCTCCGCCTTGCGATCGCACGCACCAGACGCCGCGAGCCCCGCCCTCCGGGCGGACGACGGGACCTTGCGGACACCGCCTAGCGGTGCGCCTCGTACGCCTTGATCACGTCGTCCGTCGGGCCGTCCATCACGAGCTCGCCGTGCTCCAGCCACAGCACCCGGTCGCAGGTGTCCCGGATCGATTTGTTGTTGTGGCTGACCAGGAAGACCGTGCCGGCCTCCTCGCGCAGCTCGCGGATGCGGGCCTCGGAGCGCTTCTGGAAGGCGCGGTCGCCGGTGGCCAGCGCCTCGTCGATCATCAGCACATCGTGGTCCTTGGCCGCCGCGATGGAGAACCGCAGCCGGGCCGCCATGCCGGAGGAGTAGGTGCGCATGGGAAGGGAGATGAAGTCGCCCTTCTCGTTGATGCCGGAGAAGTCGACGATGCCGTCGTAGCGCTCGCGCACCTGCTCGCGGGACATCCCCATCGCCAGACCGCCGAGGACGACGTTCTTCTCGCCGGTCAGGTCGTTCATCAGGGCCGCGTTCACGCCCAGCAGCGAGGGCTGGCCGTGCGTGTAGACCTGGCCGCGCTCGGCGGGCAGCAGGCCGGCGACCGCCTTGAGCAGCGTCGACTTGCCGGAGCCGTTGGAGCCGATGAGGCCGATCGACTCGCCGCGGTAGGCGGTGAAGGAGACGCCCTTGACGGCGTGCACCTCGCGCACGCCCGTCGAGGGCTTGCGGCGGACGATGCGGTTCAGCGCCGCGGTGGCGCTGCCTTTGCCGGCGCCGGTGCCGTAGACGCGGTAGACGATGTGCAGATCGTCGGCGATCACGGTCGGTACCCGCTCCTGGGTGGGCGCCGTCGGCCGGCCGCCGTTGTTGTTCTCAGCCACGTCCGTACCGCTCCTCGGCCTGCCAGAAGTACACATAGCCGAGGACGCCCGCCAGCAGCGCCCAGCCGGCCGCGAACGCCCACACATGCGGCGGCAGCTGCTGCTCGGTGAAGCTGTCGATCAGCGCGAAGCGCACCAGGTCGATGTAGACGGCGGCGGGGTTGGCGTTGAGCAGGACCTCCACGATCTTCGGGAGGTGCTTGCCCTGGAGGATCACGCTGATGCTGAACATCACGCCGGACGCGTACATCCAGGTCCGCAGGATGAAGGGCATCAGCTGCGCCAGGTCCGGGGTCCGCGCGCCCAGCCGCGCCATGATCATCGCCAGGCCCGTGTTGAAGACGAACTGCAGCGTCAGCGCCGGGACGACCAGCAGCCACGACCAGGTCGGCAGCTGCCCGAAGCACAGCAGGATGACCGCCAGCACGCCCATGGAGTACAGCAGCTGCTGGAGCTGCGCCAGGCAGAACGAGATCGGCAGGCAGGCGCGCGGGAAGTGCAGCGCCCGCACCAGGCCGAGGTTGCCGGAGATCGCCCGCGTTCCGGCCATCACCGAGTTCTGCAGGAAGGTGAAGATGAAGACGCCGGTGACCAGGAACGGGATGAAGTCGGGGACGTGCTTCCGCGTGTCCAGCAGCACGCCGAAGATCAAGTAGTAGACGCCGGCGTTGAGCAGCGGGGTGATCACCTGCCACAGCTGGCCGAGCTTGGCGGTGGTGTACATCGCGGTGAGCTTGGCGGTGGCGAACGAGGTGATGAAGTGCCGCCGGCGCCACAGCCGCCGGGTGTACTCGGGAAGCGACGGGCGGACACCGCTCACCGCGAGGCCGTGGCGTTCGGCCAGGGCGCGCAGCTCGGGGTCGGGGGATGCGCCGGGGCCGGGCTTCCGGGCGGGCGCCGGGGCCGGGCTCGGCGGGGCGAGGGTCTGGGGCATGAGGGCCGCTTTCGCTTGTGTACGGGGGCGGCGGAACGGGTGCCGTGCAACGACGGAACGGGTCCGTATCGTCGCGACGCTGTCGACACTAAAGGGATTTCACGTCGAGACGCAATCGTAGCGTCGTGACGCTATGCTCAAGCCATGGCAAAGAACGGGGAACACGACGAGGTACCGGACGGCAGTGCGACGGGCCGCCGGACGCCGGCCGGCGCCGCCGTACTGCGGGAGGACAAGACCGCCGCGATCCGCGCCGCGGTCTTCGAGGAGCTGGCCGCGGTCGGGTTCGCCCGGATGTCCATCGAGGGCATCGCGCGGCGGGCGGGCGTCGGCAAGACCGCGGTCTACCGGCGCTGGCGCTCCAAACTGCATCTCGTCCTGGACGTGGTCTCCGCGGTGGCCGCCGCGGGCCTGCCGACGCCGGACACCGGGTCGCTGCGCGGCGACGTCCGGATGCTGCTGGAGGTCGCGGCCCGCGCGCTGCGGCACCCGATGGCCTCGCAGATCCTCCCGGACCTGCTGGCCGAGGCGGCCCGCAGCCCGGAGCTCGCCGAGGCGCTCAAGGCGGCCCTGCACGACAGCCAGCAGGGCGTCGCCGCCGCGATGGTGGCGCGGGCCGTCGAGCGGGGGGAGATCCCGGCCGGTGTCGACGGCGGGCTGGCGCTGGACCTGCTGACCGGGCCGCTCTACTGGCGGCTGGTGGTCGTCCGCGACGACCTGCCCGAGGGGTATCTCGACGCGCTGGCACAGTCGGTGGCGGCGGCCCTCGGGGCGGAGTGAGGACGGACGGCGGCCCGTACCTCCTGTTCGAAGAGAGAAAACGACCCCCCGGTCACGAGCTGACCGGGGGGTCGTTCCGTCTGCGGACCAAGGGCCGTCGTCAGCCCGCCAGTTCGATGCCGGAGGCGTCCGAGGCGTCCGTGCCGGGTGCCCGGTCGTCCCCCGCCTTCCGCGGCGCCGGCAGCTTGACCAGCCCGGCCGCGGCGGCCGCCGCGCGCGGCCGGGGCGCCACGGTGCGCTCGTCCAGCGGCTCCGGCTCGGGGCCCGCCTCCTGGCCGAGGAAGACCTGGCGCACCACGCGCTCGGCGGCGTGCCCGTCGTCCCACTGGCAGAACCGCGCGCGGAAGGCGGCCCGCAGCGCGGTGGCCCGCTCGTCGTCCCAGCGGCCGCTGCGGAACGCCTCGATCAGCTCGTCCTCGGTGGTGGCGATCACGCCCGGGGTGTCGCCCGGCTTGCCCGAGAGCAGGTCGAAGGTGACGCCGCGGGAGCGGACGTAGGTGTCCCAGTCGTCGGCGTAGTTGATGATCGGCCGGTCGAGGTTGGCGTAGTCGAACATGATCGACGAGTAGTCCGTGACCAGCGCGTCGGCGGCCAGGCACAGCTCCTCGACGACCGGGTGTCCGGAGACGTCGATCAGCGCGCCGCGCTCCTGGAGCGCCTGCAGGGCCGGGTCCTGGTCGTAGAAGTAGTGGGTGCGCACCAGCAGGACGAAGTCCTCGCCCAGCTCGCGGGAGATCTTCTCCAGGTCGAGGCGGGGGACGTAGCCGACCTGGTAGTCGCGCATGGTCGGCGCGTACAGGACGGCGGTCTTGTCGGGGGCGATGCCCAGGCGCTCGCGGAGGGCGAGGACGTCCTCCGCGGTGGCCCGGTAGTAGACGTCGTTACGGGGGTAACCGGCATCCAGCGAGGCGAAGTTGCAGGGGTAGACGCGCTCCCACTGCTCGGTGGTGTGCTGGTTGGCGGAGAGCGAGTAGTCCCAGCGGTCGGCGCGGGCGAGCAGCTTGCGGAAGCTCATGCCCTTGGCGGCGGCCGGGTAGCGCTTCTGGTCGGTGCCCATCGACTTCAGCGGGGTGCCGTGGTGGGTCTGGAGGTGGACCTGGCCCTCGCGCTTGACCACGCCGTCCGCGAAGTTGACGTTGTTGACCAGGTACTTGGCGCGGGCCACGACCTCCCAGTAGCGCGGCGAGTTCAGCACGACGTGATCGACGCCGGCCGGGACCTGGTCGGCCATGTTCTGCTTGACGACCCAGACGCCGTGCACCTGCGGCGCCAGCTCCTTGGCCTTCTCGTAGATCGCGAGGGGGTTGCAGGCGGGCAGGCGGTTCCAGTACGCGGAGTAGACCGCGAGGTTCTCGTCCAGCGGCTGCCGCAGCAGCGCCTGGTACCGCAGGTCCATGGCCTTCTTCTTGGCCTGCTTCACGCGCTTGCCCGCGTGCTTGCGGACCGTGCGCTGCACCTTGCCGGCGACCTTGAGGCCGGCCAGCGCCGGGTAGGCGTCCTTGGCGAGCAGCGCGTACTTGCCGCCGGCGATGCCCGCGGGGCGCACGAATCCGGCGGGCAGTCGCAGGCGGTAGTCGCGGGCGGCACGGTGGAAGAACTCGGCCGTGGCGTTCTGCGGCAGTCGTCCGGGCTTGTCCAGGATGGTCAGATAGTGGTCGATCATCTTCCGGAACATCTGCGGGCGCCAGCGCGCGAGTTCGGGATGTGCGTCGAGATAGCCGAAGACCCGGCCGTACTGGTCGAAGACATCGAAGTGCTTACGGCTGGTCGTGCGCAGGATGTTGCCGCCCTGGCGGCGCTGGCGGTAGTGCAGGCAGACCCGGTCCAGAACGGCGATCCGCTCGGCGGTGATCAGCGTGCAGAACGTCCACGGGGCGTCCTCGTAATAACCGACCGGGAATGCGAATCCGTGCTCTTCGATGAAGTCGCGGCGGTAGGCCTTGTTCCAGACGATCTGCAGCAGATCGAGGATCTCGGGGCGGTCGGCCAGCGAGAAGGAAGGGGCGCCGGATTCGCTGAGCAGGTCGGCGAGCGCATTGCGCCGGGCCGAGCCGTCCCAATAGGTCCGCGCGTAATCGAAGATCAGGATCTCCGGGTCCTCGGTGGCGGCCAGCCGCTCGGCGAGCGCGCCGAGCGCGCCGGGCACGAGGGTGTCGTCGCTGTCGAGGAAGAGGACGTAGTCGCCGGTGACCTTCTCCAGGCCGGCGTTACGGGCCAGGCCCAGTCCGACGTTCTCCGGCAGATGCAGGACCTGGACGCGGTCGTCGAGTGCGGCGTACTCGTCCAGGATGGCGCCGCTGGCATCGGGCGAGCGGTCGTCGACGGCGATCAGCTCGAAGTCCGGGAAGTCCTGCGTCAGCACGGAGTCCAGGCATTCACGCAGATACCCCTGGACTCTGAAGCACGGGACGATGACGCTGAAGCGGGGTGCGGCGGCGTCGCGGACTATCTCGGACATGCGGTACTACTCCTCGTGACGAGCTGAGTACAGAACGCAAAAAAGCCCTAAAGGGCGGGTTCCATTGTCGGTCATCCGACTCCCGTTCACCCAAAAAGGTTGGTCTTCGTAACCTGAAAGTTCTGTAGAACACAGTGCGTCCCGAAGAAAGTGGTGACTTTCCGAACGCGCGGGATTCTCGAGGCAACCAAATACTGGGTAAGTGTCATCTTCCTTGGATGGGGCTCATTGAGGAGAGCCGATATTGCCCGGTCACCCGCCCCGTATATCCCGCCGCCGGCTGCTTCAGGTGACCGGCGGTGGTGTGCTGGCCGCGACGGCCGGTGCGGGCGCCTGGCCCTGGCTCGCCCCGGGGGAGCGGCTCACCCGGCCGGCCGGACCCGCCCGCCCGGAGCGGTCCCCGGTGGCCGCCGAGAACCAGACATTTCTGCACGTCATCGCCCATGCGGACGATGCGCTCTACTTCATGAACCCGAACCTGGAGCAGTCCATCCGCAGCGGCGCGCGCTCGGTCACCGTCTGCCTCACCGGCGGCGAGGCGGACGGACGCAACGCCGGCCGGGACACCCCCGGCGCCGACCGCGTCCCGCACGACCGGCCCGCCTTCGCCCGCGCCCGCACCAACGGGCTGCGCGCCGCACACGCCCTGATGGCCACCGGGGACGCCGGCAGCCCCTGGGACCTCGAGGCGATGTCCCTGCTCCCGGGCTTCCAGGTGGAGCTGCACACCCTGCGCGAGGCCCCGCAGAACCAGCTGATCTTCCTGGAACTCGTCGAGGCCAGGGCCGTCTCGGCGCCCCGCGCGGCCAGCCTGCGCGGCCTCTGGCTGGGGGCGGCCGGCACCCTGCCCACCCTGCGGCCCACGGGCACGCCCGTACCGTCGGCCTACCGCTACACCCGCGACCAGGTCGTCCGCACCCTGACGGCGGTACTCGAACGGGTCCGGCCCTCGGTGGTGCGCACCCTGGACCCGCACGCCGTGCACCGCCCCACGGCCCCGCTCACCGCCCCGGACCCCCGGCTGGCCGGGCCGCGCTACTTCGACCACCAGGACCACACCGCCTCCGCCTACTTCGCGCAGGCGGCGCTGGCCCGCTACTGGGAACGCGCGCACCGCCCCCCGGCCGTGGTGGAGAACTACCTGGGCTACGAACTCGGCGCGCTGCCCCACAACCTCGACCCCGAGGCGGCCCGCCGCAAGGCCCGGCTGCTCTCCGTCTACGGCTGGTCCGGCGGCCGCCGCTGCGGCGATCCGGCGGGCTGCGGCGACCGCAAGGTGGGCGACAGCGCCTACCGCGGCGGCTCCCGCAACTGGACCCGCAGCACCCGGCTGCGCGCGCCCGGCTCCAACGCCTGGCTCCGGCCCATGGCGGACGGCCGGCTCGCCGCCTTCGCGGTGCTGGCCGGCCGGGCCCACTGCTGGACGGAGACCGGTCCGGGCAGCGGCCGCTTCACCGGCCCCGTCCTGCTCGGCGGCGCTCCGCTGGAGGGCCAGATCCATGCCGTACGGCATCCCGACGGCAGCCTGCGGCTGTTCGCCGCCCGCACCGTGCTGCCCGGCCGGAACACCGCCCACCGCCGTGAGCTGCTGACCGCCCGCCAGGCCGGCACCGCCCGCGACGGCGCGCCCCTCTTCCCGCACTGGGAGCCGCTGGGCTCCCCCGACCCGGACCCGGTCCGCTCGCTGGAGACCGGCTTCCCGGCGGCGGTGGCGGCCCCGGACGGCACGGCGCATGTCTTCGTCCGGACCTGGGACGGCGCTCTGGCGCACCGCGCCGGCCCGGACGGCGGGCCGTGGACTCCCTGGCGGCGGCTGGAGGGCCCGGTCGGCGCCCTCAAGGTCTCACCGGCCATCGACGACGGCATCGACGCCTGTGTGGACTCCGACGGGATGATCCATTTGGTCGCGCCGAGCGGCCGGACCGTCCACCACTGGGTGTCCAAGGAGGCCGGGCAGCTCCCGCGGCCGGGTGCCGCCACCGGGCTGCCGGAGGCCGCCGGGCCGGTCAGCCTGGTCCCCCTGGAGGACGGCGCGGTGCGCGCGCTCTTCCGCCGGGTGGGTACCGCGCAGGTGCTGATCGCCGAGCGGCGCAAGCGGATCGGCAGCTGGCGGGTGGCGGCGCAGTGCGCACCGGTCGGCGGCTACGGCCGGGTGGCCGCGGCGCCGGGCGGCGCCGGCGACCGGATGGTGCTCGCGGCGCGGGACGACGCGGGCGGGGTGCGGGCCGCGACGGCGCGGGACGTCCCGGGGCCCTGGCACACGGGGCGGGTGCCGCATTCGGGGGCGGCCGGGGTCGCCGAGGACGCCGCGGGCCGCGCGGTGGTGGTGGCGCTCGGCAACGACGGCCGGCTGTACGCGGCCCGGCAGCGGGCGGCCGGGCCGGGCGCGCCCTTCGGGGCCTGGGAGCGGGCGGAGCCCCGGGCTCAGACCGGTTCGCGGGGGCGGCGGGGCGCGGACTGACCGGACCGGCGGCCCGGCAGCAGTATCCGCCGCGAGACCAGGAAGGTGAACGGGATCGCCAGCAGCGCCGCCGCCAGCGGTGCCACCTTGCTGTTCACTCCCAGCCAGCTCACCAGCACCACCAGCCCCACGCTCTGCGTCACATAGTTGGTGACCTGGGTCAGCGGGAAGAGCAGGAACTTCTTCCAGGTCGGCCGGGTGCGGTAGGTGAAGTAGGTGTTCAGGAAGAACGAGCAGGTCATACCGGCCAGGAAGCCGACGGTGTACGCCGCGAAGTAGGGCAGCGCGCGGTGCAGCGGCAGATAACAGGCGTAGAAGGTGAGGGTGTTGACCCCGCCGACGACGACGAAGCGGACTATCTGGCCCCACTCGGGGACCGCCGGGAGCGCCCGCCGGATGCGCAGCGGCATCAGCCGGCCTGGGACGGGGCGGCGATGGTGGCGGTGGCGGCGTCCGCCGGGGTGCGCGGAGGGGCCGCCGTCCCGTTGGCCCGGGTGCGCGGGCGCGTCGCCCCGTCGGCCTCCTTGACCAGGAAGTGCGGCCGCCGCTTGGTCTCGTAGTAGATCCGCCCGATGTACTCGCCGATCAGCCCGAGCATCACCATGTGGACTCCGCCCAGGCCCACGATGATCGCCACCAGCGTCACATAGCCCGGTGCGGTGATGCCGCCGGCGAGGGCGGCGCCGATCACCCACAGCGTGTAGAGCGCGGCGAGCGAGGCCAGACTCAGCCCGGTGTAGATGGCCGCCCGCAGCGGACGGCAGTTGAACGAGAGCATGCCGTCGATGCCGTAGTTGACCAGGCCGCCCAGGCGCCACTTGGTCTCCCCGGCCTCCCGGGCGGCATTGCGGTAGTCGAAGGTGATGGTGTCGAAGCCGATCCAGGAGAACAGGCCCTTGGAGAAGCGGTTGTACTCCGGCAGCGAGACCAGCGCGTCCACGGCGGTGCGGGACAGCAGCCGGAAGTCGCCGACGCCGTCGGCGAGTTCGACGTCCACCCAGGTGTTGACGGCGCGGTAGTAGAACCGGCTGAGGGCGGTGCGCAGCCGTTTGTCGCCGTCCCGGCTGCGCCGGGCGATGACCTGGTCGTGGCCGAGCTGGTAGAGGTCGAGCATCTTCTCGATCAGCTCGGGCGGATGCTGGAGGTCGGCATCCATGATGATCACGGCGTCGCCGGTGGCCTCCTTGAGGCCGGCCAGCATGGCCGGTTCCTTGCCGAAGTTGCGGCTGAAGGAGAGATAGCGGGTGGTGCGGGGGTACCGCTGCGCGAGGTCGCGGAGCCGGGGCAGGGTGCCGTCCCCGCTGCCGTCGTCCACGTAGCACAGCTCGTACTCGACGGCGAGTCCGCCGAGGACCGAGCGGACCTGGTCGTCGAACCGGCTTATGACGGCCTCTTCGTTGTAGCAGGGGACGACGATGGAGAGCTTCATGGGCGCGCCTTTTCGCCGGTGTTCCGCCGAGGGTCAGGGGGCGGCCCGGTCGCCGTCCCCCGAGGGATGATTCTGGCAAATCTGGTGGATTGTCACGATTTGGGGCGACGCGTCGAACGGTGCGTCGCGGCGTCTGCGCAGGGGGGCGAGGAGGGCCACCGCGGCCAGCGCCAGCACGCCCGCCCCGCTCGCCGCCAGCCCTGGTACCAGGCCCGGAGGGGTGTACACGCACGACAGCCGCGAGGCGCCGGAGCCCAGCGGCACGGCCAGCAGACCGGCGAACGAACCCGCCCCGCGCGACGGCCCGCCGTCCACCGAACAGCCCCACCCGGGCACCGCCGGAAGAGCGAACAGCGCGCTGCCCGAGCTGCCCGGCGGCAGCTCGGCAACCAGACCATGGCCGCTGGTGTTCCATTTGACGGGGCCGCCGGCGCGCCGGGCGGCCACCGCGGCGGACAGTCCGCGAGGGGGGAGGCAGCCGATGGGGTGTTCGGGGACATGTTGCCGGCCGGGTCCGGCGAAGCGGACCGACAGCGTGCCGTCGGCGGGCACGGCACCCAGGGTGCGGACCGGGTTCGCGGTGGTGCCGTCGCGCCGCCCGATCGCCCAGCTCCACCCGCCCAGGGCGCTGACCTTCCCGTAGAACCACGGGGCGTACCAGACGGCGGTGCCGCCCGGGGTGCAGCGGGCGGTGAAGGTGGTGCCGGGGCCGTAGGGATCGTCGGGGCCGCCGCCCGGCGCGGGGGGTCCGGCGGCGGGCAGCGTCCAGCCGCCGAGGGTGCGCACGGGAGCGGGGCCTGCGGCGGGGGCCAGGGCGGGGACCTCGTAGACCTTGGCGCCCAGGGCGCGCTCCTGGCGGGCGAAGACGCTCTCGGCACGTGCCGCCCGGGGCCTGCCGGATCCGTCCGTCCGGCGCTCGCCCGGACCGGCCGACGCGATGTCGCCGCGTACGGTCAGCAACGGACCGGGAGCGGCGGGCCGGACGGCGAACCGGCCGGGGCCGCGCGGCGCCAGATAGCTGCTGACCCCTATCAGGGCGCGCCCCACCGGGTCCTCGAGGCTGAGCGTGTGCCGCCCGTTGATGTACCAGCCGGCGCCCAGGCCGCGCAGCGTACGGGCGGTCGCGGCCGGCACGTAGCTGCTGTAGTACGAGCCGCCCTCGCCGCCGATCAGCAGCGGATCGTTGTCGGCGAACTCGTGCGGGCCGGGGTCGCTGCGCGAACGGGGCCAGTCGTCGCGGGCCGCGAGCCCCTGCCGGGCGGCGAGCGCCCGCGGGCCCAGCGTGGCCTTCGGCCGGAACCAGGCGATCTCGTCCCGCAGGGCCGCGAGGGAGTACGCCGCATAGGTCGAGCCGAACAGCACGGCGCAGGCCAGCGCGGCGGGCGCAACGGTCCCTACGGCGCCCGGGACGGCGCGGCGGCGGGCGGCCGCCAGCGCGAGCAGCGCGCCCAGCACGACACCGCCGCCGCCCGCCAGCAGAACCCAGGTGGGGGTACCGACCGAGGGCCGGTCCCGGCACGCCCAGGCGAGCAGCGCCACCAGCGCCGCACCCCCGGCCAGTTCCCCGGCCCGCGGCCGGTGCGCCAGCGCCAGCCAGGCGATCATGACGAGGATCCCGCTGAGGACGAAGGCGGCCCGGAACGGACTCCCGTTCGGCAGCGCGAACCCGTGCCACAGCAGGATCGTCGGCTCCCACACGAACGAACCGGCCACCGCCGCCGCCAGGACGCACCACCCCACCCGCGCCCTGACCGGCACGGCCCGCACCAACGGGAACGCCGCTACCAGCAGTAGCCCCGGCATCCCGACGAAGACGTCCGGGAGCTCCTGGGCGCCCCGCCCGCCGCCCGGCAGCAGCTGCGCCAACTGGTCGAGCAGTTGCGGCGGTCCGGGGTAGGACACCGCGGGCGCGGGCTGCGCCGCCCGGCTCGCCTCCAGGGTCACGGTCAGCGCGGGCGCCGCCAGCGCGATGCCCACCGCCGCCATCGAGACGGCCCGCCCCAGCGACCGCAGCCGGTCGCGGACCGGCGTCCCGGACGCCAGCGCCAGCCGCAGCAGCAGCACGAGCGCCGTCGCGAGGCTCGCCATCGCCGCCGTATAGAAATTGCCCGCCCAGGCGAGCGCGACGAGCAGCGTGCCCGCCACCCAGCGCCGCCGGTGCAGGCACCAGTCCGCCGCGATCCCGGTCATCGGCAGCGAGACCAGCCCCCACATCCACATCGGATCGGCGAACCCGTCGCGCAGCACCCAGGCGCACAGCCCGTAGCCCACCGCGAGCGGCGCCCGCAGCAGCCCCGGCCCCGGCCGCAGCCGCCCGAGGAAGACGGTCATCAGCGCCGCGCCGAGCCCGATGCTCAGCAACGTCACCAAAAAGACCGGGAATTCGACCAGATGGCGCGGGAAGAGCCCGACCAGCCACGAGAACGGATTCATCAGATACGTCAGGAAGTCGGCCAGGAACGGGACGCCGTACCCGCTGCTCCAGTTGAAGAACAGATCGCCGCTGGTGGTGCCGTGCAGCAGATCCCACAGCCGGGCGTGGAACGGAACGAACTGATTGCCCAGGTCGTTGACGGCGCGCGAGCGCCCCCCGAACGGGTAGCCGCCGTGGAGCGCCAGCGCCAGACAGTACGCCCCCATCGACAGCAGCGCCGCGAGCCCGGGGGCGGCCAGGCGCCTGATGATCGGTCTCACGGTTGCCGCGGTCTCCAGCTCCAAGATCAAGATCGCCGGGACTCACTCTAAGGGATATGTCCCACATGTTCGTTTTGCTATGCCGAAATGCGGGATAGTTTCCCGTGATTCCCTGGGGGCGCGGGCAGTTCCCAGGGCGCAATGGGAGAAGAAACGGAGTGCAGGTGGCCGCAACCGACAGTCCCCCGCCCGGCCGCACCGCCGGACCGGCCCCCTCCGACACCGTCTCGGTGATCGTCCCCGTCCACAACACCCGCCGCTACCTGGATCGCAGCCTCGGCTCCGTCTTCGCCCAGACCCTGCCCCAGGACCGCATCGAAGTGATCGCGGTCGACGACGGCTCCACCGACGGCAGCCACGCATGGCTGACCGAAGCGGCCCGCACCCACCCCAACCTGACGGTCCTGCACCGCCCCGCATCGGGCGGCGCCGGCCGCCCCCGCAACACCGGCCTGGCCCACGCCACCGGCGACTACGTCTTCTTCCTCGACTCCGACGACCGCCTCGGCCCCCAAGCGCTGGCCCGGCTCACCCGGATGGCCCGGACCCACGGCTCGGACATCGTCTACGGCCGCATAGTCGGCGCCGACGGCCGCGCCGCCCCCGTCGACCTGCGCACCACCAACCCCCGCGTCTCCCTCTTCGACTCCCCCGTCTACTGGAGCCTGGCCGCCTACAAACTCTTCCGCCGCTCCTTCCTCGACCGCCACCGCCTCCGCTTCGTCGAAGGCCGCCTCCTGGCCGAGGACCTCCCCTTCGGCATCGCGGCGCTGCTGCGCGCCGACGTCGTCTCCGTCCTCGCCGACTACGACTGCTACTACCTCCACGGCCGCGACGACGACAGCAACGCCAGCCGCCAGGACACCGACTGGCCCGAATACCTCGCCTACATCGCCACCGTCCTCGCCGACCTCGCCGCCCAGGTCCCGCCCGGCGCAGGCCGCGACACCCTCATGGTCCGGCACTTCCACGGCGAGATCCTCATGCCCTTCGCCGCCCCCTACCTCGCCCGCGCCCCGGCCGGCCGCCGCGACATGGCCGACGCCGCCCGCCCCCTCGTCGCCCGCTACCTCACCGACCGCGTCCTCGCGGCCCTGCCGCCCCGCCTCCGCCTGCGCGCCCACTGCCTGCGGGCCGGCCTCGACGACGAGCTGACCGCCATCGTCCGCGCCGACACCGCAACCCGCCCCGGACCGCCCCATGTGGACCCCGACGGCCGCGCCTACGCCGCCTACCCCTACTTCCGCGACCCCGCCCACCCCGTCCCCGACGCCTGCTACGACCTCACCACCCGCCTCGCCCTCCGCCAGCGCCTGACCGGCCACCACTGGAGCGACGGCACCCTCCACCTCCACGGCACCGCCGAACTCCCCGGCCTCGTCGCCCACGCCACCGAACTCGTACTCCGCGGCCGGGGCGCCGAATACCGCCTCCCCGCACGCCACTTGGACGGCGGCTGGCACGCCGCCCTCGACCCGGCGACCGCCGCGGACGGCGCCCCCCTGCCCGACGGCATCTGGGGGCTCAAGGTCGCGGTCACCGCGCACGGCGCAACCGGCCCGGCCGTACGCCGCGCCGCCTGGCTGCACCCGGAGACCGACGACCCCAGGACCCACGCCCCGCGCATCCTCGGCCGCGGCCCCGCCGGCCCCACCGTCGCCGCCCTCTTCCTCTCCCACCCCCACGGCCACCTCCACCTCGACCTCGACGCCCGCGGCGTACGCCGGCCCATCGGCGGCGACCTGCACGGAAGGATCACCGGCACGCCCACCCGCCGCACCGGCATCACCGCCTGCCTCACCCTCCCCGGGTGCCCCGCCGACGCCGAACTCCAGCTGATCCTCGCGGACGCGACCCGCATGGCGGGACTGCGCACAACGGTCGAACGGGGCGCGGGGGACCGCCTCACACTGCGCGCCCGGCTGCGCGGCGCACCCCGGGGCACATGGCAGGTGGCGGTCCGGTTCATCGCCGGGACGCTGCGGCTCCGCTGGCCGGTGGCCGCTTCCGACGGGCCGGGACCGCTGACGCTCACCCTGCCGCCGCGCCGTCCGCGGCGCTGAGCCGGACCGCCGCGCACCCTGACGGTCCCCGCCGGGACGCCTCCCGCAACGGGACCGGCGCCCCGCGCTCACGGGGTGTGCGGGGCGCCGGTACGCCGGGAGCCCGGCGGCGGTGCGCTCAAAGGCGGCGCACCCACGCGGCGGCGCCGTGGCCCACCGCCAGGTAGATCAGCGCGGGCAGGGCGTGGTTGAAGACGACCCGCAGCCCTTCCGTGTCCATCGTGAAGATGTCCTGCGACCAGCCGGCGAGCCAGCCGGCCAGGCCGTGCACGAAGTCGACGAACACATTCGCCTGATTCGCATCGAGCAGGTAGAGAAGGATCCACAGGCCGAGAAATCCCGCGGCGATGTCCGCGAGGGTGTGGATGATCAGGGCCGTTCTCTCCGCCCCGACGCCCCTCCGGTTGCCCGTCGCAGGGCTCCCGTTGGGGCCGTACGGGGCGTTTCGCCCGTCGTCGTACAGAGAGTTTGCGTTGCCGTTGTATGGGTCGTTTTCCGCCGAGCGGCCATGGGTATGAGTCACGGCCCACGCTTTGCCTGCGGCGTCCCGTTGAAACGCCCTCCACGCCCCATTCACAGAGGCTTCCGCGACTCGCCACCCCGCCTCGACGAACCGTCCACACGAAAGCCGTCCGCAACGGGGCGACCCCGGAGCTACCGCCCCCGGAGCCGCTCCCACCCCGCCCAGGCCGAGCCGATCATGTCGCGGACGTCATGGCGCGCCTTCCACCCCAGCTCGGAGCCGATCCGGTCGGCGGCGGCAACCACCCGCGCCGGATCGCCGGGCCGACGCGGCGTCACCTCCGGGGTGACCCCCTCGTGCCCGGTGACCTCGCAGATCAGGCCGATCAGCTCGCGCACGGAGACGCCCTCGCCGCGGCCGATGTTGAGGGTCAGATCGCGCACCGGGCCGGGCTCGGCGAGCTTGCGGGCGGCGGCGACGTGGGCGTCGGCGAGATCGGCGACGTGAATGTAGTCGCGGATGCAGGTGCCGTCGGGAGTGTCGTAGTCGTCACCGAAAATGCGCGGGGCGGCGCCCTCGCTGAGCTTCTCGAAGACCATCGGGACGATGTTGAAGACGCCCGTGTCGGCCAGTTCCGGGGTGGCCGCACCCGCGACGTTGAAGTACCGCAGACACGCCGTGCTGATGCCGTGCGCCTTGCCCACCGCGCGCGCCATCCACTCGCCGGCCAGCTTCGTCTCGCCGTACGGATTGATCGGCACGCAGGGGGTGTCCTCGGTGACCAGATCGACGTCCGGCATGCCGTAGACCGCCGCCGAGGAGGAGAACACCAGACGGCCGACACCGGCGGAGGCCATGGCCTCCAGGAGCGTCTGCAGGCCGTGGACGTTCTCGCGGTAGTAGAGCAGCGGCATCTCCACGGACTCGCCGACCTGCTTCTTGGCGGCCAGATGCACCACATCGGTGATCTCGTGCGCGGCGAACGTACGGTCCAGCAGCGCCCGGTCGAGGGTGGAACCGACGACCAGGGGGACGTCCTCAGGGATCCGGTCGGCGATGCCGGTCGTCAGGTTGTCGAGCACGACGACCGGCTTGCCCGCCTGGCGCAGGGCCCGTACGACATGGGCGCCGATATAGCCGGCACCACCCGTGATCAAGTAAGACATGGCGCCAATCCTAGGTCGGTGGGCGGACAGGGGAGGGGAGCGGCTCAGCGGCGGAGTTTGCGTGCCGCGATGCGCCATACGCTGCGCAGCCCGGCGGCGACCCGCAGTGAGAGCGCACCGCCGGTGGTCGCGTACGGCTGCGCCAGGAGAAGCCCATGGCGGCGGCTGGGCAGCGCGCGGCGGCGCAGCCCGGACCCGGTCGCGCGCAGCGAGGCGCGGAAGCTGGAGGCATCGGCGCAGCGGACCTCGGCCATCAGGTCCCACGGCTCCGGGTCGGCCGCATGACCGGTGCGCCGGTCGACCAGGGTCGCCAGATCCAGGACCACCTCGGCGGTCCAGCACGCCTCCGACCCGGCGGCGGCCGGGGCAGGGGTCAGCTCGGCGGTATGGACCGGGCCGCGCCGGTCGTCCCGGCGGCGGCGCAGCTCTATGTCGATGCTGACCGGGCCCGCCGCGGCCAGCCGTCCGTACAGATCATGGACGCGCAGACGCAGCCGGCTGCGGGTGCCGATGAGCGGTTCGGCGTCGATGGTCACCGGGAGACGGTGCATCGGCTTGGTGCCCAGCGCATCCAGCTCGACCTCGGGCAGGTCGGGGGACCACACGGCATGGCCGTCCGCCTCGGCGTACGGGGGCAGCAGCCGCCCCGGCCGGGCCGCGAGCTGGGTCAGGCGCTCCAGGTCACGCGGGGCGGGGGAGGCCAGCACGACACGGGCCAGCCAGCGCGCCGGGGCGCGGGCGGCCCGCAGATCGGCCTCGTCGAAGCCCGCCAGATACTCACGGGTCAGCCGCCACCACTCGGTGCGGTAGTCGGCGCCGCGGGTGTGCAGCTCGCGGACGTACAGCCGCAGATCATGGTCGAGGAACTTCGTGTCCGCGGCGTGCGCCAGGGCCTTGTGCCCGGCGTCCTGGAAGATCTGCACGCTGGCGCGGTGGGCGTCGATCCGGGCCTGCCAGTTGGCGACGCTCTTACGGTCCAGGGAGATGGACTGCTTGGCGGCGCTGCGACGGACGTGCCAGATGTAGACGTGGTCGGGGATGGTGGCGATGCGCGGCGCGGCGGCCAGCACCCGCGCCGTGAAGACGAAGTCCTCGTAGGTGTAGCGGCCCTCCGGGAAGGTGATGCCGTGCGCCGACAGGAACGTTCGTTCATAGAGCTTGTTGACGCACAGGGTGTCGCGGACCAGATGCGGGCTCGCGCCGGCCGAGTCGTGCACGGCCGGCTCCCGGTAGAGGGCTGGCAACCAGGGAACATCCCGCTTCGCGGGCAGCTCGCGGCGCACACAGGCGCCCGCCGCCACCGGGACCTCGTGCCGCAGCGCAGCGGCCAGCAGGGCCCGGACCGCACCCGGCGGCAGCACATCGTCACTGTCCAGGAACATCACGAAGCGGCCGGTGGCGGCCCGCAGCCCGTCGTTGCGCGGGGTACCGCAGCCGCCGCTGTTCTCGGTGCGGTGGATCACCCGCAGCCGGGCCTCGGTACGGGCGAGGGCGTCCAGGGCATCGCCGGTGCCGTCGGTCGAGGCGTCGTTCACCGCGATCACCTCGGTGGCGGTGTCCCCCGACGCCCCCTGCGCGAGCGCCGAACGCACGGCATCGCAGACATGGGCGGCATCGTTGAAGGCGATGACGACGATGCTGACCTGGGCGGTTGGCGTGATGGTGGGCCCAGGCCGCGGCTCAAGGGCTTCTTTCACAGTCACTACATCTACATTTCGTGTCGACAGCATCTCTGGGCGCGAGCGGGATCCGATCCTTTTGTCTGATGGGTCAGAGGAGGAATCCCGTCGCACGGTTGCACCCGTCGCCGCGGATTTCCGCGTTCTTGCCGTCTTCTTACTGACCGGAAGACCGGGCTCGGGCATGCAGAAGTCCGTAAGGGCTTCTGCACAAGCTGTAACGACGCGAAGGCCGCACGATGCCGATCCGCGCGCCACCACCTTGCCGCCGCGCCCGCCCGCCGCCGCTTCCCCGCCCCTCACCCCCCGAGCAGATCCGCCACCCGGGCCGCCGCGCCCCCGTCGTCCCAATGGCAGAAGGACCGCCGGAACTCCGCATACGCCTCCGCACCCGCCCGGCCGATGGCCGGCAGATCACCCAGCGCATCGATCAGCTCACCGGTGCCGGCCAGCAGCGGACCGGGCACCCGGGCCTCGAAATCCAGGGTGAACCCCCGCAAGGTGTCGCGGTAGTGCGGCAGATCGGGAGTCAGGAACAGCATCGGGCGGCCGGTGTTGGCGAAGTCGACGGCCAGCGACGAGTAGTCCGTGACCAGCACATCCGCGGCCAGCAGAAGCTCGGTGGCATCGGGGTGGGCCGAGACATCGCGGGCGAAAGGCGCGTGGTGGGCTGGCAGCCGGTCGGCCACCAAGGGATGACTGCGCACCAGAAGGACGTGATCGTCGGCGAGCGCGCGGCGGGCCCGCTCCAGGTCGAGCGGGAGATGCAGGCGGTGGTGGGCGGCGTCGTAGGCCAGATCGTCGCGGAGGGTCGGGGCGTAGAGCACGACCGTGCGGCCCGGCTCGATCCCCAGGCGCGCCCGTACGGCCGCCGCCCTGCTCTCCCGGTCCGGCGCCACCAGCGCGTCCGTCCGCGGCAGCCCCGACTCCAGCAGCTCACCGCGGTAGCCGAGGGCGGAGCGCAGCACCGGCGTGCTGTGCGCGTTGGGCGACAGCAGCACGCTCCACTGCCGGCCCAGCCGCGGCCGGGGCGCCAGATGGGCGAACCCGCCGCAGAGCGTGCCGGACAGCGCCGCGCCGATCTGCTTGAGCGGGGTGCCGTGCCAGGTCTGGACGACGCTCTGGCCGTCGCGGCGCAGAAACCACGACGGCAGATGCGTGTTGGTGACGATCCAGCGGCTGTGCGCCAGCGCACCGTGCCACTCGGCGCTGCCGACGACCACGGCGCGGGCCGAGTCCGGCACCGCGGCCTGCGCATCGCGCACCGCCCACAGATGCCTGACGTCCGTCCCGCGCCGCACCAGCTCTTCGTGCACCGCCCGCGGCGAATCCCCGTACGCCCGGCCCCCGAAGCTGCTGTAGAGGACGGCCTCGCGCAGCGGACGCCCCCGGTGCAGCGGATAGTGCAGCTCGCGCAGCACCCGGCGGCGGTACGGGCCGCGGTCCGTGGCGGGCAGCGCCGGGCCCGCCGTCACGAGCGCCTCGTCGTGGCGGTGCCGGTCGAGGGTGAGCGGCTTGCCGGCGACCGTACGGGAGGCCGGCAGCCCCTCGAAGACGTCGGGCGCGAACCGGACCGGGGCATCCAGCGGCGAGCCCTGCGCACCCACCTCCCGCAGATGCAGCGTCCAGCGGCCCTCGCGCAGCGGCAGCTCACCCGCGAGGGACGGCAGGGCGGCCAGCGGGAGAGCGCAATGGAAGCGGTCCCCGTCGTGGGCGGCGGGAAAGGCCGCCTCGACCGCATGCGCACCGTGCTTGAGGACGACCTCGGCGGCCGGCGGTGCGGCGGCCGGCAGCCGGCCCGCCACCAGCAACGTGCCGTCCGCCCGCCAGACGACACGGTCCACATACGGCTGCGGGGTCCGGTCGTGCAGGACGAGGCCACCCGCGGCGGTGGCCGCGACGACCAGCTCGCGGCCCTGCGGCAGCGGATGGCCCACCGGAGACAGACCGGGAGGGCAGGCGATCGCGTCCGTACCGCCGTCCGGCAGCACCAGCTCCGGCATCCAGGTCTCGGTGTGCACGGGCGCGAGCGCCCGCGGCGCGCCGTCCCGGACGGGGCGCGCGGCGGCCAGCGCATCGAGGCGGAGGCGCAGGGTCAGGAGATCCCCGGACCCCGCCCCCTCCGGAACCGCCGGTTCCACCGGAAACGTCACCACCGTGCCCGTCCCCTGATGGGTCAGCCGCAGACCCACCGGGCGCGGGCCGGGCGCCGACACGGTCAGCTCCAGCGCCTCGGCCGACGCGGCATGCTGCCCGGCGAACCGGCGCGTCCGCCGCTCGACCGACAGCCGCAGCCGCCCGTCGACGTACCCCGGGGCGATCCACACACCGTCCGCGCCCGCCTCGTACGCGAGCGGCGCGGCACCCGTGCCGGTGTCCGCCGCCCCCAGCGCCGCCGCCCGCACCACGCCCGCCGACGCGACGATCACCCCGGCCGTCCAGACCCCCTCCTCCCAGCGCCCGCCCCTGCGCAACCGCGCCGGATCCAGCGTGACCTCGAACCCCGCCCAGTCGTAACAATGCCGCTCCTGCCCGGACTCGGCGGTCGCCTGCGGCATCACCACCGCCCGCAGCGGCAGCAGGATCCGGCGCCGCCCCTGCGCGAGCACCACCGTCCTGAGATAGCTGCCCCGGGCGGCCGCATCCAGATTGCGCAGATACGCATAGCCGCGCAGCACCAGCGACCCGTCCCGCCACACCGCCTCCAGCACCCGGGCCCGCACCGGAAAATCCGTACGGTCCAGCCGGGCCACTCCCGGCGGCAGCTCCAGCGCAGGAGCGAACGGCAGCACCGCGCGCTTGCGCAGCGGCGGGCCCGCCACATCGAACCCGGCCGGATCACGGACCTCGTGCACGAGCAGCGTCAGCAGATCCGCGAGCCGGCCCGCGCGGATCAAGTACCAGCGCATCCGCAGCTCCACCGGAAGCGTCGGAAACAGCCGGGCATCGACCCCCGCGAGAAAGCCGCGGGCACCCTCCAGGAACGCGGTACGGCACTCGGGCGCGGCCGCCGGCAGCGCCGCCACGAGATCGAGCAGCCCATCGGTCAGCAACCACCGGTCGTACTCCCGCCGGCAGCCGTGGCGACGCGGATGCGCCGGATCGGCGAGGAACCGCCGGATCCCGTCCACCGCCGCGAACCGGTCCCGCACACCCGCCACATCGAGCCGCCGGTGCCGCTCCGGGCCCTCCGGCAGACGATGGTGGACGACATGCTCGTGCCGGACATCCACCGCCTCGGCCAGGAAATGCGCGGGCAGCGTCACCGACGCGTCGTCGCACAACTCCCCCTCCGGAAAGGCGAATCCGTGGCGGTCCCAGAAACTGCGACGGAAGACCTTGTTCCGGGCGAAGTGATCCGACAGCAGCGTGCGGTCCTCGGTGACATGGGTGCGCAACGCGGTCTCCCGCGGCGCCGGATGGAGCCGGCACTGACTGCGGCCCGCCGCGC
Organism: Streptomyces sp. NPDC053427; assembly: GCF_044544985.1. NCBI lineage: Bacteria > Bacillati > Actinomycetota > Actinomycetes > Kitasatosporales > Streptomycetaceae > Streptomyces > Streptomyces sp. NPDC053427. The sequence goes on along the minus strand of NZ_JBITYA010000002.1, from coordinate 744,315 downwards.
CCAGCCGGTAGACATTGCCGGTCGCCAAATCGGCGCCGGACGCATCCAGCACACCTGTCAGATCCTCGTACGCGCGCGGCAGCAGCACATCGTCCGCGTCGAGGAACGCCAGATAGGCGGTGCCCGGATAGGCGTGCCGGGCACCGGCGTTGCGCGCCGCACCGAGGGTGAGGACGCCCCCCGGACGGCGGACCCCGCTGCCGGCCGCGGGGCCCGCCGACGGGCGGACGATACGGAACCTCGGGTCCCGGTCCGCACATGCGCGGGCGAGGGCGACGGGCTCCGCGGCTGCGTCCTCCACCAGCACCACGTCCAGCTCGGTCAGCGTCTGGGCCGCCACCGACTCCAGGCACTCCTCCACATTCGGCTCCGGCCCCTCACTGCGAGAGACCGGGACGACCACGGTGAGCCGAGGCTTCATACGCGCGGACCTGCCTTTCCGAACACGTGCCGATCAGGCGAATCACGGGATTGCGGCGTTCAACTCGCCCGTCGGCGGCACGGTCACCGGATCTGCGCTGAAAGGGTGAGACGGCCGGGGCGCGCACAGGGGCGGCGTGCCGCGCCGCACGCCTCCCCCTCGATGCCGTAGACCGTTGGGCAGCGTCATGGCCCCACGCGCCATGTCCCCAGGGAAAGGTGACCGCGACCGATGCCCGGCCGAACCGACAGCTCCGCCGCCACCAACAGGCCCGAAGTACCCGCCCCCCAGACCCGCGGGACCCGGCCCGCCGGCGGTGCCGGCACCGCTCCGCACGCCTCCACCGCACGCTTCCCGGACGGCGAACGCACCGGCGTCGTACGGCCCTTGCCCGCCCGGCCCCGCTACCGCCGGCAACTGCGCCGGATCGGCCCCGGACGGGTGCTGGAGATCGGCTGCGGCGCGGGCGACACGCTCGCCGACTGCGCCCCCGGCAGCGTCGGCATCGACCACGACCCGCGCTCGGTCCACAAGTGCCGGGCCCGCGGGCTCACCGCCTACACGGCCGACACCTTCCTCGCCGGCCCGCACGCCCGGCCCCGCGCCTTCGACGCGCTGCTGTGCGCGCACGTCCTGGAGCATCTCGACGACGAACAGGTCGAGGGCCTGCTGCGGGCCTACCTCCCCTACGTACGGCCGGGCGGCGGCGTCCTGTTGATCACCCCGCAGGAGGCCGGCCACCGCGCCGAGCCGGCCCCGGTCCGCTTCACCGACTTCACGCTGCTGCGCGCCTTCGCCGAATCGGCGGGGCTGGACGTACGGCGCACCTACTCCTACCCCCTGCCGCGCGCCGCCGGGAGGCTGCTGCGGCGCAACGTGTTCGCGCTGGTGGGGCAGGTGCCGCGATAGGCGGACGGGCCGGGGCGGGTCAGCCGGCCGCCGGCCCGCCCGCCCGCCGGTTCAGCGCCCCGCCGTACGGCCCTTCCGGCGGGCGGAGACGATCGCCCGGGTGACGATCGGCGGCAGCACGTCCAGCGCGACCCGGCGCAGCACGCTGCGCTGCGGGCGAGGCCGCGGGACGGCCGCGGACGCCTGCGGCGCCCGGGCCCCCGAAGGCGTGGACGGGCGCGCCGCGGCCTTCGGCCGGTGCCGGGACGCCGGCTGCGCGGGCTCCTCGGCACCCTTGGCGCTCAGCCGGATCAGCGGGGCGTCATTGACGTACTGCACCTCGTGCCAGATGTCCTTACGGGACTGCAGCCACTCCAGCAGCGCCTTCTGCAGCGGCTCCGGGTCGCCCCATGTCCCGTAGAACTTGGTGCCGGTGATGCAGATGGGGCGCAGCCCCTCGTTCGCCACGGCCTGCCAGGTGGCGGCGGCCACCCCAGGACAGTGCTCGGCGCGGTAGTCGTCCATGACGACCACGCCCTCCTCGACGAGCAGCGCGCGCACCGACTGGATGTCGCCGTGCACATGCTCGTACAGATGCGAGGCGTCGATATGGGCGAAGCGCACCGAGTCGTCGGCGACATGGTCACGGACGACGGAGCTGAGGCCCTGCACGATGGTGGGCAGCTCGTCATGGAACGAGAGGTAGTTGGCCTCGAAGGCGCGGCGGGTCAACGTCGCGTAGGACTTCTTCATCTCCTTGGAGTTGGAGGAGTCCTCGGCGGGCGAATCGAAGAGGTCGCACACCGTGAAGCGCTCCTCGGAGCGCATCCGAGCACCGAGGAAAATGGCGCTTTTGCCCATATACGCTCCCAGCTCGAGCAGGTCGCCCGAGACCGACCGGTCCCGCTGATGCGCGAGAAACCAGTCGAAGAGCAGCTGGTCGGCGGTGAAGAACCAGCCCTTCACGTCGGACAGCCGGGTGGGGCAGGGGAGTTGTTCGGCACTCTGGTCTGCGGTGGGGGCAGTCATGTGCGGTCCGTCTCCAGACGGTCGGGAATCGATGGCGATGTGCGACGCGTATGCGGATGTGTGCGGAAGGTATGTGCCGGCGTGTTCTGCCGTGGATATAGAGGTGCAACCGATGTGGAAGTGTCTGCTGTTGCCGAAGCTCCGGCCGTCGCCGGTGCTTCTCCTGTTGTAGATGCGGCCGACATGGGAGCCGGTTCCGCGCGGGCGCCACCCACACAGGGGCCGGGGCGCCGCCGCCCGGCACACATACCGTCCGGACGCGTCTACGCAGTGTCCACGACAAGGCCCCGTCGCACCATGCGTTTCGCGGCACCGACCGTCCGCGGCCACCATCCGCCGTCATGGTAGGCGGAGAGAAATGAACGGAAGATGGCGCGGGCCACCCACCCCCGGCGGGACGGCACGGGCCGCCCCCTCCGGCGCCGGGCCCCCGAACGGGCCACCGGCGCCCGCCCCCGCTACTTCACCGCGCCGGCCATCACACCGGAGACGAACTGCCGCTGGAAGGCGAAGAAGACGATCAGCGGCACCACCATCGACACGAACGCCCCCGGCGCCAGCACATCGATGTTGTTGCCGAACTGCCGCACCTCCTGCTGCAGCGCGACGGTCACCGGCGGATTACCGCTGTCCGCAAAGATCAACGCGATCAGCATGTCGTTCCACACCCACAGGAACTGGAAGATCCCCAACGACGCGATCGCCGGCCCGCCCAACGGCATCACGACCCGGGTGAACAGCCGTAGCTCGCCCGCCCCGTCCAGCCGCGCCGCCTCCAGCAGCTCGCGCGGAATCTCCGCGAAGAAATTCCGCAGCAGGAACACCGCGAACGGCAGCCCGAAGGCCGTATGGAAAAGAATCACCCCGGCCGTCGTCTCGAACAGCCCCACCGCGCCGAACAGCTTGGCCACCGGGATCAGCGCCACCTGCACGGGCACCACCAGCAGCCCCACGACCACCATGAACCAGCCGTCCCGCCCGGGAAACTCCATCCACGCGAAGGCATAACCGGCCAGCGACCCGATCACCACCACCAGCACCGTCGCCGGCACCGTGATCGCCGCCGTGGTCAGCAGCGAACCCATCACCTTCTCGTTGCCCAGCAGCCGGCTGTAATTGTCGAAGGTGATCTGGGCCGGCTTCGCGAAGACCTCCCACCAGCCCGACTCGGCGATCTGCTGCGGGCTGCGCAGCGAGGACAGCAGCAGCCCGACGGTCGGCATCAGCCAGAACAGCGCCACCAGGATCAGAAAGATCCGCAGCGCGCCGCCGCCGGTCCGGGCCGCGATCCGCGTGGCCAGCGGCTGCTTGACCGGCACTCGGCCGGCACCTTCCACCCGCGCGGCGGGCAGGGCCCCCTCCGTGGTCGTCATCGGCGACGCTCCTTCCGGATGCGCCGGAGATTGACGTACATCACCGGCAGCACGAGCAGCAGCAGGAATACGGCGATCGCGCTGCCCAGCCCCTCGTCGACGTCCGTACCGAACGACGACTGGAAAAGCTGCAGGGCGAGCACATTGGCGGACCGGATGCTCGAACCCGGCGCGATGATGTAGACCAGATCGAAGATCTTCAGCACATTGATCATGAGGGTGACCAGAACGACCACCAGGACGGGCGCCAGCAGCGGCACGGTGATCCGGCGGAAGACCTGCCACTCACCCGCCCCGTCCACCCGCGCCGCCTCCAGCAGCTCGCGCGGCACCGCCGCCAGCCCCGCCGCGATCAGCACCATCGCGAAACCGGCCCACATCCACACATAGGACCCGATGATGGCCGGGGTCACCAGCGCCGGGCCGAGCCAGTCGACGCCGTTGTAGGCCTCCGCGAAATTCGCCGCGGGCAGCCGCAGCCGGGCACCCTCGGCCCTGTCCGCGGGCAGCGCGTACGTCCCGTCGGCCGCCGTCGTCGCCGACGCGACCACCCTGCCGCCCTTGACCGCCTCGACCGTCAGACCCGCCAGCGCCTTCTCCCGGCCGTCGATGACATTCGGCCGCCCACCGCCACCACGCGTGAAATCCAGCCAGACCGTGCCGGTGACCTTGCCCGGCCGCGGCTTCGCGACGGCCGCCGGCTCCGCGTCCCGCACATCGGCCTGCTGCACGGCCACCAGCGGCAGATCCGCCGAAGCCGCGCCCGCCCCGGCCCCCACCGCCGACCCGGTGGTGAACGCACCGCCACCGGACGGCCGCAGATCCGCATTCGGCCGCGGCTTGGCACCCGGGAACGGCGCCGGCTCCGCAAACGTGTCGTGCACGCCCACCCACACCGCGTTCGCCACCCCGCGCTCCGGGTCCTGGTCGTACACCAGCCGGAAAATGATGCCCGCCGCCAGCATGGAAATCGCCATCGGCATGAAGACGACCAGCTTGAACGCCGTGCCCCAGCGGATCCGCTCGGTGAGCACCGCAAAGATCAGCCCCAGCGCCGTGGAGACGGTCGGCGCCACCACGACCCAGACGACGTTGTTCCTCAGCGCGGTACGGATCCCGTCGTCCGAGAACATCTCGCCGTAATTGCCCAGCCCCACGAAACCGTCGCCCGACGCATCGAACAGGCTGCGGTACACCGAGAAGACGATGGGATAGACCACCAACGCGCCCAGCAGCACCAGCGCCGGCAGCAGAAAGACGACCGCAATCCAGGGACGCGTCCCCAGCACACCCTTGCGCTTACCCCTCGGTCTCCGTGCACCGCCGGAAGCTGCGGCGGCTCGTAACTCGCTCATCGTGACGGTCCCCCCGTCCGGTCGAGGCGGTCGGCGTCCATGCCCGAACACTGCGCCGTCAAGGCCCGAACACCGCGATCAGCGCCCGAACGATTTCGCGGCGTCCTTCTCCAGCTGCGCCTGCGTCCCCGCGATGTCCTTGGGGCTCTTGAGGAAGTCCTGCAGGTCCTTCCACTCGCCCTGGCCCGGCTTGCCGCCGAAGGAGGCCGGCGCCTGGTCCGACATGTCGAACCGGAAGTCGTCACCCGCCGCGACCAGCGCCTTGGCGATCTTGCGCATCACACTGTTGGCGTACGCCGCCTGGTCCAGCTCCTTGTTCGGCGAGATGAACCCGCCCGCCTGCGCCCAGATCTTCGCCGCGTCCGTCGACGCCAGGAACGTCAGCAGCGCCTGCGACGCCTTGCTGTCCTTGAGCGCCACCGCCACATCGCCACCGGTCACCACCGGGGACTTCGCACCCACCGCCGGGAACGCGAACACCTTGGCATCGGTGCCGACCTTCGACTTCGTCTGAGTGATGTTGGCCGCGGCGAAGTCGGCCGAGGAAACCATCGCGGCCTTGGGGGCGTCGCCACCGCTGAACGTCTGCGTCACCGACGTCGGGAAGTCGGTCGCCAGGGCACCGGAGTTGCCGCCCGCCAGCAGATCCTTACGCCCGAAGAGCTGGCCCAGCGTCGTCAGCGCCTGCTCGACCGAGGGATCCGTCCACTTGATCTCGTGCCGCGCCAGCCGGTCGTACTTCTCCGGCCCCGCCTGCGAGAGATAGACGTTCTCGAACCAGTCGGTCAGCGTCCAGCCGTCCGAACCGCCCACCGACACCGGCTCCACACCCGACTCGGCGAGCGTCTGCGCGGTCTTGAGGAAGCCCTTCCAGTCCTTGGGCTCCGCGACCCCCGCATTCTCGAACGCCTTGGCGTTGTACCAGACCAGCGACTTGTTGCTGGCCTTGAAATAGACGCCGTACGGCGTGCCCTTGTGGGCACCCAGATCCTGCCAGCCCTTGGTGTAGTTCTTCGCGAGCTGCGCCCTGGCGGCGGCACCGAGCGGCTTGAGCCAGCCCTTCTGCGCGAACTCGTTGAGCACGCCGACCTGCTGGAGCATCGCAATGTCCGGCGGACCGCCACCGGCGACCTTGGAACCGATGAAACCGGCCATGTCGTCGCCGCTCGGCACGAAGTCGACCTTGGCACCGGTGCGCTTTTCGAACTCGTCCAGCACCTTGACGAAATTCTCCCGCTCGGGCCCCGTCCAGACCGCGGTCACCTGGAGCTTCTGCCCGTTGAGCCGGGGAAGCCGGACCGTGGGGGCGGTGCTCCCGCCCGTGGCGCCGCCGCCCGCCTCGTCCTTCGTCCCGCCGCCGCAGCCGGCCAGCGCGAGGGCGAGGGCCGCGGCCGCCGCCAGGGCGGTCGTGGCGCGTCCAGCCATGCCGTCGAATCGATTGCGCATCCCCGTAGCCCCTTATCGCTGCGCCTGCCGTGCGTGCGGTGGTGCCGGTGCGGCGTGGTGCCGCTCTCGCGGTGCGGTGGTGCCGGTGCGGCGTGGTGCGGTGCCGCTCGCGCGGTGCGGTGCTCGGTGCGGCGGGCGCACCCGCGCATGCGCCGCGGTGGTGCCGGTGCGGCACCGCTCATCCGATGCGGCGACGCCGTCGCGCTGTGCTCTCGTCGGTCGCTCTCGTCCGTCCCGGGTGCCCCGGCCTGGCCCGGGTGCCCCGCGCGTCCTGGGCACTCCGGGCACTCCGGGCGCCCCGGGTACCCCGGCGTCCGGACGCCCCGGGCGGTGCCGTGCCCCGGAGCGCTCGCTCCACGCTCGCGGGTCCTCCGGACCCTCCCGACCCTCCGGCCTTCCGGATCCTGCGGCCCTCTGTGGCGCGCACGCGGTGTGCCCCGTGGCGTGCGACAGGTCTACGCCCCGATCCCCGGCGCCGCAATACCGCATCCGGCCTCAACTGACCTTTTGTAATGGGGCTGTTACGGGCGGACGCCGAGCCGCGAGGGCGCGAGGGGCTGTTACGGGCGGAAGCCTGGGTGGGATGGGGCTGCCGGGCGGGATGCGGCTCCCGGCGGGATGGGGCCTGCCTGTGGGATGGGGCGCGTCGGGCGGGAGGGCCTGCCGGTGGGACGCGGCGCGTCGGGCGGGAGCGGCTGCCGGGCGGGAGAGGCTGTTACGGGCGGGTGGGACGGCCGCCCGAACGTCTCACTGGGACGGCCGCCCGTACGTCTCACCAGGAGCCACTCCTACACCTCTCACCAGGGGACTGCCAGCTCTCACCAGGGGCTGCTTCTTGGGCGCCCCGGCCGATTTCCGCCCGCACCTCCCACCACGGGCTACTTCCTTCACCAGGGGCGCTCATCCCACGGGCGCTCACACCAGCGGCGGCCCGACGGTCGCCCCCAAGGACTGCCCGGCCCGCTGCAGTGCGCTGGCCAGCAGGGCCAGATCCGTGGGGCCGTTGCCCAGCTCGCGCAGCGGGCGCCGGGCCGGCGGGTCCCCCATCCGCTGCCACTCCAGCGGGACGACCGTCGGCCGCAGGGTGGACGTACGGGGTATCCGGCCGGTCACCCGGCCCGCCTGGAACGGCGTCGAGGAGCCGTCCTCCGCCCGGTCCAGCCGCCCGCGGCCCGGCGGCACCGGCTCGGACGAGGGGTCGGCCGGGGCGCCCAACCGGACGCGCAGGCCGGCCCGTTCGCAGGTCGCGGTCTCCGCCGTGCGGTCCGGATGGCCGCTTGCGGCTATCAGATGGACGCCCAGCGCCGCGCCGTCCCGGGCGACCGCCTCCAGGGCCCGCACCACGGAACCGGCGGCCGGCCGGCCCGTGCTGCCCAGCGCCGGGGCCACCAGCGCGTCGAAGTCGTCGACCAGCACGAACAGTCGCGGCATCGGCGGCGCCTGGTCTTCCGTGTCCGGCGCCCCGCTGCGTGCCCGCAGTCGCAAGGTGCCCGTACCCGACGGGTCCGCCGCCGTGCCGCCTCCCTCTTCCTCATTACGGCAACGATTACGGAGAGTGATTAGTTCCTGCGGTGTGTTACCGGCTGTGTCGCCGCTCTCGGTCGAGCGGCGCGGTGCGATGATCCGCGGCGCCGGGAGATGCTTGGCGCGCCACTCGGCGAACGGCGTGCCGGCCAGTATTTCCGCGCGCCGCTTCAGCTCCGAGGACAGCGCCTGGGCGAACTCCCGCATCCGGACCGGATCCGAGGCGGCCAGATACGTCGTGACATGCGGCAGGTCCGTACAGACCCGCAGCCCCTCGCCGCGCTCGCTGCCGCCGCCGTCCACCAGGACCAGCGACAGCAGATCCGGGCGGTCCGCGGCGGCGAGGGAGGCGGCCAGCGAACGCATCAGCTCCGTCTTGCCGGTGGCCGCCGCGCCCTCCAGGAGCAGATGCGTGCCCTCGGCCGCGAGGTCGGCGGCCAGCGGGCCGTGCGGGCCCGCGCCCAGCACCGCCGGCGCGCTGGGCCGGTCGGTGTCCAGGGCGGCGGCCCAGCGCGCCATCAGGGACGCGGGGGTGGCGCGGGCCAGCCCCAGCTCGTCCAGCAGCCGGGACGCATCCGGCAGCGGGACGGCCGCGCGGTGCACCTGGTGGCCGCCGACCGTGGCCGTCGCCTCGGCCTCGCGCAGCGGCGCCAGCGCACGGGCGAACCGCTCGGCCCAGGCGGCGGAGACCGCGTCCACGGCCGCCACCGTGCCGTTCGGGCCGGAACCGGGCTGCACGACCCGCAGCGCCGTGGCCACATCGCCGCTGAGGACCGCCACCGCTCCGCACTCACCGAAGGCGGGCGACGCCTTCCGGGCGGCCTCGTAGGTCGCGGCCAGCGGGAAGGCGGGGGACGCGGCGGGCGTCTCCGCCAGGCAGATGAGGTGGATGCCGACGGCCGGGCCGCCCGCCGCCAGTCGGGCCGCGACCTCGCGCAGCTCCGACGAGCCGAGGTCGCCGTCCACGAGCGCGACGGTGTACGGGCCCTGGTGGCGGGCCGCGGCGGCGGCCACCTCGGCGCGGTCGGCGCTGGCCCAGTTGGGCCCGAGCGGGCCGTCGTCCAGGCGGCGCACCAGCTCGGCCGTACGGGCCGCGGCCTGCTCCTTGTCGTAGGCGAGCAGCAGCCGGCAGTCCTGGCCGTGGGCCGGGCGGACATGCGGCAGCCAGCCGAGCCAGGACCAGTCGGCCACCCGCTCCTCGGTGCTGCGGCCCCGGTCCGTGGAGATCAGCACGATTTCGAGGGTGCCGGGGGAGTGCAGGGCGGCGAGCTGGGCGACGGCCGAGCGGGCCAGCCCGGCCAGCCGCTCGCGCGGCCCGGCCAGGCCCAGGGAGCCCGCCCGGCGCAGCTCGACGGTGACCGGCGCGGCGATCCGGCCGCCGCCCTTGCTGGTCGTTCCCAGCCGGACGGCCAGCGCATCGGGGTGCTCCTGGGCGCGCTCCCACAGGCGGGGGCCCGGCCCGAGCGCCGTCAAGAGGACGGCGGCGGCATCCGGCCAGCGTTCATGGGCGGCGGGCGCCTCCGTGCCCGGCCCGTGTGCGTCGTACGTTTCGTGGGCCTCGTACGCGGGATCGGCCGCCGGGTCCGGCAGCGCCGCCCCGGCGGTATCCGGCTGCTCGCCGGCAGCGCGGCCACCGGTCAGCCGCCGCGCCCAGGCGCCGATGCCGCCGCGGCGGGCCGTCCTGGGGGCGTCGGGGGGCGCCAGCTGCTGTCGGCCGGCGTGCGTGCCGTCCTGGCCGGTCGGCCCGTATTCCTGGTGGCCGTAGGCGGGGGCCGGTCCGGGCCGGTCCGTCGCGCCGGCCCGTGGCCCGTCGTCGAGCGCCGTACCGCGCAGCGGCGTGTCCCGGCGGTCCGGCCCGCTCTGCGGGGCGCGGGCGGCGGGCGGGGCCGGGTAGGGGACGGCGGCCCGGGGCCGGGCGCCGTACGGGGCCTCCCGGGCGCCCGTCTCCCCGGGCGCGGCTCCCGGCGCGAACCGCGCTCCCATCGTGGTGGCCGCCGCCGCATCCCTCATGAGCGGGGCGACGCCCGTCGCCGACTCCGGTGCGACCCGCAGATGCCCCTCGCCGTCGGGGGCGGCGGGCAGCGCCGGGTCGGGGGCGCCGGGGGAGGACTGCAGTCGCAGGGCGGACTCGCCGACCCGCAGGAGGGCGCCGGGCCGCAGTGGGGCGGGCCGTTCGCCGAGGTCGTTGCCGTCGATGGCGGTGCCGTTGGTGGAGCGCAGGTCGGCGACGTGGACGGAGCCGTCGGGCTCGACCGTCACCGCGCAGTGCAGCCGGGAGACGTCCGGGTCGTCCAGAGGGACGTCCGCGTCGGCCGAGCGGCCGATGCGGATCTGGCCGCCGTGCAGCAGATGGACGCCGCCGGCATCCGGCCCCGAGACCACGCGCAGCCGGGCCGGGCCGTGCGGCAGGCCGTGTGCCGGTGCGGGGCCGGGGCCGTGGAGGGCGAGCACCGCGCCGTCGATCAGCGGCGGCTCGCCGATCGCCGCGCGCTGCGGATCGAGCCGCTCGTTGCCCGCGTACAGGACAACGGGGCCGCTGCCGCCCGCGCCGCCGCCCACATCCGCGCCCGAGCCGGCCACGGACGCCGCGAGGGAGCCTGCCACCGCCGCCAGGGCGGTCCCGGCGGGGGCCGTCACGAGCACGTCGCAGGCGCGTGTGGTGTGGCCGCTGCGCGGCCCGAGGACGGTCAGCCGGATCTGCATCGCCGTCAACGGTCCCTTCTGCCGGGAATCCGGCAGGGGCTCGCTCCTCCCCCACCGCGCCCGAGCACGTCGGCACGTACAAGTCCCAAGCGCACGTCGCGACGGAGAGCGCGCGCCCCCACCACAATGCGTGCTGGGGGCATCCTCGCACCTGCCACTGACAACACGCCCGCCGACCGCCTCCTGGTGATCTTGATTGGTCTTCTAAGGGCGAAAAAGTGCCGGCTTGCGCGCGATGAACGGCCTGATTTCGACCGCCGTGGTCAGCTGCGGCGGCGGCCGGGACCCCTCGGCGCGACCGCCGCGCCCATCGGCGGGCGGTCCGCGGCAACCATCCGCCCGTCTCCCGCGTCTTCCCCACAAGCCTCGACAGGCCTCGCCCGGCGCCGGGCCGCGAATTTGCCCGACGGCCTACAGTGGGTCGGACGGGCCGCGAGCTAGGCCATGATCGCCCACAAGCGTCTGACCCGGCGGGCCAGGCGCAGGATCCACCACGACAGGGAGCGCATGACGTGCGGCCGGTAGGCAGCAAGTACCTGCTCGAGGAGCCGCTGGGACGCGGCGCCACGGGCACCGTCTGGCGTGCCCGCCAGCGGGAGACGGCGGGCGCGGAGGCCGCCGTGGCCGGCGAGCCCGGCGAGACCGTCGCGATCAAGGTCCTCAAGGAGGAGCTGGCGAACGACGCGGACGTGGTGATGCGCTTCCTGCGGGAGCGCTCCGTCCTGCTGCGGCTCACCCACCCCAACATCGTCCGCACCCGCGACCTGGTGGTGGAGGGCGATCTGCTCGCCCTGGTCATGGACCTGGTCGACGGCCCCGACCTGCACCGCTACCTGCGCGACAACGGCCCCTTCAGCCCGGTGGCCGCCTCTTTGCTCACCGCGCAGATCGCCGACGCCCTGGCGGCCAGCCACGCCGACGGCGTCGTCCACCGCGACCTCAAGCCCGCCAACGTCCTGCTCGCCGGCTCCGACGGCAGCGGCCCGATGCACCCGATGCTGACCGACTTCGGCATCGCCCGCCTGGCCGACTCCCCGGGGCTCACCCGCACTCATGAATTCGTCGGCACCCCCGCCTATGTGGCGCCGGAGTCCGCCGAGGGGCGCCCGCAGACCTCCGCCGTGGACATCTACGGCGCCGGAATTCTGCTGTACGAGCTGGTCACCGGACGTCCGCCGTTCGCCGGCTCGACCGCCCTGGAGGTGCTGCACCGCCACCTGAGCGAGGAGCCGCGCCGCCCCAGCACGGTGCCCGAGCCCCTGTGGACGGTGATAGAGCGCTGTCTGCGCAAGCGCCCCGAGGAGCGCCCCAGCGCCGAGAACCTCGCCCGCGCGCTGCGCACCGTCGCGGCCGGCGTCGGCGTGCACGCCACCCCGGCCGACGCCGAGGCCGCCCTCGGCGTGGCCGCGCTGCTCGCCCCCGACCCGGCGCCCGCCACGGTCCCCGGCACGGCCACCGGCGGCCAGGGCACCGGCGACGCCGACCCCACCCAGGTCCTCCCGTCCAATGCCGGTTCGTACGACCCGGCCGCGGCCACCAGCGTGCTGCCCTCCACCGGAGGGCCCGGCGGCCAGGGCTACGGCCAGGGAGGCGCCGACCCGACGCGCGCGATGCCTCCGATGCCGACGGGCGCCCCCGGCCCCCAGGAGCCCGAGGGGCCGCACCCCTGGGAGTCCCAGCTGCGCGCCGCCCGCGACCGCAACGAACAGACCCAGGTGCAGTACCTGGACCCGAACGACGACCCGCTGCGCCGCCGCCCCCAGCGCCGCCCGGCGGAGCCCCAGCAGCCCCCGCCGCCGCAGTACCGCCAGCAGCAGCCGCCGCCGTACGCCCAGCAGCAGCGCCAGGCCCCGCAGCGCCGCCAGGAGCCCCCGCCGCAGCGCTACGAGCCGCAGCGTCCGCCCGCCCCGGAGCCCCGGCCCCGCCGCGAGCCCCGCCCGCGCAGCGCCAACCCCATGAAGATCCCGGGCCTGGGCTGCCTCAAGGGCTGCCTCTTCACGCTGATACTGCTCTTCGTGGCGGGCTGGCTCATCTGGGAGCTCACCCCCCTCCAGGAGTGGATCGGTACGACCCGGGGCTTCTTCGCCCAGATAGGGCACGTGTACCGCCAGGTGGAGCATTTCGTGAACCAGCTCGGCGGTTGACGCCCGACGCCCCCGGACCCCAGGGTCCGGGGGCGACTTCATGGATTTGTCGACTTCTGATGGGCAATTTCGCGCACAGAAGTGAGGGTTGCGGCCGTCGGGGGCACTGAACCCCTCGGCGCCCGCGTAGCTTTGACGCCAACTTCAGCCCCCGCAGGACGCTCGGGGGCCCGACACGTCGGAGCAGTCTTGGCACGGAAGATCGGCAGCCGGTACACCGCCCACCAGATCCTGGGGCGCGGCAGTGCCGGCACGGTATGGCTGGGCGAGGGTCCCGAAGGGGCCGTGGCCATCAAGCTGTTGCGTGAGGATCTCGCCTCCGACCAGGAGCTCGTCGGCCGCTTCGTGCAGGAGCGTACGGCGCTGCTGAGCCTGGAGCACCCGCATGTCGTCGGCGTCCGCGATCTCGTCGTCGACGGCAACGACCTGGCGCTGGTCATGGACCTCGTACGGGGCACGGACCTGCGCACCCGCCTCGAACGCGAGCGACGGCTGGCCCCGGAGGCCGCCGTCGCCATCGTCGCCGACGTCGCCGACGGCCTCGCCGCCGCGCACGCCGAACGCATCGTGCACCGCGACGTCAAGCCCGAGAACGTCCTGCTGGACATGCAGGGCGCGCTCGGCCCCGGTGGCGCGCACCCCGCGCTGCTCACCGACTTCGGCATCGCCCGCCTGGTGGACTCGCCACGGCGCGCCCTGCCCCAGCCTCCGTCCGGGGGGAGTCCCGTCGCGCTCCGCTCGACCAAGGTCATCGGTACCCCCGACTACCTCGCCCCCGAGATCATCGAGGGCCTGCCGCCGCGCGCCTCCGTGGACGTCTACGCGCTGGCCACGGTCCTGTACGAGCTGCTCGCCGGCTTCACCCCCTTCGGCGGCGGCCACCCCGGGGCCGTCCTGCGCCGCCATGTCACCGAGAGCGTCGCCCCGCTGCCCGGCATCCCCGACGAGCTGTGGCAGCTGCTGCTCCAGTGCCTGGCCAAGGCGCCCGCCTCCCGGCTGCGCGCCCCCGAGCTCGCCGCGAGGCTGCGCGAACTGCTCCCGGACCTGGCCGGCATCCCGCCGCTGGACATCGACGAGCCCGACGGCGAGCAGCCGGAGAACGACACGGAGGGTGCCCCCGCCACCGGGGCCCGCGACTATCCGCCGCCCGCCCAGGCCGAGGACACCCCGCCGCGCGGCGCGGTCCCGCTGGTCCAGGGCGCGGCGCCGGACTCCAACCGCGACACGCACACCAGCATGCGCGTCCCCGGCCCCGACGAGCTCGCGGGCGGCGCGCACGGCACGGCCCGCATGCCCAGGGTCGCCGGCCAGCGCCGGGCCGGGTCGGCCCGGCACCGCTCGGCCCCGGAGGCGGTGCGCCGCCGCCGGATCAGGCTCGGCGCGGCGGCCGCCGCGGTGCTGGTGGCGGCGGGCCTCGGCGGCTGGCTGGCCTCGGGCGACGAGGGCCCGGGCGACGCCGGGCCGGGCATCCACCAGCCCGACACCCCCTGAGCACCGCAGGGCCGTCCGGCCCCTCCGGGCCCCTGCGACCGCATGCCCGGAGGACCCGACCGCCCCGGCCGGGACACACTGTCGGCGGTAGCCGTTAGGCTGGGTGCGTGGCAGTCGTCGATGTATCCGAAGAGCTGAAGTCCCTCTCCTCGACCATGGGGTCGATCGAGGCCGTCCTGGACCTCGACAAGATGAGGGCCGATATCGCCGTGCTCGAGGAGCAGGCCGCGGCGCCGTCCCTGTGGGACGACGTGGAGAACGCCCAGAAGATCACCAGCCAGCTGTCCTACCTCCAGGGTCAGCTGCGCCGGGCCGACGAGCTGCGCAGCCGGGTCGACGACCTCGAGGTGCTCTTCGAGCTGGCCGAGGCCGAGGACGACGAGGACGCCCGCGGCGAGGCCGAGGCGGAGCTCGCGGCCGTCCGCAAGGCGGTCGACGAGCTCGAGGTCCGCACGCTGCTGTCGGGCGAGTACGACGCCCGTGAGGCGCTGGTCAACATCCGCGCCGAGGCCGGTGGCGTGGACGCCGCCGACTTCGCCGAGAAGCTCCAGCGGATGTATCTGCGCTGGGCCGAGCGCCACGGCTACAAGACCGAGCTGTACGAGACCTCGTACGCCGAAGAGGCCGGCATCAAGTCGACCACCTTCGCCGTCCAGGTCCCCTACGCCTACGGCACCCTCTCCGTCGAGCAGGGCACGCACCGCCTGGTGCGCATCTCGCCGTTCGACAACCAGGGCCGTCGCCAGACGTCCTTCGCGGGCGTCGAGGTGCTGCCCGTCGTCGAGAAGACCGACCACGTCGAGATCGACGAGTCCGACCTGCGGGTGGACGTCTACCGCTCCTCCGGCCCCGGTGGCCAGGGCGTGAACACCACGGACTCCGCGGTCCGGCTGACGCACCTTCCCACCGGCATCGTCGTCTCCTGCCAGAACGAACGCTCGCAGATCCAGAACAAGGCCTCGGCGATGAACGTCCTCCAGGCCAAGCTGCTGGAGCGCCGCCGCCAGGAGGAGCAGGCCAAGATGGACGCCCTCAAGGGCGACGGCGGCAACTCCTGGGGCAACCAGATGCGTTCGTACGTCCTGCACCCGTACCAGATGGTCAAGGACCTGCGGACCGAGTTCGAGGTCGGCAACCCCACCGCCGTCCTGGACGGCGACATCGACGGCTTCCTCGAGGCCGGCATCCGCTGGCGCAAGCAGCAGGAGAAGTAGCCGCCGGACCCTCCCGAGGCCGGATCCCGGACCGGATCCGAGGCGGCTCCGATGCCCGGACAACTGTCTCCCGCGGGGAGGCAGTTGTTTTTCGCTTCGGGGGTTTGGTCACAGTCGTATGTCCATGTACCGCCCAACTCCCAGCAATTCGGGCATCGGGACTTTATTCGACCTTGACGATGTTGGCCGAACTGGGAAGGCTGGGCGCGGCATGCGTATGTCTGGGGCGCGTGTATGAACGGGGAGATGAGTGGCCTGCCCGCTGTGCGGGGCCGTGACTCGCGTACCCCCATCGGATCTCGCCCCGTACAGCGGTGCTCCAATGACGAGTTCAGCTACTGGGGGTAGCAGTACATGACGAAGAAGACGCGGCTGCGCGTAGCGCGCATTGCAGCCGGTGCGGTGATCGCGGCGGGTGCGTCGCTCACCGCGGCCGGCGTCGCCTCCGCGGCGCCGACGGACCAGAGCCAGAGCGCTGGCGACAACTGCAGCCCGCTCGACCCGCTGCACTGGTTCTGCGACGACACCGGCGGCGGTGACTCCACCGGTGGTGACACCGGCGGCGACACCGGCGGCGACGACTCCACCGGCGGCGCCCTCGGTGGCGTGGTCGACGGCGGCACCAGCGACGGCGGTACCGACACCGGCGGCACCGACTCCGGCGGCACCGACGACGGCGGTACCGACACCGGCGGCACCGACACCGGTGGTCAGGACGCCGGCGGCACCGACGACGGCGGCACCGACACCGGCGGTCAGGACACCGGCGGTCAGAACGGTGGCCAGAACGGCGGCCAGAACGGCGGTCAGAACGGCGGTCAGAACGGCGGCCAGGACACCGGCGGTCAGAACGGTGGCCAGAACGGCGGCCAGAACGGCGGCCAGACCGGCGGTCACGACAACGGCGGTCAGACCGGCGGTCACGGCACCGGCGGCGACAACGGTGGCGGCGACAGCACCGGCACCGGCACCGACAACGAGGGCTCCAAGCCGATCGAGCAGCCGGGCCAGGGCAAGGAGGGGATGTCCAACACCCCCGGCCAGGCCAAGCAGCAGGCGAAGGGCGGAGAGCTGGCGGAGACCGGTTCCTCCGGTACCACCTTCCTGCTCATCGGTGCGGCGACGATGATCGCGGGCGGTGTCGGCTTCCGTATGCTGCCCCGTCTGATCAACAAGAACGGTGGCGGCGCGGCCGCGGCCTGACGCTGACACGCACACGACGAAGGGCCCGGGGCGCATCCGCACCCCGGGCCCTCCGGCGTTCACCTCGACATTCCCACCGGTACGCGCATGGTCGGTCGCGCTGAGTGACATCGCGCACGCCCGCCCCGTCACCCCGCGCCCGTCGCCCCGTACCGTCCCTCGGCGGGCCGACCGCTACGACGGCTCAGACGACCTGATGGAGCAGCGCCGCGACCGCGATCAGCGCGATCAGCAGGGTCACCAGAGCCACGGGGCTGAGCTGGCCGAATATGCCCTCTTGCTGCTGAAGCCGCTCTCTGCTGGCCCGGCACACAGGGCAGCGGCCCTCGCTCACAGGGGCCGCGCAATTGGCGCACACCAATCGGTCGTACGTCATGCGACCTCCTTCTTCACTGCGCCAACGCACCGGGAGGCGCGTTGGTTCCCCCTACCACTGTGCCAGCTTCCGGCCGGAACGGCGCGCCCCGCGGAATTGTGCTCCTTTTTCCCGCTCCGGGCGCCGCGACCGCCCCACCCAGATGCCGAGAATGTCCGGCTAGATGCCGTGAATAAACGCACCAACCCCCTCCGGTGACTGCACCGCATCACGAGGTTCGCGTATGGTCACGCACACCGACGGGAGCCGCAACACGGCAAACCGTGCCCCTACCCAGGTCGACCGTGGTGCATCAGTGATCCGATTCGACAACGTCTCCAAGACCTACCCGAAGCAGAACCGCCCCGCTCTCAGGGATGTCTCCCTGGAGATCGAGCGCGGCGAGTTCGTCTTCCTGGTGGGTTCCTCGGGCTCCGGTAAGTCCACCTTCCTGCGCCTGCTCCTGCGCGAGGAGCGCGCCAGCCATGGCGCCGTGCACGTACTGGGGAAGGACCTCGCGAAGCTGTCCAACTGGAAGGTTCCGCAGATGCGGCGCCAGGTGGGCACCGTCTTCCAGGACTTCCGGCTGCTCCCCAACAAGACGGTGGGGCAGAACGTCGCCTTCGCCCTCGAGGTCATCGGCAAGCCGCGCGGGCAGATCCGCAAGACGGTCCCCGAGGTCCTCGAACTCGTCGGCCTCGGCGGCAAGGAGGACCGCATGCCCGGAGAGCTCTCCGGCGGCGAGCAGCAGCGCGTCGCCATCGCGCGGGCCTTCGTCAACCGTCCGATGCTGCTCATCGCGGACGAGCCCACCGGCAACCTCGACCCGCAGACCTCGGTCGGCATCATGAAGCTGCTGGACCGGATCAACCGGACCGGTACGACGGTGGTCATGGCCACCCACGACCAGCAGATCGTCGACCAGATGCGCAAGCGGGTCATGGAACTCGAAAAGGGCCGACTCGTACGCGACCAGTCGCGCGGCGTGTACGGCTACCAGCACTAAGCGTGTACGGCCCCCAGCACTGAAAGGACGCCATGCGCGCCCAGTTCGTCCTGTCGGAGATCGGCGTCGGTCTCCGCCGTAACCTCACGATGACCTTTGCCGTCATCGTCTCCGTGGCCCTGTCGCTGGGCCTGTTCGGCGCCTCGCTGCTGATGCGCGACCAGGTCAGCACGATGAAGGGCTACTGGTACGACAAGGTCAACGTCTCCATCTTCTTCTGCAACAAGAACGACGCCGCCACGGGGGCCAACTGCGCCAAGGGCGCCGCCACCCAGCAGCAGAAGAACGACATTCTGGCGGAGCTGCACCGGCTGCCGATCGTGCAGAAGGTGCAGCACGAAACCAGCGACCAGGCATACAAGCACTACAAGGAGCAGTTCGGCGACACGCCCGTCGCCGGACTGGTCACCCCCGACCAGCTGCCGGAGTCCTTCCGGGTCAAGCTCAAGGACCCCACGAAGTACGACGTCATCAAGTCGGCGTTCTCCGAGCGGCCCGGCGTCCAGGAGGTGCAGGACCAACGCGACACCGTTGAGCCGCTGTTCAACCTCCTCAACGGCATGAACATCGCCGCGCTGTGCGTGATGGGGCTGATGCTGGTCGTTGCGCTGATGCTGATCGTCAACACCGTCCGGGTCTCGGCGTTCAGCAGGCGGCGGGAGACCGGCATCATGCGCCTGGTGGGCGCGTCCAGCTTCTACATCCAGATGCCGTTCATCCTGGAGGCCGCCATCGCGGGCCTGCTCGGCGCCGCCTTCGCGTGTGTGCTGATCGTCGGCGGCAAGGCCATCCTGATCAACAACTGGCTGGCCAAGAAGATCCAGGTGATCAACTTCATCGGCTGGGACTCGGTGGCGCAGGTGCTGCCGCTGGTGCTGCTGATCGGGCTGCTGATGCCCGCGCTCGCCGCATTCTTCGCGTTGCGCAAGTACCTCAAGGTGTGAGCTTTGCCAAGGGCGCCGTACGGTCAACTCACCGTACGGCGCCCTTTTGTCCCCTAGACTCACCGGCATGTCGGGCCCGTGTTCGTACGACCGGCCCCGCCGCATTCGCCGCGGGGCAGCCCTGACGTTGATCTTCGCGAGTGTGCTCGCCACCGGTGTGGCGACCGGCACTTGGGGCGAGCGGGCCGAGGGCGCGGCGGGACGGCCGGATTCCGGTGGCGCAATCTCCGCCGAGGCCGGCGCCACGAGCCGTACCGCCGACCGCGCGGCCGTCGAACGCGCCGCGGCCCAGGCCATGGAGGACGGCAAGTCCGGATCGCAGGCCGCCGCCGACGTGGTCAGCCGCAGCGGCGACCGCTGGTCGACGATCTACACCCCCGGCGAGTTCAAGGACTTCGAGCAGCAGTTGGACGGCTCCTACGTCGGCGTCGGCCTGTGGGTACGGCAGGCCGACGGCGGCCGGATCCGGGTGTCGCGGGTCCAGCCCGGCAGCCCCGCCGAGCGCGCCGGGATCGCCATCGGCGACGGGCTGCGCGCGATCGACGGCCGGGCCGTCAGGGGCAGACCGGTCACCGAGATCGTCGCCCGGCTGCGCGGCGAGCCCGCCGAGGGCGCCGGGACCCCCGTGGAGCTGGACCTCCAGCGCGGCCCCCGGCACTGGAGCACGACCCTGCACCGCACCCGTCTGAAGACCCAGAACGTCACCGTCGTGCCGCCCGCCGGGCCGCACGGACCCACCCGCATCAAGGTCGCCGCCTTCTCCCAGGGCACCGGCGAAGCGGTCCGCCGGGCGGTGCGCCGCGCCGCCCCGCGCGGCGGGCTGCTCCTCGACCTGCGTGGCAACACCGGCGGCCTGGTCACCGAGGCCGTCTCCGCCGCCTCCGCGTTCCTGGACGGCGGACTGGTCGCCACCTACGACGTCCGCGGCAGTCAGCGGGCCCTGTACGCCGAGCGCGGCGGCAACACCCGTGTCCCGCTGGTCGTCCTCGTCGACGGCGGCACGATGAGCGCCGGCGAGCTGCTGGCCGGCGCCCTCCAGGACCGCGGCCGGGCGATCGTGGTGGGCTCCCCGACCTTCGGCAAGGGATCGGTCCAGATGCCCAGCCGGCTCGCCGACGGCTCGGTCGCCGAGCTCACCGTCGGCCACTACCGCACCCCGTCCGGCCGGGCCGTCGACGGCCGGGGCATCAGCCCCGACCTGATCGCCGAGGACCACGCGGAAAAACGGGCCCGCACAGTATTGAGTGGCCTCGGCACCGGCTCGTAGTGCGAAAATGGCCGCACTATGGCTAACCAAAAGGGCAAGGACAAGGACCCCGGGCGCAAGCTCGTGGCGCAGCACAAGAAGGCGCGACACGACTACCACATTCTGGACACCTATGAATGTGGCCTGGTGCTGACCGGCACCGAGGTGAAGTCGCTACGGCAGGGCCGCGCGTCGCTGGTGGACGGATTCGTCCAGATCGACCGCAATGAGGCGTGGCTGCACAACGTTCACATCCCCGAATACGCACAGGGGACCTGGACCAACCACAGTGCCCGGCGCAAGCGGAAGCTGCTGCTGCACCGCCACGAGATCGACAAGCTGGAGTCCAAGATCCAGGAGAGCGGCCACACGATCGTGCCGCTGGCCCTCTACTTCAAGGACGGCCGCGCCAAGGTCGAGATCGCACTGGCCAAGGGCAAGAAGGAATACGACAAGCGGCAGACACTCCGCGAACAACAGGACCGCCGCGAGACGGACCGCGCCATCTCCTCGGCGCGGCGGCGGCAGCGGGCGGCCTGAGCCGGGCCCGCGCCGCGCCCGCCGGCCGCGGAATCCGTCCTGCGACGGCCCCGCGGTGGCCCTGCCGGGGAATACGCTGGCAACGGCACGCGTTGGTCACGTACGATGGCCGAGCACCCCACGGAGGGTGCAGGCGCCCCGGTGTAGGTGCCGGCTTGATAAATCAACATGGGGATGATCGGTTTCGACAGCGGATGTCGAAGCAGGGGAAGCGAGTCGAGGAAGCGGCAATGATCTCGTTAACCATATGTCGCAAACAATAATCGCCAACACCAAGCGCGATTCCTTCGCCCTCGCTGCCTAAGTAGCGACTTGCGAAGTGTCAGCCCGGGGCTGTTCCCGACCCGGATCCTGGCATCAGCTAGGGAACTAAACTTCTAGACCCGGTCACGGGGTTTAGAAGGAAATCAAACAGTGGCTGGGCCCGTCGGAGACTTGTTCGCGTGATCTCCGGGGCCGAGAAAATCGCAGCGAACTGCACTCGGAGAAGCCCTGATTCTGCACCGTTGGACGCGGGTTCGATTCCCGCCATCTCCACTCATCCCATGTAAGCCACTGCCCCGCGAGGAACCTCGCGGGGCAGTGGCTTTTTGCCTGCCATGGGCCGATGCGGTCGACCGCCGCCGGTGGGATGCGGCGCCGGTCAGGCGGGGTCGGCGGGCCCGGCGGTGGAGCGGGTACGCGCGGTGATCAGCGTGAGGGCGAGGGCCAGGGCGGCCGCGGTGGCGGGAACCGCGTAGGCGAGGGCGGGGCCGAGGAGGGGGCTCCGCGCCGTGCCGGAGAGGTGGTCCACGGCCCAGCCGCCCGCCGCGGAACCGGCCGCGATTCCGCTCAGCAGGGCGGTCACGGCCAGGGTCATGCCCTCGTTCAACTGGGCCGCGGGAGTGCGGGACTGGATCAGCCCCATGCCGGTGACCATGGTCGGCGCGGTGGCCATCCCCGCCAGGAGCAGGGCGCAGGCCAGCGCCGTCAGGTTTCCGGTCCGGGCGGCGAGGAGGGGGAGCAGCATCAGGGCGGCCATGGCGGCCACGCAGAGACGGAAGCGGTGCGAGGGATGTCCGGGCCGGTTCGCCGGGCGCAGCAGGCCGTAAAGGAGGCCCGCGGTGCAGGAGCCGGCCGCCTGGAGGGCGAGCAGGGCGCCCGCTGCGGAGCGTACGCCGCGGTCGTCGGCGTAGGCGAGGGTGACGACTTCCAGGGAGCCGAAGATCGCGCCGGTGGCGAGGAAGGTGAGGAGCAGCGGCGGCAGTCCGGGCAGGCGGAGCGGCGAACGGGGCCGGGAAGGTCGGGGAAAGGCGGAGGACGCGGGGGAGGGGCGTGGGGTGACGGGGGGTTCGGTGCGGCGCTGGGCGGCGAAGAGCAGGACGCCGGTGAGGAGGAGCGTCACCGCCACGGCGGTGCCGGCTTCGGGGAAGAGGGTGGTGCAGAGGAAGGTGGCGAGGACGGGGCCCAGCATGAAGCAGAGTTCGTCCGCGGACTGTTCGAAGGAGTTGGCGGTGTGCAGGGCGGCCGGGTCGTCGCGGAAGAGGTGGGCCCAGCGGGCGCGGGACATGCCGCCGGTGTTGGGGGTGGTGGCGGTGGCGGCGTAGGAGGCGAAGAGGGTCCAGGCGGGGGCGTCGTAGCGGACGCACAGAAGGAGGGAGAGGGAGCCGAGGGCGGCGAGGACGGTGGCCGGGACGGCGACGCGGGCCTGGCCGTGCCGGTCGACGAGGCGGGCGGTCAGCGGGCCGACCAGCGCCGTTGCGGCCAGGCCGGTCGCCGTGACGGCTCCCGCCAGGGCGTAGGAGCCGCGGCTCCCGGCGATCATCAGGACCGCGCTGACGCTGAGCATCCCCATCGGCAGCCGGGCCAGCAGATTGGCGGCGGTGAAGGCGCGGGTGCCGGGCGGGGCGAAGATCCGGCGGTACGGGGCGAGGAGGCGGCGGCGGGGCGTGCGGCGGCGGGGCGTGCGGGCGCCGGGTCGTGGGCGGGTGGGCGGCCGTGCGCCGGGTGCGGACGGGGCGGTGGGGCGTACGGGAGGGGCGGTCACGGGGCGGGCGGCGAGGAAGAGGATCATGCGTCCACGGTCGCAAGGGGTGCCGAGGGGCGTCCAACACCTGGCGGGGGCCCATTCACGCACCTGGGTTGTGAGTTGGTGAGGCGGCTGGGAGGCTGGCGCGATGGCGTACGACATGGAGCCCCGGCTGTTGCGGTCGTTTGTCGCCGTTGCCGAAGAGCTCCACTTCACCCGGGCCGCGGCGCGCCTCTACGTCGCCCAGCAGGCGCTCAGCCGCGATATCCGTCGCCTGGAGCGGGAGTTGGGGGCCGGTCTGTTCGTGCGGACCACGCGGCAGGTGGCGCTGACGGCGGAGGGGGAGCGGCTGCTTCCGTATGCGCGGCAGGTGTTGAGCGCGCAGGACGAGCTGGCCGCCGCGTTCCGGGGCGCCGCCGAGCGGCCGCTGCTGGTGGATGTCGGGGCGCCGGTCGGGACCGCGTACCGGATGCTGGCGGAGGCGCGGGAGCGGGTGCCGGAGAACTGTGAGCTGGTGGCGCGTTTCCACAGCGGGCTGACCGGGGCGGCGGGGGAGCTGGCGGCGGGGCGGCTGGATGTGTCGTTCGGGCGGTTCGCGGGGCTCCCGCAGGGGATACGGACCGGGCTCGCGCAGCGGCCCGTGCGGCTGGAGCCGATGGCGGTGCTGCTGCGCGAGGATCATCCGCTGGCCGCGCGGGCGGCCGTACCGCTGGCGGAGCTGGCCGGCGAGACGCTCTACGCGGGCGCCGGGAACGCCGGGACCGCCGAGTGGACGGGCCTGGCGGCGCGGCTGTTCGCAGGGCGGGGCATCGCGATGGCCGAGCCGTTCCCGGAGATCGAGGGGCCCGAGGAATTCGTGCGGGTGGTGCGGAAGCGGGGGTGGTCGGTGCTGGCGAGTGTGGAGTTCATCGAGGTGCCGGGGATGGTGTTGCGGCCGCTGGTGGACCCGGTCCCGTTGTCGCCCGTGTCGATGGTGTGGCGGCGGGGACTGCGCCATCCGGGGCTGGAGGCGCTGCGGGCGGTGGCCCGGGAACTCGGGGAGCGGGCCGGGTGGCTGTCGCCTCCGGGGGAGCCGTGGTGGCTCCCGGAGGCGGATGCCGAGGTGATGGGGCGCCCGTCCCGTACGCTCCCGGGCTGACCCGGCCCTCACCACCTCCCGGCCCGCCCCGTGAGTGCAAGGTTTCGTCGGCGTCATCGGGCGGCATCGGGGGGAAACCCGCCGTCCCTAGCTTCGGGAGCAGGAGCCAGGGACATGGGAGGCGGGATGACGGCCGAGGTCGGCACGGACGCGGCGGGCGGTGCCCCCAGTGGGAGCCGTGGAGGCAGTCGTACACGGCGGGGGCGGCGGTGGATCGAGCGGTGGGAGCCGGAGGACGCGGAGTTCTGGGCGGAGACCGGGGAGCGGGTGGCGCGGCGGAATCTGGTGTTCTCCGTGCTGTCCGAGCACATCGGGTTCTCCATCTGGAGCCTGTGGTCGGTGATGGTGCTGTTCATGGGGCCGGAATACGGGGTGGATCCGGCCGGGAAGTTCTTCCTGGTGGCGGTGCCGACGCTGGTGGGAGGCGTGCTGCGGGTGCCCTACACCTTTGCGGTGGCGCGGTTCGGCGGACGTAACTGGACGGTGTGCAGCGCGCTGTTGCTGCTGGTGCCGACGGGCGCCGCGGCGCTGGTGATGACGCCGGGGACGTCGTACACGACCTTCCTCGTCGTGGCGGCGCTGACGGGTGTGGGCGGGGGGAATTTCGCCTCGTCGATGACGAATATCAACTCTTTCTATCCGCTGCGGAAGAAAGGGTGGGCGCTGGGGCTGAATGCCGGCGGCGGGAATATCGGGGTGCCGGTGATCCAGCTGCTGGGGCTGCTGGTGATCGGTACGGCGGGGGCCGCCCAGCCGCGGATCGTGCTGGGTGTGTATGTGCCGCTGATCGTGGCCGCGGCGGTGCTGGCGGCGCTGTTCATGGACAATCTGGCGCCGGTGACCAACGACACCGGGGCGGTCGTGGAGGCGGCCAAGGAGCGGCACACCTGGGTGATGGCGCTGCTGTACGTCGGCACGTTCGGGTCGTTCATCGGCTACAGCTTCGCGTTCGGGCTCGTGCTGCAGAGCCAGTTCGCGCGGACGCCTCTGCAGGCGGCGTCGCTGACGTTCATCGGGCCGCTGCTGGGGTCGCTGGTGCGGCCGGTCGGCGGGCGGCTGGCGGACCGGTTCGGGGGCGCGCGGATCACGCTCGGGAATTTCGCCGCCATGGGCGCGGCCACCGGGGTGGTGATCCATGCGGCGGCGCAGCGGTCGCCGGCGGAGTTCCTCGTGGGGTTCGTGGCGTTGTTCGTGCTGGCGGGGCTCGGCAACGGCTCGACGTACAAAATGATCCCGGGGATCTTCCAGGCCCAGGCGCTGCGGCGGGGGCTGGCGGGGGAGGCGGCCGCGGCCTACGGGCGGCGGCTGTCGGGGGCCGCGATGGGGCTGATCGGGGCGGTGGGGGCGCTCGGCGGGCTGGGCATCAACCTCGCCTTCCGGCAGTCGTTCCTGGAGACCGGGTCGGGGACGCCGGCCTTCGTGGCATTCCTGGCCTGCTATGTGGTGTGCGGCGTGGTCACCTGGGCCGTATACCTGCGGCCGGCGGCGCGCGGGCGGGCCGTGACGGCGCCGGAGGCCGGAGAGGGGGCCGCGCGGCCGGTGTACGCCGAGGTCTGAGGCGCCCCCGCCGGCCACCGCGGTCCCGCGGACACACCGGTCACCGGGCGGGGCCCCCGGGGCGCCCGTAACAGACGGGAAATACTGGGAGACCTGGCCTGTCACGAGCCGTTGGCAGGCTTGACGCCTTGGATCCCCTGCCGCCCGAGCCGCGGCGGCGGGGGAGGACGATGCAGCGCACCTTCGGGGGCGGAGCGGGACGGACGACCATGCACGATCAGCAGCAGGACCACGAGAGCCAGGCCGCCGTGCGGGCGCTGGACGGGTTCACGGTGGGGGTCACCGCGGCCCGGCGGGCGCAGGAGCTGGGGGCGCTGCTGGAGCGGCGAGGCGCCCAGGTCATGCATGCACCCGCGCTGCGCATCGTTCCGCTGCCGGACGACACCGAGCTGCTCGCCGCGACCCAGGCCCTGATCGACAGCGCGCCGGACGTGGTCGTGGCCACCACCGCCATCGGATTCCGCGGCTGGGTGGAGGCGGCCGAGGGCTGGGGGCTGGGCGAGGTGCTGCTGGACCGGCTGGCCGGCGTGGAGCTGCTGGCCCGCGGCCCGAAGGTGCGCGGCGCGATCCGGGCCGCCGGGCTGCGCGAGAAGTGGTCACCGGCCTCCGAGTCGATGGCCGAGGTCCTCGACCGGCTGCTGGAGGAGGGCGTCGCCGGGCGCCGGGTGGCCATCCAGCTGCACGGGGAGCTGATGCCGGGGTTCGTCGAGGCGCTGCGGGACGGCGGCGCCGAGGTCGTCGGCGTCCCCGTGTACCGCTGGATGCCGCCGGAGGACATCGGCCCGGTGGACCGCCTGCTGGACGCGGTCGTCGGCCGCGGCCTGGACGCGGTGACCTTCACCAGTGCGCCGGCCGCCGCCTCCCTGCTGCGCCGCGCCGGGGAGCGCGGCATCCAGGAGGAGGTGCTGGCGGCGCTGCGGCAGGAGGTGCTGGCGGTGTGCGTGGGGCCGGTCACCGCGCTGCCGCTCCAGGCGCAGGACGTCCCCACCCTTCAGCCCGAGCGGTTCCGGCTGGGGCCGCTGGTGCAGCTGCTGTGCCATGAACTGCCGGGCCGGGCGCGGCCGTTGCCGATCGCCGGGCACCGTGTCGAGATCCGCGGGCACGCCGTCGTGGTGGACGGCGAGCTGCGCCCGGTGCCGCCCGCCGGGATGGCGCTGCTGCGCGCGCTGGTCCGCCGCCCCGGCTGGGTGGTCTCCCGCGCGGATCTGCTGCGGGCGCTGCCGGGCGCGGGCCGGGACGAGCATGCGGTGGAGACGGCGATGGCCCGGCTGAGGGCGGCGCTGGGCGCGCCGAAACTGATCCAGACGGTGGTCAAGCGGGGGTACCGGCTGTCGCTCGATCCGCATGCGGAGACCGGGAAGTACGACGGAAGCTGACGCGGCGGGGCGGCGGGGCGGCGGGCGGCGAGCCGGCGCGCAGGCGGGGTCCGGCCGGCGGGCCTCAGGCCGGATTGTTGACGCGGATCTTGGACTGGCCGTGCTTACGGGTCTCCCAGTCCTCCATGAAGCGCGCCTCGAGGCCGTGCTTCCGGGCCAGTCGCAGCAGCGTCTCGGTGCGGTAGTAGAAGTCCTCGCGCAGCACCTGGTGCTCGGTGCCCTCGGTGCGGTCGAAGGTGAAGTCGAAGAAGCCGCCGGGTGCCAGGATCCGGCCGACATGCGCCAGGCACTCGTCGATGACGTCGATCGGCGAGTGCGAGAAGACGCTGTGCGCGTGGACGATGTCGAAGTGGGCCGCCGGGAGGAAGTCCAGCGTGAGGTTCCGGGTGATCGTCAGGTGCGGGAGTTTGTCCTGGAGCTCGTAGGTCGTCAGGGTCTGCTTCGCGGATATCAGGATGTCCGGGGAGATGTCGATGCCGTAGTAGTGGCCCGCGTCGAGGTGGGCGATGAACCGCCAGCCGGCCCGTAGGTTGCCGCAGCCGATGTCGAGCATCCGGTGGCCGGGCCGCAGGCCGTGCTCCATCAGGTAGTCGAACTGCATCTCGCCCAGCGCCAGCCAGCGTTCATGGGTGCGGCTGCCGACCGCGGCCTCCGGGTTGCGGCCGGTGTCCGAGGCCATCACCGCGCGGTAGTAGTCCACGTGATCGGGGTGCTTGAGGCGCAGCCAGGTGTCGCGGGCGGTGCGTTTGACGTACGGGGTGATGCGGGCCGGGTTCCGTACCGCGTAGCCGATCTTGTGCGTCAGGCTGGCGCGGTTCTTGCGCAGGGATGTGGGCGACATGCCGACGGACTATACATGAGATGTATACGCATCATGTCTACTTGCAGTGTCTACGCTTCGTGTCTACTCGTGGGTGTGCGAACGGGGAGCGGACCGGGCCCCACCGCCGCAGGCTTCCGGCGGCCGCCCCCGCCGGGCACTCTGGGAGCACACGCGTGTGTTCCGCGTTGGTTCCCTAAGGAGTGACAGGCACATGGAGGCGCGTTACGACCTGCGGTTCGACTGCGGGCGGATCTGCCTGGACCTGGTGGCCACGACCGGCGAGGACGCCGAACGGCTCACCGGCCCCGAGCACTTGACGGCCTGGCTGACCGGCGCGGGCGTGGTGCCCCGCGGCGTCCGGCTGGACGGCGTCGACGGACAGTGGGTCGCCCGCTTCCGGGCGCTGCGCGAGCTGTTGCGCAGGGTCGTGCACGACGAACTGCGCGGCCGGGCGGCCGACGCCGACCTGGACCTGCTCAACGCCGCGGCCGGGGCCGCCGGTCCGCCCGCCGTCCACGTGGTACGGGCCGAGGACGGCACGCTGGCCCGCACCTTCCCGGGGCCGCCGGACTGCACCGGGCTGCTGGCCGCGGTGGCCCGCGACGCCGTGGGGCTGCTGACCGATGCCGCGGCGCGCGGGCAGCTGCGGCAGTGCGCGGGGGAGAGCTGCTCGCTGGTCTATCTGGACACCTCCCGCGGGCGGCGGCGCCGTTGGTGCTCCAGCGAGGTGTGCGGCAACCGGGAGCGGGTGGCGCGGCACCGCAGGCGGACGGCGGCCCGCAGCGGGGCCGGCGCCCGGAATGCCGGGCCGGGCGGACGGTAGCGCCGCGCCGCGGGCCGTACCGCGGCGCCGGGCCGATCCCCGCGCCCGGAAGGCGGCGCCCGGATGCCCGCGCCGGACCCCGGCCGGAATCTTGGCTCGAAATCTTGGCCGAAAATATTCGCCGGACCCTGAGTGAACCCGCCCGTCCCGTCCGTATCCCTCCCCGCAAGGCCGATTCATGGCATGGTCCCGGGCGCTCTCCGGTGATCCGCGCTATCGACCCGGGAGTTGGAGTGCGCAAGGATGCCGCCGTGGCAGACCGGACGACACCTGACGAGGTGCTCATGAGAGCCCTCTACGACGAGCATGCGGGGCCGCTTCTCGCCTTCGTCCTGCGCCTGGTGGCGGGCGACCGGCACCGGGCGGAAGACGTGGTGCAGGAGACGCTGGTGCGTGCCTGGCGCAATGCCGAGCAGCTGCAGAGCGCGACCGGCTCCATCCGGCCATGGCTGGTGACCGTCGCACGGCGGATCGTCATCGACGGCCACCGCAGCCGCCAGGCCCGGCCCCAGGAAGTCGACGCGACGCCCCTCGAGACGATGCCGGCGGCCGATGTGATCGACCGGGCGCTGCGCATGATGACGATCTCCGAGGCGCTGAGCGATCTGAGCCCGGCCCACCGGGAAGCCCTTGTCGAGACGTACTTCAAGGAGCGTACGGTCAGCGAGGCGGCGGAGGTACTGCGCGTACCGGCGGGGACCGTACGGTCCCGGGTCTTCTACGCGCTGCGCTCCCTGAAGCTCTCGCTAGAGGAACGAGGAGTGACGGAGTGACCCCGCCCACGCAGCCGGACCGGCACACCGACGTCGGCGCCTATGCGCTGGGCGTCCTGGACGGCGCCGACGCCCAGCGGTTCGAGCAGCATCTGGCCGGCTGCGACCGGTGCGCGGCCGAACTCGAGGAACTGCTCATGCTGTCCCCGCTGCTGGCCGAGTTCAAGGAGACCGCGCCCACGCCGGAGACGATCACCGCCGTACCGGGGCCCGGCGTCCTGGACGGGCTGCTCGACGAGGTGGCGGCCACCCGGCGCGGCCGCGGCCGGCGCCGGCTGTACCTCGTCGCCGCGGCCGCCGCACTGATCATCGGCGGGCCGCTCGCCACCTTCGCCCTGACCGGTGCGGAAGCGAAGAACGAGCCGGCCGCGCCGCCGCTCGCGCTCGCCGGTGCCGTCCGCGCGCAGTACGCCGCGGGCGAGCGGGTGACCGCCGTCGACCCCGTCACCAAGGTCTCGGCGGGCGTCTCCATGGCTGCCCGGCCCTGGGGAACCCAGGTCGTCCTCCAGCTCGCGGGCGTCAAGGGGCCGCTCACCTGCGACCTGGTCGCCGTCGGCAAGGACGGCAGCCGCCAGACCGTCACCACCTGGGCGGTCCCCAGGAGCGGCTACGGCATCAAGGGCAGCACGGCCAAATGGAACCGCGAGCCGCTCTACGCCGCGGGCGGGGCGGCCCTCAACCGCGGCGACATCGACCGCTTCGAAATCCGTACGCTCGACGGCGACCGGCTGGCCAGCGTCGACGTCTGAGACCGGCCGTGCGTCCGCCGGGCCGCCACCGGACGGGCGGATGTGGTCCCGGAGCGATCCGGGACCCGCACCGTCCGTCACCTGGACTTGTGCCGACGTTAACGTCTAGGTCAACATCCGACCGGACACGCCCTTTTTTGTCCGTATGGCCAGATGCGTACGGTGCCTGGTTCGCGTACGGTTGACGGCTGCCCTACGCACAGCAGAAGGGGGCCTGGGTGGCCGCGCAGAACGCCACGCACGCACCGGATCACGCATCGGATGCCGTCCGTCACGCACCGGATTCCGTTCGCGACCGTGAGATCGAGGCCGAGCAGACGCATCTCGACAGCGTCTACCGGCGCCTCGAGGAGAAGATCCACGAAGCAGAGTTCCTGATGGACGACGCCGCCAAACGCGGCCAGGTCGGCACGCCCGGCGCGTTCGCCGAACGCGACGCCCAGGTCTTCCAGGCCGGCGTCCATCTCCACCGCCTGAACTCCGAGTACGAGGACTTCCTCTTCGGCCGGATCGACCTGCTCCTCGGCAAGGACGGAAAGAAGGGCCCGGACGGCGCCTACACCTCCGTCGAGCCCGCCGACGGCGCCATCGTGGACAACCGCGCCGCGATCGCCGAGACGCTGCACATCGGGCGCCTCGGAGTGCTCGACGCCGACTACTCCCCGCTGGTCATCGACTGGCGCGCACCGGCCGCCGCACCCTTCTACCGCGCCACCCCGGTCGCGCCCGGCCGGGTCGTCCGCCGCCGCGTCATCCGCTCCAAGGGCCGCAAGGTCCTCGGCGTCGAGGACGATCTGATGCGCCCGGAGATCACCGCCACCCTCGACGGCGTCGAACTGCCCGCCATCGGCGACGGCGCGCTGATGGCCGCGCTCGGCCGGGCCCGCAGCCACACCATGCGCGACATCGTCGCCTCCATCCAGGCCGAGCAGGACATGGTGATCCGCGCCCCCGCCAACTCCGTCACCGAGGTCGAGGGCGGCCCCGGCACGGGCAAGACCGCGGTCGCCCTGCACCGCGCCGCCTACCTCCTCTACCAGGACCGCCGCCGCTACGCCGGCGGCATCCTGGTCGTCTCCCCGACCCCGCTGCTGGTCGCCTACACCGAAGGCGTACTCCCCTCGCTCGGCGAGGAGGGCCAGGTCGCCATCCGCGCGCTGGGCTCCCTGGTGGACGGCGCCGAGGCCACCGCCTACGACCCGCCGGCCGTCTCCCGCGTCAAGGGCTCCTCGCGGATGCAGAAGCTGCTGCGCAAGGCCGCCCGCGGCGCCCTGGACCTGCCGCGGGACCGGCAGCGGGACACCACCCGGCTGCGCGTCGTCGCCTTCGGCGGGCGCCTGGAGCTGGACGCCGACGAGCTGCGCAACATCCGGCACGCCGCGCTCGGCGGCACCGCCCCGGTCAACCTGCTGCGCCCGCGCGCCCGCCGGCTGATCCTGGACGCCCTGTGGACCAAGTCGGGCGCCGCCCGCCGCTACACGGACCCCGAGCTGGCCGCCGAGGTCCGCCAGGGCTTCGACGAGGACCTCGGCACCGAGCCGGACTTCCAGGAATTCCTGGACGCCTGGTGGCCCGAGCTCACCCCGCGCGGGGTGCTGGCCGCGATGGCCGACGAGCGCCTGCTGGGCCGCTGGGCCCGCCGGATCCTCAACCCGCGCGAGGTGCGCCAGCTGGCCCGTTCGCTGCGTCGGCTGGGCCCCGACGGGCGCGGCCCGCTGTCGGTGCACGACGTCGCGCTGCTGGACGAGTTCCAGCAGATCCTGGGCGCTCCGGCCCGCCCGGCCCGCCCGCGCGAGGCCGATCCGCTGGACCACCTGACCGGTCTGGAGGAGCTGTCGACCTTTGCGGACCGCAACTCCGGCGGCCGCGGCCGGCGCGAGCGCCTGGAGGAGGAGCGCACCGACTACGCCCATGTCATCGTCGACGAGGCGCAGGACCTGACGCCGATGCAGTGGCGGATGGTCGGCCGCCGCGGTCGGCACGCCACCTGGACGGTGGTCGGCGACCCGGCGCAGTCGTCCTGGTCCGACCCGGACGAGGCCGCCCTCGCCCGCGACGAGGCCCTCGGCACCCGCCCGCGGCGCCGCTTCACGCTCACCGTGAACTACCGCAACCCGGCGGAGATCGCCGAACTGGCGGCCAAGGTGCTGGCGCTGGCCATGCCCGGCATGCGGTCGCCGAACGCGGTCCGCTCCACCGGACTGGAGCCGCGGTTCGCCGTGACGTCCCCCGACGGCGCCGCCGCCGACGAGGAACTGGCGCGGGCCACGGTGGCCGAGGCCGGGCGGCTGCTGGGCGAGGTGGACGGCACGGTCGGCGTCGTGGTGGCCATGGACCGCCGCGAGCAGGCCCGCCGCTGGCTGGCCGGGCTCGGCGACCGTGTGGTGGCGCTGGGCTCGCTGGAGGCCAAGGGGCTGGAGTACGACGCGACCCTGGTGGTCTCGCCCGCCGAGATCGCCGACGAGTCACCGGCCGGGCTGCGGGTGCTCTATGTGGCACTGACCCGCGCCACCCAGCAGCTGACGGTGCTCTCCACCGCACGCGACGAACCGGACGCGGCGGGGGTGCCCGACCTGCTGCGCGACTGACCGCCGCCGTCCGCGCGGCCGGCCGCCTCCGTACGGGGGAGGGGACCGGCCGCCGTACGAGGGGTCCTGGAATCGGCTGCCCGGGACGGGATTCGCATCCGAGGATGGTTTGTTAGCCTGGGTGACGGCACCGGCTCGATCCAAGCCCCCGGGCCCAACCATCGTCGCTACGAGCGACCACTTGCCGCGAGGCGAGCATGGCGGGTCGGTGTCCTAAGCAGTCTGCGGGCGCCCCTCCTTCGGGAGGGGCGCCCGCGGTCGTTCCGCCCGTGCGGGCGGGCCCTCGGTCCCTGCCGGATCGGTCGGTGCCGGATCGGTCCGTGCCGGAAAACGCCTTGTGGAGATCGGGGGAGGGGGGTTCCACTCACCCGTGCTCTCTCGTATGGTGGAATTGTCTTTCCGAATTTCGTAGCTGGTTACCGTGTACCGGCTGGTAGGTGGGACGATCGGACAACGCGCTCCGTACCTTGGGCATCCCCGGGTCACGGAGCCGCTTAGAGAGAAACAAGGGAAAGCAGAGGAAGTCGGCCATGGCAACGGCGCCTAGCGTCTCGTATTCGATGACGGTGCGACTGGAAGTTCCCGCGAGCGGCACCGCCGTCAGCCAGCTCACCACGGCCGTGGAGTCCTCCGGCGGGTCGGTCATCGGCCTCGACGTGACCGCCTCCGGCCACGAAAAGCTCCGGATCGACGTCACCATCGCCGCGACGTCCACCGCGCACGCGGACGAGATCGTCTCCAAACTGCGCGAGATCATCGGCGTCACGCTCGGCAAGGTCTCCGACCGTACGTTCCTGATGCACCTCGGCGGCAAGATCGAGATGTCGTCGAAGCACCCCATCCGCAGCCGCGACGACCTCTCGATGATCTACACCCCCGGCGTCGCGCGGGTCTGCCAGGCCATCGCCGACAACCCCGAGGACGCCCGCCGCCTGACCATCAAGCGCAACAGCGTCGCGGTCGTCACCGACGGCTCCGCGGTCCTCGGCCTCGGCAACATCGGCCCCATGGCCGCCCTGCCCGTCATGGAGGGCAAGGCGGCCCTCTTCAAGCGCTTCGCGGGCATCGACGCCTGGCCGCTGTGCCTGGACACCCAGGACACCGACGCCATCGTCGAGATCGTCAAGGCCATCGCCCCCGGCTTCGCCGGCATCAACCTCGAGGACATCTCCGCCCCCCGCTGCTTCGAGATCGAGGCGCGGCTGCGCGAGGCCCTGGACATCCCCGTCTTCCACGACGACCAGCACGGCACCGCCATCGTCGTGCTCGCCGCCCTCACCAACGCGCTGCGCGTCGTCGGCAAGAAGATCGAGGACGTACGGGTCGTGATGTCCGGCGCGGGAGCCGCCGGCACCGCCATCCTCAAGCTGCTGATCGCGGCCGGCGTCCGGCACGCCGTCGTCGCCGACATCCACGGCGTGGTGCACGCCGGCCGCGCCGACCTCGTCGACGCCGACCCGGACTCGCCGCTGCGCTGGATCGCCGACAACACCAACCCCGAGGGCGTCACCGGCACCCTCAAGGAGGCCGTGGTCGGCGCGGACGTCTTCATCGGCGTCTCCGCGCCCAACGTCCTGGACGGCGACGACGTCGCGAAGATGGCCGAGGGCGCGATCGTGTTCGCACTCGCCAACCCCGACCCGGAGGTCGACCCGGCCATCGCCCGGCAGACCGCCGCGGTCGTCGCCACCGGCCGCTCCGACTTTCCGAACCAGATCAACAACGTCCTGGTCTTCCCCGGCGTCTTCCGCGGTCTGCTCGACGCGCAGTCCCGCACGGTCAACACCGAGATGATGCTGGCCGCGGCCGGTGCCCTCGCCGAGGTTGTCCTGGACGACGAGGTCAACCCGAACTACATCATCCCCAGCGTCTTCAACGACAAGGTCGCGGGCGCGGTGGCCGGTGCGGTGCGGGATGCGGCCAAGGCCGCCGACCCCGATGTGATGGCCACCACGGCCCTCTGAGTACGGCGCGTCGCGTGACACGGCCTCCGTAGGCCCCCCATAGGCTGGCGGTCAGCAAACGACCGCCGCCCTGTGGGGCCGGCCCGGAGCGGCGTGCTACGGAACGTCACCATGACGAGGCAGTGGGACTTTCGTGTGACCCTCCAGGGTTCCGGATTGGCTTTAGTCCCGCAGGTAGGGGCAGGATGCGTAATCGGGCGCGAGGGTCTGGCAGCAGACCCGGGTCCGGGGACTGTCCGAGGGCCCTGGCAGCATCGGCTTCGATCTCACGCCTCATTGGCAAGAAGAACACGGGAGTACAAACATGAACCGCAGTGAGCTGGTGGCCGCTCTGGCCGATCGCGCCGAGGTGACCCGCAAGGACGCCGACGCCGTTCTGGCCGCCCTCGCCGAGGTGACCGGCGAGATCGTTGCCAAGGGCGACGAGAAGGTCACCATCCCCGGCTTCCTCACCTTCGAGCGCACCCACCGTGCCGCTCGCACCGCGCGGAACCCGCAGACCGGCGACCCGATCCAGATCCCGGCCGGCTACAGCGTGAAGGTCTCCGCGGGCTCCAAGCTCAAGGAAGCCGCCAAGGGTAAGTAAGACCCTCAGGCAGCACCGCACGAAGCCATGAAGGGCGGCCATCCCTCCGGGGGTGGCCGCCCTTTTGGCTGCCTTTTCGGCCGCCCTGGCCGCGTCGCGCCGTTCCGCGGCCCGGGCGGCGGGCTGCGCACCGGCCGTACGGGCCCTGTGGCCGGTTCTGCGGCGCCGCCTCAGACGGCCGGGGCGAACGGGAAGTCCGTCAGGTCAATGTCCTCCAGAGAGGCGACCACGGCCGTTCGGGGGCCGGGCACGATGCCCGGCACGCTCGGCACGGCCAGCAGGCGGCAGCCCGCCGCCAGCGCGGCGGCCGCACCGGTGGGGGTGTCCTCGACGGCCAGGCAGTCCGCCGGGTCGACGCCGAGACGGGCCGCGGCGGCCAGATAGGGGTCCGGGTGCGGCTTGCCGCGCGGCGCCTCGCCCGAGGCCACCGACAGCGCGAAGCGATGCGCCCCGAGGGTGCGCAGCACCAGATCGGCCACATGCCGCTCGGAGGCGGTGACCAGCGCGGCCGGTACGCCCAGCGCCTGCGCCCGGTCCAGCAGCCGCAGCGCGCCCGGCTGGACGGTGACGCCGGCCGCGACCCGGGCGGTGAAGTCCCGGTCCAGGCGGGCGGCGGTCTCGCGGACGCCGAGGGCGATGCCGTGCTCACGCACCAGGCGCTCGGCGGCGGCTTCCACCGGGGCACCGGCGAACGCCGCCAGCACCCCGTCCGAGGCCGGTACGCCCTGCTCCCGCAGGAAACCGGCGACGGCGGCCAGCCACTGGTGCTCGGTGTCGACGAGGGTGCCGTCCATGTCGCAGAGGAGGGCGGCGGGGAGGGCGGGGGGAGAAGACATACGGGCTCGCTGTTCGGTCGGGCCGGATGCGTCGGTCGACTGCACCCGGCCGGAACGCCGCGGCCGGAGCGCCCCGCCGGGGCTCAGGCCTCCGGCGGGGCGCTCCGGCCGTCCGGTGCGGTCTCAGCCCTCCGCGTGGGCGGGCTCGGCCCGCGGCGCCTTGTTCGGCAGTTCCACATGGGCGCCCAGCTCGACGAGCTTCTCCATGAAGTTCTCGTAGCCGCGGTTGATCAGGTCGATGCCGTGCACCCGGGAGGTGCCCTGCGCCGCCAGCGCCGCGATCAGATACGAGAAGCCGCCGCGCAGGTCGGGGATGACCAGGTCGGAGCCCTGGAGCTTCGTCGGGCCGCTCACGACCGCGGAGTGCAGGAAGTTGCGCTGGCCGAAGCGGCAGGCGGAGCCGCCCAGGCACTCGCGGTAGAGCTGGATGTGCGCGCCCATCTGGTTGAGCGCGGAGGTGAAGCCGAGCCGGGACTCGTACACCGTCTCGTGCACGATCGACAGGCCCGAGGCCTGCGTCAGGGCGACGACCAGCGGCTGCTGCCAGTCGGTCTGGAAACCGGGGTGGACGTCGGTCTCCAGGGCGATGGCGTTGAGCGAGCCGCCCGGGTGCCAGAAGCGGATGCCCTCGTCGTCGATCTCGAAGGCGCCGCCGACCCTGCGGAAGGTGTTGAGGAAGGTCATCATCGACCGCTGCTGCGCGCCGCGGACGTAGATGTTGCCCTCGGTGGCCAGCGCGGCGGACGCCCAGGAGGCGGCCTCCAGGCGGTCCGGGAGGGCGCGGTGGTTGTAGCCGTCGAGCTTGTCGACACCGGTGATCCGGATCGTCCGGTCGGTGTCCATGGAGATGATCGCGCCCATCTTCTGCAGTACGCAGATGAGGTCCTCGATCTCCGGCTCCACGGCGGCGTTCGACAGCTCGGTGACGCCCTCGGCCAGCACGGCGGTCAGCAGCACCTGCTCGGTCGAGCCGACCGACGGGTACGGCAGCCGGATCTTGGTGCCGCGCAGTCGCTGCGGGGCTTCCAGATACTGCCCGTCGTCGCGCTTCTCGATGGTCGCACCGAACTGGCGCAGCACGTCGAAGTGGAAGTCCACGGGACGGCCGCCGATGTCGCAGCCGCCCAGGCCCGGGATGAAGGCGTGGCCGAGGCGGTGCAGCAGCGGGCCGCAGAACAGGATCGGGATCCGCGAGGAGCCGGCGTGCGCGTCGATGTCCGCGACGTTGGCGCTCTCCACGTGCGACGGGTCGAGGATCAGCTCGCCGGGCTCGTCACCCGGGCGGACCGTGACGCCGTGCAGCTGCAGCAGCCCGCGCACGACGCGGACGTCGCGGATGTCGGGCACATTGCGCAGCCGGCTCGGGCCGCTGCCCAGGAGGGCGGCGACCATGGCCTTCGGTACGAGGTTCTTCGCACCGCGGACCCGGATCTCGCCCTCGAGCGGGGTGCCGCCGTGGACAAGCAGTACGTCGTCAGTAGAGACGGTCATGGATCTCGCGTTCCTGGAGACGGGCAGGGCCAAGCAGAAATGGTAAGGGCGCCGGAGGGCGTGTCCGTAGGGCCGTGCACCGATTAGGCATGTAATGGCTTTGTCACAACACGCTCCGCTACGATCCGCCTTTGATCCGTAATCGCCTTTTGGCTGAAAATGACGCTGAATGTCTCGAATGGGTCATCTGCTCTTCGCCTCGTGCGCCGGTGCTGCCGCCGTACGCCCTGCCCTGCTCTTGCAGCGGTCGGGCCGTTGACTCCCCGCTTCGGGCCGAATTGCGGGATCATGTGCCCATGACCGAGGTGTCCTCGCTCACAGGGCGGCTGCTCGTCGCCACACCCGCGCTCGCCGACCCCAACTTCGACCGCGCGGTCGTGCTGCTCCTCGACCACGACGAGGAGGGCTCCCTCGGCGTCGTCCTGAACCGCCCCACGCCGGTCGGGGTGGCGGACATCCTCGCACCCTGGGCCGCGCTCGCCGGCGAGCCGGGGGTCGTCTTCCAGGGCGGCCCGGTCTCGCTGGACTCGGCGCTCGGCGTCGCGGTGGTGCCCGGCGGGCTGTCGGGTGACGGCGGCGTCGCCTCCGCGCAGAGCGGTGCGCGGGCCGGCGGCGGCGATGCGGCGGCCGGGGGCGCGGCCGCCGCGGACACGGACGACCTGCCGCCCGGTGACGAGCCGCTGGGCTGGCGCCGGGTGCACGGCGCGATCGGCCTGGTCGATCTGGAGGCCCCGCCGGAGCTGCTCGCGGCGGTGCTCGGCAGCCTGCGGATCTTCGCCGGGTATGCGGGCTGGGGCCCCGGCCAGCTGGAGGACGAGCTGGTGGAGGGCGCGTGGTACGTCGTCGAGTCCGAGCCGGGCGATGTCTCCTCGCCCGATCCCGAGCAGCTGTGGCGCGCGGTGCTGCGGCGCCAGCGCAATGAACTGGCCATGGTCGCCACGTATCCGGACGACCCCTCGCTGAACTGAACGGCCCCTCACCGAACCGAACGGCGCCTGACCGAACCGAACGGCGCCTCACGGTCGGCTTGTTACGGGTTCGTCATGGGGAATTGTCGGACCCCGTCGCTATGGTTCGGATTGCAGGGGACGGTGCGCGGGCGCGACGGCGCGGCCGCGCGGACACGAACGGGGGAGCGCCATGCACAGGCCGAGCGTGCCCGAGGATCTGGACCATCCGGAGCGGCTGTGGGCGCGCGCCGCGACGCTGTCCGTGGTGGCGGCGGCCATGGACGACTGGGACGACTTCTCCTGGGGACCTCTGGGGCTGCAGTGCTGGAACGGCGGTGGCGCCTACTGGTGGCGGCTGAAGCTGTACGACGACGGCCGCGCCCTGCTGTGCGGCCAGGACTCGGACGGCAGCTACACCCACAGCGGGAAGCGGCAGATCGACTTCCTGGCCGGCGGTCCGCAGTGGCTGCCCTGGGAGCGGATGCGCCACGACGCCGAGGGCAATCTCTTCGGCTTCGTCTACTGGTGGCAGGACGGCGCCTGGGCCCGCGCCCCGTACCCCGAGACGATGCTGGACGACGGCCTGGAGATGGCCCTGAGCTGGGCCGGGACGGGTGACGACGCGATCGGGCGGATCGTCGAGGACCTGGTGGCGGTCACCGAGACCGAGGTCGATCCGGCGGCCGCGGTCCGCGCCTTCATCGCCGCCGCCGAGGCCCGTACGGTCGGCGCGGCGGACATCACCGCGCTGCTGGACGCGGTCTGCGATCAGGATTCCTGGTACGCGGTGCGCCCGGAGGCGGCGCTGGCGTTCGCGGTGGAGCTGGGCCTGACGGCCGAGGACAGGGGCGGAGTGCCGGTGGCGTCCTAGGCCGCCTCTGACGGATCTCCGCGCTGCGCCAGGGAGAAGAAGCGTTCCGCCAGCGGATGCGCGTCGCGGGCGGGCAGGGCCAGGTGCACGGGCACGGGCGGCGCGTTCTTCAGGCGTACGTACCGGATGCCGGGGTGGGTGTGCCGCTGCGCCACCGCGTCCGGGGCCACCCCGATGCCGTGCCCGGCCGCCACCGCCTCCAGCCACTCGTCGAAGTTCCCTGCGGTGCAGGCGAGCCGGGGGCGCCGTCCCTCGGGCCACAGCTGGGGCCGGGTGCTGCCGGTGACGGTGTTGACCACCAGCGGCAGTTCGGCCAGCTCGGCCCAGTCCAGCACCCGGCGGCGGGCCACGGCGCGCACGGCGCCCGCCGCCGACGTTCCCAGCGGCGTACGCGCCAGGGCGGCGACCCGCGGCTCGTGCAGGAGGACCGTGCTGCGCAGCCCGGCGTCCCGGGGGACCTCGCCGCGCAGCACCACGACATCCGACTCCGCCCTCTCCAGCCCGGCGAGCGGGGAGTCCCGGCGCACCAGCCGCACGCCGGCACCGGTCGCCGCTTTGAATTCCGCGGTGAGCCCGATGCAGGCGGCAGGCAGCAGCGAGGTGAAACCCAGCCGCAGGATTGCCGGCCCGGTGGACGAACGGAGCGCGTCGGCCAGCCGGGGGAGCAGCGGGGTGAGTTCGGCGTAGAGGCGGCGGCCGGCGTCGGTGAGCTCGACGCGCCGGGTCGTACGGTCCAGCAGCCGGGCGCCGAGCGCGGTCTCCAGCGCCCGGACGGCCCGGGTCAGCGCGGGCTGGCCGGTCCGCAGCCGGTCGGCGGCGTGGGTGAAGCTGCGCTCCTCGGCGACGGCCAGAAAGCCGCGCAGATGGCGCAGCTCGATGCCGTCGAGCCCGTACCAGTTGTCGAGAGTGCCGCCGTCATCCATGCGGCCCCAGCATAAATGCACCCCACCGGGCATTTCCCCGGCCATCCGGAGACCTCCTACGTTTCCCGCATCGGTTCACCCCGGGGCCGGGATCCTCCCCACCGCCCCGGACGATCACGGGAGTTGAGTGCGGTGCGCAAGGTGTGGTTGCTGACGCTGGGGGCCTTCACCCTCGGCCTGGACGCGTATGTGATGGCCGGGCTGTTGCCGGTCATCGCGCACGACATCGGCACCCGGGTCGCGCTGGCGGGCCAGCTGGTCACGGCCTTCACCCTGGCGTACGCGATCGCCGCGCCGCTGGTCGCCGGGCTGCTCGCCGCCGCCCGGCCCCGTGCGCTGATCCTGGCCGCGCTCGCGGTCTTCACGCTCGGTAACGCCGTCTCCGCCCTCGCGCCCTCACTGGCGGTGCTGCTGGTTGCCCGGGTGATTGCCGGAGCCGGGGCCGGCGTCTACTCGGCCCTGTCCACGGCGGCCGCCGCCGCGCTCGCCCCCGAAGGGCGGCGCGGGCGGGCGCTGGCCCTGGTGATGGGCGGGATGAGCGCGGGCACCGTACTGGGCGTGCCGATCGGGGTGCTGCTGGCCGAGCACGCCGGCTGGCGCGCCACGCTGTGGCTGGTGACCGCGCTGGGCGTCCTCGCGCTCGGCGGACTCGCGGCGCTGCTGCCGCAGATACCCGCCGCACCCGCGGTGCCGCTGCGCGCCCGGCTGACGGCCGTCACGGACCGCGCTGTGGCCCCCGTGGTCGGGGTGTCCTTCCTGGGCGCCGTCGCCAGCCTCGGCCTGTACACCTACCTCGCGCCCGTACTGGCCGCCGCGGGCGGCGTCGGCGAGGTGGCGCCGTATCTGTGGGCCTGGGGCGCCGGCGGGGTGCTGGGCAGTGTGCTGGCCGGGCCGCTGGTGGACCGTACGGGGCGGGTCCGGGCGCTGGTCGGCGGGGTGCTCGTGGTGGTCGTCGGGGCGCAGGCGCTGCTGCCCGCGCTGGCCGGCGCCGCGCTGCCCGGTGCGGTGGCCGCGCTGGTGGCGTGGGGCGCGGCAGGCTGGGCGATGCAGGTGCCCCAGCAACACCGCCTGCTGGCACTGAGCGCGGACCGCGGCACCATCGCGCTCGCCCTGAACAATTCGGCGCTCTATCTGGGCAGCGCCGTCGGCTCGGCGCTCGGCGGACTCGCGCTGGCCGCGGGCATGCCCCCGTACGCGCTGCCCTGGGCGGCGGCCGGGGTGGCGGCCCTGGGACTTGTCCTCCATACGGCGACAGGCCGTCGCTCCCGGGTTGCGGCGGGCATGAGTACCCTTGGCAGTTATGAGCACTCTTGAGCCCGAGCGCGGGGCAGGTACGGGGACCCTCGTAGAGCCGACACCGCAGGTGTCGCACGGCGACGGCGACCATGAGCGCTTCGCCCACTACGTCCAGAAGGACAAGATCATGGCGAGCGCGCTCGACGGCACGCCCGTCGTCGCGCTGTGCGGCAAGGTCTGGGTACCGGGGCGCGACCCCAAGAAGTACCCGGTCTGCCCGATGTGCAAGGAGATCTTCGAGTCCATGGGCGCCGGTGGCGACAAGGACAAGGGCGGCAAGGACGGCGGCAAGAAGTAGCCGGCCCGCTTCCGCGGCTCTGTGAGGCGGCTCCGGTGTGCGTATCCGCGCATACCGGAGCCGTCTGCATGTCCGCCGTGGCAGATTCGGCGGTATGACGGACAGCGCAGAAACGGACAGCGCAGAAACGGACAGCGCGGAGTCGCACGGCGCAGAGACGTACCCGGCACATACGGACCTGATCCCGCGGCCGCGGCGTCTGGGCTGGGTGCCGCCCGTCCAGGGGCTCTTCCCCCTGGACCGCGACACGCTGCTCGAGGCCCGGCCCGGCACCGAGGGCGTGGCCCGCTGGATGCGGTCCACGATCGGCGCGGCCACCGGGCTGCCGCTCGCGCCGGGTGACGACGACGACAACCGCATCGTGCTCGCCATCGACCGGAAACTGGCGCCCGAGGCCTACCGCATCGTCGTGGACGGCTACGCGATCCGCATCGACGGCGGCAGCGCGG
Source organism: Streptomyces sp. NPDC053427 (assembly GCF_044544985.1). Lineage (NCBI taxonomy): Bacteria > Bacillati > Actinomycetota > Actinomycetes > Kitasatosporales > Streptomycetaceae > Streptomyces > Streptomyces sp. NPDC053427. Next base: position 701,934 of record NZ_JBITYA010000002.1, on the reverse strand, counting down.
CCGGCGTCTTCTGGGGCGCGGGGACCTTCCGGCAGCTGCTCGGACCCGAGGCGTTCCGCCGGGCGCCGGTCGTGGACCGGGCCGAGTGGTACGTACCGATGGTCGTCGTCGAGGACGAACCGCGGTTCGCCTGGCGCGGCATGATGCTCGACGTCGCACGGCACTTCCTGCCCAAGGACGGCGTGCTGCGCTACCTCGACCTGCTGGCCGCCCACAAGCTCAACGTCCTGCACCTGCACCTCACCGACGACCAGGGCTGGCGCATCGAGATCCGGCGCTACCCCCGGCTGACCGCGACCGGCGGCTGGCGCGCACGCACCAAACTCGGCCACCGCGCCTCGCCGCTGTGGGACGACCGCCCGCACGGCGGCTTCTACACCCAGGACGACATCCGCGAGATCGTCGCCTACGCCGCCGCGCGGCACATCACCGTCGTCCCCGAGATCGATATCCCCGGCCACTCGCAGGCCGCCATCGCGGCGTATCCGGAACTCGGCAACACCGACGTCATCGACACCACCTCCCTGAAGGTCTGGGACACCTGGGGCATCAACCCCAACGTACTTGCCCCCACCGACAACGCCCTGCGCTTCTACGAGCACGTGCTGGAGGAGGTCCTCGACCTCTTCCCCTCCCCGTTCGTGCACATCGGCGGCGACGAGTGCCCCAAGGACCAGTGGCGCGCCTCGGCCACCGCCCGGGCGCGCATCGCCGAACTGGGCCTGTCCGGCGAGGACGCGCTGCAGAGCTGGTTCATCCGGCACTTCGACCGCTGGCTCGCCGGCCGCGGCAGACGGCTGATCGGGTGGGACGAAATCCTCGAGGGCGGGAATCGGGCGCCCGGGGACGGGACGACGGAAACGGGCCTGTCCGCCGGCGCCGCCGTCTCCTCCTGGCGCGGCTACGCGGGCGGGATCGCCGCCGCCCGCGCCGGCCACGACGTCGTCATGTGCCCCGAGCAGCAGGTCTACCTGGACCACCGTCAGCACGCCGACCCCGACGAACCGGTGCCGATCGGCTTCGTCCGCACCCTCGAGGACGTCTACCGCTTCGATCCCGTGCCGCCGGAGCTGACGGACGAACAGGCCGCGCACGTCCTGGGCACCCAGGCCAACGTCTGGACCGAGGCCATGGACAGTCAGCAGCGCCTCGACTACCAGGTCTTCCCGCGGCTCGCGGCGTTCGCCGAGGTCGCCTGGGCGCGGCTGCCCCGCCCCGCCGACCGCGACCACGAGGACTTCGCCCGCCGGATGACCGCCCATTACGCCCGCCTCGACGCCCTCGGCGTCGACTACCGCCCGCCCGGCGGCCCGCACCCCTGGCAGCGGCGCCCCGGTGTGCTCGGACGCCCGATCGACGGGGCGCCCCCAAACGTGTGAGCCCGTGCGCAAGAAGGGGCCCCGCACGGCCGGAGCCTGGGACGGTGGTGGCCCCGCACCGCCATACGGGCGGTGAACGCCCACGAAGTGCGTACCGTCCGCCGTACCCCCGCGCCGCCCGCCGCACCCCCGCAGGCGCCGGGCGAAGGGGACCGGCGCGCCGCCGGGGACGGAACGCCGCTTCGCGGACCCTCTCGCCGTGGGTCCGGGAAGATGTGCCAGAGTTGCCACGTCCGGGCCGTGAGCACGTACCGTACGGCGGAGCGGAACTGCCGGGACACCGGGGAAGGGGCAGCTGGCTTGACCACCCACGCACCGCAGGCGTCACCAACGGTGACATTGCCGGCCTCGCTCGACGAGGCGGTGGCGGCGCTCACCGCCATGCCCGCCGCCGTTCCGGTCGCGGGCGGCACGGACCTCATGGCGGCCGTCAACGCCGGACTCCTCAGACCCGCAGCCCTGGTGGGCCTCGGCCGGATCAGCGAGATCCGCGGCTGGCAGTACCAGGACGGCCACGCCCTGCTCGGCGCCGGTCTCACCCTCGCCCGGATGGGGCGCCCCGACTTCGCCGCGCTGATCCCGGGCCTGGCCGCCGCCGCCCGTGCCGCCGGACCCCCGCAGATCCGCAACGCCGGGACGCTCGGCGGCAATATCGTCACCTCCGCGCCCACCGGCGACACCCTGCCCGTGCTCGCCGCCCTCGAAGCGACCGTGATCATCGCCGGCCCCGGTGGTGCGCGCCGCGAGATCCCCGTCAGCCACCTCCTGGCGGGCCGGGAGATGCTGCACCCCGGTGAACTCGTCGGCTTCGTACGGGTACCGCTGCTGCATGCCCCGCAGACCTTCCTCAAGGCCACCGGCCGTACGGGGCCCGGGCGGGCCACCGCCTCGGTGGCGCTGGTCCTGGACCCGGCCCGGCGCGGCGTGCGCTGCGCCGTCGGGGCGGTCGCCGCGATGCCGCTGCGCCCCCTGGAGGCCGAGCAGTGGGTGGCCTCGCTCATCGACTGGGACGGCGAACGCGGCCTGGTGCCCGAGGCCCTGGCGGCCTTCGGCGACTACGTGGCCGCTGCATGCATTCCCGACCCGGTGCCGCCGCAGGACGGTTCGGAACCCGTGACCCTGCCGCCCGCCGCGCTGCACCTGCGCCGTACGGTGGCAGCCCTGGCCCGCCGCGCACTTGGGAGGGCGCTCTCGTGAGCGATGACAACCACACCCCGCAGCAGCCGCACCCCGAACAGGGCTGGCAACCACTCCCGCAGGGCGGCGAGTACGAGTCGGAGGCCACCGCCTTCGTCCAGCTCCCCGAGGGCTTCACCACCGGGGTCTACGGCGGCGTGCCCGGCCGCTACGGCAGCGGCTACGGCAACCCGGGCGCCGACCCGCTCGCCGCGCCCGGCCACGGCTACACCCCGCCGTCCTCCTTCGCCCAGCACGCCGCCGCGCCACCGGTCCCGGACGCGGGCACCGACCCGGCGTCGACCGGCCAGTGGACGATGCCGTTCGCGGACCCGTCGGCCGGATACGTCGACCCGTCCGCCGGATACCCGGCCCACTCGGGCCACACCGATCACTCGGGTCACGCGGGACATCAGGATTCCGCCGCGATCTATCAGGGCGGCGCGCCCGAGGCGGCGCAGCCGTGGGGCGGCGACCGGGTGGACTGGCCGGTCGCGGGCAGCGCGGAGGCCGCCGGAGCGTGGTCGGTTCCGGCTGCGGCGGACGACGGCCTGGAGGAGTCCGGCGAGTACCTGGTCGGCGAGGACGGCCTGCCGGGCCACCAGGGCCACCAGGGCTACCAAGGACACCAGGGACACCAGGGGCAGGCGGGGCATCACCCCGGGCCCGGGGGCGCCGCCGACTACCAGGGCGGCTATCAGGACACCTACGGCGGAGCCGAGGTTCCGGCGGACTCCGGCGAAGCCGGCCGCACCGGACACTGGAACTTCACGGCCGGGCTGAGCGCCACGACCGGCGTGCCCGGGCAGGGCGGGACCGCCGCCGACGACCCGTTCCGCGCGCCCGCCGGCGATCCGTACGCGGCGAGCCACCCGGCGGACGGCCTGACGGACGGTTCGACGGACGGCCTGGCGGACGGCGGTGAAGCGGTTGACGGCGATCCGTACGGGACCGGCGTCGGCCGGACGGACGCCCCGGCCGCCGGTGCGACCGGTCACTGGTCGCTGCCGGCCGACGCGCTGGCCCAGTGGCCGCCCGCCCAGCAGGAGCCGACCCCCCGGCCGGAGGAGGCGGCGCCGAGCATAGGTGCCGGTTCCGGTGCCGATCGGTGGGCGGTCCCGGTGGCCGAGGGGGAACAGCCCGACCACTCCGGGGAATTCGCGGTCGGCCCGGCGACCGGTCCCGGGGCCGGCGAGGGAGCCGGCGCCGGGGAGGCGTACGGGACCTATCAGGCCTATGGGGCGTACGAGGAGCCCCGGGCGGCGGCAGAGGACCGTCCCGCCGACGGGGACGAACGGGCGGCCGGGGAGAGCGCCGCGACGGAGCCGGAGCCCGGCCCGGAGCCCGAGAGCGCGGCCGTGGGCGCCCCGTCACCCGCCGAGGGCCAGGACGCGCACCACGACGTGCACCACGACCTGCCCCGGGCGGCCGATCCCGTCGACCCGGCCGCACCGGCCGGTCCCACCGAGCCGACCGAGCTCACCGAACTCACGGGCGGGCTCGCCAACTCCACCGGCCACGCCGGCCCCGAGACCACCCCCGACCCCACCGGCACCCCTGACCCCACCGATCCCACGGATCCCACCGCCCCCGTCCCCGACACCCTCGCCCCCGCCGGCGCCGCCGACGAGCAGGCCCACGACGAACACCCCGCCGCCTCCTACGTCCTGCGCGTGAACGGCACCGACCGGCCCGTCACGGACTCCTGGATCGGCGAGTCGCTGCTCTACGTGCTCCGCGAGCGGCTCGGCCTCGCCGGGGCCAAGGACGGCTGCTCGCAGGGCGAGTGCGGGGCCTGCTCCGTCCAGGTGGACGGGCGGCTCGTCGCGTCCTGCCTGGTGCCCGCCGCCACCACGGCGGGCAGCGAGGTCCGTACCGTCGAGGGGCTCGCGCAGGACGGCGTGCCCTCCGACGTGCAGCGGGCGCTGGCCGCGTCCGGCGCCGTGCAGTGCGGGTTCTGCATCCCGGGCATGGCGATGACCGTGCACGATCTCCTGGAGGGCAACCACGCCCCCAGCGAGCTGGAGACCCGCAAGGCGCTGTGCGGCAACCTCTGCCGCTGCTCCGGCTACCGGGGCGTGCTGGACGCCGTCGAGGAGGTCGTCAAGGCCCGTACGGAGGCCGCCGAGGCGGCGCACGCCGAGGACCGGACCCCGCCGGACGCTCCGATGGACAAGCCCCGGATCCCCCACCAGGCGGGCCCCTCGGACCCCACTGGCCATGCCCCGCACCACCAGGATTCCCCCGGCCACCACCCCCAGCAGGGACCGGGCGCCGATCCGCAGACGGGAGGCGCCGCATGAGCGCCCGACGCAGGGCGGTCTCCCCGGCCGAAGTCCCCCGGCCGGCGCCGGGAGGTACCCCCAGGGGCAGAGTCGGGAAGAGGCGCGCGCCGAGCGAGTGCGAGGCCGGGCGAAGCGAGGTTTCGGCATGAGCGGCATGACAGACGGCGCCGGCGCGGCCACCGCGACCCCCGCGGCGGGCGTCCCCGTCCCGCCGGTGGAGCCGCCGCCGCACGGCCTGGGCGTCTCGCTGACGCCCGCGGACGCGTCGGCCAAGACCGAGGGCACCTTCCCGTACGCCGCCGACCTGTGGGCCGAGGGACTGCTGTGGGCCGCGGTGCTGCGCTCGCCGCACCCCCGCGCGCGGATCCTGTCGATCGACACCAAGCACGCCGCGGAGATGCCCGGCGTCCACGTGGTCCTCACCCATGACGACGTTCCCGGAGACGCCGGGCACGGCCGGGGCACCCCCGACCGCCCCGTCTTCGCCAAGGACGAGGTCCGCCACCACGGCGAGCCGATCGCCGCGGTGGCCGCCGACCACCCCGACACCGCCCGGCTGGCCGCCGCCGCCATCGCCGTCGAGTACGAGCTCCTGGACGCCGTCACCGACCCTCAGCTGGCCTTCGAGGCCGAGCCGCTGCACCCCGACGGCAACCTCATCCGGCACATCCCGCTCCGCTTCGGCGACGCCGAGGCGGTCGGCGAAGTGATGGTCGAGGGGCTCTACCGGATCGGCCGCCAGGACCCGGCCCCCATCGGGGCCGAGGCCGGACTCGCGGTGCCGCGCCCCGACGGCGGCGTGGAGATCTACACCGCCTCCACCGATCCGCACACCGACCGCGACCTGGCCGCCGCCTCCTTCGGCCTCGACCCGGAGCGCGTCAAGGTGGTCGTGACCGGCGTCCCCGGTGCCACCGCCGACCGCGAGGACCCCGGCATCCAGCTCTCGCTCGGCCTCCTGGCGCTGCGTACGGGCTGCCCGGTCAAGCTCGCCGCCACCCGCGAGGAGTCCTTCCTCGCACACGCCCACCGCCACCCCACGCTGCTGCGCTACCGCCACCACGCCGACGCCGACGGCAAGCTGGTGAAGGTGGAGGCGCAGATCCTGATGGATGCCGGTGCCTACGCGGACACCTCCGCCGAGGCCCTGGCCGCCGCCGTCTCGTTCTCCTGCGGCCCGTACGTCGTCCCGCACGCCGTGATCGAGGGCTGGGCGGTACGGACCAACAACCCGCCGTCCGGCCATATGCGCGGCGAGGGCGCGATGCAGGTGTGCGCGGCCTACGAGGGTCAGATGGACAAGCTGGCCGCCCAGCTGGGCCTGGAGCCGGACGAGATCCGGATGCGCAACGTGATGGCCACCGGTGATCTCCTGCCCACCGGACAGCCGGTCACCTGCCCGGCCCCGGTCGCCGAACTCCTGCGCGCCGTCAAGGAAGCGCCGCTGCCCGAACTGCCCAAGGACGCCCCCGAAGCGGAATGGCTGCTGCCGGGCGGCCCCGAAGGCGCGGGCGAGCCGGGCGCGGTGCGCCGCGGCGTCGGCTATGCGCTGGGCATGGTGCACATGCTGGGAGCCGAGGGCACCGACGAGGTCTCCACCGCCACCGTCAAGGTCAGCGGCTCGGTCGCCACCGTCATCTGCGCGGCCGTGGAGACCGGTTCCGGGTTCTCCACCCTCGCCCGGCAGATCGTCCAGGAGACCCTCGGCGTCGACGAGGTCCACGTCGCGGGCGTCGACACCGACCAGCCCCCGGCCGGACCCGCCTGCCACGGCCGGCACACCTGGGTCTCCGGCGGCGCCGTCGAGCGCGCCGCCAAGATGGTCCGTACGCAGCTCCTGCAGCCGCTGGCCCACAAGTTCGGCATGTCCACCGAGCTGCTCAGCATCACCGAGGGCAAGATCACCTCGTACGACGGGGTGCTCAGCACGACCGTCGCGGAGGCGCTGGACGGCAAGGAACTGTGGGCCACCGCCCAGTGCCGGCCGCACCCGACCGAGCCGCTGGACGAGGGCGGGCAGGGCGACGCGTTCGTCGGCCTGGCCTTCGCCGCCATCCGCTGCGTCGCCGACGTCGACATCGAGCTGGGCACCGTCCGCGTGGTGGAGATGGCCGTCGCGCAGGACGTGGGCCGGGTGCTCAACCCGCGCCAGCTGCGGGCCCGTATCGAGGCCGGCGTCACGCAGGGCCTGGGCGCCGCCCTGATGGAGAACCTGCGCACCACCCGCGGCCAGGTCCGCCATCCCGACCTCACCGGCTACGCGCTGCCCACCGCCCTCGACGCCCCCGACATCCGCATCGTCGAACTCGTCGAGGAACGCGATGTGGTCGCCCCCTTCGGGGCCAAGCCCGCCAGCGCCGTCCCGGTGGTCACCTCCCCGGCCGCCGTCGCCTCGGCCGTCCGCGCCGCCACCGGCCGCCCCATCGGCCGCCTCCCGATCCGCCCGCAGGCGGCGGTGGCGCAGGTGGTGCAGCAGTAGGGGCGGGGTGTTTTTTCCCCGCCGCCCACCCCCCTTCGGGGGGTGGGCGGGTGTATGAGCGCGGTTGCCCGCACGGCGAGGGCAGGTGCACCGCGAGGGCAGGTGCGCGCCCGTGGGGCGGGGACGTCAGGACCCGGATGGCCTTGAACTCGTAGCCCCGTCCGCGCTGTTCGGCTCATCGAGGCCCCCCGCCCCCTGCCCCCCCGCCCCTGTGTCCACCCCGCCCCCACTCCTTCACGCTCCGTCACTCGATTGTCAGTGCCGTCACTTACAGTAATTTTCGGCTGCGAGGTGTGGCGTCGAGTGAGTGGGGGCGGGTGGTCCGAATGGACTCAAAGGGCTTGCAAGGCACCGTAATTGGAGGATCCTGGGGCGGCCGGAGTGAGGGGTGGCCGGTTGTGAGAGGGACGGGGATCGCGGGGCCGAGGGGGAGTGGGATGCCTCAGGAGTGGGCGGGGGAGTCGGGGCGGGACCGGGCCGTGGAACGCTACGTCCAGGAGCTTCTGGTGCGGCGGCCGGGCAGCCGGGCGGAATTGCCCGCCACGCTGCTGCTCGGGCCGCGCGGCAGCGGGAAGACCACCGTGCTGCGGCACTTGGAGGACTGGGCCCGGCGAGTGCCGGTGGCGCGGCTCGATCTGGCGGCGCTGGGGCAGGAGGGCCGGAAACCGATCGATGTGCTGGCGGCGCTGGTCTTTCAACTGAACGACAAGAAAAGGGACTTCGCGCGGCTGCGCTTTCCGGCCTTCGGGCTGCTGACCATCGCCGTCGCGGCCCGGATGGAGACGGCGGACCGGGACGCGGCCGTACGGCAGATGGAACAGGCGCTGGTCGGCCCGCCCGGCAGCCGCTCGGAAGTCATCAACCAGCTGGCGCAGTACGCCGCCACGGTCCTGGGCGCGCCCGCCGCGGTGACCGCCGCGCTGCCGCTGCTGCCGGAATGGCGGCGCCACTGGGTACGGCTGCGGGTCCGCTGGCGGCTGGCCCGGATCCGGCGGCGGGCCCGCGGCGGCGGCTCCGTGGACGGCTTTCTGATCAACCTCAACCAGCGCTACGGCGATCGCGAGGAGGCCGAGCGCCAGCGGGCCGAGGCCGTGCTCTTCGACGCCTTCCTCGACGACCTGCGGCGGGCCTACGGCTCGCGCGGCGGCGACAAACGGCGGACGACGCAGTGCCTGGTGCTGCTGGACAACGTCGACAGCCCGCTGGGCAACGACTTCCTGACGGCGCTGCTGAACGCCCGCAGGAAAGCGGAGGCCATGGATCCGCTGCTGGTGCTGGCCACCGCCGGCAGCTATCCGGCGGCGCTGGAGAGCTTTGCGTTCGGCGGCCCGAGGCGGTCGGGGGCGCTTCCGGGGCGGTGGCCGGCGGACGAGGAGAAGTTCGTACCGGAGCGGGTCGTCAAGGGCCTGGCCGTGGGCCGGCTGCGGGACCTGGCGCGTCATGAGGTCGAGCAGCAGGCCGAGGAGGTGCTGCGGTCGGCCGGCCGCCGGGTGCCGCCGCCGGCCGCTGACAACGGCGTGCAGTGGCTGGGCTGGGTGGTGCACGAACTGACCCGCGGCCATCCGGCGGGCACCGCCCAACTGCTGGACGCCCTCCTGGAATGCGATGCGGAAGCGGGGTGGGAGGACCGGCTGCGGCGGGTCCTGCGGCCTTCCTCGGAACTGGTCGACGCCTTGCTGGAGCGGCTGCTGCCGATCGACGCGAGCGGGGAGCTGGCCCGGACGCTGGCCCGTGCCTCGGCGGCCGTGGACCTGGCCCAGGCGCAGGCGGGGCGCGCCCTGTGGGACGAATCCGGCGCCCGTCTCCAGGAGGAGTACAACGACTTCTGTACCGACGTGCTGCGCACCATGCACCTCGACAGCGGCGACGAGGAGTCCGACGGCCGGACCGAAACGCCGCACCCGCTGCTGCGCCTGCTGTTGCTGCGCCGGCTCGCCGCGGCTCCCGATGCCGAGCGCGACGCCGGCCCTTCCGCCGGATCCGCCCCCGACCCGGTGCGCGGCTGGAGCGCCGTCCACGCCGCGCTGCGGGAGCGGGCGTCCGCGGCCGGTGAGCAGGGTGCCGCGGCCTATCACGCCCTCGCGGGCGGCGATCTGCCCGCCGCGGCCGCCTACCTGGACGACGCCTTCGAGCGGATCACCCCGGAGGAGTGGTGCGCCGAGCTGTGCCGGCTGCGCCGCGCCCCGCTCGCCGACGAGCCCGGCGGCGCCCTCGCCCGGCCGCTGTGGGAGCGCTACGAACGGCTGGTCGACCACCTCAACGACGGCGCGGTCGACCAGCGGCTGCGGACCATCACCCGCCTGCTGGCCGCCGTCTGGATCGGCCCCGAGCCGCCCGACGACCCCCGCACCGACCGGGTCGGCGACCCCTACCGCGACCCGCTCGGCGATCCGGGCGCCGAGCTCTACGGCGAGATCCAGGCCCGCTTCCACACCCTCGCGGTGCACGCCGACAGCGTGTCCTGGACGGCCGCACTGCTGCGGAAGGCCAAGCAGTACGGGAAGGAGCCCTGGCTGTGAGCGAGCGGATCTTCGAACCGCCCCGGCCGCACCGCCGCTGGGGAGTGTGGAGCGTCTCGGCGCTCGCCGTACTGGCGGTGCTGGCCGCGCTCGTCGTATGGGGCCTCGGCACGCTCGGCAGCTGCGGCGACGGTGTAGAGCACGCCGACGGCGGCGAGTGCGTCGGCGTCACGGACGGCTCGTACACCTTCGAGAACATGCACGGCCTGAGCGGCAGGATCAGAGCCGAGAACGACAAGGTCGCCACGTCCGGTGACCCGTCGGTGGCGATCGCCTATCTCGAGGCCATGGCGGGCGGCTCCGAGGACCGGGGCCCCGAAGCCACCCGGCAGGCCGTCGGCGGTGCCTATCTCGCCCAGCGCGCCCTGAACGCCGAGCGCAGCACGCTGCCGAAGATCCGGCTGCTGCTCGCCAACACCGGCCGCGGCGACCGCCAGTGGGAACAGGTGGTCGACCAGCTGATCGCCATGAAGGACAAGGAACATCTCGTGGCGGTGGCGGGCTTCGGGCAGAGCAACCAACGCACGATGCGCGCGGTCGAGCGGCTGCGCGATGCCGGGATACCGATGGTCGGCGCGACCGTCGCCGCCGACGGCCTCAGCTCTGCCAGGGCCGGGTTCTACCGGGTCTCCTTCCCCAACCGCGAACAGACCTTGGCCGCCGCCCGCTACCTCAGGGAACAGCAGGAAAAGCACCCCGGCTACCGCGTCCAGGTCATCCGCGACGGCAATGAGGAGGACGACTACAACACCTCTCTCTACGACGACTTCCGCGCCGCGAAGACACGCGTGGGCCTGGCAGTGGACGACGAGGTCATCCCGTTCCGCTCCGGTGAGGGGGAGCAGGCGACGGTGGGCAACGCGCTGTCCCTGGTCGCCGAAAAGGTCTGCGGCGACCCGAAGCCACCGGACGCCGTCTACTTCGCCGGACGCGGGCGCGAGCTGCGCCGGTTCATCGAGGCGGCGGGCGAGGGCGGCCGGCGATGCCGCACAACGGTTGTCTCCGGCTCCAGCGCGCTCGGCGTCTACTTCGACACCGGCGGCAACCGCCACCGCGACGAACTGGCCCGGCTCGCCGGGCAATGGCAGGACAGCGGGCTGAAGGTCTACTACACCGCCTACACCCACCCCGAGATACCCAAGCAGGTGTACGGCGGCGCCGGCAGCGGCCCGTACGCCGACTTCGAGCGCGCCTACGGCAGGGAGATCGGCGGCCCCACCGCGGATCTCGACAGCGGCCAGGCGATGCTGGGCCACGACGCCACGTACACCATCGGCAAGGCCGCCCGGAGCGCCGTGAACGTCTACGGCACCCGCCGGGTCACCCCCCGCATGGTCCTGGCGATGCTGGAACAGACCAACGGCAAGGCCCGCGTCCGCGGCGTCAGCGGCACCATCTCCTTCGACCCCGACACCGGTGAGCCGGTGGACCGCCCGATGGCCCTGGTGGAACTGCTGCGCCCGACCAAGGAAGGAGAGATGCGGGACACCTACCGGTTCGTGACGGCGCTCAGCGCCGACAGGCCGACGTCATGAAAGAGCTGTGGAGGCCGTGGCGGGATTCGAACCCACGTAACTCGCTTTGCAGGCGAGCCCCTGAACCACTCGGGCACACGGCCGGGTCGAGATGCGGTGATGCCGCGACTCTACGGTGCGGGACGGGGGCCGGGGCAAGGGTTCCCGGCGGGCTGCCATGAGGCCGCAATGCGGCGTTCATGAAGGGGGGACCGAAGGGGTGCGTCCCGCCCTCCATGAACCGGGTGCGGTCAGCTCTCCGGTGCGCTGTCCCGTACCGCGACCAAGCCGTTGAAGACGCCGACATAGGCCGTGCCGTCCGGACCGAGGGTGATCGGGGCCCAGTTGTTGTCGTAGAAGGGGCCGGTGCCGGTCAGGCGCTTGAAGCGGGTCCGGCCGGTGCGGAAGTCGACGGCGGTCAGGTACCAGGCGTCGATTCCCAGGCGGTTGGGGTCCTTTGTGTAGTAGTAGAGGAGGCCGTTGGCGGTGGAGAGTTTGGCGACGCTGGAGGGGGCGCGTTCCTTGCTCTCCCAGACGGTGTCGCAGCCGCTGCCGTCCGGCCGGATATCGACCCTGGTGATGCCGCCGACCACCGACTTGCCCAGGAGGAGCGAGGTGACGTTCTCGTAGCCGTAGTTGTTCTCGACGATGAGGCTGTTGCCGTAGCCGATGAGGGAGTTGTCGGTCGTGGAGGCGCCGGAGCCGAAGACCGGGACCGTGCAGACCAGCCGGCCGGCGTCCGGGCCGGTGCGGCGGTAGACCAGGACGTTCATCCGGTCGTCGGCGTTGTCGGTGATGGCCACGTAGGGGTGCGCGGAGTCGCCGAGGAGGGTGGGGGTGGTGCCGGAGCCCTGGTTGATGGAGCCGGGTTTGCCGCCCGTACCGCGGTCGTAGGTGCGGCGCCACTGGACGCGCGGCGTGCCGTCGGCGTCCGCGTGCAGGCTGTAGAGGGCATGGTCGGAGACGATGGACACTCCGTCCTCGGCCGCCGAGAAGCTGTTCTGGATCTCCTCTCCGGGCAGCTGGGTGGTGCGCACCGCACCGCTGCCGGACGCGATGGTGCCGATCCGGCCCTTACGGGTGACCCACCAGATCCGGCCGTCCCAGTCGGGCTGGACGGAGGTGACCGGGTCGCATTCCCCGCGCGGGTAGAGGTTGGTCCAGCCGACGCAGTCGTGCGGGACGTAGGGGGTCAGGTCCCAGTCGTCGTCGACGGTGAAGTGCCAGCTGCCGTCGGCGGACCGGGTGTGGGACAGCCGCAGGACGTGCTGGCGGGAGTCGGCGAGGACGACCCGGTCCTGGTTGTCGAGGTAGAAGTAGGCGCCGCCCGAGGTGTCCTTGAAGATCTTGGAGAAGTCGAGGCGGGTGATCGCCTCGATGGTGGACGGGCGCTGCGGCAGCTTGTACTCGGCGAGGGTGGCCAGGCTCTTCGGGTCCAGCAGCTTGAGCCGGAAGCCCTGGAAAGTGCCGCAGACGGTCAGTATCCGGCCCGCGGAGTCGAAGGTGACGGTGGCGCATTCACCGCCGAGCGCCGCCATCTTCTCGCTGGTCACGGTGGGCTCGGCACCGAGCGGCCCGGGGAAGGGGTGGGTGTCGCTGCTCGCCCCGTCGCCGTGCATCCCGGCCCGCCCGTTGGGCGCCAGGTACGGGTGCTGCGGCGGCGCCTGGCCGGCGGGGAGCGGGTCGGCGGTGGCCGGGGCGCCCTCGTACTGCGGGACCAGCCGGTGGCCGGGGGCGGGCGGTATGGGCGCCGCCTGCGCGGCGGGCGCGAGCGCCGCGGAGGCGGGGAGGGCGAGGAGCAGGGCGGTCAGGGCCGCGCCGGCGCGCGCCCCGAGCCGTCGGCCGCGACCCACGGGCCGCCTGCCGCGTCTCCCGCCCCGCCCGTCACGCGCCCCGAAAAGCCTTGTCTGCATGCGAGTTCCTTCATCCGTCGGCAACGGCGGCCGAGGCTAAGGCGGGAGAGTCGAGGAGTCCATGGCTTCCGGGACCCTGGCACGGGGCGTTCATACGGCTGTCATCAGCGGCCGTACGGTTTTGAGCCAGGGCCCCGGCCGGGCCGCGCCGCGGGGCGGCCCGGCGCCCGCCACCCGGACCGGTCGCCCCTCACGCCGTACGAAGGAACTCCTCCACCACCGGCCCGAACAGCTCCGGCGCATCCACCCACGGGTAGTGCCCCACCCCGTGCAGCGGCCGGACCCGCGCGTCCGGGAAGGCCGCCGCCGCGAGCTCCCCCGCCCGCATGCCGGTCACCGCGTCCCGGTCCCCGGTCACCACCAGCACCGGGCACGTCACCCGCTCCAGCCCGGCCAGCAGCGCGAGCCGGGTCTGCTCGTCCACGCCCTGCCAGAACCCGGCCCGCGGCACCGGCCCCAACTGCGCACCCTCCGTGGCCGCATGGGCCCGCTGCGGCTCGTCCCACCGCCCGTACGCGAGCGGCGCCGCGGCCGACAGCAGCTCGCGCACCTCGCTCAGATCCGATGCCTCGGCCAGCCGCTGCACCGCCGCCGAGGCCTGCGGCCACCACTCCTCGTGCGACCGCGCCGCGAAGATCTGCTCCGCGTCGTCGGTGAGTTCGCCCTGGAGACGGGAGCCGGGGCAGACCAGCACCAGCCGGGTCGGCCGCTGCGGATGCAGTGCCGCGTACGCCTGCGCGAGGGTGGCCCCCGCGCTGTGCCCGAGCAGCGCGAACCGCTCCAGGCCCAGATGCGCGCGGAGCGCCTCGAGGTCCTCGGCGAGCCGGGGGAACGCGTACCGGGAGGGATCGGCGGCGGGCGGTGAGGCGCCGGTGCCGCGGCTGTCCGGGATGATCAACTGCCGGTGCGCGGCCATGCCGCCGAGGTCGCCCAGGTAGGCGGCGTCCCGCCCCGGACCGCCCGCCAGGCACAGCAGCGGCGGCAGCGGCGAACCGGCGGGTCCGAGCACGCGGTAGTGGAGCTCGGCATCGTCGTAGGTACGGAAGTGCGGCATACGGACAGCTTGCCCGATACGGGGCCCGCCACCGGGGACGGGAACGGGGAACCGGGAACCGAACGGATCCCGTAGGGGTCCGGCGGGCCCCCTGCGGGCCTCAACGCCGTGGCTTCGGGGCGGTATTCCCGGGTTGCGCGGCGGCTTCCCATGGGTTGCGGCACTTCCCATGGGCCGGCAGGAGCGTTCCATGACCGACGGCGCCTTCCCATGACCTACGGCGCCTTCCCATGGCTTGCGGACGACGCCCGGGGCACCCAGGACTCGCACGGCTCACGGCTCACGGCGGACCGGCACGGCTCACGGCTCACGACACGGCTCACGGCGGACCGGCACGGCGCACGGCACACAGCGCACGTTCGCGGCCCGCAGGGGACGTGCGCGGTGCATGGCGAACGCGTACGGCCCGCAGGGGACGTGCGCGGTGCATGGCGAACGCGTACGGCCCGCAGGCGACGTGCGCGGTGCATGGCGAACGCGTACGGCCCGCAGGCGACGTGCACGGTGCATGGCGAACGCGTACCGCCCGCAGGGGACGTGCGTGGCTCGCGGGAACGTTGACGGCCCGCAGGGGACATGCATGATCCGTAGTGGCAATCGACCGAGGCGACTAGGACCAAAGCCCGACCCGATCCCCCTCTCGGGACAGGGGCGCAACCGCACTGTGGCCCTTACGCTGGCCGGATGACCGCTGACCGCCCCCACCCGGGCCCCCACCCGGGCGACACCGACGTCGCCGCCCCCGACGACCGCCCCGCCATACCCGGCTCCCGCCGGGACCGGGCGGGAGCGGACCGCGCCGACGACGGTGGGGTGCTGTCCCGCCCGTACCGCGCGCTGACCCTCGGCATCATCTCCGTCATCTCGCTCGTCGCCTTCGAGGCGAGCGCCGTGAACACCGCGATGCCGGTCGCCGCCCGCGCCCTGGACGGCATCGGGCTCTACGCCTTCGCCTTTTCCGCCTTCTTCACCGCGAGCTTGTTCGCCATGGCGCTGTCGGGCGAATGGAGCGACCGGCGCGGCCCGCTCGCGCCGCTGTTCACCGGGATCGCCGCATTCGGGGCGGGACTGCTGGTGGCGGGCGGCGCGGGAACCATGGGGATGTTCATCGCGGGCCGCGGCGTCCAGGGCATCGGTGGCGGACTGGTGATCGTCTCGCTGTACGTCGTCGTCGGCCGCGCCTACCCCGAGCGGCTGCGCCCCTCCATCATGGCGTCGTTCTCGGCCGCCTGGGTGGTACCGGTGATCGTCGGCCCGCTGGTCTCCGGCACCGTCACCGAACACCTCGGCTGGCGCTGGGTCTTCCTCTCCATCCCCGTACTGATACTGCTGCCGCTCGCGGTGATGCTCCCCGCGCTGCGCAATCTGCCGCGTACGCAGCCGGGCGCGGGCAGCGGCGCGCGGCACGTCCTGGGCAACCGGCGCTGTCTGCTCGCGCTGGCCGTCGCGGCCGGCGCCTGCCTGCTCCAGTACGCGGGCCAGCACCCGGCCTGGCCGGCGCTGCTGCCCGCCGCCGCGGGGGCCGCGCTGCTGGTGCCGGGCATCGTGCGCCTGCTGCCCCGCGGCACCTTCCGGGCGGCGCGCGGTCTGCCGTCCGTGATCCTGCTGCGCGGCCTGGCCGCCGGGGCGCTGGTGGCGGCCGAGAGCTTCATCCCGCTGATGCTGGTCACCCAGCGCGGCCTGTCCGCCACCCTCGCCGGCCTCTCCCTCACCGGCGGCGGTTTGACCTGGGCGCTCGGCTCGTACGTACAGAGCCGCCCCCGCCTCGAGCCGTACCGCGAGCGGCTGATGGGCCTGGGCATGGCCTTCCTGGCCGCCGCCATCGTCATGGTTCCGCTGGCGCTGCTCGACGGGGTCCCGGTCTGGATCGTGGCGGCCGCCTGGACGCTCGGCGGCTTCGGAATGGGGCTCAATATCTCCAGCGGTGGCGTCCTGCTGCTGAAACTGTCGCGGCCCGAGGAGGCGGGCAGCCACGCCGCTTCGCTGCAGATGGCCGACGCGCTGGGCAACGTCGCGTTCGTGGGGCTGAGCGGGGTGCTGTTCGTGGCGTTCGGCGGGGGCTCGATCGCCACCGCCGGGGCCGGGACGGCCGGTGCGGCGGCGGCGATCCATCCGGCGGCCTTCGTGGCGGTGTTCGCAGCGATGGCGCTGGTCGCCGTGGCGGGGGCGGCTGTGTCGGGCCGTCTTCGGGTTCGCGGTGCTTAGACCGTTCGCTGCGCTTGGCCCGGGCCGCACGTTGTCGGCCGTCCCGCCGTGGGGATCGTTCGCCGTTGCTCCCCCACTGCCCAAAGGGCGCGGGAGGTACCCCCAGCGACGGGCTGGTGCCGCTGCGCGAGGCTGCTTTCGGCAGAGGCACCGGGCCTCCGGACTTCGTCCCGCGGCCCGGCCCCTCTCCGTCGGGGGTGGGAGAAGGAGGGCTGGGCTGGAGGCCGACGGTCAGGTGCAGGCTGTGGATCCCGTCACAGTGAGCCGACGTGAAAGGCCCGCCCCTACCAACCCTTTCCACCCACCCACGGGAGGGGACGGACCGTAGCGGCGGAGCCGTGTAGGGCCGGCACCGCTCCCGACAAACCCACGCCCGCCGCAGGCGCAACGGCGAAAAACCCCCACGGCGGGACGGCCGAGAACGTGGGGCCCAGGCCAAGCGCAGCGGAGGGGCAACGGCGAACAACCCCCACGGCGGGACGGCCAAAAACGCGCGGCCCAGGCCAAGCGCAGCGGAGGCGTAACGGCGAACAACCCCCACGGCGGGACGGCCGACAACGTGGGGCCCCGATAGGGTGGCGCGGTTGCCGATCGCCGAGCCAGCCCGACGGAGACCGTGACTACCACCACCAGCGCCACCAACAACCACCACCTGTCCCCGGCCTTCCCGGGACGGGCCCCCTGGGGTACCGCGAACAAGCTGCGTGCCTGGCAGCAGGCGGCCATGGACAGGTACATCCAGACCCAGCCCAGAGACTTTCTCGCCGTCGCCACGCCCGGCGCCGGCAAGACGACCTTCGCGCTCACCCTCGCGTCGTGGCTGCTGCACCACCACGTCGTGCAGCAGGTGACGGTCGTCGCGCCGACCGAGCATCTGAAGAAGCAGTGGGCGGAGGCGGCGGCCCGGATCGGGATCAAGCTCGACCCGGAGTACAGCGCGGGCCCGCTGGGCCGCGAGTACCACGGCATCGCCATCACCTACGCCGGTGTCGGCGTCCGGCCGATGCTGCACCGCAACCGGATCGAGCAGCGCAAGACGCTGGTCATTCTCGACGAGATCCACCACGCCGGTGACTCGAAGTCCTGGGGCGAGGCGTGTCTGGAGGCGTTCGAGCCGGCCACCCGGCGGCTCGCGCTGACCGGTACGCCCTTCCGATCCGACACCAACCCCATCCCGTTCGTGACGTACGAGGAGGGGAACGACGGCATCCGCCGCTCCTCCGCCGACTACACCTACGGCTACGGCAATGCGCTCGGCGACGGCGTCGTCCGGCCGGTCATCTTCCTCTCCTACAGCGGCAACATGCGCTGGCGGACCAAGGCGGGCGACGAGATAGCGGCCCGGCTCGGCGAGCCGATGACCAAGGACGCCGTCTCGCAGGCGTGGCGGACCGCGCTGGATCCCCGCGGCGACTGGATGCCGAATGTGCTGCGCGCCGCCGACCAGCGGCTGACGGAGGTCAGAAAGTCCATTCCGGACGCGGGCGCGCTGGTCATCGCCTCCGACCAGGAGCAGGCCCGCGCGTACGCCAAGCTGATCCGGGAGATCACCGGGCAGGGCGCCACCCTGGTGCTGTCCGACGACTCCGGAGCCTCGCAGCGCATCGACGACTTCGCGGGATCCGAGGACCGGTGGATGGTCGCGGTGCGGATGGTGTCGGAGGGCGTCGACGTGCCCAGGCTGGCGGTCGGGGTGTATGCGACCACCATCTCCACGCCGCTGTTCTTCGCGCAGGCCGTGGGCCGCTTCGTACGGTCGAGGCGCCGCGGCGAGACCGCCTCCGTCTTCCTGCCGACCGTCCCGATGCTGCTCGGCTTCGCCAACGAGATGGAGGTCGAGCGCGACCACGTGCTCGACAAGCCGAAGAAGGACGGGGAGGAAGACCCCTACGCCGAGTCCGAGAAGGAGATGGACGAGGCGAACAAGGAGCAGGACGAGGACACCGGCGAGCAGGAGCAGTTCTCCTTCGAGGCGCTGGAGTCCGAGGCGGTCTTCGACCGGGTGCTCTACGACGGCGCCGAGTTCGGCATGCAGGCGCACGCGGGCAGCGAGGAGGAGCAGGACTACCTCGGCATCCCCGGGCTGCTGGAGCCCGACCAGGTGCAGATGCTGCTGCAGAAGCGGCAGGCCCGGCAGATCGCGCACAGCAGGAAGAAGCCGGACGCCGAGGCGGATCTGCTGGAGCTGCCCGCCGAGCGGCGGCCGGTGGTCAGCCACAAGGAGATGCTGGAGCTGAGGAAGCAGCTGAACACGCTGGTCGGGGCCTATGTGCACCAGAGCGGCAAGCCGCACGGCGTGATCCACACCGAGCTGCGGCGGGTGTGCGGCGGGCCGCCGAGCGCGGAGGCCACCGCCGGCCAGCTGAACGAGCGGATCAAGAAGGTACGGGAGTGGGCCACGCGGATGCGGTGAGCCCGCGTTCCACCCCGTCTCACGGATTGGGCGGCGCACCCCGCGAGGGGGCGCCGCCCGCCGTCATTCCCGGGACCATCCAGGATATTCCGGGCGTCGGGGACCGGATTCTGGACGGACTCTTCCGCTGACCGGACTTGCTCGCTACATTCCCGCTACGCACACGCCCCGTGGCAGCGCCGCCGCGGAGCGCAGCCGGTGCATGCGGCCGGCGGCCTCTTGCGACGCTGCATCGGGACATGCAGCACGTCCCGACGAGCGCCGCCACTCAACCAGGAGGGGGCGTCGTGACCGCGGAGACCTCCCAGACGCTTGACCGGGGACTGCGGGTCCTCAAACTTCTCGCCGACACCGACCACGGGCTGACCGTCACCGAGCTGTCGAACAAGCTCGGCGTCAACCGCACCGTCGTCTACCGGCTGCTCGCGACCCTGGAGCAGCACGCTCTGGTGCGGCGCGACATCGGCGGCCGGGCCAGAGTCGGCCTCGGGGTGCTGCGCCTGGGCCGCCAGGTGCATCCGCTGGTCAGAGAGGCGGCGCTGCCGGCGCTGCGCTCGCTCGCCGAGGACATAGGGGCCACCGCGCACCTCACCCTCGTCGACGGCACCGAGGCGCTGGCCGTCGCCGTGGTGGAGCCCACCTGGACGGACTACCACGTCGCCTACCGTGCCGGCTTCCGTCACCCGCTGGACCGCGGTGCCGCCGGCCGGGCCATCCTCAAGGCCCGTCAGGGCAGCATCCAGGACGCCGGACTCGCCCTGACCCACGGGGAGTTGGAGGCCGGCGCGAGCGGGGCGGCGGCGCCGCTGCTCGGGGTGAGCGGCATCGAGGGCAGCGTGGGCGTGGTGATGCTCGCCGACACCGTCTCCGAGCGGATCGGGCCGCGGGTGGTCGAGGCGGCCCGGGAGGTGTCCGAGGCGCTGCGGTGACACCCGCCCCTCGGGGTACGGCGCCGACCTGTGAAGGCGCCGTGGCCGACCGGTGAGGCGGTAGCGCCGCAGGGGGCCGGTGGGCCGGGGGTCAATTAAGGTGGCGGGGTGTCTGCACGCGTCCGGGCCCTGGTGCTCTGCACCGCCCTCGTCCTCGCCCTTCTCCTCACCGCGGCCCTCGCACCGCTGCCGTACTCGGTCGCCTATCCGGGGATGACGGCCAATGTGCTCGGTGCGGACAAGGGCAAACCGGTGATCACCATCACCGGCGCCGGCACCCGGAAGACGGCGGGCCAGCTGCGGATGACCTCCATCGTCGCCACCGGTCCGGACGCCTCCGTCCATCTGTCGGACGTCCTGCTGGCCTGGTTCCGTACGGACGAGGCGGCGATGCCGCGCGAGGCGGTCTATCCGGTGGGCAGCAACACCGAGGAGATCGCGGAGCACAACGCCCGGCAGATGCGGCAGTCGCAGGACACCGCCACCGCCGCCGCCCTGGGCCGGCTGGGCAGATCGGCCAAGGACATCAAGGTCAAGCTGAGCCTGGCGGACGTCGGCGGGCCCAGCGCCGGGCTGATGTTCGCCCTCGGCATCACCGACAAGCTGGCCGGCGACGGCAAGGGCGGCGACCTGACCGGCGGGCGGACCGTCGCGGGCACCGGCACCATCGACGCGGACGGCAAGGTCGGCGCGGTCGGCGGCGTCCCGCTCAAGACCCAGGCCGCGCACCGCGACGGCGCCACCGTCTTCCTGGTCCCCGAGCAGGAGTGCGCGGACGCCCGCGCCGAGCTGCCCAAGGGCATGCGGCTGATTCCCGTCACCACCCTCGACGGCGCCGTCAAGGCCCTGACCGCCCTCCGGACCAAGGGCGCCACGGTCCCCAGCTGCTGACCGGCACCCCGGCTCCGGCCGGTTCGCACGGCCCCGATTGCGGCGGCGCCGCGGCATCGGATTGGATCATCTCCCGTGACCAATTTCCGGCCGCCTCCGCAACCCGGTGACCCCTACCCCGGCTTCGGCCCCGCGCAGCCGCAGTACGGACCCCCGCAGGCCGTACCGCCACAGCCGGTACCCCCACAGCCCGTTGCGCCCCAGTACGCGGCGGCTTTCCCTGCCCCACCGCCCGTGCCGCCGCAGGGCCCGCCCCCGCAGGCGCTCGCGGTCCCCGGAATGCGCCTGCTGGCCCGCTTCGTCGACTCGCTGCTCATCACGGTGATGGCGGTGGGCTCCGTCGGGCTGACCACGAAGTATCTGCACCACACGCCCGAGGCCGAAGTGCCCGTGGTGTCCGCCCTCCTGGCCTGGCTGCTCTTCACCGGCCTCTTCTTCGAGCCGCTGACGACGGCGAGGGGCGGCACCCCCGGCAAGGCCCTGTGCGGCCTGCGCGTCGTCCGCCTCGAGTCCGGCCGGAAGGTCGGCTTCGGCATCGCCCTGGGGCGCTGGCTCGCCTACCTGGGCATGGGCATCGTGCCCGTGCTGGGGCTGGTCAACGTCCTGTCCTGCCTCTGGAACGAGCCTTTCCGGCAGTGCCTGCACGACCGGGCGGCCACCACGGTGGTCGTCAGACGCCGGTGGCAGTGACGGCGGGGGCGCGGGGACGGCGTCGCCGGGCCCCGCACCCGTCCCCTATTCCTTGATGAACCCCTCCTTGACCAGCCAGTCCTTGGCCACCTCGTGCGGGTCCTCGCCGTCCACGTCCACCTTGCGGTTGAGCTCCTGCGCGACGCGGTTGTTCAGCGCCTTGGTGACCGGCGCCAGCAGCGGGGCGATCTGGGGGTACTTCTTCATCGTCGCGGCGTTCATCTCGGGCGCCGCGTTGTAGTTGGGGAAGAAGTGCCGGTCGTCGGCCAGCACGGTCAGGCCCATGGCGCCGATCCGCCCGTCGGTGGTGAAGACCTCGCCGAAGGTGCAGGACTTGCCCTGGGAGGCCTCGGTGTAGACGACACCGCCGGTCATCTTGCGGATGTTGCCGGAGGGGATGTGCATGCCGTACGTCCTGGCCATGCCGGGCAGGCCGTCGTTGCGGGTGGCGAACTCGTTCTCCACGCACAGCGTGACCGCGCCGGGGTTCTTCTTCAGCAGCGCCGCGACGTCCGAGAGGTTCTTGACCGGGTACTTCTTGAGGTTGGCGGCGTTCAGCGCCAGCGCGTAGGTGTTGTTGAGGCTGGACTGCGGCAGCCACACGATGCCGTTCCGGCGGTCCGCGTCGCGCACCGCCACCCACTGCTTGTGGATGTCGGGGATCGGCTTCTCATGGCCGAGGTGGGTGATCCAGCCCGTGCCGGTGTACTCGTACATGCCGTCCGCGGTGCCGGTGCGCACCGCCTCGCGGGCGCCGATGGTGCCCTGGATGTTGGTCTTGTCGATGACGGTGGCGCCGGCCGCCTTGAAGACCAGGCCCATGATCTGGCCGAGGATGATGTTCTCGGTGAACTCCTTGGACGTCACGGTGAGGGTGGCGCCCTTGAGCGGCAGGCCCCGGCCGACCGTGCCGGGCTTGACGTCGTCGGTCATCGGACTGCCGCTGACCAGCCCGCAGCCGCTCAACGCGGCCCCGCCGAGCAGCAGCCCGGCCAGCAGGACGGCGGCGGTGCGCGGGCGGGGGCGTCGGTGCGGTCGGCGAAGCGCCATCAGTTCGTCCCCTCCAGGCCGCGCGGCCGCAGCAGCAGTTCGGCCAGCGAGGCCAGCCATTCGACGAGCAGCGCCAGCGCCACGGTCAGCACCGAGCCCAGGATCAGTACGGGCATCCGCTGGGTGATGATGCCCGCCGAGATCAGGTCGCCCAGGCCGCCACCCCCGCCGAAGGTGGCCAGCGTCGCGGTGCCGACGTTCAGGACGAGCGCGGTGCGCACGCCCGCCAGGATCAGCGGTACGGCCAGGGGGAGTTCGACCCGGGTCAGTACGCCGGTGGGGGACATGCCGATGCCGCGGGCCGCCTCCGTCAGCGTCGGGTCGATGCCGCGCAGCCCGGTGATGGTGTTGGCCAGCACCGGCAGCACGGCGTAGATGACCATGCCGACGATGGCGGAGCGCGCGCCGATGCCGAGCCAGATGACCAGCAGGATCAGCAGACCCAGCGCGGGCACGGCCTGCCCGAGGTTGGCGAAGGCCATCGCGAGGGGGGTGAACTTGCGCAGCTTGGCGCGGGTCAGCGCGATGCCCAGCGGGATCGCGATGATCAGCACGAAGAAGGTCGAGACGGCGGTCAGCTGGATGTGCTGGCGCAGCGCCAGCCACACCTTGCCGTTGTCAACCGCCTGGTGGCCGATGGAGTCCAGGCGGGCGCCGCGGAACCACAGCCAGGTGGCGAGCAGCGCGGCCACCAGGAACACCGGCATGAAGGTCCACTTCTGCCAGCTGATCCGGCGGGCGCCGGGGGCCGGGCCCCGCGCGGGTGCCTCCCCGGCCGCCGTCTCCCGCTCCTGCATGTCGGTGTCGTCCAGGTGGGCCAGCCCCTCCACCCCGTGCTCGCCCGGCGGCCGCGGCCCCTTGCGCCCGTCGCCCGGCGGGCCGCCGCTCCCGTGCGACGTCATGCCTTGACCCCCGCGGCGCCGTCCGCACCGCCGTCCAGGCCCTCCTGGGCCAGCTGCGTCTCGTGGCGGCGCTGTTCCTGGAGCTGGTGCTGGTGCTCCAGGGCCTCCAGCCGGTCCGCCTCCAGCAGTTCGTGGACGTTGTTCATCAGCGTCTCCATGTCGACCACGCCGGTGTACTCCCCGCGCCGCCCGGTGACCGCGACCCGCCCGGCGTTGTCGGTGAGCACCGCCTCCAGGGCGTCGCGCAGCGTGGCGTCGCGGGTGACGGTGTCGGTCACCAGCGTCCCGGCCCGTGCCAGCGATTCCTTGGCGCGCGCGAGGTCGGCGCGGCGCAGCCATTTGTACGGGCGGCGGTTGCGGTCGAGCAGCAGCAGCTCGTTGGTGGAGCCGGAGCGCAGCGTGTCGAAGATGTCCTGGAGGGGGTCGTCGATGCCGGCGGTCGGGAAGTCGACCACGCCCACGTCCCGTACCCGGGTGAGATTGAGCCGCTTGAGCGCCGCGCCGGCGCCGACGAAGCCGGAGACGAAGTCGTCCGCGGGGTTGGTGAGGATGGCTTCGGGGGTGTCGAACTGCGCGATGTGCGAGCGCTCGCGCAGCACCGCGATGCGGTCGCCGAGCTTGATGGCCTCGTCGAAGTCGTGGGTGACGAAGCAGATGGTCTTGTGGAGCTCGTGCTGGAGCCGGATCAGCTCGTCCTGGAGGTGGTCGCGGGTGATCGGGTCGACCGCGCCGAACGGCTCGTCCATCAGCAGGACGGGCGGGTCGGCGGCGAGCGCCCGGGCCACGCCGACGCGCTGCTGCTGGCCGCCGGAGAGCTGGCGGGGGTAGCGGCCGTGGAACTCGCCGGGATCCAGGCCGACGAGGTCGAGCATCTCCTCGACCCGGGCGCCGACCTTCGCCCGTGACCAGCCGATCATCTTCGGTACCAGCGCGATGTTCTGCGCCACCGTCATGTGCGGGAAGAGGCCGGAGGCCTGGATGGCGTAGCCCACCTTGCGGCGCAGCTTGACCGGGTCCATGTCGGTGACGTCCTCGTCGCCGATGCGGATCCGTCCGGAGGTCGGCTCGATCAGCCGGTTGATCATCTTCAGGGTGGTGGACTTCCCGCACCCGGAGGGGCCCACGAACACCACGATCTCGCCGGCCTTGACCTCCATGTTGACGTTGTCCACCGCGGGGTTGGGGGTGCCCGGATAGATCTTCGTCAGTTTCTCCAGCTGGATGCGGGCGCCGGTGGTGGTCGCCTCCGCTGCGTTGCCGGTGCTGGTCCCGGACGGCTCAGGCACGGATCCCCCTGGAAATGGTCAGACGTCCGAGCAGGACGTATGCGGCGTCGAAGAGGAGAGCGAGGATGACGATCCCGACGGTGCCGGCGAGCACCTGGTTGAGGGAGTTGGCGCTGCCCAGTGAGGCGATGCCGCGGAAGATCTCGTTGCCCAGGCCGGGGCCGGAGGCGAAGGCGGCGATCGCGGCGATGCCCATCAGCATCTGGGTGGCGACCCGGATGCCGGTCAGGATCGGCGGCCAGGCCAGCGGCAGTTCGACGCGGACGAGCCGGGCCAGGCGCGACATCCCGATCCCCTTGGCCGCGTCCACCAGCGCCGGGTCCACCCCGCGCAGCCCGACGATGGCGTTGCGGACCACCGGCAGCAGCCCGTACAGGGTCAGCGCGATGACCGTGGGGGGAACGCCGAGGCCGACGACGGGGATGAGCAGACCGATCAGGGCCAGCGAGGGGATGGTCAGGATGGTGGCCGTCGAGGTGGTGGCGAGGCTGCCCGCCCATTCGCTGCGGTAGGTGACGACGCCGATGAACACTCCCAGCAGGGTGGCGAGCACCATGCACTGGAAGACCGCGCTGGCATGTTGATACGTATCCGTCAGCAGCTGGGCGTGCCGGGTGCCGACGTACTCCCAGAAGCTCACTCGGCGCTCTCCTCCGTCAGTCGCCCGATGCCTGCTTCACCAGCGGGATGATCCGCAACGGAACCGGATTTTCCATGACGATTGCCGTCGAAGCCCGCATGATCCCATCAAAACCCACAACCAGGTCGATCACACGCTGCAGATCCGCGTTCGAACGCGCAACGAGCCTGCAGAGCATGTCCCCATGTCCCGTCGTTGTATGCAGCTCCAGCACCTCGGGAACGGTCGCCAAATGAGCGCGGATGGCGCTTCCTTGCCCCTGTTTGATCTCCAACGTGGCGAACGCGGTCACCGGATAGCCGAGCGCGGCCGGGTCCACGTCCGGGCCGAAACCCCTGATCACTCCATTCGACTGAAGCCGGTCCAGGCGCGCCTGCACCGTCCCGCGCGCCACCCCCAGCTGCCGCGACGCCTCCAGGACCCCGATCCGCGGCTCGCGCGCCAGCAGTTCCAGCAGCGCCCCGTCCAAATGATCGATCGCCATCGCCGCCTCCTCCGATTTCGATGGTCATCATGTACAGATAGCCCGGCAAAACCCCCTGCCTGCTATACGTAATGCCCAGTAGATACGGAAACTATTGCGCACCTTGTGGATCGGGGGGACCCTGCCGCCATGGCAGACACCACGATGCACCCCCAGCCCACCAGTCCCGCCACGGCCCGAAAGGCGGACCCCTTCCCGGTCAAGGGGATGGACGCGGTCGTCTTCGCCGTGGGCAACGCCAAGCAGGCCGCCCACTACTACTCCACCGCCTTCGGCATGACCCGCGTCGCCTACAGCGGCCCGGAGAACGGCAGCCGCGAGACGGCCAGTTACGTCCTCGAATCCGGCGGCGCCCGCTTCGTCTTCACCTCCGTCATCAAGCCCACCACCGACTGGGGCCGCTTCCTCGCCGACCACGTCGCCGCCCACGGCGACGGCGTCATCGACCTGGCCATCGAGGTCCCCGACGCCCGCGCCGCCTACGCCTACGCCGTCGAGCACGGCGCCACCGGCCTGACCGAGCCCTACGAGGAGAAGGACGAGCACGGCACCGTCGTCCGCGCCGTCATCGCCACCTACGGCCGGACCCGCCACACCCTCGTCGAGCGCACCGGCTACGACGGCCCCTACCTCCCCGGCTTCGTCGCCGCCGGCCCGATCGTCGAGCCCGGCCCGCGCCGCTTCCAGGCCATCGACCACTGCGTCGGCAACGTCGAACTCGGCAAGATGGACGAGTGGGTCGCCTTTTACAACAACGTCATGGGCTTCACCAATATGAAGGAGTTCGTCGGCGACGACATCGCCACCGAATACTCCGCCCTGATGTCCAAGGTCGTCGCCGACGGCACCCGCAAGGTCAAGTTCCCGCTCAACGAGCCCGCCCTCGCCAAGAAGAAGTCGCAGATCGACGAATACCTGGAGTTCTACGGCGGCCCCGGCGTCCAGCACATCGCCCTGGCCACCAACGACATCGTCGCCTCGGTACGCGCCATGCGCGCCGCCGGCGTCCAGTTCCTCGACACCCCCGACTCCTACTACGACACCCTCGGCGACTGGGCCGGCGAGACCCGCGTCCCCGTCGAGACGCTGCGCGAACTGAAGATCCTGGTCGACCGCGACGAGGACGGCTACCTCCTGCAGATCTTCACCAAGCCGGTCCAGGACCGCCCGACCGTCTTCTTCGAGATGATCGAGCGACACGGCTCCATGGGCTTCGGCAAGGGCAACTTCAAGGCCCTCTTCGAGGCGATCGAGCGGGAGCAGGAGAAGCGCGGCAACCTCTGACCACCGGCCGCCGACCTCCCCCACGGCCCCGAGCGGGCACGGGCGGCGCCCCGGCACCCCGGGCCGTACGCGATCTTCCGTGTACGGCCCACGGGTGCGAGGCTGAGGGCATGGACCTGATCGGACACCTGCGCGCCGGGCTCCCCGAAGAAGCCCTCCTCACCGACCCCGATGTCACCGGCTCCTACGCCAACGACATGGCCAACTTCTGCGCGGCGGGCACGCCCGCCGTCGTCGTCCTGCCGCGCACCGTCGAACAGGTCCAGCACGTCATGCGCACGGCGACCGAGCTGCGCGTCCCCGTCGTCCCCCAAGGGGCACGGACCGGAGTCTCCGGCGCCGCCAACGCCACCGACGGCTGCATCGTGCTGTCCCTGGTCAAAATGGACCGCATCCTGGAGATCAACCCCGTCGACCGGCTCGCTGTCGTCGAGCCCGGCGTCATCAACGCCGTCCTCTCCCGCGCCGTCAACGAACACGGCCTGTACTACCCGCCGGACCCCTCCAGCTGGGAGACGTGCACCATCGGCGGCAACATCGGCACCGCCGCCGGCGGCCTGTGCTGCGTCAAATACGGCGTCACCGCCGAGTACGTCCTCGGCCTGGACGTCGTCCTCGCCGACGGCCGCCTCCTGACGACCGGCCGCCGCACCGCCAAGGGCGTCGCGGGCTACGACCTCACCCGCCTCTTCGTGGGCTCCGAAGGCAGCCTCGGCGTCGTCGTACGCGCCACCCTGGCCCTTAGGCCCAACCCGCCCCAACAGCTCGCCCTGGTCGCCGAGTTCGACTCCGTCACCGCCGCCGGCCGGGCCGTCTCCGACATCATGGCCCGCGGCCACGCCCCCTCGCTCCTGGAGCTGATGGACCGCACCAGCATCCGCGCCGTCAACGACATGGCCCAGATGGGACTGCCCGAATCCACCGAGGTCCTGCTGCTCGCCGCCTTCGACACCCCCGACCCCTCCGCCGACCTCGCCGCCGTCGGCGCCCTGTGCGAGGAAGCCGGCGCCACCCAGGTCGTCCCCGCCGAGAACGCCGCCGAGTCCGACCTGCTGCTCCAGGCCCGCCGGATGACCTTCACGGCCCTGGAGCGGATCAAGCCCGCCATGCTGATCGACGACGTCTGCGTCCCCCGCTCCCAGCTCGCCGCCATGCTCGACGGCACCACCGCCATCGCCGAGAAATTCGGCCTGACCATCGGCGTCTGCGCCCACGCCGGCGACGGCAACACCCACCCCCTGGTCTGCTTCGACCCCGCCGACAAGGACGAGGAGCGCCGCGCCCGCGCCTCCTTCGACGAGATCATGGCCCTGGGCCTCGCCCTCGGCGGCACGATCACCGGCGAACACGGCGTCGGCGTCCTGAAGAAGGACTGGCTCGCCCGCGAACTGGGCCCGGTGGGCCTGGAGTTGCACCGCGGCATCAAGGACGTCTTCGACCCCCTGGGCATCCTCAACCCGGGCAAGGTGTTCTGAAGGCGTTCCGGAGGACCCGCGGGCCGAGGGTCCTGTGCAGCGCCCGCGCCCGCTCGGGCGTGGCGAGGACCATGACGCCGTCGTGGCCGGCGTACGCCCCGGGCCGCCGCCCGCGGACCGGCGGAGGACGACCGCCGCACAACGGGGTTCTGCGGACGGGGAATTCACCGCCCGAGCGCCCGCAGCCGGGCCGGAGTCCCGTCGCAGAAAAAGGGATCAGTAGGCTCCCGGTATGGACAACACCTCGCTCACCTCCATAGCGCTCGTCGTGCTCGCCGTCGGCGTGCTCGCCTCCTCCGTGGACCGCCGTTCCAAGCCGCTGGAGCGGCGCCTGGCGCGTCTGGAGGAGAAGGTGGACCGGCTCATGGCCCACGTCGGAGTGGAGGAGCCCCAGGACCCCCGTACGGCCGAGATCGACCGGCTGCTGGCGGCGGGCAAGAAGATCCAGGCCATCAAACTGCACCGCGAAGCGACCGGCTCCGGGCTCGCCGAGGCGAAGGAAGCGGTCGAACGCCGGATGCGCTGACGGCCCCTCGCACCCAGGATGGCTCCAAGGGCCCGCCGGGCCACCCCGCCCACGCAGGGAGAGCGACGAGCCGATGGCAGCCACCGAAGCCACCCGAGCGGCCGAAGCCGCAGCCGACACCTACGACGTCCTGGTGCTGGGGGCCGGGCCCACCGGAGAGAACCTCGCCGACCGCGCCCACGCCGCCGGACTGAGCGTGGCGATCGTGGAGAGCGAACTCGTCGGCGGCGAATGCTCCTACTGGGCCTGCATGCCCAGCAAGGCCCTGCTGCGCCCGGTCACCGCCCGCTCCGAGGCCCGTCGCGTCCCCGGCTTCGCCGACGCCGCGGCCGGCCCCCTCCACGCACCCGACGTCCTCGCCCACCGCGACGCCATCGCCTCGTACTGGAAGGACGACGGCCAGGTGCGCTGGCTGGACTCGGCCGGCATCGACCTCGTCCGCGGGCACGCCCGGCTGGCCGGACCCAAGCAGGTGTCCGTCGACGGCCGGATGCTCCGGGCCCGGCACGCGGTCGCGGTGTGCACCGGCAGCCGCCCGGCCCTCCCGGACATCCCCGGCCTGGCCGACGCCAAGCCCTGGACCAGCCGCGACGCCACCAGCGCCCGGAGCGTCCCGGGCCGCCTCGTGGTCGTCGGCGGCGGCGTCGTCGGCATCGAAATGGCCACCGCCTGGCGGGCCCTGGGCGCCTCGGTGACCCTCCTCGTCCGCGGCGACGGACTGCTGCTCCGCATGGAGCCGTTCGCCGGACACCTCGTCGCCGAATCCCTCGCCGAGGCCGGCGTGTTCCTGCGCACCGGAGTCGAGGTGCGCGAGGTCCGCCGCGAGGCACCCGGCGGCCCGGTCACCGTCGCCCTGGACACCGGCGACGAGATCATCGCCGACGAGCTGCTGATCGCCACCGGCCGCGCCCCGCGCACCGACGACCTCGGCCTGGAAACCATCGGCCTCGAACCCGGCTCCTGGCTCCAGGTCGACGAAACCTGCCGGGTCACCGACGTGCCCGGCGACTGGCTCTACGGCGCCGGCGACGTCAACCACCGCGCCCTGCTGACCCACCAGGGCAAGTACCAGGCCCGCATCGCGGGCGCCGCCATCACCGCCCGCGCCCGCCAGGTCCCCCTCCTCGACAACGGCCCCTGGGGCGCCCACGCCGCCACCGCCGACACCGCCGCCGTCCCCCAGGTCGTCTTCAGCGACCCCGAAGTCGCCTCCGTCGGCCTGACCGCCGCGGCGGCCGAACGCGCCGGCCACCGCATCCGCGTCGTCGACCACGACCTCGGCGCGGTCGCCGGCGCCTCCCTCTACGCCGACGGCTACCGCGGCCGCGCCCGCATGATCGTCGACCTGGACCGCGAAGTCCTGCTCGGGGTCACCTTCGTCGGCCCCGGCGTCGGCGAACTCCTGCACTCGGCAACGGTCGCCGTCGTCGCCGAGGTCCCCATCGAGCGGCTGTGGCACGCGGTGCCCGCATACCCGACCATCAGCGAGGTGTGGCTGCGGCTGCTGGAGGCCTACCGGGGCTGAGGCCCCCGCCCCCGCACCCACCGCTACGCCCCGGCCTCGGGAAACTCCTCCGACGCCCAGGGCTCACCCGGCCACCCCTCCGTGCCCGGCGCCATGGCCAGCAGCTCGCTCAGCCCTTTGTCGATGCCCAGATGCCCCTGCTCCGAGCCCGGCGGCACGACCCGCAGCGTGCGCTCCAGCCACGCCGAGACCGCCGCGGCCGGCGCCTCCAGCAGCGCGTCCCCGTCCGGGGAGGACAGCGCCATGCAGACCAGGCTGCGCCCGTCCAGCTTCGTCGGCCACACCCGCACGTCCCCCTGGCCGCACGGCCGGAACACGCCCTCGACGAGCAGTTCGCGGGCGAAGGTCCAGCTGACGGGGGAGTCCGAACCGACGTGAAAGGTGACATGGACGGCGTAGGGGTCATCCGTCCGGTACGTCAGCCGGGCCGGCACCGGAATGCTGCGCTCCGGCGACAGCACCAGGCCCAGTTCGAGTTCTCGTTCCACCACGGTGTGCATCGCGTCCGCCTCTCTTCGTTCCCTGTACGGCACCCATTGACGGGCCCGCACCGGAAGAGAGCCGCCACCGGCCGGACCATTACGCGACTTCGCACAACTTTTTTCCCGGGCCTCTTCCAGGTGTTCGTGGGCGGGCATCCGTACAGATGCGGCCCGGCGTCTGATAGATGTGGACGCTGCGTTGCGGCAGACTGCACCCCACACCCACCAGGCCGAGTACAGATACGGGACTTCGGACATGAGCGCCCCTACCTCAGGATCCGCCGGCGACAGCCCCACGCCAGGCTTCTACCCGGACCCGTCCATCCCCGGCTACATCCGGTACTGGAACGGTGCCGCATGGGTGCCGGGCACCAGCCGGCCCGCCCCGGCCGAGGGCGAGGCGATGCCCGCACCGCCGCCCGGCGCGGCCCCCGCGCCGCCCGCCTTCGACGAGACCGGCCCGGTCTTCCTCGACGAGGACACCGGCGGCGCGCAGGTACCGGCCGTCCGCCGGCCCGGCGAGGCCGCGGCGCAGCCCGCCGTCGCGAGCTGGGACGATCCGGCCCGGCTGCACGGCACCAGCCCCGAACCGGCCACCGCCTGGCAGGCCGACGCCTCCCGGCAGGGCGGCCTCGGCGGCGAGAGCGACCACCGGGTCTCCTGGGGTTCGCCCGAGCCCGGCCAGGCAGCCGCCGGTACGCCCTCCGGCGCGGCCTCCTGGGGCGCGGTGCCTGGGCAGCGCGAGGAGCAGGCCGCCGCGGAGTCCGGCGATCCGGCCGGTACGCCCGCGCCCCGTCAGCCCGGGGCCCCCGCCGACGGGACGGTCGCCATCCGCGCCGTCAAGCCGGGCCGGGACGCCGCCGGGCGGGGACCCGCCGACCACGGCACCACCGCGATCCGCGCGGTCAAGCCCGGCCGGGGGCCCGCCGCCGACCAGGGCACCACCGCCATCCGCGCGGTACGGCCGGGCGCCGGTAACCCGGCCGACGCCGGCAACCCCGCCGAGCCCCCCAAGGGCAACCAGACGATGGCGTTCCGTCTGCCGCGGGGCGAGGCCGCCGCGCAGTCCGCCGCGCAGTCCGCCGCGCAGTCCGCCCCGCCCGGGAACGCCGCTCCGCAGTCCCTGCCGTCCGGCGGCGGCGTGCCGCAGGGCGCCCCGCAGCACGGCGGCCCGGCCCAGCAGTTCCCCGGCCGGCCGGGGTTCCCGGGCCAGGGTGCGCAGCCTCCGCAGGCGTCCGCCCCGCCTGCCGGCTTCCCGCCGCAGGGCGGCGCCGCCCCCGGTGCCGACGGCGTCATCCCCTGGAAGCCGCCGACCGCCGACGTCTTCTTCGCGGCCGCGCAGGCCGCCCAGGGCCATCCGGCCGGTCTCGGCCGCCGCCTCGCGGCCCGGCTGATCGACTCCGCGGTGCTCGGCGCGGTCACCGCCGCGGCCGCCGTCCCGCTGTGGGGCACTGTCACGGACCACATCGACGCCAAGGTGGAGGCGGCCAAGCAGTCCGGCCGCCAGGTGACGGTCTATCTGCTCGACGGCACCACCACCCCGATCTTCGCCGTCGTGCTGGCCGTCCTGCTGATCGGCGGCGGCCTCTACGAGGTCCTGCCGACCCTCAAGTGGGGCCGCACGCTCGGCAAGAAGCTGTGCGGGGTACGGGTGCTGGACATCGAGAGCCATGACACCCCCACCCTCGGCGCGGCCCTCAAGCGCTGGTTCTGCTACAGCCTGCTGGGGGTCCTGGCCATCGGGGTCGTCAACGCCGTGTGGTGCGTGTTCGACCAGCCGTGGCGGCAGTGCTGGCACGACAAGCTCGCGCGGACCTTCGTGGCCTCCGACGCGGCACCCGCATCGGACTGACGGAGTCTCACCTGCGGCGGGTCCGGGGGCGTGTCCGGCGAACGGACGCGCCCCCGTGCCCCGTTCGAGGTCCGTTCGCCGCGGGCGTCCCCCGAACGGACTTCGCCGGATGCGGCGGGCCGCCGGAGGCGGTCGACTCGGGCCATGAGCAGCGATCAGCCTCCGGGCCCCGGCTCCGGTGAACCGCCGGAGAACGATCCGTTCCGGAAGAAACCACCACCTCCGCAGGAGCCCTCGGAGGGCGGCGGCACCTACAACGGCTCCCCGGGGGCCGGCGGCCCCTCGCAGGAGGGGACGGGCGGCCAGGACGCCACGGGCGGCCAGGGCGGCGGCCCGTATTCCGGGCAGCCCTACTCCGGGAGCCCCTACGCCCAGAACCCGTACGGCGGCGAGTACGGTGCGGCCGATCCGCTGGCCGGGATGCCGCCGCTGGCCAACCGCGGCCGCCGGCTGGTCGCGCGGATCATCGACGCCGTCATCATCGGCGTACCGGTCACCCTGATCATGAACCTGATCGTCGGCTGGGTGGACTACACCAGCACCAGCAGCGTCGAGACCAGCAAACAGGCCACCGTCTCGGGCGTGACCATGCTGGTGTACCTCCTCTACGAGGGGCTGATGCTCACCAGGTGCGGCCAGACCGTCGGCAAGATGGCGATGAAGATCCGGGTCGCGATGCTCGCGAACGGCGCGGTGCCGGCCGGCCAGGCGGGCTGGATCCGGGCCGCGGTCTACACCCTGCCGGAGATCGTGCCCTGCTGCGGCTTCGTCTTCTGGCTGGTCAACGTCCTGTGGTGCACCTGGGACAAGCCGTATCAGCAGTGTCTGCACGACAAGGCCGCCAAGACGGTGGTCGTCTCGACGGCCTGATGGACAAGGGACCGACCGGCTCCGGTGACCCCCGGGCTCCGGCGATCCCTCAGCCCGAGTGCTCGCGGATGCGGGTCTCGACGGGCGCCGGCACGGCCCGCAAAGGGGCGGGCGCGGCGGGCGACTTGCCCCGCAGCACCGGACGGCGAGCGCCCCGCGACATTCCCGGCATCGGGACCGTCATGGCGACCAGGAGCCCGAGCCCGAGCCCGGCGAGGGCGATGACCGCGACCCCGATACCGGTCTCCGTCTGCGAGAGCAGCAGCATCGCGAGGGTGGAGAGAAAGACGGTGGCCGAGCCGTAGGCGAGCTGGGTGGCGGTCGGACGAGGCATGGCGGGATCCGTCCTCGGAGGGTCGGCGGAGGGTGGAGGTCAAGGGCGCGCCATCACACGACCCTACGGTCCTTATTGCCCGAGCGGAACGACAGGTAAGCGTGACCTAACCCACGGGCCCGGAGCACGGGGGGCGCACACGGTGGCCGAAAGTGCGTGCGAGGGGCGGCGGGAAGAGGTGTCCGGCCTGACCGGGGCGGGGGCGCATGCCTGGGAGGCATATGCATCGGCGAGTGGAGGAGAGGCGGAAGATGACCGGAACGACTCCCCGCGCGGCCGTCCGGCCCCGCCGCCCGGCGTCCGATAGCCGCAACTCGCGGGCCGGTTAACGTACTTCCCTGAGCATGAGCAAGTCAAGATCTGTCTTTTTCACCGCGCTTCCGGTCGAATGCCGTCGAACAGTGACCGCTCGAAGGGGAGGAGAGCGCCAAGTGAGAAACCACAGACCGGTGTTCGGACCGGCCGCCCTGGCCACGGCAATCGCCGCGATCGGGGCGGCCGTTCTGTCGTCGGGGGTGGCCACGGCCGGCACACCGGCACCGGCACCCCGCACCGCCGGCCACGACCCGGCCCCCGAACGGGCCGTGGACCACGACCTCAAGGGCCCGTTCAGCGACAAGCAGGCGGCGCAGCGCAAGGAGGCCCTCGAGCAGGTGATGGCCGGCTCCGCGCGGCTCACCGACCGCGGCGGCTCGAAGGTCGTCCGGCTCGACCACGGCAAGTACGCCGAACTGGCCCGGCAGAAGACCGACAAGATCTTCACCATCCTGGTGGACTTCGGCGACACGGTCGACGACACCACGATGTTCGACCCGGACGGCGACGGCCCCCAGCCCCCGGTGAAGAAATACGGCGGCGACCCGGGACCCGCGCACAACCGCATAGCCGAACCGGACCGCGCCAAGGACAACAGCACGGCCTGGCAGAAGGACTTCAGCCGCCGGCACTTCCAGGACCTCTACTTCTCGCACGACAAGAAGAAGCCGTCGCTGGCCCAGTACTACGAGAAGCAGTCCTCGGGCCGCTACTCCGTCGAGGGCGAGGTCTCCGACTGGGTCAAGGTCGACGCGAACGAGGCCCGCTACGGCTCCAACTACTGCGGCCAGACCAACTGCGCCAACGCCTGGGACCTGATCCGCGACGGCGTCAATCAGTGGGCCAAGGACCAGCGCGCCAAGGGCCGTACCGACGCCGAGATCAAGACCGACCTGGCCAAGTACGACCAGTGGGACCGCTACGACCACGACGGCGACGGCAACTTCAACGAGCCCGACGGCTATATCGACCACTTCCAGATCGTGCACGCCGGGGAGGACGAGTCCGCGGGCGGCGGCGTCCAGAAGACGAACGCCATCTGGGCGCACCGCTGGTACGCGTACGGCACCGACGCCGGCAAGAGCGGCCCGGCCGGCAACAAGGCGGGCGGCACCCAGATCGGCGACACCGGCATCTGGGTCGGCGACTACACCATGCAGCCGGAGAACGGCGGACTCGGCGTCTTCGCCCACGAGTACGGCCATGACCTGGGCCTGCCGGACGAGTACGACACCACCGGCGCCGGCGAGTCCTCCGTCGACTTCTGGTCGCTGATGTCGGCCGGCTCCTGGCTGGGCACCGGCAAGCACGCCATAGGCGATCTGCCCGGCGACATGAGCGCCTGGGACAAGCTCCAGCTGGGCTGGCTCAACTACGACAAGGCCAAGGCCGCGACCAAGTCGTTCCACCGGCTGGGCGTCGCCGAATACAACACCCGGCACAAGCAGGCCGTGGTCGTCGAACTGCCCGCCAAGCCGGTCAGGACCGATATCGTCCGGCCCGCCGAAGGCGCCCGCCAGTGGTGGAGCGGCATGGGCAACGACCTGAAGAACACCCTCACCCGGTCCGTGGACCTCACCGGCAGGTCCAAGGCGTCCCTCACCCTCAAGGGCTGGTGGGACATCGAAAAGGACTACGACTACCTCTACGCCGAGGTCTCCACCGACGGCGGCAAGGACTGGACGCCCCTCGACGGCACCGCCAACGGCAAGGCCATCCCCCGCGACGGCGGCGACAAGCCCGCCCTGACCGGCACCGTCACCGCCTACCAGGACCTCGCCTACCCGCTGGACGCCTACGCGGGCAAGAAGATCGACCTCCGCTTCCGCTACCAGACCGACGGCGGCGCGGCCCAGAAGGGCTTCGCGGCCGACACCCTCAGCGTGGTCGCCGACGGCACGCCGCTGTTCACCGACAACGCCGAGGACGGCGACAACGGCTGGAGCGCCACCGGCTTCTCGCACGTCGGCGAGTCCTTCACCAAGGACTACCCGCAGTACTACATCGCCGAGAACCGCCAGTACGTGTCGTACGACAAGACCCTCAAGTCCGGCCCGTACAACTTCGGCTGGCTCACGGCCAAGCCGGGCTGGGTGGAGCACTTCCCGTACCAGAACGGCGTACTGATCTGGCTCTGGGACACCTCGCAGCCCGACAACAACGTCGGCAAGCACCCCGGTTACGGGCAGATCCTCCCCGTGGACGCGCACCCCAAGGCCGAGAAGTGGGCCGACGGCAAGCTGATGCGCAACCGCTTCCAGTCCTACGACTCGACCTTCACCCGCTACCGCACGGATGCCCTCACCCTCCACAAGGACGGCAAGGTCACCAAGATCAAGTCCAAGCGCGGCGTGACGGTCTTCGACGACCGGCACGGCGTCTACTACGACAAGTCGAACCCGACCGGCGGCGTGATCGTTCCTGACACCAACACCCGGATCCGGATCGCCAAGGAGGCCCCGAACGGCTCCGTGGTGATCCTCGTGGTCGGCCCCGCAGGTAAGTAAAAGGTAAAGTTGCAGGTCAGAGGCGAATCGGCCGTTACCCCTTGGCGGGTGGCGGCCGTTCGCGTTTAGATGCGTCCTACGAGTTCCTTGTTGACGCGAAGTCTCACGGGGGAGATATGACAATGACCGGCGGCGGCTTCATCAGGCTTCCTGGCGGAAGCGTGGTGGTCGCCCTCTCGCTGCCCAGACCGCCCCACGGCGCGCGCTCGGGCCTGTACGACTGCGGCTGCCGCGTACGGGTCCTGGTCCACGCCGGCAACCGCCAGCGCGCCCTGACCAGGCTGCGCAACCACGGACTGCGGGCCGTCTACCTGCGCGGCAATTCCGAACCGCCGACGCCGGACGAGGTGACGGCCGTACTGCACCACCCCGACGGCCTGGTCTGGCGCGAGACGCCGGACGACGACACCGAGTCCTGGCACCCGATACGCGCCCTCCTGCGGGCCCCGGCCCCGGCCCTGCCCCCTCCGGTCCCGGCGGTGGTGGCCGGCTGAGGCACCGGGCGGTGGGCCATCCGGCCCGCCGCCCTCCGCCGCGGGCGTCCACCGCACCGGGCTGCCCCCCGTGTGCCGGGGTCGTCCGTACGTCCGTGCCGCCCTTACCGCTCGGCGCGTACGCCCGTGCCGCTCAGCTCCGGACGATGACCGGCTTGCCGCTCAGCTCCGCGCCCGCCGCCCGCAGCTCCTCCAGCGCCCGCTCGGTGGTCCTCGCGGCCACGCCCGCGGTCAGATCCAGCAGGACGCGGGTGCGCAGCCCGGCGCGCAGCGCGTCCAGGGCGGTGGCGCGGACGCAGTGGTCGGTCGCGATGCCGACCACATCGACCTCGGTGACCGCGCGCTCGCGCAGCCAGTCGGCGAGCGCGGTGCCGTTCTCGTTCGCGCCCTCGAAACCGCTGTACGCCCCGGTGTAGGCGCCCTTGTCGAAGACCGCGTCTATGGCGCCCGAGGCGACGGCCGGCGCGAAATTCGGGTGGAAGCCGCTGCCCTCGGTGCCGGCCAGGCAGTGCACCGGCCAGGTGTGCTCGTAATCCGGGGTGTCGGAGAAGTGGTCGCCGGGGTCTATGTGGTGGTCCCGGCTGGCCACGACATGGCGGTAACAGCTGCCGGCCGCCTGCCCCACCAGATCGGTGATGGCCGCCGCGACATCCGCACCCCCCGCCACCGCGAGGCTGCCGCCCTCGCAGAAGTCGTTCTGCAGATCAACGACGATCAATGCCCGGTGCATGGTGCGTGCCTTCCGGCTGGGAATCGGGGAGGGGCGCGGTGTGGTGATGTGACCGAGGGTAGCCATTCGGCGCCGATTGCGGGAGTGTCCGACCGCGCCCCTTTCGGCCGCCGGCCGCCCCACGGGCCGGCCCCCGACGCCCGCCGGCCCCCCGGCGGGCGTCGCGCGGCTCACACGTACTCGGTGGGGATGACCGGTTCGCCGCGGGAGAGCTGGGTTGCCGAGAGCGGCAGTCCGGCGCGGGCGGAGAGGTGCCGTTCGCGGGCGGCGTCGAGCGGCTCCCGGGCCACCACCTCGCCGCCGCGTACGAGCGGGACCAGCAGCTGGTGCCCGGCCAGCTCGTCCGGCACCGGCCCGGTGCCGACGACCTCGGCCTCCGCGACCCCGTGCTCGTCCGGCCGCCGGGCCGCCCACTTGCGGCCGCCCACGGAGGTCTTGCCGCCCATCGACTTCTTCGCCACCGGCCGCAGCGGGGCGTCCGGCGCATCGCTGTCGGCGCGCGCGACGAGCTTGTAGACCATCGAGCAGGTCGGGTGGCCGCTGCCGGTCACCAGCTGGGTGCCGACGCCGTACGCGTCCACCGGTGCGGCGGCCAGCGAGGCGATGGCGTACTCGTCCAGATCGCTGGTCACCACGATCCTGGTCTTCTCGGCGCCCAGCTCGTCCAGCTGCTGGCGCACCCGGTGGGCGACCAGCAGCAGGTCCCCGGAGTCGATGCGCACGGCGCCGAGGCCGGGCCCCGCCACCTCCACGGCCGTACGGACGGCCTCGGTGACGTCGAAGGTGTCCACCAGGAGCGTCGTGCCGCTGCCCAGGGTGTCCACCTGGGCGGTGAAGGCGTCCCGTTCGGTGTCGTGGAGCAGGGTGAAGGCGTGCGCGCTGGTGCCGACGGTGGGGATGTTGTAGCGGAAGCCGGCCGCCAGGTCGGAGGTGGTGTGGAAGCCGCCGACGTACGCGGCGCGGCTCGCGGCCACCGCCGACAGCTCGTGGGTGCGGCGGGCGCCCATCTCCATCAGCGGCCGGTCGCCGGCCGCCACCGCCATCCGGGAGGCGGCCGCGGCCACCGCCGAATCGTGGTTGAGGATCGAGAGGATCACCGTCTCCAGCAGTACCGCCTCGGCGAAGGTGCCCTCCACGCGCATGAGGGGCGAGCCGGGGAAGTAGACCTCGCCCTCCGGGTAGCCCCAGATGTCCCCGCGGAAGCGGAAGTCGGCCAGCCATGCGAGCGTCGCCTCGTCCAGGATGCGGCGGTCACGCAGAAAGTCGAGGATGGTCGAGTCGAAGCGGAAATTCTCCACGGCGTCCAGCACCCGTCCGGTGCCGGCGACCACGCCGTAGCGGCGGCCTTCGGGCAGTCGGCGGGTGAAGACCTCGAAGACGGAGCGCCGGTCCGCGGTCCCGGACCGCAACGCGGCCTGCAGCATGGTGAGTTCGTACTGGTCGGTGAAGAGCGCAGTCGACGGCACGGCCACCGGCAGCCCCAGGTCTGCTGTGTTCATGGGAGCGATGCTACCCCCATTACTCGTCACTTTGACGATTTCATTGCCGGGCCTCCATCGCGACCCGCGCGAGGGGCGTTTGTGCGTCGGCCGCCCCCGGGTGGCAGCATGGGGCGTGTGAGTGTTCCAGTGGAGATCGAGCGTCCCGAGTCGAGCGAGGCACCGTTCGAGGTTCCCGAACCCGACGTCCCATGGGTGACGATCGTTCACAACGACCCCGTGAATCTCATGAGCTATGTCTCGTACGTCTTTCAGTCGTACTTCGGCTACTCCAAGGACAAGGCCCATCAGCTGATGCTCGACGTTCATCACAAGGGCCGCGCGGTGGTCTCCAGCGGCAGCCGCGAGGAAATGGAGCGCGACGTGCAGGCCATGCACGGCTACGGCCTGTGGGCGACCCTTCAGCAGGACCGCGCCTGATGGCCGGCCACTTCGAGCCCCTGCCCGACGGCGGCGCCGCCGTCGCCCTCGACGAGGTCGAGATCTCCATCCTGCGCAGCCTCGCCGTCCAGCTGATGGAGCTGATCGGCCCGGGGGAGGAGAGCGACGAGACCGACGACCCGCTCGCCTCCATCTTCAACGACGGCCCCAGCGAACCGCCCGCCGATCCGGTCCTGGCCCGCCTCTTCCCCGACGCCTACGGCGGCCCCGACCTCGTCCCCGACGACGACGTCCGCGCCGCGGCCGCCGAATTCCGCCGCTACACCGAGAACGACCTGCGCGCCCGCAAGCGCGAGGACGCCCTCGCGCTGGTCCGCGCGCTGGACGCGCTGAGCCCCGGCCTCGACCAGGGCGCGGTGCTGCGCCTGAAGCCCGACGAGTGCCGTCGGTGGCTCGGTGCCCTCAACGACCTCCGGCTCGCCATCGGCACCCGCCTGGAGGTCACCGACGAGGAGGACGGCGGCGAACTGCTCAGGCTGCCCGACACCGACCCTCGCAAGCCGATGGTGATGGCCTACCTCTGGCTCGGCGGGCTGCAGGAGACCCTCGTCGAGTCGTTGATGGGCTGACCTTTCGCCCAAAGCCTGATGTTCCGCCCCGGTCGGTGCCCCCGACCGGGGCTTTTGCATGTTTGCCTGATGTTCGCTCAGCGGATGCTCAAATCCGAATAACGATCGCGTCACACAGAGGTGTGTGTCTTGTCGCGGCTCTTCACCTTTGTCCGGATATCCATGTGATCTGGCCCACGCCAACATTAGTTGATCTCCGTAGGACCGTGATAAATGTTCACGACCTGCCGTGAGTGACGCCACCCCTGTCGCTGCGGGAGCGCTGAGCCGGCCGACCGTCGGCGTGCAGGAACTCCATCCGGGGGGTCGGGACCCGACCCGGACAGACCGGGTCGGAATGGAGAAAGGCGCACCACTCATGACCTCTGTGCAGGTCGACAAGCATCACGACGGCAACGAGGCCGCTGGAACGGAGCCCGAAGAGGGGTACCAGCGGGGTCTGGGAAACCGCCAGATCCAGATGATCGCCATTGGTGGCGCCATCGGTACTGGCCTGTTCCTCGGAGCGGGCAAGGCCATCTCCATGGCCGGGCCCAGCATCATCCTGGCCTACGCCATCGTCGGTCTGGTCATCTTCTTCATCATGCGGGCTCTGGGCGAATTGCTCATGTACCGGCCCGTCTCCGGCTCCTTCTCCGAGTACGGCCGGGAATTCCTCGGCCCGTTCATCGGTTTTGTGACCGGCTGGACGTACTGGCTTTTCTGGGTCGTCACCGGCATCACGGAAGTGACCGCGGCGGCCACCTATGTGCAGTACTGGAACGAGGGCATACCGCAATGGGCCTCGGCACTCGTCTTCACGTGTGCGCTCTTCGGTATCAACCTGATCTCCGTAAAGATCTTCGGTGAGCTGGAATTCTGGTTCTCGATGGTCAAGGTCACCGCGATCATCGGCATGATCCTGATCGGCCTCGGCGTGATCACCCTCGGCTTCTCCGACGCCGGTGACACCGCCTCCTTCACCAACCTGTGGTCCCACGGCGGCTTCTTCCCCAAGGGCATCGGCGGCACGCTGATGACGCTGCAGATCGTGATGTTCGCCTTCCTCGCCGTCGAACTCGTCGGCGTCACCGCGGGCGAGGCGACCAACCCCAAGAAGGTCCTGCCCAAGGCGATCAACACCGTGCCGTGGCGGATCGGCCTCTTCTACATCGGCGCGCTGATCATCATCCTGTCCGTCGTCAGCTGGACGGCCTTCAAGCCGGGCGTCAGCCCCTTCGTCGCCGCCTTCCAGCAGATCGGCCTCCCGGCCGGCGCCGGCATCGTCAACTTCGTCGTGCTGACCGCCGCGCTCTCCTCGGCCAACTCCGGCATGTACTCCACCGGCCGGATGCTGCGCGACCTCGCGCTCAACGGCCAGGGCCCGAAGTTCTTCACCAAGCTCAGCAAGAACGGCCTGCCCACCTGGGGTACCGGCGTCTCGGTCGCGATGATGCTGTTCGGCGTCTACATCAACTACCAGTGGCCCGGTGACGCGTTCAACTACGTCGTCTCCTTCGCCACCATCTCCGGTATGTGGGCCTGGATCGTCATCCTGCTCTCCCAGCTCCGCTACCGCGCCAAGGCGAACCGCGGCGAGCTGCCGCAGTCCGAGTTCAAGGCTCCCGGCAGCCCCTACACCTCGGTCTTCGCGCTGGCCTTCATCGCCATGGTGATCGTGATGATGGGTGTCGACGCGGACGCCCGGATCTCGCTCTACGCGGCTCCCGTCTGGGCGCTCATCCTGGGCGTCGGCTACCTGTGCATCAAGCGCCGGGACGCGGCGGCCGGTCTCGCCAAGAAGGACTGACCTTCCAGCCTGTCCAGCATGTGGGCCCGTGCGTACCATCCTTCGGTACGTACGGGCCCTCTGCTTATTCTTGGCCGCATGCTGACCCTCACCAAGGCCCTCCACGACCGGATCGTCGAGCACGCCCGCCAGGACCACCCCGACGAGGCCTGCGGCGTGGTCGCGGGTCCGGCCGGCAGCGGCCGCCCCGAGCGGTTCATCCCGATGCTGAACGCCGCCCGCTCGCCCACCTTCTACGAATTCGACTCCTCCGACCTGTTCAAGCTCTACCGCGAGATGGACGACCGGGACGAGGAGCCGGTGATCATCTACCACTCGCACACCGCCACCGAGGCCTACCCGTCCCGGACGGATATCTCCTACGCCAACGAGCCCGCCGCCCACTACGTCCTGGTCTCCACCGCCGACGCCGACGACGCCGGACCCTTCCAGTTCCGCTCGTTCCGGATCGTCGACGGCCAGGTCACCGAGGAGGACGTCGAGGTCGTCACGGCGTACTCCTGACCGCCCGGCGGGCCCCGCGCATGATCGCGTCCCACCTGGCGTACACCGATCGTCCGCATCATGGGACGAGGTTCCAATACCCGGACCGGGAATCGATACGATGACCGCATGGTTGACCACGACGTGAGCGAGAAGAAGAGGCCGGGCATGCTGCTGCTCGCTCCGCTCGCCACGCGTCGCTCCGCATCTGCCCTGCTGGGCGCGTTCGGCTGCGGAGCCGCACGGCTGCACGTCGATCTGTGCCGCCTTTCCAGCGCCATCTGTCCGCGCTGCGCCGCCGCCTGACCCGGCCCCCCGGCCGGGCGCGCGGCACGCACCGCCCGGCGCTCCCGCACCCCCGCGTCACCCGACGCCTCCCGGCACGCCGTACGGCCCCAGCGCCGCCCCGCACCCGGACGCACAGCACCCGCCCGCCACCCCACTCCCACAGGAGCACTCCCATGGCCATCGAGGTCCGAATCCCGACCATCCTGCGCACCTACACCGACGGCGAGAAGGCCGTCCCGGGCAGCGGCGAGACCCTCGCCGACCTCTTCGCCGACCTGGAGACCCGGCACGCCGGCATCCGCGCCCGCCTGGTCGACGACGAGCAGCAGCTGCGCCGCTTCGTGAACGTCTACCTCAACGACGAGGACGTGCGCTTCCTCGAAGGCATCTCCACCAAGCTGGCCGACGGCGACAACGTCACGATCCTCCCGGCCGTGGCCGGCGGAATGGTCTGACGGTGCGCTACGACTCCCCGCTGGCGGCGGTCGGGAACACCCCTCTCGTCCGCCTGCCGCGCCTCTCGCCCTCCGACGACGTCCGCATCTGGGCGAAGCTGGAGGACCGCAACCCCACGGGCTCGGTCAAGGACCGGCCCGCGCTGCACATGATCGAACAGGCCGAGAAGGACGGCCGGCTCACCCCCGGCTGCACGATCCTCGAGCCCACCAGCGGTAACACCGGCATCTCGCTCGCCATGGCGGCCAAGCTCAAGGGCTACCGCATCGTGTGCGTCATGCCGGAGAACACCTCCTCCGAGCGCCGCGAACTGCTCGCCATGTGGGGTGCCGAGATCATCTCCTCGCCCGCGGCCGGCGGCTCCAACACCGCGGTACGCGTCGCCAAGGAGCTGGCCGCCGAGCACCCCGACTGGGTGATGCTCTACCAGTACGGCAACCCCGACAACGCCGGTGCGCACTACGCCACCACCGGCCCCGAGATCCTCGCCGACCTCCCCTCCGTCACCCACTTCGTGGCGGGCCTGGGCACCACCGGCACGCTGATGGGCGTCGGCCGCTATCTGCGCGAGCACGTCCCCGGCGTCCAGATCGTCGCCGCCGAGCCGCGCTACGACGACGTCGTCTACGGCCTGCGCAACCTCGACGAGGGCTTCATCCCCGAGCTCTACGACGAGTCCGTCCTGACCACCCGCTTCTCGGTCGGCTCCGAGGACGCGGTCCGCCGCACCCGCGAACTCCTCGCCGAGGAAGGCATCTTCGCGGGCATCTCCACGGGCGCGGCGCTGCATGCCGCGATCGGCGTCGGCAAGAAGGCGGTACGCGCCGGGCAGAGCGCCGACATCGCCTTCGTCGTCGCCGACGGCGGCTGGAAGTACCTCTCCACCGGCGTCTACACCGCCGAGTCGACGGAAGCGGCGATCGCCACCCTGCACGGCCAGCTCTGGGCCTAGGCATCGCCCGTCCGGCCGAACGGCCGCGCCCGTCCCCCCGCCGCCGTGGCCCCGTGCCACGGCGGCGCCGCACTTCCGGCGGCGCGGCGCCGTGGCGACCGGGGCAGCGGCGGGCGCCCGGCGCGATCCGCCGCACCG
Organism: Streptomyces sp. NPDC053427; assembly: GCF_044544985.1. Taxonomy (NCBI): domain Bacteria; kingdom Bacillati; phylum Actinomycetota; class Actinomycetes; order Kitasatosporales; family Streptomycetaceae; genus Streptomyces; species Streptomyces sp. NPDC053427. Next base: position 657,116 of record NZ_JBITYA010000002.1, on the reverse strand, counting down.
CGGGCCGTCCCCGCACCGCGCGCGCCCGGGAGAATCGAAGACGGCGCAATGCCGGACGTACGGCCCCACCCGGACTGGTGATTCCGCCCACAGCTCGCCCCGCTACAGGCGCCAGGGGACCGTTCGCGCCTTACGCTCGTGGGCACCGCACAGAACCACCCAAGACCCGGCACATACCGGCAAGGACCCGCCGAGAAACCCCGGATGGACCCTTCCCCGAGCTCTCCACGGCTCCCCCGCCCTCTCGACCCCGCTCGAGCAGGGCGGAGACCCCGTGAGCAGGGGGAGGCCCCCGTCCCGCCGCCCCCGCCCACGGAGGTTCACGCCCGCATGAAGCTCACTGTCGTCGGATGCTCGGGGTCGTTCCCTTCCACGGAATCGGCCTGCTCGAGCTACCTCGTGGAGGCCGACGGCTTCAGGCTGCTCATCGACATGGGCAACGGCGCCCTCGGCGAGATGCAGCGCCACATCGGTCTCTACGACCTGGACGCCATCCTCCTGTCGCATCTGCATGCGGACCACTGCATCGACCTGTGCGGCTATTTCGTCGTGCGGTACTACCGGCCGGACGGCGGCCGCTGCGCGCCGATTCCGGTCTACGGCCCGGCCGGCACCGAGCGCCGGCTGACCGTCGCGCACGCCGACCTGCCGTACGACGGGGCGATGAGCGAGGTCTTCGACTTCCGCACGCTCGAGCCCGGTACGCGGACCATCGGACCGTTCACGATCCGCACGGAACGGGTCAGGCACCCCGTGGAGGCGTTCGGCTTCCGCATCGAACACGCGGGCCGGTCCCTGACGTACTCCGGCGACACCGGCCCCTGCGAGGCGCTGGACTCCCTCGCCGCGGGCACCGACTTCTTCCTGTGCGAGGCGTCCTTCACCCACGGCAAGGAAGACATCCCGGACCTGCACCTCAACGGCCGCGAGGCCGGCGAACACGCCCGCCGGGCCGGCGCCGGCCGCCTGGTGCTGACCCATATCCCGCCGTGGACCGACCCGGACATCAACATCCGCGACGCGCAGAAGGTCTACGACGGCCCGGTCGAGGTCGCCAAGGCGGGCGCGTCGTACGAGATCTGAAGGCCCGCGGCCGGGGCGCCGGCCGTGCGGCCCGCGGCTTCCCGGGAACGCCGACGGCCTCCCCGCTTCTTCGCGGGGAGGCCGTTGCACCGTCCGGGGTCCGGGCCTACTTGGCCAGGGCCGCCTTGCTCTTGGCCTTGGCCTGCTCGGGCTCGGGCAGCTCCTCGTCGGGTTCGCGGCCCGGCGTCGGGAGGTTGAACTTGACGATGGCGAAGCGGAAGACCGCGTAGTAGAGCGCTCCGAAGCAGAGCCCCACCAGTGCCAGCATCCAGGGCTTGGACGCGATGCCCAGGTTGAGCAGGAAGTCGATGGCGCCGGCCGAGAAGCCGAAGCCGTCCTTCATGCCCAGGGCCCAGGTCAGCGCCATCGACACACCGGTGAGCACCGCATGGATCGCGTACAGCACCGGCGCGATGAACATGAAGGTGAACTCGATCGGCTCCGTGACGCCGGTGACGAAGGCGGTCAGGGCCAGGGAGGCCATCATGCCGCCGACGACCTTGCGGCGCTCGGGGCGGGCGCAGTGGGTGATCGCCAGGCAGGCGGCCGGCAGGGCGAACATCATGATCGGGAAGAAGCCGGTGGTGAACTGCCCGGCGCTCGGGTCGCCGGCCAGGAACCGGGCGATGTCGCCGTGCTTGCCGTGGAAGTCACCGGCCTGCAGCCACGGGAACGAGTTCAGCAGGTGGTGCATGCCGACCGGGATCAGCGCGCGGTTGGCGACGCCGAAGATGCCCGCGCCCACGGCGCCCGAGCCGACCAGCCATTCACCGAAGTTGTGCAGACCGGCGCCGAGGACCGGCCAGATGTAGCCGAAGACGATGCCGATGACCAGGCCGGCGAACGAGGCCAGGATCGGGACGAGCCGGCGACCGCTGAAGAAGCCCAGCCAGTCGGGGAGCTTCTTGCGGCTGAAGCGCTGGTAGAGCAGGGCGACCACGATGCCGATCACGACACCGCCGAGGACGCCCGCGTTCACCGGCGGCGCGACCTCGGCTATCTTCCCGTCGACGACCTGCTGGACCTTGGGGAGGTTGTCGTCGGTGAAGGTGCCCAGAACCTTGCTGAAGACCAGGTAGCCGACGACGGCGGCCAGGGCGGTGGAGCCGTCCGACTTCTTGGCGAAGCCGATGGCGATACCGACCGCGAACAGCAGCGGCATGTTGTCGAGCAGGGCGCCGCCGCCGGCCGCCATGAACTCGGCGAGCTTGTTCAGGAATGCCGGGAGGGTCTTGTTGCCGAGCATGTCGGGCTGGCCCAGGCGGACCATCAGCGCGGCGGCGGGCAGCGTGGCGATGGGCAGCATGAGGCTGCGGCCGATGCGCTGCCCCACTGCCATGACGCTGGAGCCGCGGCCCTTTTTCTCCGGGGCCGCCTTCGCGGCAGTGTCCGAACTCATCGGATTCCTCCTGGTGAGGCGGGCACTCGGAAGAGGGGGACGGCCCGCTTGTTTGGTCTACCCTGGTCTTTGGTCTACACCTTGGTCTACACCACTGGTGGTTTAGACCATTCTTAGCACGCCGTCCCGGAACAAAGGAATCCATTCTTCCAAGTGGTGTGGACCACACGGCGACGGCCCCCAAGTCCGGGGACCTGGGGGCCGGGTGCGGGGCGACGGCCGCCGCCTGCTCCGCCGCCTACTTGATGTTCTCCTCCTCCATGGCGTCCCCCACCTCGTCCGGTTCGCGCCCCGGCGTCGGCAGGTCGAATTTCGTGATCACGAACCGGAAGACGGCGTAATAGACCACCGCAAAACACGCCCCGATGGGAATGATCAGCCACGGCTTGGTCGCCAGCCCCCAATTGATGACGTAATCGATCAGCCCCGCCGAGAAACTGAAGCTGTCGTGCACCCCCAGCGCCCAGCTCACCGCCATCGACACACCGGTCAGCAGCGCATGGAGCGCATAGAGCAACGGTGCGACGAAGAGGAAGGAATACTCGATCGGCTCGGTCACGCCCGTCACGAAGGACGTCAGCCCGACCGACAGCATCATTCCGGCGATCTCTTTGCGGCGATGCGGCTTGGCGCAGTGCGCAATGGCCAGCGCCGCGGCCGGCAGCGCGAACATCATGATCGGGAAGAAGCCGGTGGTGAACTGCCCCGCGGTCGGGTCGCCCGCCAGGAACCGGTTGATGTCACCGTGCACGACCGTGCCGTCCGGCTCCGTATAACTGCCGAACTGGAACCACACGAAGGTGTTCAGGAACTGGTGCAGCCCGATCACCAGCAGCGCGCGGTTGGCGACACCGAACAGCCCCGACCCGAGCCAGTCCAGATCCGTCAGCCATTTGCTGAAGGCGGTCAGCGCCTCACCGATCGGCGGCCAGATCCACAGGGACACCACCGCGAAGGCCAGACCGATGAAGGCCATCACGATCGGTACGAGTCGGCGGCCGTTGAAGAAGCCCAGCCAGTCGACCAGCTTCACCCGGTGCAGCCGCTGCCAGAACCAGGCGGCGAGAAAGCCCATGACGATGCCGCCGAAGACCCCCGGATTCTGGAAGGTCGCCTGGGTGGCGTTCCCGCCCTTGTCGACACACACCCCGCCCCACGGTCCCGCCTGCGTGAATGTCTGCCCCGCACCGCAGATCACCGGGAACTGGTGCAGCACCGCGAAATACACGAGAAAGCCCGCCACCGCCGCCAGCGCCGTCGAACCGTCCGCCTTCTTCGCCATCCCGATGGCGACGCCGATGCAGAACAGCAGCGGCAGCCCCAGTCCCGAATCCAGCAGCGCGCCGCCCGCACCCGCGAACACCTTGGCGACGTCGTTCCAGCCCAGGCCCTTGTCGCCGAACACGTCCGGCTGGCCGAGGCGGTTGAGGATGCCCGCTGCGGGCAGTACGGCGATCGGCAGCTGAAGGCTGCGGCCCATCTTCTGCAGGCCCTGGAAGACGGCCGACGCCCTGCTCTTCCCCGGCCGCTTCCTCGGCTCCGCCGCCGCGGCGTTCGCGCTCATCTCCGTCCTCCCGGCGGTCGGCGTCCCGACCAGGTCCGTTGAGCCGGTCCCGTCGACGGGGTCCATCGGCGGGGTCGTTCGACAAGTCCCGTTCGACGGGCCCCGTCGACGCGTCCCGTCGCAAGGCCCGTCGACAACCGCCCCGGCGCTTGCCGCATACTGATGGTGTAGACCACTTGGGGTGCGGGCCGGCAGCCCGGCACGCACTTCGAGTGATCGCCATCCTTCGCCAGATGGCGCCCAACCGCCCGCATAGTTGGGCTGAACGGGCACAGACCCACACAAACGCTCATATGCGTGCACTACGGTGGAAAAACCGCTCGGCGGAGCCGCCGACGGCCGAGACAAGCAGGAGTGGACATGGCCAGCAAGGCTGAGAAGATCGTCGCCGGGCTCGGCGGACTCGACAACATCGAAGAGGTCGAGGGCTGCATCACCCGCCTCCGCACCGAAGTCGCCGACCCCGAGCTCGTCGACGAGGCCGCTCTCAAGGCCGCCGGCGCCCACGGCGTCGTCAAGATGGGCACCGCGATCCAGGTCGTCATCGGCACCGACGCCGACCCCATCGCCGCCGAGATCGAAGACATGATGTGAGCTGAGCCCAGCGCTCACCCAGGGCCCCGCCGGTGCATGCGCCCGTACCGGAACGGGGCCCTTGCCATTCCCGATAGGGTCTACGCCATGTCTCGCATCGACGGCCGCACCCCCGAACAGCTCCGCCCGGTCACCATCGAACGCGGCTGGAGCAAGCACGCCGAAGGCTCCGTCCTCATCTCCTTCGGCGACACCAAGGTCTTCTGCACCGCCTCCGTCACCGAAGGCGTCCCGCGCTGGCGCAAGGGCAGCGGCGAAGGCTGGGTCACCGCCGAGTACTCGATGCTGCCCCGCTCCACCAACACCCGCGGCGACCGCGAATCCGTACGCGGCAAGATCGGCGGCCGCACCCACGAAATCAGCCGCCTCATCGGCCGCTCCCTGCGCGCCGTCATCGACTTCAAGGCCCTCGGCGAGAACACCATCGTCCTCGACTGCGACGTCCTCCAGGCCGACGGCGGCACCCGCACCGCCGCCATCACCGGCGCCTACGTCGCCCTCGCCGACGCCATCGCCTGGGCCCAGCACAAGAAGCTCATCAAGCACGGCCGCCAGCCGCTGACCGGCACGGTCAGCGCCGTCAGCGTCGGCATCGTCGCCGGCGTCCCGCTCCTCGACCTCTGCTACGAGGAAGACGTCCGCGCCGACACCGACATGAACGTCGTCTGCACCGGCGACGGCCGCTTCGTCGAGGTCCAGGGCACCGCCGAAGCCGAACCCTTCGCCCGCGACGAACTCAACGCCCTCCTCGACCTCGCCGTCACCGGCTGCACCACACTCGACACCGCCCAGCGGGAGGCGCTGGCCGCGACGCTCTGAGCCGCCCCCGGCCCGTCGCCCCACCACCCGCCCGGCTGTCCGGACTCCGGCCCGCCGCCCACCCTTCCTTGGCGCCCCGTCAACCAAAACGGGGCGCCATGCGTTTCTCCCTTTGCCCGCTCATGACCCAAGGAGGAACCTCTTCCATGTCCCCGCGCACCCCTCGCCCCGCCCGCCGCCACCGCCGCCCCGTCACCGCCGTCGCGACGCTGGCCGCCGCCGCCCTCGCGATACCGCTGCTCTCCGCCTGCGGAGCGGTCAACAAGGCCATGGACTGCGCCGACGCCGCCACCGCCATCGTCAACTCCGTCGACAAGCTCCAGCAGGCCGCCGAGAACTCCCTCGACGACCCGCAGAAGGCCGAGCAGGCCCTCGACAAGATCGACCAGAACCTCAAGAAGGTCCGCGACTCCTCGAGCGACCCCGAACTCGCCAAGTCCCTCGACAAGATGAACGCCGGCATCAAGAACGCCCGCAAGGACATCAAGAGCAACAACGTCCCCGATCTCCAGCCCATCACCGACGGGGCCGGCGACCTCACCAAGACCTGCACCCCCGGCTGACCACTTCCGCCCCACGAGGCCCCCGTCCCCCGGGATAATCACTCCCCATGCAGCCTCGAACGGACGGACGCCCCGCGCCCCGCACCCGCCTCATCCTCGCCACCCGCAACGCCGGCAAGATCACCGAACTCCGGGCCATCCTGGAAGCCGCCGACCTCGACGTCGAACTCGTCGGGGCCGACGCCTACCCCGACGTCCCCGACGTCAAGGAAACCGGCGTCACCTTCGCCGAGAACGCCCTCCTCAAGGCCCACGCCCTCGCCAGGGCCACCGGCCACCCGGCCGTCGCCGACGACTCCGGCCTCTGCGTCGACGTCCTCGGCGGCGCCCCGGGCATCTTCTCCGCCCGCTGGGCCGGCCGGCACGGCGACGACCAGGCCAACCTCGACCTCCTGCTCGCCCAGCTCGGCGACATCTCCGACGAACACCGCGCCGCCCACTTCGCCTGCGCCGCGGCCCTCGCCCTGCCCGACGGCACCGAGCGAGTCGTCGAGGGCACCCTCGAGGGCACCCTCCGCCCCGCCCCCTCCGGCACCGGCGGCTTCGGCTACGACCCCGTCCTCCAGCCCCTCGGCGAGACCCGCACCTGCGCCGAACTGACCGCCGACGAGAAGAACGCGATCAGCCATCGGGGGAAGGCGTTCCGGGCGTTGGTGCCGGTGGTGCGGGAGTTGTTGGGCTAACCGCGGGCGTACGGAAACGGCCCCCCTCGTCCGATGACGGGGGAGGCCGTGTGCGTAGGTGAGCCCGGTGGGACTCGAACCCACGACATACCGGACCTAAACCGGCACCCTCTAGCCAGCTGGGGTACGGGCCCGCGCGCCGCCTACTTTACTGTGCCCGGCCGCGCACCTGCCGGGGGATGCCCGGACGCGGTGACCGACCGGAGAAATTGCCGGTCTGCGGCAGGAGGGGCACAGACAACGCAGGTTCTCCAGGCGGTTGTCCAGCCGGTCGCCGTTGCGATGGTCGACTTCGAGGCCCTGGGGCCTTGGGTGGGAAAACCCCAAGGCCCCATCAGTCACTGCCGTTTCTCAGAAGCGAGGCTCCGGTGTCTGGGCCTCGATCATCTCCACGGCCTCCTCCTTGGTGGCGACCGAAGGCGGCGAGCCGTCGAGCGGCTGCTGGGCCGTTTCCTTCATGCAGGCCACGGCGATGACGCCCACCAGGGCGGCGCCCATTGTGTAGTAGGCGGGGACCATGACGTTCTTGTCGAAGACGTCCATCAGGGCGGTGATCACCAGGGGGGTGGTGCCGCCGAAGAGGGAGACGGCGAGGTTGTAGCCGATGGAGAGGGAGCCGTAGCGGACGTTGGTGGGGAAGAGGGCGGGGAGGGCGGCGGACATGGTGCCCAGGAGGCAGACGAGGGAGAGGCCGAGGAGGGCCATGCCGCCGATGACCGAGGGCACGCTGCCCTGCTTGACCAGGAGGAATGCGGGGATGGCGGTGAGGAAGAAGCCGAGCATGCCGGTCATCAGGAGGGGCTTGCGGCCGTAGCGGTCGTTGAGCCTGCCGATGGTGCTGATGATGCACATCAGGACGATCATCGTGCCGAGGAGGATCAGCAGGCCGTGCGACTCCTTGTATTCGAGGGTGTCGGTCAAATACGTCGGCATGTAGGAGAGCAGCATGTAATCGGTGATGTTGTAGGCACCGACCAGGGCAATGCAGAGGATGAGCGTCGGCCACTGCTGGGCGAAGATCTCGCGCAGCTTCTTCTTCGGGGCGTTCTCCGAGAGGTGGGAGAATTCGGCCTCGGCCTCGACGGCGGAGCCGGCGGCGGAATGCGTCTGGGAGGCCTCCAGCTTCTGGAAGGCCGGGGTCTCGTCGAGCTTGACCCGGAGATAGAGGCCGACCAGGCCCAGGGGGCCGGCGATCAGGAAGGGAAGGCGCCAGCCCCACGCGAGCATGGCGTCGTCGCCCAGCGTGGTGTTCAGGAGCAGGACGATGCCGGCCGCGCCCGTGTAGCCGATGAGGGTGCCCATCTCCAGGAAGCTGCCGAAATAGCCGCGCTTCTTGTCGGGGGCGTATTCGGCGATGAAGGTGGAGGCGCCGCCGTATTCGCCGCCCGTGGAGAAGCCCTGGACGAGGCGGAAGAGGATGAGGAGCGCCGGGGACCAGAAGCCGATGGCCGCGTACGAGGGGATCAGGCCGATGCAGAGGGTGCCCAGCGCCATCATGATCATCGTGAGGGCGAGGACCTTCTTGCGGCCGATGCGGTCGCCGAGCGGGCCGAAGTAGGCGCCGCCGAGCGGCCGTACGAGAAAGGCCACGGCGAAGGTCGCGAAGGAGGAGAGCAGGCTGGTGGTGTCGCTGCCGCCGGGGAAGAAGACCTTGCCGATGGTGACCGCGAGATAGCTGTAGATCCCGAAGTCGAACCATTCCATGGCGTTACCGAGGGCGGCCGCCTTGACGGCCCGCTTGACCACCTTTTCGTCGGTGATGGTGATATCGGTGCGCCGCAGCTTGGGATTTCGGCGCCGGGCGATGGCGCGGAAGAGGACGCGGTGCCGGCGGAGGGCCTCTTTGTCCTCGAAGGGTGGTTCCACTGCGGTGCTCCCGTGCGTCACAAGGCGGTCCTCTCGGGTCGGTCAGCGCGCGGTGCGCGGTGGGGATGCGACGGATACGACAGGTGCGCCTGCACAGCGGAGCGCGTTCCAAACCACTCTGGCCGAAATTCGCGGGTCGGGTGAGGTGCGGCACGCGGGGTGTCCGCCCGACGGAGTCCGCTCGTTTTCATGGGAGGGAGGCTGCGTGCCAGGGAATCGGCGGGGCTGTTACAGGACTGGTACACGCCCGCGCGGATATTGCCGTGTCCAAGCAGTCACCTTGTGCGGGGGAGGGGGAACGTGGCGGTCGTGAAACCGCTCTTCCGTAGCGTGTGGCGCTCACTCACCGGTGCCCGTTCGGGCGGCGCGGGTGCGCGGGTGTGTGCTGTGGGGGTACGGGGCGTGAGTCCCGGGAGGAGAGGGTGATGACCGAGCGCGCTGGGTCCCGCTGGGCTCGCGGGCGTACCGCTGTGGCGGCATTCGTCCTGGTGACGGTGCTGGCGGCCGGCGGGGTGTGGTTCAGCCAGGCGTCGGACCGCGCGTCGGCGCTGGACACGGCGCCGAGGACCGCGGCGGTGCAGGACGTCAAGGAGGACGTCCAGGACCAGGGCGGCCTGCCGGGCGTGCGCGACTGCGGGATCGGGGATCCGCAGGTCAAGCCGCCGGTGATCACGCTGGCCTGCGCGGATGCGGGGATGGTGGCGACCGCGATCACCTGGGACCGGTACGGCCCCGGGGAGGCGGAGGGCACCGGTGTGGTGCAGGTGGGGGAGAAGGCCGCGAGAGTGGCGACGGATTCCGGGTTCCCGGCGACCTTCCGGCTCTACGGCGTCAAGACGATCGACGGAGCGCGGGCCTTCACGGAGCTCGAGGTGACGTACGAGGGCTCGACGCCGTTCGGCGACATGACGGAGAAGTACGACCTCGCGTGATGGGCATTCGAGGCCGGATCGCTCTGGCCATTTCCTGTGTGACGGCGCTGGCCGTGGTGGTGCTCGGGTTCGCCGTGCACCACATAGCGGAGGCGGAGCGGGAACGATCGGCGCGGGCCTTCCAGGACGCCCGGCTCAGTTCGGCGCTGCAGCTCTACGAGCGGGACGGGACGCTGGCGCTCGGCGCGCAGCTGGACGATACGAAGGTGCCGTCGCCGCTGCGCGAGGCGGTGTTCAAGAACCGGTCGGGGACGTATGTCACTGGCGGTGAGGATCCGCGCGTATGGGCGGCGACCGGGGTCGGTGACGGCGGCGGGAACCGTCCGGCGCGGTCGTTGTCGGTGTCGGCGGTCTTTCCGGACGACGATCCGGTGCTGCTGGCGCTGGACCGGGCGCTGCTGATCGCCGGGTGCGGCACGGTCGTGCTGATGGCGGTGGTGTCGTGGTTCGTGGCGCAGCGGCTGTCGCGGCGGCTGCGGCTGAGTGCGGCGGCGGCGCGGCGGATCGCGGCGGGTGCGCCGCCGGACGCGGATGCGCTGGCCAGCAAGGGCCGGGACGAGGTGGCCGAACTGGGCCGCAGCGTGCACCACATGGCGATGTCGCTGGCGGCGCGGGTGGAGGCGGAGCGGGAGTTCACCGCGGATGTGGCGCACGAGCTGCGCACCCCGGTGGCCGGGCTGGTGGCGGCGGCGGGGTTGCTGCCGCAGCCGCGGGCGGTGGAGATGGTCCAGGACCGGGCGCAGGCGATGCGGCGGCTGGTCGAGGACCTGCTGGAGGTGTCGCGGCTGGATTCGGGGGTGGAGCGGGCGGATCTGGACGCCTGTGAGCTGCCGTCGCTGGTGCGCGGGATCGTCCGGCGAGCGGAGCGGCAGTGGGGCGTCGACGAGGTGTCGGTGGCCGTCGAGGGCGCACCGCAGATCGTGGAGACGGACCGGCGACGGGTGGAGCGGGTGCTGGTGAATCTGCTGGCGAACGCGGCGAAGCACGGGAAGCCGCCGATCGAGGTGGTGGTGCAGGGGACGCGGATCGTGGTGCGCGATCACGGTCCCGGATATCCGGCGGAGCTGTGCACGGAGGGGCCGCGGCGGTTCCGTACGGCGGCGCCGGAGCGGGGTACGGGGCACGGTCTGGGGCTGACGATCGCGGCGGGGCAGGCGGATGTGCTGGGGGCGCGGCTGGACTTCGGCGCCGCCGCGGAGGGCGGCGCCGAAGCGGTGCTGGAACTGCCGGACCGGGCGGCGATGGCGCCGGGGGTCGGTGTTTCGTTCACCGCAGCCGAGAACGGCTCCTGCCCTGGGCCACTCTGACGCGGGGCGCCGGCGGTGCTGGAACTGCCGGACCGGGCGGCGATGGCGCCGGGGGTCGGTGTTCCGTTCACCGCAGCCGAGAACGGCTCCTGCCCCGGGCCACCCCGACGCGGGGCGCCGGCGGTGAGGGCGCCGGGGGTCGGTGTTTCGTTCACCGCAGCCGACGACGGCTCCTGCCCGGGGCCACCCCGACGCGGGGCGCCGGTCCGGCCTTGGGGGTTACAGCCCGAGGTCCTTGATGATTTTCGCGACGTGGCCGGTGGCCTTGACGTTGTAGAGGGCGCGCTCGACCTTGCCGTCCTCGTCGAGGACGACGGTGGAGCGGATGACGCCGGTGACGGTCTTGCCGTAGAGCTTCTTCTCGCCGAAGGCGCCGTAGGCCTCGAGGACGCTCTTGTCGGGGTCGCCGAGCAGCGTGACCTTGAGGTCTTCCTTCTCGCGGAACTTGGCCAGCTTCTCCGGCTTGTCGGGGGAGATGCCGATGACGTCGTAGCCGTGGCCGGCGAGGAAGTCGAGGTTGTCGGTGAAGTCGCAGGCCTGCTTGGTGCAGCCGGGGGTCAGGGCGGCGGGGTAGAAGTAGACGATGACTTTGCGGCCCTTGTGGTCGGCGAGCGAGACCTGCTTGCCGTCGGCGTCGGGCAGGGTGAAGGCGGGGGCGGTGTCGCCGGGCTGCAGTCGCTCGCTCATGGTTCTCCTTCGGCTGGATCCGTAGGCCCCCGACATTAGCCAGGTGGGCCGGGCGATGGGTGCGCGGGCGCCTCGGCCGCGCGAAACGGGGGTGCTGTGGGGCGCGTACGGGTGTGAGCTGACAGACTGTCCATCACGGATGGCGCGAGACGACGGAGGCAGCGCGGTGGCGGAGGCCAGGACCCCGGCGCAGATCGAGGCGGACATCGTCCGCAGGCGGCGCGAGCTCGCCGTGACGCTCGACGAGATCGGTGTGCGGCTGCACCCGAAGACGATCATCGGCGATGCGAAGGCGGCAACCGCGGCGGCGGTGGACCGTACGGCGGGGCGGGCGTATGTGGCCGCGCACCGTGCTGTGTCGGATGTGCGGGGCCAGCTGGTGTCGGAGGACGGGGCACCGCGGCTCGAGCGGATCGTTCCGGTGGCCATGATCGGTGTGGCCGTGCTGGGCCTGGTGGCGCTGAGCGCCAAGCGGCGCCGCTCCTAGGGGACGGTCGAACGCAACCCGTAGGGGTTCCGAGCGCCCCCTGCGGGGCCACAACGCGGCGGGGCCGGACGGGTATTCCCGCGGGCTCGCCGGGTGGGAGTTCCCGTGGCGGCTCAGGCAGGTGGTCCCTTCGCCAGCGGATGGCCGGGGCGCTGCCCAGGCGGCCGGGCCGCTGTCCGGAGGGCCGGGCCACTGTCCGGAGGGTTGGGCCGCTGTCCGGAGGGTCGGCCGCTGTCCGGAGGGCCGGGCCCGTTCGTCCGGGGTCCGGGGTCCGGCGTCGGCGGGTGCAGGCTCCGGCGTCGGCGGGTCCGGGGTCCGGCGTCGGCGGGTGCGGGCTGCGGGGTCCGGCGTTGGTGCGTGGTGGCGGGCGGCGGGCAGGTACGGTCATGCCGTGAGCCCGAATAACACCAAGGACACCCACGACAAGCTGCCGATCCGGATGCTGCACGACCGCGTGCTGGTCCGGACGGACATCCCCGAGGGCGAGCGGCGCTCGACCGGGGGCATCGTCATTCCGGCGACCGCGGCGGTCGGCCGCCGCCTGGCCTGGGCGGAGGTGGTCGCGGTCGGGCAGAACGTGCGGACCGTCGAGGTGGGGGACCGGGTGCTGTACGACCCGGAGGACCGTGCCGAGGTCGAGGTGCGCGGTGTGGCGTATGTGCTGATGCGGGAGCGCGATCTGCATGCGGTGGCCGCGGAGCGGCTGGAGGGCGCGGAGGATTCGACGGGCCTGTACCTGTAGTCGGCTGGTCGGCGGGTCCGTACCCCGTACCCCGTAGCTTTCCCCGCTGTTGTCCACGACGGGCGGTGACCGAGGTCACCGCCCGTTCCGTCTGCCGTCCGTCCGCCGCTTGCTAGCCTCGTAAGTACCCGACGAGACGCGCCGTACCGGGTCACGACAAGACGACGCACCCCTGTTGAAGCTGTTGCAGCGTTTTCACGGAGGTGCCGTCATGGCATGGGTCCTGCTTGTCGTCGCCGGTCTGCTGGAGGTCGGCTGGTCGGTCGGGATGAAGTTCACCGAGGGTTTCACCCGGCTGTGGCCCAGTGTGTTCACCGGCGCGGGCATCGTCGCCAGCATGCTGCTGCTCTCGTACGCGGCCCGGACGCTGCCCATCGGTACGGCCTACGGCGTATGGGTCGGTATCGGTGCGGCCGGTGCGGCGGTGGTGGGCATGCTGATGCTCGGGGAGCCGATGACCGCGGCCCGGATCTTCTTCATCTGTCTGCTGCTGGTGGCGGTGGTGGGGCTCAAGGCGACGTCCGGTCACTGACCCCGGCCGTGCGCCGGCGTCATACCGGGGGTGCCGCGAGGCCGTCCCACAGCGTCCGCCGCCCCGTGTACGCCTCCGCGCCCTCCGGGCCCACGGTGGGGAATTCCTCGGTGGGCTCGGTGGTCGGCGGCTCGGTCGGGAAGGTGGGGCTGGGCGGTTCGACGGTCGGCGTGCCGGGGATGCCGGTCGTCGGCGCGCCGGAGGTGGGCGGCACGCTCGGCTCGGTGCTGGTCGGCGGGGCGGACTCGTCGGGGGGCAGGGGGGCGGTGGTCGTCGGGGCGGGCGGCGGGGAGCCGGCGCCCGCTTCCAGCTGGAGGTCGAAGTCGGTGATCGGCTGCCCTTCGAGGGCGGCGGCGGTGTAGTCGGCCCAGATCTGGGCGGGGAAGCCGCCGCCGTTGATGCGCGGCAGTCCCGCTGCCCCGTACAGCGGCTCCTGAGCGGCGCTTTCCGGGTTCTGGCCCAAGACGGCGACCACGGTGGCGAGTTCGGGGGTGTAGCCGGCGAACCAGGCGGCCTTGTCCTTCTCCGCGGTGCCGGTCTTGCCGGCCGCCGGGCGTCCGGCGCCCTGGGCGGCGGTGCCGGTGCCGCCGTCGACGACGCTCTGCAGGATGGAGGTGGTGGTGTCGGCGGCGCCGCGGTCGAGGGCGGTGCGTTCGGCGCGTTCGGGCAGCGGGAGGATCTCGCCGCTCTTGGAGACCTTGTCGACGAGGGTGTACGGGCGCTGGGTGCCGTGGTGGGCGAACCCCGCGTAGACCTGGGTCATCTCCAGGACGCTGGGGGTGGCGGTGCCCAGCGAGATGGCGCCCTGGGAGGAGGAGAGGCTGGGGGTGTCGGCGGGGATGCCCAGGGCGACGGCGGTCTTCCTGACCTTGGCCGGGCCGACGTCGATGCCCATCTGGGCGTAGACGGCGTTGACGGACTTGTCGGTGGCTTCGGAGACCGTGATCGGGCCGTAGGAGCGGTCGTCCTCGTTGGCCGGGGCGAAGCCGGTGGGGGAGCCGTGGCTGAGGGTCATGCGTGTGTTGGTGCCGTCGTAGACGGTGTCGGGGGTGATGGGGACGCCGTCCTGGGTGGTGGAGCGGTTCTGTACGGCGGAGGCGAAGACGATCGGCTTGAAGGTGGAGCCGACCTGGTAGTCGCGGCGGGTGGCGCTGTTGACGTACTGCTTGGCGTAGTCGATGCCGCCGTACATGGCGACGACCCGGCCGGTGGCGGGGTCGATGGAGGCGCCGCCGGCCCGGACGTAGGTGTCGACCTTGCGGGAGTGGTCGAGCTTGTCCATCAGGCGGCTGTCGACGGCGTCGACGAACGCGTCCTGGCGGTCCTTGGCGAGGGTGGTGGTGATGCGGTAGCCGCCGGCCCGCAGGGTGTCGTCGTCGAGGATCTTGTTGCGGATCAGGTAGTCCTTGACGGCTTCGACGACATAGCCGCGCTGGCCGGAGAGCCCGGCGGAGGCCTTGACGGGGCCCGGTTCGGGGAATTTCATGGCGTCGCGCTCGGCGCGGGGGAGCCACTTCTTCTTGACCATGCCGTCCAGGACGTAGTTCCAGCGCGCCAGGGCCCGCCGCTTGTTCTCGGGGTGGGCGGTGATGTCGTAGGCGCTGGGGGCGTTGAGGAGGGTGGCGAGGTAGGCGCCCTCGGCGGTGGTCAGGCGCTCGGAGTTCTTGCCGTAGTAGGCCTGGGCGGCGGCCTGGATGCCGTACGCGTTGCGTCCGTAGTAGCTGGAGTTGAGGTAGCCCTCGAGGATCTGGTCCTTGGTCTCCTCGCGGTCGAGCTTGATGGCGATGAAGAACTCCTTGGCCTTGCGGGTGATCGTCTGTTCCTGGCCGAGGTAGTAGTTCTTGACGTACTGCTGGGTGATGGTCGAGCCGGACTGCTTGCCCTTGCCGGTGACGGTGTTCCAGGCGGCGCGGACCATGGCGGCGGGGTCGACGGCGGACTCGGAGTAGAAATCGCGGTCCTCGGCGGCCAGTACGGCCTGCTGGGTGGACCTGGGGATCTGGCTGAGTGAGACGTTCTCGCGGTTGATGTCGCCGTCGCGGGCCAGGAAGGAGCCGTCGGAGTAGAGATAGACGCTGCTCTGGGCCTGGGCGGCGCTGTTGGCGGGCGGGATGTCCACCAGGAGATACCCGGCGACGAGGCCGCCCACGATCACCAGCAGGAACAGCACCACGGCGGCCAGCACCGTCCGCCAGGTGGGGATGGCGCGGCGCCAGCCGGTGCGCCGCGGGCGTGCGGCGCTGTCCCGGGCGGTCGTCCTGCCCTCCGGATCGTCGCTCATGTCTGTATGGACTCCTCGGCGGCCGCCGAAGGTTGTGCTGCGGCGGATCGATATGGCGTCGGGGAATCGCGCGTGATGCCCGGAAAGGTGCGCTCACCCGATAAGGAACGGAAGGCCCTGTTGGAGAACTGTCGCATCATGTGTCCCGGTCGCGAGGGGTGGCGCGCACCGACGACCGCCCCCTGACCGGCCGGATGGCGCCCCGGACTCACCCGAACCGGTGATAAAGCGATGGTGCGGCCGACGTCGGCCCAACTAGGCTCCGATGCTTTGCCGCTCGACGACAAGAGCAACGACAAGAGCAACGACAAGAGGGGGCGCGGAGGTGTCGTGGTGCACGGCCGTGGCGGCCGGCAGCTTCCGCCGGTACGCCACCTACCGGGTCGCGACCGTGGCGGGTGTCTTCACCAACACCGTCTTCGGCTTCATCGTCGCCTCCACCTACATCGCCCTGTGGACCGAGCGCCCGCATCTGGGCGGCTACGACCAGGCGCAGGCGCTGACGTTCGTATGGACCGCGCAGGCGCTGCTGGCCGCGTCGGCGCTGCTGATGGGCGGCGGCCTGGACGAGCTCCAGGAGCGGATCCGCAGCGGCGACATCGCGGTGGACCTCTACCGCCCCGCCGACCTCCAGCTGTGGTGGCTGGCCGCGGACCTGGGGCGGGCCGCGCTCCAGCTGATCGGCCGTGGCGTGGTGCCGTTGGCGGTGGGCGCCGTCTGCTTTCCGCTGGCCCTGCCCCGCGAGGCGCTGACCTGGCTGACGTTCCTGCTCTCGGTGCTGCTCGGGCTGCTGGTCAGCTTCGCGCTGCGCTATCTCGTCTCCCTGGCGTCCTTCTGGCTGCTCGACGGCGCGGGCCTGGCCCTGATCAGCGGCCTGGCGTGCCTGTTCTTCTCGGGGATGGTGCTGCCGCTGCGCGCCTTTCCCGGTGGCTTCGCCGAGGTGGCGCAGCTGCTGCCGTGGGCGGCGGTCCTCCAGGTGCCGGTGGATGTGCTGATCGGCGTCCGGACCGGCGGCTCGCTGCTGCGCGGGCTGGCCTTCCAGGCGGGGTGGGGGGTGGCGCTGCTGGCGCTGGGGCGGCTGGTGCAGCGCGCCGCCACCCGCAAGGTGGTGGTGCAGGGTGGCTAGCGGGGCCGTCGGGGAGCGGACGGGCCGGGCGGCGCTGTGGGCGCACGGCCTGCGCGCGTACGTCCTGATCGTCCGGATGTGGATCCGCTCCACCCTCGCCTACCGGACGTCGTTCGTGCTGATGGCGGTCGGCAACTTCGCCGCCAGCGCCCTGGACTTCGTCGCGATCCTGCTGATGTTCTCCCGGATCGAGGTCCTGGGCGGCTTCTCGCTGCCCGAAGTCGCCTTTCTCTACGGCACCTCCAGCCTCTCGCTGGGCCTGGCGGACCTGGCGCTGGGCAGCATGGACCGGCTCGGGGCGCGGGTGCGCGACGGCACCCTGGACACCCTGCTGCTGCGCCCCGTGCCGGTCTTCGCGCAGGTCGCCGCGGACCGGTTCGCGCTGCGCCGGCTGGGCCGGATCGGGCAGGCGGTGCTGGTCCTGGGCTGGTCGCTGACCCGGCTGGAGGTGGACTGGACGGCGGGCCGGATGCTGCTGGTGCCGGTGATGGCGGTGTGCGGAGCGGTCATCTTCGCGGCGGTGTTCACGGCCGGTGCGGCCTTCCAGTTCTGGGCGCAGGACGCGGCCGAGGTGCAGAACTCCTTCACCTACGGCGGCAACACGCTGCTCCAGTACCCGCCCACCGTCTTCGCCAGGGACCTGGTGCGCGGGGTCACCTTCGTCATCCCGCTGGCCTTTGTGAACTGGCTGCCCGCGCTGCGGCTGCTGGGCCGTCCGGACCCGCTGGGGCTGCCGGGCTGGGTGGATTTCATGGGGCCGGCGGTGGCGGCGCTGATGGCTGCGGGCGCGGGGCTGGCGTGGCGCTGCGGGCTGCGCGCGTACCGGAGCACGGGGAGCTGAGGAGAGGCGTATGACGGACGGGGCGGAAACGACGCTCATCGAGGTGGACGGGATCGAGAAGGTCTTCTCGGTACGGCGCAGGGCGGGCCGGCTGCGCCGGGTGCGGCACGAGGTGCGGGCCGTGGACGGCATCACCTTCCGGGTGCCGCGCGGTGAAATGGTCGGCTACATCGGACCGAACGGCGCCGGGAAGTCCACCACGATCAAGATGCTGACAGGCATTCTGACCCCCAGCGGGGGCCGGCTGCGGGTCGCCGGTATCGATCCCGCCCGCGAGCGGACGCGGCTGGCCCGGCGGATCGGGGTGGTCTTCGGCCAGCGCACGACCCTGTGGTGGGACCTGCCGCTGAAGGACTCCTACGAACTGGTCCGCCGCATGTACCGGGTCCCCGGGCCCGTCTACCGCGCCAACTTCGCGCGCTGCGTCGAACTGCTCGGCCTGGGACCCCTGTTGGACGTCCCGGTACGGCAGCTGTCGCTCGGCCAGCGGATGCGCGGCGATATCGCGGCGGCGCTGCTGCACGACCCCGAGGTGCTCTATCTCGACGAGCCGACCATCGGCCTCGACGTCATCAGCAAGGCGAAGGTACGGGAGTTCCTGCGCGAGGTGAACGCCGAGCGGGGCACCACCGTCCTGCTGACCACCCACGACCTGACGGACATCGAGCAGCTGTGCCGCCGGGTGATGGTCATCGACCACGGGCGGCTGGTGTACGACGGCGGGCTGGCGGGGCTGCGGGCGGCCGGGGAGGGCGAGCGGACGCTGGTGGTGGACCTGGAACGGGAGTTGCCGCCGATCGACGGCGTGCCCGGGGCCCGTACGGTCAAGGTGGAGGGGCCGCGGCAGTGGCTGGCGTTCCCGGCGGCGCAGAGCGCGGCGCCGCTGGTCGCGGCCGTCGCCGAGCGCTTTCCGCTGGTGGACCTGTCGGTGCGGGAGCCGGACATCGAGGAAGTGATCGCGAAGCTGTACGCGGGCGGAGGTTCCCCCCGCGACCGTGCCGTCTCGGGCATGGACACGGTCTAGTCTGCTTGTATGACGGAAAAACTCCCCGAGTTGCGGGCCGCCGATGCCGACCGCGAGCGGGTCGCCGAGATTCTCCGGGACGCCGTCGCCGAAGGGCGGCTGGACATGGCGGAGTTCGACGAGCGGCTGGAGGCGGCCTACCGGGCGCGTACGTACGGGGAGTTGGCGCCGCTGACCGCGGATCTGCCGGCGGCCGCCGCCGGCCCGGGCGCGGCGGCCCCGCTGTCGCTGCGCAAGGAAAGCGGCGCGGTGACGTCCTGGTCCGGGCGCATCGTGAGCGAGGCGGACGGCTCCACCGTCGGCGTCGGCATCATGGGCGGCTTCCAGCGCAAGGGCCGTTGGACGATAGGGCGCCGCTTCACGGCCGTGTGCTGCATGGGCGGCGGCGAGCTCGATCTGCGCGAGGCGGACTTCGCCGGGCCCGAGGTCGTCATCAGCGTCTGGGCGCTGATGGGTGGGGTGAACATCGTGGTGCCGCCGGGCGTCGAGGTCGACGTGCGCGGCCTGGGCATCATGGGCGGCTTCGACTCGCGGGAGGACGGGATACCGTCCGAGCCCGGGGCGCCCCGCGTGATCGTCAAGGGCCTGGCGCTGATGGGCGGCGTCGGTGTGGAGCGCAAGCTGCCCAAGCAGGAGCGGCTGCGACTCAAGGAGGAGCAGCGCCGCCTGAAGGCGGAGGAGAAGCAGCGCAAGCAGCTGGGCTGACGCGGGCCGGTCCCGGGCCCGCCCGCCCTCACAGCTGGGCGGGCGCCGACCGCTTGAGATGGTCCAGGTTCAGCGCATGGGCCATCGCCCGGAAGCCCTCATCGCTCGGGTGCAGATGGTCACCGGAGTCGTAGACGGGCCGCAGCCGCACCGGCGCCGCCGGGTCGCGCAGCGTCCTGTCCCAGTCCACGACCTCGTCGTAGACCGAACCGGACCGGATGATGCGGTTGACCTGTTCGCGTACCTGGTTCATCCGCGTGGAGTAGCCGCGGTGCCCGCCGAACGGCGTCAGGGTGGAGCCGGTCACCCGCAGCCCGCGGGCGTGCGCCTCGCGGACTATCGCCCGCATGCCGGCGACGATCTTCTGCGGGTCCCACTGCCGCGGCGACTTGAACAGGTCGTTCAGCCCTATCTCGACCACGACCGCCTTCACCCCGGTCCGCGAGAGCGCGTCGCGGTCCAGGCGGGACAGCACGCTGGGCCCGTTGTTGGGCGAGAAGCGGCTGCCGTTGACCAGCAGGCGGTTGCCGCTGATGCCCTGGTTGATGACGCCGTAGCGGGGCGCGCCGGGCTCGGTGCGCAGCCGCTCGGCCAGGAAGTCCGTCCACCGGTGGTTGGCGCCCGCCGTGGAGGTGATGCCGTCGGTGATCGAGTCGCCGATGGCCACGACCGTGCCCCGGGCCTCGGTGCTCCACACGTCCACGCCGGTCAGATAGCGCCAGTACGGGCTCTGCTCCGTATAGGCGGCGCCGGTGGCGTCCTCGGCCCGGTCGCCGCGCGCCAGGTAGGAGGTCTGGCGGGCGTAGGGGTGGTAGGTGGCCGGGCCGGAGGGGGAGGGGGAGTAGGTGGTGGCCAGGAGGTCCGCGTCGGCCGGGACCTTGAGCCGTACGGGGTCACTGGTGACCGCGCCGCCGGCCGGGATGGTCACCGCGGGCCTGCCGCCGAAGGTCAGGCGCCGCATGGTGCCGGCCGCGGCCGTCGGGTTGCTGGGGGCGGCGGCCAGCGCCAGCGAGGCGTGGCTGACGACCAGCGGGCGGGTGCCGTAGAGGTTGGAGAGCTGGATGCGGGCGCCGGAGCCGCCGACGCTGGTGTGCACGACGTTGCGTATGGACATCCCCGCGTAGCCGTCCAGGGTGCCCGGCTCGGCGGCCGCGGCGGCCGCCGACCAGCTGCCGACCCACTGCCCGGAGACCGCCGGTGCCGCCGGGTCGCGCGGCTTGTGGTGGTCGCTGCCCAGCCCGTCATGACCGCCGCCGAAGCCGACGAATATGGCGGTCGAGATCAGCACCACCACTGCCGCCAGACCGGCGAGCAGGGCGTAACCCACACTTTTCTTCATGCGGGGGGTGTCTCCTGGGGAAGGCGGAGCGAGGCGCTCCGGGCGGGCAAAGGGCAGCGAGTGATCAGCGGCACCGTTGCGGTCCGATCGTTTCGTCATGATCCCACGGACCTCCGGGACGCCGCCCGGCGCCCTGGCGATGCCCCCTCATGACGTGGACGCGGGGAACTCGTGGTTCGTTCCGGGAGTAGGTCACAGTTGGACATACAGGCCGGACATCCGGAGCGGGCAGCCGGGCCGGGCATACGGGCGTACGGATGGGGGCGGGGGCACGGTGGGAACGGTGGAGCGGATGGCACGCACGAAGACGGATACCGCGCAGTCGGCGGCGCAGGCGGACCCGGGAGCGGTCGCGGCGCCGCCCGGCCGGGCCGCACCGCTGGGAGGTTTCGGCCGCAGCGCCGCCGACGAGGAGAAGCGGCGCGGCGTGCGGCGGATGAAGGCGCTGGCCACCGGCCTGCTGCTGACCGTGGCGCTGATCTACGTCCTGGCGAAATGGGCTCAGTCCTCCGGGGCGGGTGGCTGGACCGGCTTCGTCGCCGCGGCGGCCGAGGCCGGCATGGTCGGTGCGCTGGCCGACTGGTTCGCGGTCACCGCGCTGTTCAAGCGGCCGATGGGCCTGCCGATCCCGCACACCGCCATCATTCCTACCAAAAAGGATCAACTGGGGCAGAGTCTGGGTGATTTCGTCGGGGAGAACTTCCTCTCCGGCGAGGTCGTCCGCCGCCGGCTGCGCTCCGTCGGCATCGGCGGACGGCTCGGCGGCTGGCTCGCCGAACCCGGGAACGCCGACCGGGTCACCGCCGAGCTGTCCACCGCGCTGCGCGGCGCGCTGACCGTGCTGCGCGACTCCGACGTCCAGGCCGTCGTCGGCGAGGCCATCACCCGCCGCGCGGACGCCCAGGAGATCGCGCCCGGCATCGGCGCCATGCTGGAGAAGGTCGTCGCCGAGGGCGGCCACACCCGGGTGGTGGACCTGGTGTGCGCCCGCGCCCACGACTGGCTGGTCGCGCACGGCGACTCCGTCATGGAGGCGGTTTCCGGCGGCGCCCCCGGCTGGACCCCCCGCTTCGTCGACCGCAAGGTCGGCGACCGCGTCTACAGGGAACTGCTCCGCTTCGTCACCGAGATGCGCGACATGCCCGGCCATCCCGCTCGTGGCGCCGTCGACCGCTTCCTGACCGACTTCGCCACCGATCTGCGGTCCGACCCGGAGACCCGCGCCAAGGTGGAACGCCTCAAGTCCGAGGTGCTGGGCCGCGGCGAGGTGCAGGACCTGATCGCCTCGGCGTGGGGCTCGGTACGCGCCATGATCGTGGCCGCCGCCGAGGACGAGCGCAGCCAGCTGCGGCTGCGGGTGCGGGCCTCGCTGCTGTCCCTGGGCGGGCGGATGGCCACGGACCGGCGGTTGCGGGGCAAGGTCGACGGCTGGCTGGAGGGCGCGGCCGTCTATGTGGTGACGACGTATCAGAGCGAGATCACCTCCCTGATCACCGACACCGTCGCCGGCTGGGACGCCGAGCACACCTCGAAGAAGATCGAGGCGCACATCGGCCGTGACCTGCAGTTCATCCGCATCAACGGCACGGTCGTCGGCGCGCTCGCCGGGCTGTGCATCTACGCCGTCTCGCAGGCCTTCGGCGGCTGATCCCGCCCGTGCGGCCGCCCGGCCCGCCCATGGCACCGCCTCCCCGAACGGCTGCGCCGCGGTGCAGGGCGGGCCCTCGGGCCCGACAACGATGTCGACTCGTTCGTGTCAGCGCGGGGTGATGGCGATGCCTTCGGGCTCGTGTCCGGCCGGCAGGGTGAAGCGGACCCGCTGGGCGAAGGGGTCGATGACCGAAACGCTGTCGGATTCCTCGTTGGTCACCCACACCCGGCCGCCGTCAGGGGTGATGGCGACACCCTGCGGCTTGGCGCCGACGCGCACATGGGCGATGACGCGCCGGGCGGCGATGTCGATGATCAGCAGGCAGTCCCGCGCCGAATCGGCGACGTAAAGGCGGTTGCCGTCGGGGCTGACCGCGTTGCCCAGCGGCGCCTTGCCGGCCGGCAGGGTGGCCACCACGGTGTCGGTGTGGGGATTGATGACCGACACCGTGCCGGAACCGGTGTTGGAGACGTACACCCGGTCGCCGTCGCGCGACGAACTGATCCCGCTGGGGAAGTCGCCCACCCGGACGACCCGTTCCACATGCGCCTCCGGGTCGAGCACGGTCACCGTGCGACCGCCGTTGTTGGTCACGTACGCGGTTCCGTTCGGCACCGTGGTGATGCTGTGCGGCAGCGGCCCCACCTGCACATTGGCGATCACGTGACGGTCCCGGACGCTGATGACGGAGACCGAGTCCGAGCCGAAGTTGGCCACCAGCACATGGCGCCCGTCGCGGGTCGGCATCGCCGCGAAGGGCCGGTGCTGGACCGGCACCGTGGCAATGGGCAGCCGGTGGGCGGTGCCGACGAAGGTGACGGTGTCGGAGCGGCTGTTGGCGACGTAGACCGTCTCGCCGTCCGGAGCCGTGCCCACGCCGGTCGGGGCGTGGCCCACCTGTACGGCGCCGACCCGGCTCTCCAGACGGGTGTCGTAGACCGAAAGGGTCGTCGAGCCGCTGTTGGCCACGTAGGCGCTGACGCGCAGGGGAAAGCGTGCCAGGTGCCGGGGCGTGCGCGTCGGTGGTGAGCCGGCCGCGGCCGGCAGGCAGGGGAGCAGCAGGAGAAGAAGGGCGGAGGCCGAGCGCCAGCGGAGGCGACGACTGCGGCGGGAGCGCGGCGGGATGCCCGGACAGGGGTGTCGTGAAGCCGTGCCGGGCGGGGCGCCCAGCGGGCGGAATCGATGCATGACAGGTGCTCTCCTGGATCAGTAGTGATCATTACCGGTTCCACAAGAAGTGATCATGACCCGAACCGCACGAACGGGCATCTCGGGATCCCGCAGGCGGGTATCCCGCCCGTACCCCTGGTGATCGCCGCCCGCAGGGCCTACCGTGCGGCCCGTGCGGGAGCGGATACCGGTGGTCGTACAGGGGCGGCGCACCCGCCGCCCCCTCACCGCGCGGGCGTTGTGGACCGGCGCGGAGCTGGCCGTCACGCTCGGCGCCGTGCTGCTGCTGCTCGTCGTCCACCAGCTGTGGTGGACGAACCGTCAGGCGCGGGACGACGCCGGGGAGCAGGTTGCGCGGCTGGAGCGGCAGTGGCAGACGCGGCCGACGGCACCCCCGCGGCCGCCCTCGACGGCACCGACGCCCGGCGGTGACGGCGGTGCCGGCCGCGCGGCCCGGCCGCTGGCAACCCGGCCGCGCGCCCCCGCACCACCCCCTGACGGCCTCGCCTACGCCGTCCTGCGCATCCCCCGCATCGGCCTCACCGCCCCCATCGCCCAAGGAGTCGGCAAGGCCGCCGTCCTCAACAAGGGCTATGTGGGGCACTATCCGGGCACCGCACAGCCCGGCGGCGCCGGCAACGCCGCGCTGGCCGGGCACCGCAACACCCACGGCGAGCCGTTCCGCCACCTCGACCGGCTGCGCCCCGGCGACCGGGTCACCGTCGACACCGCCGACGCCCGCTACACGTACACCGTCCGCCGCACCCTGCCGGAGACCACCCCCGGCGACGGCACCGTCATCGCCCCCGTCCCCCGCAGCAGCGTCCACCCCGCCTACGGCTTCACCGCCCCCGGCGCGTATCTCACCCTGACGACCTGTACGCCCGAATACACCTCCACCTACCGGCTGGTGGTCTGGGCGGTGTTGCGGTCGACACAGTCGCGGTGAACGCGGCCCGCCGTCCCCTAGGCTCTTCCGACGTGCGAAACCAGTTCTCCGGCGGCCGCCCGCCGGGCTCGAGAAGGCGCCCGGCGCTGCTGTGGCTGCTGCTGCCCTATGTGCTGTTCCTGGTGGTGCTGCCGCTGGTGAACCGGGTGACACCGACCGTCTGCGGGCTGCCGTTCCTGTTCTTCTGGATGCTGCTGGCGACGCTCGCCACCCCGCTCGCGGTGTGGCTGGCGCGGCGCGGCGACCTCGAGCGGGGCCGGGAATGAACGCCACCGTCGCCACCGCCGTCTTCGGCGGCTTCATGGTCCTGACCGTCGCCCTCGGCCTGCTGGCGGTGCGGGGGAGGGGCTCCGGCGGCGGGCTGACGGAGTGGTCGGTGGGCGGCCGCAGCCTGGGCACCGTCTTCATCTGGGTGCTGATGGCCGGCGAGAGCTACACCAGCTTCAGTTACCTCGGCGCGGCCGGCTGGGGCTACAACTTCGGCGCCCCGGTCCTCTATGTCCTGGCCTATATGTCCTGCGGCTATGCGATCGGCTACGTCGTCGGCCCGATGCTGTGGGCCTACGCCCGCCGGCACGGCCTGGTCGGCATCACCGACATCGTCGCCCACCGCTACCGGCGGCCCTGGCTCGGCGCCGCCGTCGCCGTCCTCGCCACCGTCTGTCTGCTGCCCTACATCCAGCTCCAGATCACCGGCATGGGCGTGGTCGTCTCCACCATCTCCTACGGCGCCATCAGCCTCGACTGGGCCTATTTCATAGCGTTCGCGGTCACCACCGCCTTCGTCGTGGTCAGCGGACTGCGCGGCAGCGCCTGGGTGTCCGTGCTGAAGGACATCCTGGTCATCGGGACGCTGGGCTTCCTCGCGCTCTACGTCCCGGTGCACTACTTCGACGGCTACGGCCCCCTCCTGCACCGCCTCGTCGCCGAGAAGCCGCAGTGGCTGACCTTCCCCGGACACGCGTCCGGCGGCCTGGACCAGGTCTGGTTCCTCACCACCACGGTCATCAACTCCCTCACCGTGGTGATCTTCCCGACGACCGTCGCCGGTTATCTCGGCGCCCGCAACGCCGATGCGCTGCGCCGCAACGCCATGTACCTCCCCTTCTACAACGTGCTGTTGTTCGTGCCGATGCTGCTCGGCCTCGCGGCGCTGTTCGTGGTGCCGGGGCTGGCCGGTGCGGACTCCAACCTCGCGCTGTTCAAGATGGTCGTGGACTCCCTCCCGGCCTGGGCCGTGGGCCTGATCGGGGCCGCCGCCGCCCTCTCCTCCATCGTGCCGATGGCCGTGTTCATGCTGGTCATCGGCACGATGTGGGGGAGGAGCGTACTGGGGGCGATCCCGCGGCTGGCCGGCCGGCAGAAGCTGTCGTCCCAGGTGGTCGTGGTGGCCTCCGGAACGCTCGCGCTGCTGCTGACCTACACCGCCCCCAACACCCTGGTCCGGCTGTCCCTGCTGTCGTACGAGGGCATGGCGCAGCTCGTGCCGATGCTGCTGCTGGGGCTGGTGTGGCGGCGGCTGACGATGCACGCCGCGGTGAGCGGCCTGGTGGCGGGCTTCACGCTGGTGTGTGCGCTGGTGTTCACCGGGCACGACCCGCTGTGGGGGATGAACGCGGGGATCGTCGCTCTCGCCGTGAACGTGGCGGTGGCGCTGGCGGTCACCTGGTGGGGGCCGCGCGAGAGGGACGAGCGGCCGGACGGCGAGGTGCTGGCGCTGGACGACGAGTTCCCCCGGCGGGACGCGGTCAGCCGGCCGGCGTCGTCGTGATCTTCTTGCCTTCCTCGGAGACCGCGAACCACAGGCCCATCTTGCCCTGGCCGTTGATGTCACCGGGCTGCTTGTCGCCGGTGAACCAGTAGACCGGCCAGCAGTCGACGGCCAGCTGACGGGTGCCGTCGGGGCGGGTGACGGTGGAGATCAGCTTGGGGGCGATGCCGTTGAGCTTGGAGCGGTCGGCGGGCTTGGCGGGCTTCCAGGTCTCCAGGCAGGCGTCGTTGCAGCCGAACTTCATCGGCCAGGCGCTGTCCTTGTTGAAGCGGTAGAGGGTGCGGCCCTTGCCGTCGACGAGGATCCTGCCGAGCGCGGGCTGGTCGAAGACCGAGACGTCGCCGGGCTGCTGGGCGCCGGCCTTCTTGCCGTCGGCGGCCAGCGCGTTCCAGGTGCCGCCGACGCCCTGGCCCTTGGTGTCGCCGGGCTTGGTGTCCTTGACGTAGCGGTAGGCGGGCCAGCCGCCGATGGTGAGCTGCTTGGTGCCGTCCGAGCGGGTGACGGAGCCCAGCGCGCTCTTGTCGATCCCGGCGGGCGCGGTGGCGCCGTCGGCGGGCACCACCGGCCAGGTGGTGGCGCAGGAGCCGGAGCAGTTGGACGTGGGCGGCTTCGCGGTGTCCTTGTCGAAGCGGTAGAGGGTCATGCCCTTGGAGTCGGTGACCACGGGGCCGAGTTCGGCGGCATCCCGCAGCGCGAGCTTGCCCGCGCTCGGCGCGGCCTTCGCCGCGCCGTCGTCGCCGCCGGCCTGCCCGCCGTAGCCGTCGTCGCCCTGGCCGGAGCCGGAGGAGCCGTAGCCGTAGTCGCTGGTGCCCTGGCCCGCGGGCTGGACGGTGTCGGTGGTGGGGGTGCCGGCGCTCTGGTTGCCGCTGCTGCCGCAGGCGGCGGTGAGGGCCAGGGTGGCGAGCGCGGTGGCCGCGAGTCCTGCACGACGTCGGGTGATGGTCACGGTCTCTCCTTGGTCGGTCCGTCTGTCGGTCCGTCTGTTGCCGGTCTGTGTGTGGTCGGTCCGTCGGCCGGTCCGCCGGATTTTCGGCGGCCGGCCGGGGCGCGGTGCCGGGGCCTTGGCCGGGTGCTGTCGTGGGGGGGGATACGCGGCGGTGGGGGCGCCGCGTTCAGCGGGCGCGGAATTTTCCTCCGGGTGACAAAAAACGGACGGGTGGGGTCAGTTGGCGTCCTGGACGCGCAGCGCCAGCGCCGGGCAGCGCCGCACCGCGAGCTGCGCCCGGCGCCGCATCCGGGCCGGCATCGGCATGCTGGCCTGCTGGGGATAGCCGTCCGGGCCGAGTTTGACGATGCCGGGCACGACATCGGCGCACAGCCCGTGGCCGCGGCACAGCGTCCAGTCGACGAGCAGCCGCTCCTGCGGCGGCGAGGGCGACCGCGACGGCGCCGGTGCGGTGTCCGGCGGCGGCTGGTGCCCGGTGACCGGCAGCGCCCCGGTCACCGGGCGGCCGCACCCGAACCCCCGCGCATGGCGCTCGAACTCCTCGGGGAAGGCGGCGAGAGCCGAGGCCACGAAGCGCGCGGTACCGTCCGGGTGGCTGCAGGCGCCGCGCTTCTCCACGGCGCGCATCCGGGCCTGCACGGCTTGCAGGGCGGTCTCCCCGCCGCCCCGTACGGCCCGGTCGAGCTGGTCGGCGAGCGCGGGCAGGCCCAGGACGCACGGCCCGCACTGCCCCGCCGATTCGGCGGCCATCCAGCGGGCGACCCGTACCGTCTCGCCCGCCGGACAGGTGTCGTACGGCAGCGGCAGCACCGCCCCGGCGCCCAGCACCGCGTCATGGGTCGCCAGGGCAGCCCGCGACAGGGTCGCGGTCGCCGCGTCGGCCGGGGAGATGAACGTGCCGTGGTAGCCGCCGATCAGCACGCCCTGCCCCTGGTCCAGCCCGCACAGCGCGAGGACCCGGGCGAGCGGGACGCCGTACGGGGCCTCCACGACGCGGTTGCCGGCGACGGTCAGCAGCAGCGTGCCGGGCTCGGCGGGCAGGCCGGCGGTGCGGTAGCCGAGCGCGCCGAGCCGCGCGGCGACGGCGAGCTGGGCGAAGGTCTCGGTGTTGGACAGCAGGGTCGGGACGCCGTTCAGGCCGCGTTCGCTGGAGCGGACCTTGCGGCCGGAGGGCAGGCCGGGGCCGCCGCCCAGCCCGCTCGTCATGGCGGACCCCTCGCCGGTGACGAACCGTTCGGTCAGCAGGGTGACCCGTAACGCCGGCCGCACCGGGCCGCGTTCGTCGATGGCGCGCTGCACCGAGTGGGCCACGTCCGAACGGGTCACCCCGACCGCGACCTCCTGTGCGCCGAGCGCCTCGGCGGCCAGCAGGGCGCCGTCCAGCACCAGATGCGGTACGTGCAGCAGCAGCGCGGTGTCCTTGAGGCAACTGGGCTCGCCCTCGCTGCCGTTGACGACGACCGCGGCCCGGCCGTCGGAGCGCCGCATGCCGTCCAGGACGGCGGTCAGTTTGCGGGCGAAGGGGAAGCCGGCGCCGCCGCGGCCACGCAGATCGGTGTCCTCGGCCAGCGCCACCAGCTCCTGCGCGGTGAGGCGGGGCGGGCCGCCGTGCCGGGCCAGATGCGCCACCCGGTCCAGGCGCGGCGCCTCGTCGAGCCCGGCCAGCAGCCGCGGCGGCCCCAGGGACGCCAGCGTCGGCACGGGTTCGGGCCCGGGGACGACGGGCAGCGGGCGGGTGGGGGCGGGGGCGGTCATGGGGTTCTCCTGAATTCCTGCTCCGGGTGCCTGCGGGTCCTGGGTGCGTCAGCCGCGGCCCGTGGGGCGCATCCGCAGGGCGAGCCGTACGGCCACCGCGGCCAGGCACAGCGCATAGCCGGCGATCGCCCAGCCGGCCGCCGGGCGGCCGGACTTGAGGCCGTGTACGAGGGCCAGCGCCCAGGCGGCGTACGCGCTCATGTGCAGCGCCCGCCACCAGCGGGAGCCGGTGATGCCGGTGAACGCGCCGCGCACCGCGCCGGTCACCGCGACCGCGAGGAAGGCATACATGGCGAGCGTGCCCAGGCCGATGAGGAAGGGCCGGGCGCCGTCGGTGAAGGGCACCGCGGCGGCCAGTGCGCCGGTGTGGCCCTCGGCGATCTTCACCCAGATGTGCAGGCCGAGAAAGCCCAGGCCGGCGATGCCGGTGCCGCGGTGCACGGCCTGCGCGAGCAGCCGGTGGCCGGAGTGCAGCACCATCCGGTCGGTGGCGGCCAGCCCCCACAGCACCGTGGTGGACAGCGCGACCAGGGCGAGCACCCCGGCGCCGAAGTCCAGGAACCGCATCGCGGTGTCCATCGCGCCGGAGTGCACGGTGACCGCGAGGAAGAGCAGCAGCGCGGCCGGAAGTGCCGGGCGCAGTACGGCGGTTGTGCCGGCGGTGGTGACGAGGCGGCCGCCGGCGGGACGCCGGGGCGGCGGCCCGGGTTCTCGGGGCGGCCGCCGGGGGCGGGGCGGGGGCGGCGAGGACCGCGCGCGGTGCGCATGGCGGCTGGTGCGGCCCTGGCGGCTCTGCCGGCTCTGCAGATTCTGCAGGCGAGGGGCGGGCATCGGACCTCCCGATGACGAACATGGTTGCGGTTGCAAATTGTGGCGAAATCTCCCGACGGTGGTATTGCTGCGGTATTTGCGCCGGGACATTTGTTCCAGTGACCCCCGGTAACACCTTTGCGTAACCCCTGGTAACACTGAACATTCAGTGACCGTGTGAATACGCAGTGCCGTAATCCGGGATGTGCAAAAGCATCTACGAGCGCCGTTCGGATTTCGTAAGGTTTAGCGCGCTGTGACAAATTCCTGCACCGGCATCGCGGTCACCCGGACGGACTCCCGATGATGCCGAGTCAGGCGCACGGGGGAGTTCGGCGCCTGCCCTAGCCGCATCCCCGCCAGGATTGAGGTAGCGATGTGTGATCTCCTGAACCGCATTTGGTCGCGCCCCAGAGGCGAGTGGGCCCGCGTAGTGCGAATGGAACTCCCGGACTTCACCGAGAAGGTCGTCGCGGAGTTGCAGCGCGGATTTCCCGCATTGGCGGAACTTCTCGGTAATACGCCCGTAGAAGAGGCGCAATGGGCACTTGAACAGGCCCTGCTGACATGCCTCGGCTATCAAAAAGAGTCGCAGAGTAAACGTCCGGCCGTATCGTCCGTGGTCACACCCATGCCTGTCGCAAAGGCCCGCCAGGACCTGTTCGACGTGCTCGCCGGGCACCGCGACGTACCGGGCAAGGGCCTGGACGGCCTGGCCCGCGCGGCCGGTTGGCCGGTCCCGGACACCGTCCAGGCCGTCGTCCTCGCCAGCCCGGCCGAGGCGCCCCAACTGGCCGCCGCCCTGGGCCATGCGCTCATCGGCACCGTGGAGGGCGACACCTGTCTGTTCGTCCCCGACCCGGCCACCCAGACCAGGGCCCGCCTGGAGGCGGCGCTCAAGGGACGGGTGGCGGCCGTCGGGCACGTCGTGCCGGCCACCGAGGCGGCGTCCTCGTTGCGTTGGGCCCGCTATCTGCTGACGCTGGCCCCGAGCCGGGTCGGCCCCGAGGCGCGGGCCGCGTTCGTCGACGACCACCTCTCCGCGCTGCTGCTCCTCCAGGACGAGTCCCTCGCCGACGCCCTGACGTCCCGATGGCTGGGCCCGCTGGAGGAACTGACGCCGCGCCAGAGCGAACGCCTGGAGGTTACGTTGCTGGCGTGGCTCGAGGGAGGCGGTGCGCCCGAAGCGGCCAAGCTGCTGCATGTGCATCCGCAGACGGTGCGTTACCGCCTGCGCCAGATAGAGAAGCTCTTCGGCCCGGTGCTCCGCGACCCGCGCGCCCGCTTCGAACTGGAGATGGCGCTGCGCAGCCGCCGCCTGATGGCCCATGTCCGCAGCTACCGCGCCCGCGCCGGCCGCCGCGCCCGCGCCGTCGCCTCCACCATCCGGCCCCTCGGGATGGCCAGGGAGGCCCGGGTGAACGGCCTTTGACGGGCACCGGACATTCGGTTCCGCCGGCGCCGTGCGCCAGGTAATCGGTTCCACGTCTCCGCCGGCGCCGCGTGCCGGGTAATCGGTTCCACGGCCCGACCCGAAAAAAGCGGCCCCGAGCCCGGGAATTCCGGCTCGGGGCCGCCGCGTTGTGGCCCAGCAGGGGGCGCTCGCAGCCCCTACGGGATCCGTTCCCCCACCCGTAGGGGCTGCGAGCGCGGAAGCCTCAGAGGCCCGGGGCCCTCACCTGCACTCCCGACCGCCGTTGATGCAGTCGACGGCCTTGTTCATCAGATCGTCCGGCATCACATTGATGAAGTCACCGTGGTCGGTCACCGGCTTGTGCAGCTGCTCGGGGAAGCTGTCCACCGCGAAGCTCTGGCCCTGCGGCACGTCGTAGGTGATCCGCTCCACCAGCTGGGGTATCGCCGTGAAGCCCTGGGGGCAGGTGCCGTTGCGGTCGGAGAAGGCGACATGGGTGCGGTGGTTGGCGCTGTCGGTGCTGCGGCCGTCCCAGCAGTTCTGGAAGGCGAAGTTCCGTACGACCTGCGAGCCCTGGGGGCACAGCGGGTAGCGGTCCTTGAGCTGGCGGTCCTCGAAGCCGGTGCAGCTCCAGGAGGCGTTGGCGTTCGCCGTCCCGTTGGTGAAGGCCTTGGCGTCGCCGGTGATGATGCGCAGGAAGCGCGGCATCGCCCTGACCTGGCCGGCCTGGCTGCCGCGGTAGGTGAGGGTCACCGTGGCCGGGGTCAGCACCGAACCGACGTTGGCGTCCTGCGCGGCACCCGGCTTCTGCTCCGCGTTGCCGTCCAGCTTGCGCAGCACCGGCCAGTAGTAGGTGGACAGATCGCCGTTGTCGCAGGTGGTGTCGGAGGCCGCGAGCGACTGGTCGGTGGAGAAGCCGTCGGTGGACCTGTTGCCGACGTAGTCGTGCGTGTGGTGGGCGCCGTTGCTCACGCCCGGGGTGACGATGACGTTGTCGGGGTTGAAGTGGCCCTCTTCGTTGCGGCCGCACTCGGTGGTGAAGGTGCCGGTGGTGGCGTTGCCGCCCTTGGGCGCGGCGAACGGCGGTGCGTCGGCGTTCGGCTGGACGGTGGTGATGTCCACGAAGTCGTCGGGGGTGGGACCGCCGGGCCGGCCCTGGCCCTGCTGCTGGTCCTGGCCCTGCCCCTGCTGTTGCCCCTGCTGCTGGTCCTGCCCTTGCTGTTGCCCCTGTTGCTGGTCCTGCTGCTGGTCCTGTTGCGGGGCCTGCCCCTGGTACCAGCCCTGCGCCGTGGACTTCGTGGAGTCGAAGCCGTCGGCGCCCGCGCCCTCGTCGACGGGCTTGGTGGTGCAGCCGCTCATCCTGATCAGATAGCTGGGCCGTTCGGCGTTCTTGGCGATGGCGTCGACCATCGTGCCGATGGTGTGCGTCCGCTGCCGCTTGAGCGTGGTCAGGGCGGTGCTGCCGCTGCCGTCCATCATCCGGTGGTAGGCGTCGTGCACCTGACGGTCCAGCGCGGCCAGTCCCTTGGAGACCTGGAGGCGGGCGCCGCGCGGGACCTTCCGGAGTCGGTCGCCCACGTCGGGGCAGGAGACGGTGGTGGCGACGGCGGTGTGCTGGTGGCCGGCCGCCGCGTCCGGGGTGGAGTTCCCGGCCAGCGCGGTGGTGGCGACCACCGTCAGGCCGCCGCCGCCCAGCAGGAGGGCGGCCGCGGCGACGACCATTCTGTTCGTCAAACGTGAGCGTTTGTGCGCCTGTTGGCGTTGTCCTTGCCTCATGGGATCACTTCGCTTCATCCGGTGTTCAGCTGGTGTGGAGGGTGTTGAAGTCGACCTTTCCGGTCTTCTCCAGGACCGTGATGTGGTCGAGCACGACGGCGTTGGTACGGGTCGCCAGCGCGCGCACCATCGAGTTGCGGGTCTGGTCCCGGACCAGCGCGATCAGGCCGAAGACCTTGCCGTGCGCCCGGCGCAGCAGCTCCGCGAAGACCCTGGGGAAGTCGTCGCCCTGTGCGGCGTTCATCTGGGCGAGCCAGCTCTGCTGCTCGGGGGTGGGCTGGTTGGGCAGCGGGATGCCCAGCGCCCGCCCCGTCTCCACCGATCGACGGTCCAACTCGGTGTGTCCGGCGACGAGATGGTCCCCCGCGGTGCGTACCGCGGCGGTCCTGCCCCGTTCCTGGGCCTGCCGGCCGGCCGGCATCTCCCACAGCCCGGCCAGCCTGACCTTGCGTACGAAGTCCCGGTCCAGCGGGGTGAGCGGCCCGTAGCGGGTGTTCACCGTGCCGCCGCCGTCGTCGTCGTACCCGACCGTGTTCGTCGCCGCCGCCGCGCTCTCGCCGAAGAGCTGCACCGGCAGCAGCAGCGCCGCCAGGGTGGCGACGAGGGCGCAGACCACCAGCCCGGTGGCGATGGCCCGTCCGGATACCGCGGAGCCTGCGGACCTCGCGGCGATTGTGGATACCGCGGAGTTGCGGACGCTCGACCGCACATGGCCTCCCGGTTCGTCTCCGTGGTGGGCCCCCGGGTGGGGCCCACCGGAATGCCACCGGACGCTAAGCGCCGGGCCGGGCCCGTGGCCCGGGGTCCTCACCCCTGGACAAATAACGGCCGGGCCCGGCGCGGCGCTGCTACGGTCCGCGTGCGGGCCCGGCACGGACGAGCGGTGCGGGCTTCGGCGTGCCGGTGCGGGCTGCAGCGCGCGCACGGCCCCGCGGCGGCCGCCCTGCCCCCGGCTCTCAACTGCGTTCGAGCAGGGCGGACCCCACGCGCCGCGCGCGGGTTTCGCGCAGCTCGCGCTGCCCTTGCGCGTACATGTCGTCGATCTCCGCCGCATACGCCCGGACGATCGCCGCCCGACGCAGCTTCAGCGACGGCGTCATCAGCCCGTCCTCCTCGCAGAACTCGCCCGGCAGGATGCGGAACGCGCGGATCGACTCGCCGCGCGAGACCGCGCTGTTCGCCCGCGCCACCGCCCGCCGGACCTCGGCCTGCACCTGCTCCTCCAGGGACGGGTCCCGGCCGTCGGGCCCCGGGCCGTCCGCGTCCGGGCCGTCGGCGTCCCGGGCGTGGGTGCCGTCCCGTCCGGCGCCCAGCCGCCGCCAGTGCGCCAGCGCCTCCGGATCGAGCGTGACCAGCGCCGTCACATAGGGCCGGTTGTCGCCGATCACCACGCACTGCGAGATCAGCGGATGGCTGCGCAGCCGCTCCTCCAGCCCCTGGGGGGCCACGCTGTTGCCGCCGCTGGTGATGATCATGTCCTTCTTGCGGCCGGTGATGACCAGATAGCCGTCGTCGTCCAGATGACCGAGGTCACCGGTCGGCAGCCAGCCGTCGTAGAGCCCGCTGCCCGGCCCGTCCCCCTCGTCCAGATAGCCGGCGAACACCACGGGGCCGCGCACCCACACCTCCCCGTCCAGCGCCAGATGCACCGCGCTCCCCGGCAGCGGCAGCCCCACCGTCCCGAACCGCACCCGCCCCGGCGGCTGCACGGTGATCGCCCCGGTGGTCTCCGTCAGGCCGTAGCCGTCGTAGACGGTGATCCCGGCGCCCGCGTAGAGCAGGCCCAGCTCCCGCAGCAGCGGCGAGCCGCCGGAGACGCCGGTGCGCACCCGCCCGCCCAGCAGCTGCCGGATACGGGAGTACACCAGCCGGTCGTAGACCGCGTGCCGGGCCCGCAGGAACGGGTCGGGGCCGCGCCCGGTGCCCTGTGCCTGCGCCGCGAGCGCCTCGGCGTAGCGCACCGCCACCGTTGCCGCCGCGTCGAACATCCGCCGCCGCCCGGCCTGTTCGGCGGCCATCCGGGCGCGGTCGCAGATCTTCTCGTAGATGTAGGGCACCGCGAACAGGAAGGTCGGCCGGAACGACGCCAGCGCCGCCAGCAGCGCGTCCGAGGAGAGATCCGGCTGGTGGCCGAGCAGCACACCGCCGCGCATGCAGGCCACCTGGACCATCAGCCCGTAGACGTGCGCCAGGGGCAGGAAGGCCAGCAGCGAGGGGCGTTCCCCCGGGGCGGCGAGGAGGTCGCCCCAGCCCGCGTAGAGGGTGTCGCACTCGGCGGCGAGGTTGGCGTGGGTGATCACGCAGCCGCGGGGGACTCCGGTGGTCCCCGAGGTGTGCACGATCGCGGCGATGGAGCCGGGGGTGACCGCGCGGCGCAGCCGGTGCACATCCGCGTCGGTCAGCCGGGTGCCCTCCTCGGCCAGCCGCCGGACGCAGTCCCGGTCCAGCTGCCACAGCCGCCGCAGCCGCGACCCCTCGTCGCAGGCCGCGGCCACGGTCATGGCCCCCGCCTCGTTCTCGACGACGATCGCGGCGACCCGCGCGCTCGCGAGGATGCAGCGCAGCTGCTCGGCGGAGGCGGTCGGATAGACCGGTACGAGCTGCGCGCCGATCGCCCAGAGGGCATAGCTGAACAGCGTCCACTCGTAGCGGGTACGGGACATCAGCGCGACCCGGGTGCCCGGCCGGACCCCGTCCGTCAGCAGCCCCTTGGCCAGGGCCATGACCTCGTCGCGGAATTGTGCTGCCGTCACTTCCCGCCAGGTACCGGGGGCCCTGTCGTCGCGGCGGGCGAGCTGGGCGAAGTCCGGCTGGTAGGCGGCGGTGTCGAAGACGGAGTCGGCGAGGCCGCCGGTCCGAAGTGGCGCCGCCAGGGCCGGAACGCTGATGTCGCGCACAGCACCTCCTAGGTGATCCCCCTTGATTCCCCCTGGTCCGCCGCCCGTCCCCGACGGCAGGGAGGGCAAGTTACCGGTCGGTCTCCCTCCTGCCCAGATCCCCGGCTACTCTTGAGCGGAAGACGACAAGGACAGTGCGGGAGGAGGGCCCGGGATGTACCGCATCGCCGATGCCTGGCGCCTGTACACCTGCGCGCTGTTCTTCCTGCTCGCCGGACTCCTGCTGGCCCAGACGGGCCTGACGTCGGCTCTGGCGGCCGCCGCGACCACCGCCGCGGTCCTGCTGCTGTGCAGCGCCTTCCTGCTCGCCGTCTGCGCCCGGCCGCTGCCACCGGGCCGGATCCGCACCGCCCTCCGCGACCGCGAGCGCCGTACGGCATTCCTGCCGCAGCGCGATCCCGACGCGGCCGGCCGGCCGCGTCCCCGAGCACCGGGCCGTTCCCTCCCGACGGCCGCGTAGACGCCGGGCACTTCGCCACCCTTCCCCCGCGTCCACGCCGCTCGTCACGCCGCATCCGCATCATCTCCGGCACGACGAGACCCGTGGAGGGCTCAGCCTTGTCCATTTTCGACACCCTCGGTGAGGGTCTGGCGCGCGGCGCCGACGCCATCACCCCGCTCTTCGGCACCGCGGCCATGGCCGCCGCCGTCGTCCTGTTCACCCTCGCCGTACGCGCCGCGCTGCACCCGCTCGCCCGCGCCGCGGCCCGCGGCGAGAAGGCCCGCGCGGCGCTCGCCCCGCAGATCGCCGCGCTCCAGCGCAAGCACAAGGGCAACCCCGAGCGCCTGCAGAAGGCGATGGCCGACCTCTATTCCAAGACCGGCGCCTCGCCCCTCGCCGGCTGCCTGCCCACCCTCCTCCAGCTCCCCGTCTTCTTCCTCATGTACCACCTGTTCTCCACCGGGGGCGGCGCTCTGCTCGGCCACACCCTGCTGGGCGCCCCGCTCGGCGGGCACTGGAACCAGGCGCTCGCCGACGGCGGGGTGTTCGGGCCCCAGGGGCGGGTCTATCTCGGGCTGTTCGCCCTGGTCGCCGCGGTCGCCACCTGGAACTTCCGCCGGGCGCGGGCCACCGCGGCCGCCGCCCCGAAGCCGGTTCCGGGCGCCGGCCCCGCGCTTCCCGGCCTGGGCCAGATGGCGAAGGTGATGCCGCTGCTGGCGTTCGGCACGCTGATCACCGTGGCCGTGGTGCCGCTGGCGGCCGGGCTGTACATGGTGACGACGACGATCTGGACGGCGTGCGAGCGAGCGCTGCTGCTCCGGGACCGCAAGCGGGACGGCGGCCGGGCGGCGGAGCCGGACAAGCCGGCCGAGGCCGCCCCGCCCGCGGTCGAGCCGGCGCCTGTGAAGCGGCGCGCCCCCAAGACCCGCGCCGCCCGGCAGCGGGCGGCACGGGCCAGGGCCAACACCCGGCGGGCGGAGACCGGCACGTCCCCCGGGGGCGCGGCGCCGCAGAAAACCGTTACTACCCCTCAGTAACGGTCCACTCCCTGAACGGGGTCTTGCGGACTGGACCCCGTTCTTGGACGATCGACCAAATCGCTCGATGGCCGTCCCCCATCGGCCGGCCCCGGAAGACCCTTCCCGGGCCGACCCTTCGA
The DNA here is from genome assembly GCF_044544985.1 of Streptomyces sp. NPDC053427. Taxonomy (NCBI): domain Bacteria; kingdom Bacillati; phylum Actinomycetota; class Actinomycetes; order Kitasatosporales; family Streptomycetaceae; genus Streptomyces; species Streptomyces sp. NPDC053427. Next base: position 619,802 of record NZ_JBITYA010000002.1, on the reverse strand, counting down.
CCACGGGAGTTGTACCGATGAAGCTGCTGCGTGTCGGAACGGTGGGGGCGGAACGCCCGGCGCTGCTCGACGAGACCGGGGTTCTGCGGGACCTATCGGGCCTGGTCCCGGACATCAACGGGGCGCTGCTCGCGGACGACGAGGCGCTGGCGCGGATCCGCGCCGCCGCCGCGTCCGGCGACCTGCCCGCACTCGACGCCTCCGGGCTGCGCACCGGCGCCCCGGTGTCCGGGATCGGCAAGGTCGTGTGCATCGGGCTGAACTACCACGACCACGCCCGAGAGACGGGGGCCGCGACCCCCGAGGAGCCGATCATCTTCATGAAGGCCCCCGACACGGTCGTCGGCCCCGATGACACGGTGCTCGTACCCCGGGGCAGCGTGAAGACCGACTGGGAGGTGGAGCTGGCGGTCGTCATCGGCCGTACCGCCCGCTACCTGGAGAGCGACGAGCAGGCGCTGGCGGCGGTCGCCGGATACGCGGTGGCGCACGATGTCTCCGAGCGCGCGTTCCAGATCGAGCGCGGCGGCCAGTGGGACAAGGGCAAGAACTGCGAGACGTTCAACCCGCTGGGCCCCTGGCTGGTGACCGCCGACGAGATACCCGACCCGCAGGCCCTGGGCATCCGCCTGTGGGTCAACGGCGAGCTGAAACAGGACGGCACCACCGCCGAGCAGATCTTCCCGGTGGCCGAAGTCGTCCGTTACGTGAGCCAGTTCATGACCCTCTACCCGGGCGACGTCATCAACACCGGCACCCCGGCCGGCGTCGCCATGGGCCAGCCCGAACCCAAGCCGTATCTGCGGGCCGGAGACGTCGTGGAACTGGAAATCGACGGCCTGGGCCGCCAGCGGCAGGCTTTGGCCGGGGCCTAGTCGCTGCGCTTGGCTTGGGCCCTACGTTGTCGGCCGTCCCGCCGTGGTGGTGTCTCTCTGTTGCGCCTGCGGCGGGCCCGTTCGCTGCGTTTGGCCTGGGCCGGTGTTTCGGGCTTTCTCGCCGTTGCGCCTGCGGCGGGCTGGTTGCCGCTGCGCGGGGCTGTTCGGCAGCGGCACCGGGCCTACACGGCTCCGCCGCTACGACCCGGCACCTCCCCGTTGTGGGTGGAGAGAAGACGGTGGGGGTGTACGTAGAGGGCCCCGTTCCCCATGTGGACAGAGATGGGAACTGGACACTCGACGCCCGCCCCCACCGGCCCCTTCCCCCCACCCACGGGAGGGGACGGACCGTAGCGGCGGAGCCGTGTAGGGCCGGCACCGCTCCCTACAAACCCACGCCCGCCGCCAGGCGCAACGGCGAACAACCCCCACGGCGGGACGGCCGAGAACGTGGGGCCCAGGCCAAGCGCAGCGGAGGGGCAACGGCGAACAACCCCCACGGCGGGACGGCCGAGAACGTGGGGCCCAGGCCAAGCGCAGCGGAGGGGCAACGGCGAACAACCACCACGGCGGGACGGCCGACAACGTGGGGCGCCAAGCTAACCGCAGCGCACCGTTCGGCCCTCCGCGGCGGAACGCTTGGCTGCCTCCAGGACGCGTAGTGCCGCCGCGGCCTCCGTGGCGGTGACCGGGGGTTCGCCGCCCTCGTGGAGGGCTCGGGCGATCGCGGCGTAGTACGCGGGGTAGTCGCCCGGCAGCGTCGGTACGAGCTCGCCGCCCCCGTAGCGCGGGGACGCCCCGGCGCCGAGCCGGCCCCAGCTGGACTTCGGCTCCACGCCCCACTCCACGCCCTCGGTGCCGGGCCGAAGGCCCTCGCGCAGCGCGGCCTCCTGCGGGTCCAGGCCGTGCTTGGTGTAGCCCGCCTCGCTGCCCAGCACCCGGAAGCGGGGGCCCAGCAGGGCGGCGGTGGCGCTCACCCACAGATGCGAGCGGACGCCGTTCGCGTGGGTGAGGGCGATGAAGGTGTCGTCGTCGGCCTCCGCGCCCGGGCGGCGGACGTCGGACTCGGCGTAGACCGAGACGGCCGGGCCGAAGAGGGTCAGCGCCTGGTCGGCGAGGTGGCTGCCGAGGTCGTACAGCAGCCCGCCGATCTCCGCCGGGTCGCCGGACTCGCGCCAGCCGCCCTTGGGCTGCGGCCGCCAGCGCTCGAAGCGGGACTCGAAGCGCTGGACGTCGCCGAGCGCGCCGTCCTCGACGAGCTTGCGGACGGTGCGGAAGTCGTTGTCCCAGCGGCGGTTCTGGAAGACCGAGAGCAGCAGGCCGCGGTCGGCGGCGAGGGCGGCGAGCTCTTCGGCCTCGGCGGCGGTCGCGGCGAGCGGCTTGTCGACGACCACCGGCAGCCCGGCCTTCAGGGCGGCGGTGGCGAGCGGGACGTGCGTCTTGTTCGGGCTCGCCAGGACGATCAGGTCGAGGTCGGCGGCGCGGGCGAGGACGGCCTCGGGGCTGTCGACCGTACGGACCTGCGGGTACGCGGCGCGGGCCTGCGCCTGCCGCTCCGGGTCGGCGGTCGAGACGGTGTCGAGGACCAGGCCGTCGGTGGCGGCGATCAGCGGGGCGTGGAAGACCGAGCCGGCCAGGCCGTAGCCGATGAGGCCGACGCGGAGCGGGGGGTGGGGGGTGCCGTGGGGGTCCCCGGCATCTCGCGGCTCGCTCATCTCACTCATTTCGCTCAACTCGCTCATGAACTCCACTTAAGCAACGCTGTTGCCAAAGCGCAAGTGGTGGGGACAATGGGTGGGTGACGAGTAAGGAATCGGCCGGCCACCCCGGCGTCAACCTCCCCGCGCTGCGCGGGCACAACGCCGCGCTGGTGCTCGGGCTGCTGCGGGCGGCGGGGGAGCAGGGGGTGAGCCGGCTGGAGCTCGCCGCGGCCACGGGCCTGACCCCGCAGGCCGTCAGCAAGATCACCGCGCGGTTGCGGGACGACGGGCTGGCGGGCGAGGCGGGTCGCCGCGCGTCGACGGGCGGCAAGCCCCGTACGGTCCTGCGGCTGGTCCCCGGCGCCCGGCACGCCATCGGGCTCCACCTGGACCGCGACGAGCTGACCGCCGTGCTCGCCGACCTCGCGGGCGAGCCGGTCGCCGTGCACCGCGCCCCGCTCGCCTTCGAGGCGGGCGCCGAGCAGGTGCTGACCGCCGCCGAACGGGCGGTCGCGGCGCTGCGGGCGGCGGCCGGCGGCCCGCCCGTCCTGGGCGCGGGCATCGCCTGCCCCGGCCCGCTGGACCACGCCGCAGGAGTGCTGCACCGGGTCACCGGCGCGCCCCGGTGGGACGGCTTTCCCCTGCGGGACGCGCTCGCCGAACGGCTCGGCCTGCCCGTCGTGCTCGACAAGGACACCAACGCGGCGGCCCTCGGCCTGGCGCAGGGGATACCGGAGGGGGCGGGGTCGTTCGCGTATCTGCATCTGGGGACCGGGCTGGGCGCCGGGCTGGTGCTGGGCGGCGGGCTGTACCGGGGGGCGCGCACCGGAGCCGGCGAATTCGGCCATCAGGTGGTGCAGTTGGACGGCCCGGCGTGCGGGTGCGGTAAGCGCGGCTGCGTGGAGGCGCTGTGCCTGGCGGCGGTGGCGCGCGGTGACCTGGCGGAGGCGGCGCGGGTGCTGGGCGTGGGAGCGGCCAACCTGGTGGAACTGCTGGACATCGACCGGGTGCTGCTCGGCGGGCGCACCGTGTGGGGGAACCCCGAGGCGTTCACCGGCGGCGTGGCCCAGGTGCTCGAAGACCGGGTCCGTACGCGCGGCGGGGCCGCGAGCGCGGTGCCGGTGGCGCTCGCGCGGGGCGGCGCGCGGACGGTCGCGGACGGGGCGGCGCAGCTGGTGCTGGCGCCGCTGTTCGGGCCGCGGCATCCCGCCCTCGCGGCGAGCCGGGATCTCCCGTAGCGGGGTGTTGCGGGCCGGGAATCGTCCGGCGCGGCGCCCCTGCGGCCCTCCCCGGCTGCGCCCTGACGGCCCGCCAACCGTGATCGACGGAAAGTCAGCTGATAAGGCGGGATCCGTCGGCCGGTCGGGCGCATCCCCCGCCCTACTCGTCCGGTGGCGCGGGGCGGGCATGGGAGGGTCCTGTGAGGTTCCCGGCCCGCGACCCTGAGCCCTTCGAGCAGCGGAGGACCGCCATGCATCCGCCCGGCGCACCCCGTCCGCGCACCGTACGCCAGGTGCCCGTCCCCGGTACGGCGTACCGCACGGCCCGTACCGCGCTCGCGGCGGGCCTGCTCGCCGGTGTCCTGGGCACCACCGCCGCCGCCCTCGCCACGGCCCAGCCGGCCGGCCCGGCGCCGGAACCGGGAGTGCCGCACGGCCCCGTCCCCACCGTCTCCTGCGGCCGCCCGGACAGCCCGAGCTTCCCCATCGACTCCCGGGTCCACGGCGGCCCGGCCACCTATCAGGCGGGCGGCGACTGGGAGACCTGGCAGCTGGAACTGCGCAACACCACCGACGCCGTCTGCGAGGACGTCCACCCCGTCGTCGTCCTGACCGCCGCCCGCCCCGGCCTGCGGCCCGAGCGGATCCGGCTGGAGTACCGCGACCCGGCCGGCGGCGACTGGCGGCCGGTCCCCTTCGAGGCCACCGACCACGAGGAACAGATCGGGGTGTTCGCCAAGTCCGCCGAGTCCGGCGGCGGGGAGCGGGGGCGCGCCCCCGGTGGCGGGCTGGCGGTGCCGGCCAACGGGACGGTGACCCTCCCGATCCGGCTGCGGTTCGCCGCCGGTACCGCCCCGGGGCCGGTCACCGCCAACGTCACCACCGTCCAGCGCCGCGGCAGCGACGGCGAATGGATCGGCCAGTCCGGCGACTACCGCTTCACCGTCCGGCCGGCCGCCTCCGCCGCACCCGCCTCCCCGGAGTCCGCCGCGCCCCCGGAGGCCCCCGGGGCCCCGGAGTCCGCCCCGTCCCCGGAGGCCCCCGGGGTCCCGGAGTCCGCCCCGTCCCCGGAATCCGTCGCGCCGCGCGAGCTCGCCGCCACCGCCCAGGGGCCGGTACGGGCGCTCGCCCTGGCGGCCGCCGGCCTGTTCGTCGCCGGCGCCCTCCTGCTGGCCGGGGCCCGCCGCCTGCGCCGCTGATTGCTCGTGATGCGAGGATCACGAGGTGGAGTACGAGTACGGCCAGGAACCTGGCGCACCCATCCGGTCCGGTGTCCCCGAGCACGGACGCATTCCCAAGTACTACGCGGCGAAGGTCGAAATCGCCGCGCTGCTCAAGGAGTTGGGGGAGGGCGAGCCGCTGCCGACCGAGCGGGACCTGGCGCTGCGCTTCGAGGTGTCCCGCGAGACCCTGCGGCAGGCCCTGCGCGAGCTGATTCTGGAGGGACGGCTGCGCCGCCTGGGCCGCGGCACGGTCGTCGCGGGCCCCAAGATGGAGCAGCCCCTCTCCCTGGCCAGTTACACCGAGGGCGTACGCCGCCAGGGCCGGGCGCCCGGCCGCCATCTCGTCGGCCTCGACCGCTTCCCGTGCCCGGCGCCGCTCGCCGAGGACCTGGGGCTCCAAGTGGGCGATTCCGTCTGGCACATGGAGCGGGTGCTGCTCGCCGACGACGAGCGGGTCGGCCTGGAGAGCACCTATGTCGCGGCCGACCGGGTGCCGGACCTGGACACCGACTTCACCCCCGACTCCTCCTTCTACGCCTACCTCCACGACCGGCTCGGCATCGGTTTCGGCGACGCGGACGAGCGGCTGGAGACCGTACTGGCCACCCCGCGCGAGGCGCTGCTGATCGGCACGCCCGGGGCGCTGCCGATGCTGCTGATCCACCGGCTGTCGCGGGATACGCAAGGCCGCCCGCTGGAGCGGGTGCGCTCGCTCTTCCGGGGCGACCGGTTCTCGTTCACCACGCACCTGGGGACGCCGGCGCCCGGCTGAGGAGGCGCTCGACGGCGGTGGGGACGAGCTCTGAATATCACGGAAAGATAACGGGTCTAGGCCAAGTTTGAGGCCGTGTTCACCGTCGCGTCGCCGAATGACCCCCGGCGGGTCACCCACCGCCGCGACCGTCTGGGGCATGCGAGTCATAGTTGTCGGAGCCGGTGTGCTGGGGACCATGCACGCCTGGCATGCAATCGAGCGGGGCCACGAGGTCCTGCACATCGAGCGGGAGGCCGAGGCCCGCGGCGCCTCGGTCCGTAATTTCGGGCAGATCTGGGTCAGCGGCCGGGCCGGCGGCGAGGAGCTGGCCACCGCGCTGCGCGCCCGCGAACTGTGGGAGGGCATCGGCGCCCGGGTACCCGAGCTGGGCTTCCGCGCCATCGGCTCGCTGACCGTCGTCAAGAACGCGGCGGAGCGGGCCGTCGCCGAGGCCGCCACCCGCCGCCCCGACGCCGCCGCCCGCGGCTACCAGCTGCTGTCCGCGGACGAGGCCCGCGCGGTCAACCCCGCACTGCGGGGCGCGTTCGCCGGCGCCCTGTGGTGCGAGCGGGACGCCGCCGTCGAGCCGCGCGTCGCCCAGCGCGCCCTGAAGGCCGAGCTGCTGAAGTCCGGCCGGTACACCTACCTGGGCGGCCGCGAGGTCCGCGAGGTGGTGGGCGAGCGCGCCGTACGCGACGACCACGGCGACACCCACCACGGCGACGCCGTCATCCTGTGCACCGGCGCCTGGCTCGGCGGCCTGGTCCGCGAGCTGATCCCGGACCTGCCGGTACGCCGCGTGCGCCTGCAGATGATGCAGACCGACCCGCTCGGCGAGCCGCTGACCACCTCCGTCGCCGACGCCGACAGCTTCCGCTACTACCCGGCGTACCGCAGCGACGCCCTCGACACGCTCAACGCCGGCCAGGCCCAGGCGCCGACCGCCGCCGCGCACAAGATGCAGCTGCTGATGGTGCAGCGCGCCGACGGCGGACTGACCATCGGCGACACCCACGAGTACGAGACGCCGTTCGCCTTCGACACCGTCGAGGAGCCGTACGAGCACCTGACCGGCGTCGTCGAGTCGATCCTGGGCCGCCCACTGCCGCGCATCCGCCACCGCTGGGCCGGGGTGTACGCGCAGTGCACCGACACCGCCCGGGTGGTCCACCGCCAGCAGGCCCGGGACGGCGTCTGGCTGGTCACCGGCCCCGGCGGGCGCGGGATGACCTGTTCCCCGGCGATCGCCGAGACCACGGCGAACGACCTGGGCTGGTGAGCGGGTTGAACACGAGCAACGAGTCGATCGAAGTGAACGGAAAGCACGCGGTGAACGAGAAGATCTCCCTGGTGGTGCTCGACATGGCCGGCACCACCGTCGCCGACGGCGGCCTCGTCGAGCAGGCCTTCGGTGCGGCGGCCGGGCGCCTCGGCGTCGAGCCGGGCAGCGCCGACCACGCCGAGAAGCTGGCCTATGTCCGCGCCACCATGGGCGAGTCCAAGATCTCCGTCTTCCGGCACCTGTTCGGCGACGAGGACGCGGCCCAGCGCGCCAACAAGGCCTTCGAGGAGGCGTACGGGGAGCTGGTGGACGGCGGGCGGATCGCGCCGGTTCCCGGTGCCCGCGAGGCGATCGAGGCGCTCCAGGAAGCGGGCCGCACCGTCGTGCTCACCACCGGCTTCGCCCGCGTCACCCAGGACGCCATCCTCGACGCGCTCGGCTGGCGCGACCTCGTCGGCCTGACGCTGTGCCCGGCCGACGCGGGCGGCCGCGGCCGCCCCTACCCCGACATGGTGCTGGCCGCGCTGCTGCGTACCGGCGCCGCCGATGACGTCCGGGAGATCGCGGTCGCCGGCGACACCTCCTACGACATGCTCAGCGGGCGGCGGGCGGGCGCCGGGATCGTGGCCGGGGTGCTCACCGGGGCGCACGACGCGGCGCAGCTGACCGCCGCGGGCGCCACCCACGTCCTCGGCTCGGTCGCCGAACTGCCCGCCCTGGCCGGGGGGATCTGACATGGCCGCCGCTCCGGAGGCCGGGATCCGCTTCGACGACGTGTCCGTCGTCTACGGCAGGAACGGCAGGAACGGCAGGGCGGGCAGGAACGGCGGTCCCGGCGGCCCGAACACCGTCCTGGACTCCTTCTCCCTGACCGTCGAACCGGGCGAGGTGATGGCCCTGCTCGGCCCGTCCGGCTCCGGCAAGACCACCGCGCTGCGGGCCGTCGCCGGATTCGTCCAGCCCGCCTCCGGGCGGGTGCTGATCGGCGGCCGGGACGTCACCGGGCTGCCGCCGTACAAGCGCGGCATCGGCATGGTCGTCCAGCAGTACGCGCTGTTCCCGCACATGAAGGTCGCCGAGAACGTCGCCTTCGGCCTCAAGGCGCAGAAGGTGCCGCGGGCCGAGATCGCCGGGCGGGTCGCCGAGGCGCTGGAGATGACCGGCATGGCCGCCTACGCGGGCCGGCACCCCCGCGAGCTGTCCGGCGGCCAGCAGCAGCGCGTCGCCATCGCCCGCGCGCTGGCCATCCGCCCCGGCGTCCTGCTGCTGGACGAACCCCTCTCCGCCCTCGACGCCCAGCTCCGCTCCGGCATGCTCGCCGAACTCGCCCGGCTGCACCGCGAGCTGCCCGACGTCACCATCCTCTACGTCACCCATGACCAGGTGGAGGCGCTGACGCTGGCCGACCGGATCGCCGTGCTCGACAAGGCCCGGCTGCGCGACTGCGGCACCCCGCAGGAGCTCTACCGGCGCCCGCGTACCGAATTCACCGCGTCGTTCGTCGGCACCGCCAATCTGCTGCCGGTCACGGTCGCCGGCGACGGCGTCCACTTCGCCGGCCGCAAGCTGACCGTGCCCGTGGACGGAGTGGCCGCCGGCGCCGCCGCCACCTTGTGCGTACGCCCGCATCTCGTCGGACTCGGCGAGAGCCCCGGCGCCGACGGCAATACGCTCACCGGCAGGATCACCGAGGTGCAGTGGCGCGGCTCGACCCACCGCCTCTGCGCGGACGTCGACGGCCATCGCGTCATGGCCGATCTGCGCGAACTGCGCCGGACCCCGGCCCTCGGCGACGAGATCACGCTGCACTTCGTGCCCGAGGACGGCGTCCTCATTCCGGCGGGGATCGGCGAGGGCGGCCGGGACGGCGGGGACGCCGGCCGGTGGCAGCGGGACGGCGGTCACGATGGCTAGTCCCCGCTCCGCCGGGCCTCCCCGTGGCAAGGCGGCCCTCTGGGCCCTCCCGCCCACCGCCGCCCTGGCCCTGGTCTTCCTCTACCCCCTCGCCCTGGTGGTGTGGCAGTCCTTCACCCCCGATGACGGCAGCGGCCACTCCACCGCCCCCTACACCACCGTCTTCGCCGAGGCCTCCTTCCGCGAAGCCCTAACCAACACCGTCCTGATAGCCGTCGGCGCGACCCTCGGCGCCCTCCTCCTCGGCCTGGTGCTCGCCCTGGTGATCGCCTTCGTGCCGTTCCCCGGCGGCAAGGCACTGGCCCGCTTCATCGACATCTTTCTGGCCTTCCCCTCCTTCCTGATCACTCTCGCGCTGCTGTTCCTCTACGGCACGTCCGGCGTGGCCAACGGCCTGTGGACGGATGCGACGGGCGCCGCGTCCGGCCCGCTGAACTTTCTGCACACCCCCTGGGGCGTACTGCTGGCCGAGGTCACCTACTTCACCCCGTTCGTGATGCGGCCCCTGCTGGCCGCCTTCTCCCAGGTGGAGACCGGACAGCTGGAGGCGGCAGCCTCCCTCGGCGCGCGGCCGCCGGCGATCGTGCGGAAGGTGATCCTGCCCGAAGCGCTGCCCTCGCTGGCCGCGGGCGGCGCGCTCGTCCTCGTCCTGTGCCTCAACGAGTTCGGGATCGTCCTGTTCACCGGGGCCAAGGACGTCGTCACCCTGCCGATGCTCGTCTACACGAAGGCCATCCTCGACGGCGACTACACCGGCGCCTGCGTCGTCGCCGTCCTCAACATCGCCCTGTCCGTCGCGCTCTACGCCCTTTACCGGACCGTGGCATCGCGTACGGGCGCCCGTACCGGAGGTGAGCCACGACGTGCTGGTGCATAGCAGGACCGCCCGCCGGGCCGTCCACACCCTCTTCTTCCTGCTCTTCGTCCCCGTCTTCGCGCTGCCCCTGCTCGTGATCGTCGCCGCGTCCTTCGCGACCGGCTGGAGCGGCGCGCTCCCCTCCGGCGCGACCCTGACGCACTATCAGGACATCGCGCAGGGCGACTCCCTCCAGGCGCTGATCACCAGCGTCCTGACCGCGCTCGCGGCCGGCGCGGCGGCGCTGGCCGGCGGCACCTGGGCCGCCCTGGCGGCCGAAAGGCTCGGCCGTCGCACCCGCCGCCTCCTCGACGGCCTCTTCCTCCTCCCCGTCGCCGTTCCCTCGGTGGTGATCGGCCTCTCCCTCCTCGTCGCCTTCTCCCGGCCCCCCTTCCTGCTCAACGGCACCCCGGGGATCGTGATCATCGCCCACACCGTGCTGGTCACCGCCTTCGCCTACCAGTCCGTGACGGCCGCCCTCGCCCGTCTCGACCCGGCGTACGAACAGAGCGCCGCCGGCCTCGGCGCCCGCCCCGCCTACGTCCTGTGGCGGGTCAAGCTCCCCCTGCTCCTGCCGTCGCTGACGGCGGCCATGGGCCTGTGCTTCGCGCTCTCCATGGGAGAGCTCAGCGCCACGGTGATGATCTATCCCCCCGACTGGACGCCGCTCCCGGTCCGGATCTTCGCCGCCACCGACCGCGGCTCCCTCTTCACCGGCGCGGCCCTCGCCGTGGCCCTCATGGCCACGACCCTGCTCGTCCTGCTCGCCGTCTCCCGGATCCGCACCAAGGCCACCTACCGCTGACCCGCTCCACGCTCTCCCCCTCGGCCCGCTCCCGTTCCTCCTCTTCTCCCTTCTGAACACCTTGAACGCCTTAGGAGTTGCCTCGCGATGTCCCGTCCCCGCCTCCCCCTCCGGCCGCTCGCCGCCGCCCTCGGCGCCCTCGCCCTCGGCGCCCCGCTCACCGCCTGCGGCGCCTCCTCCGCCGACCCCGACGCCAAGGAGATCACCGTCTACAGCGCCGACGGCCTCAAGGGCGAGAAGGGCGACGGCTTCTACGACAAGGTCTTCAAGGACTTCGAGAAGAAGACCGGCATCAAGGTCAACTACGTCGAGTCCGGCTCCGGCGCCGCCGTCCAGCGCCTGGCCCGTGAACGCGCCAACACCAAGGCCGACGTCGTGGTCACCCTCCCGCCCTTCATCCAGCAGGCCGACGGCAAGGGCCTGCTGGACACCTACCGCCCCAAGGGCTCGGACCAGGTCGCGGCCGCCGACAAGGACCCGAACGGCAGGTGGACCTCCGTCGTCAACAACTACTTCTGCTTCATCTACAACAAGAAGGAACTGAAGCAGGCGCCCGCGACCTGGGCCGATCTGACGGACGGCAAGTTCAAGGACAAGCTCCAGTACTCCACCCCTGGTGTCGCCGGCGACGGCACCGCCGTACTCATCAAGGCCATGCACGACTTCGGCGGCCAGGGCCCCGCCATGACGTTCCTCAAGAAGCTCCAGGCCAACAACGTCGGCCCGTCCTCCTCCACCGGCCAGCTCGCCCCCAAGACCGACAAGGGCGAACTCCTGGTCGCCAACGGCGATGTCCAGATGAACTACGCCAACATGAAGTCGATGCCCGGCCAGGGCATCTTCTTCCCCGCCGCGAAGCCCGGCGGCAAGCCCTCCACCTTCGCGCTCCCCTACGCCGCGGGCCTGGTCAAGAACGCCCCGCACAGCGCCAACGCCAAGAAGTTCCTGGACTACCTGCTGTCCGAGGACGTCCAGAAGGAGGTCTCCTCGGTCGGCGGCGGCTTCACCGCCCGCAAGGACATCAAGGCCTCCGACACCAACGCCACCGCCCTCGCCAAGATCATGGACGGGGTCGAGGTCTTCCGTCCCGACTGGAACGACATCGACAAGAACCTCGACACGTACGTCACCGCCTGGAAGACGGCCACCGGCAGCTGACCGCTCCCGAGGCCCCGGAAAGCCCCCACGCGCCAACTCCCCCTTCTCCTACGGGGGAGTTGGCGCGTCATCGCACGAACAGCGCAGCCCTCCCCACCCCACACCCAGAGGACTCCCATGTCGTCAGCGATATCCCGCAGGGCCTGGCTCACCGGCGCGACCGGTGGCCTGGCGCTCGCCGCCCTCGCCACCGGCCCCCTCGCCGGCCTCTCCCGAGCCGCCGCCCGACGCTCGGCCACCCCCAAGGTCCTGGTCATCGGCCTGGACGGAGCCGGCCGCCTGGACCGCGTCAAGGACGCCGACACCCCCACCCTCGACGGCCTGATGGCCGCCGGCGTCACCGCCCCCACCAGCCTCTACGCCGAGCCCATGGCCCGTACGGAATCCGCCCCCGGCTGGTCGACGATCATCACCGGCGTCTGGCCCGACAAACACGGCGTCAAGGACAACAGCTTCACCGGCGCCGACTACGCCACCTACCCCGACGTCCTCACCCGCATCGAGCGGGCCCGCCCGGCGCTCCGCACCTACGCCGTCGCCTCCTGGGGCCCCATCCCCGACCGGATCTTCTCCGCCGAGGTCGACACCCGCATCGCCACCCCCGAGGCGGAATACGACAAGGGCACCACCGCCCGCGCCGTGGCCGAGCTGCGCAACGGCAACCCCGACGCGGTCTTCGTCCAGCTCGACAACGTCGACCACGCCGGCCACTCCTCGGGCGCCGCCTCCCAGGCCTACCTGGACGCCCTCCACACCGTCGACGCCCAGGTCGGCGAACTGCTCGCGGCCCTCGCCGCCCGCCCCACCCACGCCTCCGAGGACTGGCTCGTCCTCGTCACCGCCGACCACGGCCACACCGACCCAGGCGGCCACGGCGGCGCCACCTGGGCCGAACGCCAGACCTTCGTCATCGCCACCGGATCCGGCCTGCCCGCCGGCGCCCTCCGCAACGACGTCAAGATCGTCGACATCGCGGCCACCGCCCTGCACCACCTCGGCATCCCCGCCGACCCCGCCTGGCGGCTGGACGGCCGCCCCCTCCACGCCTCCGCCGTCGACGACTTCGACACCCTGCGCCCGGAACTGGGCACCGCCGTCGACGAGACCGGAGTGGGCGGTTCCGTACTGGGCTTCACCCACACCCCGCCCGCCGGCTGGTCGGTCGACAACCGCACCATGGGCGGCGGCGGGGTCACCGAGTGGCGCGGCTGGTCCTTCACCACCGACGAGTTCTGGACCAAGACCGCCCCCGGCCAGCAACGCGAGTCCAACGTCCGCGCCCGCGGCGTCTTCGCGGTCGCCGACGGCGACGAATGGTCCGACAAGGCCGTCACCGGCACCTTCGACTCCACCCTCAGCACCCCGTCCTGGCCGCTCGACGGCGCCACCACGGCCACCCTCACCTACACCACCCACTACCTCCAGGAGGGTTCCCAGAAGGCCGAGGTCCTCGTCTCCTACGACGGCGCCCCCGCCACCCCCGTGAAGACCTACACCGCCGACGCCCCCGCCCGCGTCGAGACCCTCGCGCTCACGGTCCCGGCCGGGGCACGCAGCGCCCGGTTCCACTTCCGGTACACCGGCGGCAACGACTGGTACTGGGCGATCGACGGCGTCGCGCTCGCGACGGGCCGACCCCGGCCCCGGTCCGGAATTCCCCCTCATCGGCAGGAGCAGAGGCGCGCCCCCCTGACTTAGGGTGGGCTCGTCGGCCGCACGTACGAACCGCGGGTCACCCGGGTGACCCGCGGCGGGCGGCGGACGAATCGGGTCTACACGTACGGCAGGAGTCCGGCAGTGGCAGAGCGCAAGCCGATCGAGTCATGGCTCACCGACATGGACGGCGTCCTGATGCACGAGGGGGTCCCGGTCCCCGGGGCGGACGCCTTCATCAAGCGGCTGCGCGAATCGGGCAAGCCCTTCCTCGTCCTGACCAACAACTCCATCTACACGCCGCGTGACCTGCACGCCCGGCTGAGCCGGATCGGGCTGGACGTGCCCTGGGAGTCGATCTGGACGTCCGCGCTGGCCACCGCGAAGTTCCTGGACGAGCAGCGGCCCGGCGGCACCGCGTACGTCATCGGGGAGGCCGGCCTGACCACCGCCCTGCACGACATCGGCTACGTCCTGACTGACCACGCCCCCGATTACGTCGTACTCGGCGAGACGCGGACCTACTCCTTCGAGGCGCTGACCAAGGCCATCCGGCTGATCAACGACGGCGCCCGGTTCATCGCCACCAACCCCGACGAGACGGGCCCCTCGCCCCAGGGGGCGCTGCCCGCGACCGGATCGGTCGCCGCGCTGATCACCAAGGCGACCGGCGTCGCGCCGTACTTCGTCGGCAAGCCCAACCCGCTGATGATGCGGCACGGCCTGAACGTCATCGGCGCCCACTCCGAGACCTCCGCCATGATCGGCGACCGGATGGACACCGATGTGCTGGCCGGTCTGGAGGCGGGGATGGAGACCTTCCTGGTGCTGACCGGCCTGACCCGCCCCGAGGAGGTCGAACGGCACCCGTTCCGGCCCTCCCGGGTCGTCGACTCCATCGCGGACCTGGTCGACCTGGTCTGACCGGCCGGCCGCGGCGGGAGCCGCCCGGACACTCACTGGAACGGTGCAGCGCCGGGCCGTACCGGATGCGGACCGCCTTGCGCGGGCGGACCTTCGGAGTATGCGGAGGTTCCCCATGGACTCAGCGCACCTGATTCTCGGTGCCGCCGTCGCGGCGTGCGTGGTGACGACGGCACCCGCGTACGCCGACGACGGGCGCGGCACCGGGACCGCGACCGTCTCCGTCACGCCCGCCGCGGCCGCCCCCGGCACCGCGGTCACCCTCCATGTCACCGGCTGCGACGCCGCACGGGCCACCGCCGGGTCGTCGGCGTTCGCCGGTACGGTGCCGCTGGCCCGCAGCGCCGAGGGGGACGGCCGCGCCCTCGCCGGCGGCACCCGGATCCGGCACGAGGCCGCCCCCGGGGCACACACCGTCACCGTCGCCTGCCCGGCGGCGGCCGGCCGGGCGGCGTCCGCCCTCGCCACCGGGACGGTCCGGGTCGCCGCGGCCGCCTCCCGCCGGTCCGTACCGGCCGACGACGGCGCCACCGGAGACGACCACCGGGCGCCTCGGCCGACCCCCTCCGAACAGGCCGACGCCAACCGCGAACTGACCAGCACCTCGGCCGTCGGCCTGGTCCTGACCGGGGGCGCGCTCCTGGTCGTCGCGGGGCAGTTGCTGCGGCTGCGGCTGCGGATCCGGCGCGAACGGGAGGGCGGGGGCAGACGGGAAGCCAACTAGACGAGAGCGGGCCGGCCCGGTGAGAGAGGGTCGGCCCTCATCGACATCGGCTGACGGGCCGCAGGCGTCACCGGAGCCGGCGCGGGCGGTCCTCGGGCGGGTGCGGGCGGTCCTCGGGAGGTTGTCCACAGGCCGGGCCGGGCCGGCGGGCCGTGTGCCACGATTGTTGCAGTCGGCGATCTCCCGCCGGCCGGATTCCGTGCTCCGAGGGGGAGTTGATGGACGGCAACGGAAATCTCCGAGGGGCGGTGGGCGGCGGACCGCCCCACGCGCCCCTCCCCTCAAAGACCCCCTTTCTCCCTCTCCTTCTCCCTCTCCGGGCCCTCCTTCTCCTCCTCGCGGCCCTTCCGCTGCTCGCCGGCTGCTCCTCGTCCCCCGACGGCCAGAGCGCGAACGACGGCGACGGCGTTCCGTCCCGTCCCGCCCAACGCCCCCGATCCATCGCCCCGTTCTGGGTCAATCCGGACGGCACGGCGGCCCGCCAGGTCCGGGCCTACGTCAAGGACGGCAGGCCCGACGACGCCCGGCTCATCCAGCGGATCGCGGCGCAGCCGGTGGCCGAGTGGATAGGCGTCGACGACCCGGAGGGCCAGGCGCGCGGCTTCACCGAGGCGGCCGCCGCGGCCGACCGGGAGGCGCTGCTCGTCCTCTACGACATCCCGCACCGCGACTGCGGCAGCTACTCCCAGGGCGGCGCCGCGGACGGCAACGCCTATCGGAGCTGGCTGGACGGCGTGCTCAAGGGCATCGGCGACCGCGCCGCCACGGTCGTCCTGGAGCCCGACGCGCTGCCGCACATCGCCGACGGGTGCACCCCGGCGCGGTTCCACGAGGAGCGCTACGCCCTGCTGACGGAGGCGGTCGGCAAGCTCAAGGGGCTGGCGCACACCAAGGTCTATCTGGATGCCGGCAATCCGCACTGGATCAAGGACCCGGGCCGGATGGCCGAACCGCTGAAGCGGGCCGGCATCGACCGGGCCGACGGCTTCGCGCTGAACATATCCAACTACCGGACCACGGCGGAGAACACGGCGTACGGCAAGCGACTGGCCGCGATGGTCGGCGGCAAGCGCTTCGTCATCGACACCGGCCGCAACGGCAACGGCCCGGCACCCGGCGGCGACGACCCGGAGAATTGGTGCAACCCGCCCGGCCGCGCACTGGGCACCCCGCCCACGACCAGGACCGGCGACCCGCAGACGGCCGCCTACCTGTGGATCAAACGGCCGGGCGAGTCGGACGGCACCTGCAAGGGCGGCCCCAAGGCGGGCGAGTGGTGGCCCACGTACGCCCTGCAACTGGCCCGCAACGCGAAGAATTAGCGCCGGCGGGCGAGCGCACGCCGACGAGGGGCACGAGCCGACGGCGAGCGCACGCCGACGAGGGGCAGGAGCCGACGAGGAGCGCACGTCGGCCAGGGAGGCGGTGGCGGGGCGGGCGGGGGGGAGGGGAGGGGAAGAAGGAGCGGCAGCGGTGAACGGCTACCGCCCGACCACCGGCACCCTCACCCACACCGCCGTCGACGGCGTCCCGTGGCCGTCGATCGCGTGGAGCATGTACCAGCCGGGCGGCACCAGCGACGGGTCCTTGGGCAGGGTGACGGTCACCCCGCTCGCGGTCTTCGTGAAGTCCAGGGCGATGGAGCGCTGTTCGACGTTGGTGACATGGGTGAATGAGCCGGGCCGCAGCAGCCGCATCCTGGTGATCGCGGCGCCCTGCTTCGTCCCGTACGTCACCCGCCCGCCCAACGGCACCGTCTTCGGCCCGGGATCCGTCAGCTGGGGCCGCGAGTGCCGGAAGAGGTACGGCGGCGTGTAGAGATCGATCTGCTGCTGGAAGACACCGGGCCTGGTGTTGTCCTTGTCGGCGAAGAGCGAGTCGGACCCGAAGGTCATCACCCGGCCGTCCGGCAGCAGCAGCGCACCGGAGTGGTAGTTGCGGCCCACCAGCGGATCGGCCACCTGGCGCGCGGTGTTGCTCCGTGGGTCGTACAGCTCCGCCTTGAGGACATTGGAGTCGCCGCGTCCGCGGTAGTCGCCCGAGCCGTTGGTGGTCAGCACCGAGTCGTCCGGCAGGATCACGCTGCTGGGGTAGCGGGCCTTGGCATAGAGGTCGGGGCCGTCCCTGAAGCGCGGGCTGGGGGAGTGCAGGTCCACGATCCGCGTCCTGGCGGTCGCCCGGGGATCCTCGCCGACCCCGCCCCCGCCGAGCACCATGTACCGCTGTGCCTGGGCGGGCGGCAGCAGCACGGACATCGACGTCTCGAGGATGTCCGGATCGCTCATCCCCGGTACGGTCCGGAAGCTGTTCGACGTCAGATCCCAGATGCCCGGGGTGCGGCCGACGTTGTCCGGGCCGTAGCCCGCGTTGGAGCCGGTGTAGAAGATCCGTCCCCGGTCGGTGAGGAAGAGGGCCGGATAGGTGGGGAAGAAGCGCTGCCGGGGGAGGTAGGTCCACTTCTTCGTCCGCGGGTCGTAGACCTCGTTCTTGCCGGGGACGACCTGCCCGATGTCGTCCAGCCCGGAGACCGAGAGGACCTTGCCGTCCTGGAGGCCGGTCAGCGTCGGATACCAGCGGGCCTCGTTCATCGGGTCGACGGGTACGTAGCGCTCGGCCACCGGGTCGAATTCGAAGGAGTCCCGGATCCCCTGGAAGTCCTTCTTGTCGAAGGACAGCTTCTGCGCGATGCCGTAGAGGTTGTGCGCATCCACGCCGGTCAGGCCGTGGATGCGGTAGTGGTCCTGGGCGCCGGTGGAGTACTCGCGGCCCTCCTCGAGCGCCTCGACATAGACCCGGGCCTGGCTGTGTGTCACGGTCACCCTGCCGGTCACCGGGTCCTTGGTCTTCTTCGCCCGCGGCACCACGACCGGGTCCTTGGACGCGAAGGTCCTGCCGTTCTCGTTGCCGGTGAAGCGCGTGCCGGCCGGGAAGGTCCGGGGCCCCTCCGGGTTCTCGTTGTAGACGATCATGAGGCCGCCGGCCTTCTTCACATCGCCGCCCAACTTCTCGTAGCGCCGGGTGCCGCCCGCCACCAGGAGCTTGCCGTCCGGGAGCTGGGTGTGCCCGGAACAGAAGAGGTCCTTGGGGGTGCCGATGTTCTTGAAGGTGTTCCTCCGCGGATCCCACAGCACCGTACGGAAGGACTTGGCGCGGAAGTTGGCGGCGTTGTTGCCCGACCCGGCGACCAGCAGCACCTTCCCGGTGTGCAGCAGGGCCGCATGGATGGTGTTGATGCGGTACTTGTCCGGGACGTCGACGGTGTCCCAGTGGCCGTTCGCCGCCTTGTACTCGGGCTTGTTGATCTCGTACCGGTGGTACTGCTCCGAGGCGAAGTCGTAGAGCGCCGGCCCGTTCATCCCGGCCAGCGCCAGCACCACCGCCGTCGCTATGGCCACTCGGCGGGCGCGGCGGCTCGGACGGTACTTCATGGCTGACGTCCCCCAAAAGCGATCTGCCGGGTCTGGTCGGCGGCCGGGCGGACGGCCGGGCTGCCGGTCCGGTCGGGGGTCGGTTCGCCGGTCCGGTCGGTGGCCGGGGCGCTCCCGTCATCGGTGGCGGCCGCCGCCCGCCGCCTGCGCTTCTGCCCGTGGACGGCGGCCCGCCAGGCGACGATCGGCGCGGCCGTGATCAGCAGCGCCAACGCGGCCCACATGATCATCGCCGGATGGCTGTGCCCCAGGACGAACGAGGCGCCCAGCGACCCCCCGAAGACGAGAAGGAAGAACAGATGCACCCGGAACGTCCCGAACAGCGTGTCCGGACTCGACGCATCGCCCTTCGGCGTCACCACGAATCCGCTCTTGCGCCGCAGTACGGCATCGAAGAGCGCGCGGGCATAGATGGGCGCGGACAGCGCGGACATCATCATGCCGGCGATCCCGCCCGACCCCTGCGGTTCGTGCGGCGAGACATTGTGCCGCCGGTTCCAGACGTACAGGCCGATCTGCAGCGCCGAGGCATTGCCGTAGAGCATCATCCACACCGAGGGGTCGATCTGGACGCCCGAGGCGCCCAGCCCCAGGAACAGCGCGCAACTGAGCGCCGCCAGAATCCAGTTCAGCGCCGACATCGGGTAGAAGATCACCATCATGGTGTAGTTGAAGAGCCGGCCGGGCGGCAGCGTGAACGGCGCCCTCCAGAACTGCTTGAGGATCGTCTCGTACGTCCCGCGCGACCAGCGCAGCTGCTGGGTGAAGAAGTCCGTCCAGGCCGTCGGCCCCTCGCCGACGGCGAGCACGTCCGGCGTGTAGACCGAGCGCCACTTCCGCCCCGTGCGCGGATTGCGGTGCCGGTGCATCTCGAACCCGGTCGCCATGTCCTCCGTGATCGAGTCGTACAGCCCGCCTATCTGGCGGAGCGCGCTGATGCGTACGGCATTGGACGTGCCGACGAACATCGGCGCGCCGTAGCGGTTGCCGGCCCGCTGGATCAGCGCGTGGAAGAGGAACTGCTGCGACTCGGCGGCCTTGGTGACGAAGGTGTCGTAATTGCCGTACACCTGCGGGCCGATGACGAATCCGACGTCCGGATCGCGGAAGAAGCCGAGCATCCGCTCCAGGTAGTTGGGCAGCGGGACGTGGTCGGTGTCGACGGAGGCGAAGTAGTCGTAGTCGTCGCCGTGCGCCTGCAGCCAGGCGTTGTAGTTGCCGTGCTTGGTCCTGGCGCGGTACGGGCCCTTGGGCCGGTTCCACTCGGCGGTGCCCTTGCGGGTGAAGTGGTGGACGCCCAGCCGCCGGCAGACCTCCTTGACCTCGGGGTCGTCGCCCTCGTCCAGCAGCCAGACGTGCAGCGGCCCCCGGTGGCGCACCTTGACCGCGGCCTCCAGTGTCTTCGTCACCATGGCCAGGGGTTCCTTGCCGGGGACGAAGGAGGTGAGGAAGGCGACGCGGGTGCCGTGCTCGGGCACGACCGGGACCGGGTCGCGGGCGACGAGGGTGGCGTGCGCATTGGAGAGCACGTTCATGCACCGGAAGAACTCGATCAGCCCTATGGCGACGAGCATGACGACGTCCAGCGCCGGCAGGAACTCCTGGGCGGGGTGGTCGCGTTGGGTCCAGTGGGCGGGCTGCAGCAGCCAGACCAGCAGGCCGAGGGAGACCAGGGGCGCGGCGCCCAGCAGCAGGGCCGCCCGGATGCGGTGCGGCTCGTCGGCGAGGAGGGAGCGGTAGCGGACCCGGTAGGGCTTGTCCGGGTCGGGCTGGGTGAGCGGTCCGGCCAGCCGGCTGTAGTGCTCGTAGTCGTAGCGCGGCAGCGGTGCGCGCGGCGTCCGCCGCTGCTGCCAGTGCTGGCGTGGTACGCGCAGCCGGGTGGTCGCGGAGGGGTCGTAGGGCGTCGGCCGGTCGTGCACGGACCGCTGCCCCGGTGCGGGCTGCTGTCCCTGCGCAGGCCGTGGGTCGTACGGATACGCCTTACGGGCGCCGTCAGGTGGCGACGTCATGAGTCCATCCCCCCGCACGCAGCACCGGCTGCGTGCCACTAGCTGATGGCCCGAGTCCGCGGTCCCCGTCGACCGACTCGGGTCCACTCGATCGGCCCCCATCGGGTGAGACGGCCGCGACCGTGCGGTGGTTGCACACCACGCCTGAACTACCCCTTCCCCGGCGGGAGTTGGCGGCGCGAGGCCGGTGGGTCGCGCCCCCTGCGCACCACTCCGCGCCTCACTCGACCGGGCGTCGTCCAGGCCACCGTAGGGCGCGACAGGGGACGTCCGATCGATTTCGGCCGTCATCGGTCCTCCGCCCGGCAATGCCATGGCCTTACGCCGGTAAAGTCCGGCACCCGTCGGCGGCGAGCTGCCGATGGGTACGCCGCCTGTCTCGGCGCGGGAACGGTCCGCACGGCCGTCGCCCCGACCGCCCTCGCGACGCTCCCCGCCCGCTTGCGCGCCCCGGCCGGGTTCGCGCTCGCCGCCGAGGCCCTCCGCCTCGCCGCGACCTCGCACAAATGTGCGGCACTGTTGCTCGTCGGGACCGAAGGCCGACTGCTCCGGCGCCGCACCGCGGCCGACGGCAGAACGACGAAGGCCCCTCGCTGGGCGAGGGGCCTTCGTGCTACGTGCGCCGCCAGGGACTCGAACCCCGGACCCGCTGATTAAGAGTCAGCTGCTCTAACCAACTGAGCTAGCGGCGCGCGCTGACCTGAAGAACTTTACACGAAGTTCGGGGGTGCTCCGTACCCACGTCCGAACCACCCACACGCGCGAACCGTGTGACCTGTGCCACTCGCCAGGTCGCGACCCTCCCGCGCCCGGCCGAAAGTCCCGTCAGCTCGGGACCTTCGGCCGCCGGGCCGCCCGCATCGGCCTGTGAGGATCGGGTTCATGGCGGTACGTCGCCGCTTGCCCGTCAACATGCGCCATGAACCGCCCGTTGAGAGGCTGAGGCCAACGCCGGAGCGAGCGGTGTGCAGCCGAGGCGAGAGCGGTACGGGAAGCCCGAACGAGCCCGGAGGGAGCTGGCATGGCAACGCCGGGATGTGCCACAGGCGGCCGCGCAGGCGGCTACCGGGACGGGGGCCGGGCGCGGCCCCCGGAGGCCCGCGCCACGCCCACTTCCGGCGGAATCACCGGTCCGGAATGTGCCGTCCCGCGCCGGACGGGCGCGAGCCCGAGCCCGCGACCCGCTCACCCGCGCCCTTCTCGCTCACACCCCTCGAAGATGCCGTCCCCGGATGGCGTCCGTCACTCCTGCCCCACCTCCGGCAACCCCACCGCGCGCGTCGACGTCTGCCAGGACGCGCGCCCCGGAAACGGGTCTCCCGGGACTCGCCCCTCCTCGGAAAGGTTGATCGTCGTGGTGTCGACAGCCAAGCGCACCCTTGAGATGCAGCTCCTCATAGGACCGCACGACGCGGTCCCGGTGGCCGGCCGGTTCAGCTACCGCAGTGACCGCCCTTATGAGGTCGAGGTCGACTTCATAACCCGCGGCCGGTCGGTCGCCACCTGGCTGTTCGCCCGCGATCTGCTGCTGGGCGGCCTGCGCGACGAGACCGGAGAAGGAGACGTACGGGTGTGGCCGTTCCGCGAGCCGGGCGGGCAGCGCCGTATCCACATCGAACTGTCCACCGACGACAGCGTCTGCGAGCTGTCGGTACGTGCAACGGAGCTGACCGCATGGCTGGAGCAGACGGCGGCCGTCGTGCCGCCCGGCCGGGAGGACGAATACCTCGACATGGATACCCATCTGGCCCGGCTCCTCGCGGGAAAGCACTGATGACGACCATGCCGATCACCACCGAACTCGACAAGACGGCGCCGGCCGCTCCCGACGGCACGACCGCATCCGGTCCCCGGCCCGGCCTGCCGCCCGCGCCGCGCCGTCCCGCGGACGCCGCGACCGGCCCCTGTCCGCCGTCCCCCGCACAGGCACCGGCACCGTCGCCCTGCGGGTCGACGCCGCACGAGACCCGGGTGCACGGCTTCCTTCCCGAGCGGCCCCCGGTCCGGTCCATGATCGGAACCTGGACCCGGCTGGACGCCATGGCCCATGCCGCGGCCGCCGCCCCCTGCCGGGAGACCGCCGTCGCCGTCGTGGAACGCGCCCGCCGCGCGGACGAGTTGAGCGCCCTGCGGCAACGCGTCTCCCGCCTCTCGCCGCGCAATGCGGAAGCCGCGGCGATGCGGGTCGCGGTGATCGCGGTGTCCTGCGGCTGGAACGGCCTCGACCCGCAGGCCCCGGCCGCCCGCCGGATCGCCGACGAGGGGTTCCTCGACCTGTGGGCGGCCGTCGCCCATCGCATCGACCACGACCAGTTCGTCGCGCTGCCCACCCTCGCGCTCCGCAACTGGGCCCCCGAGCGCAAACCGCGCAAGCACATCCCCATCGACCAACTGGCCCGCACGGAACCGCTCGTCCCCATCGTCCGCTGGGCCCCGGAGGGCCGGCCGCTCAGCCGCCTCGACCGCCTGATGCTGGCCACGACCCGCCTGGAGGCGCACGGCATCTGGCTCTTCCGGCTCGCCGAGACCCTCGCGGGCCGCGCCCCCGACGACTCCTCCACCCCGACGGCCCTGCGCCGCCTGGTCCGCGTCCAGCACGCCCTGCGCGTCCAACTCCGTTCCGAGGCGGCGGAACTGGCGGCTGCGCCGTCGGCCCCGCAGCAGCGCGCCGTCCTCGGCGCCCTCGTCGAACAGGGCGCCCTGGAACCACCCGTCCTCCAGGCCGCGGACGCGGTCCTCGGTGTCGGCGGCCGCCGGCCGGGCGACGGCCGGCGCCAGCTTCTGCGCCGCCACCTTCCGGCACCCCAACGCGCCTGGCTGAGCGCCATGGACCGGCACTGCGCCCCGGTGCGCACCCTCGCCCACCGCGGCGGCCCCGACGCCGCCGTCTACCGGGAGGCCCAGGAATCCCTCATCGCCCTCCGCCGCGCCTACACCTCGCTCGTCCACGCCGCCGCCGACCCCGCAACGGCCGTCCTCCCGGCGGCGGCATGACCCCACGGCGCGCAACTCCCCCGAGAGGGAGGGGGTGACGGGCCCGGCCCCATGGCGCCGACGTCGGCACCATCCGGACGCCAGTACGAGCCCCGGGGGACAATCCCCGCGTCCCAACGGCTCACCTGCGAGAGACGAGCTCCGTGATCCATGCCTCCGTCGGCGCCTTGCCCGGCCTGGTCTCCGTATTCCTCCTCACGGCCCTTGTGCTGGGGATCCCCGCGGCGCTGACCGCCGCGGCCAGGAACCGGCCCCTCACCCTCGCCCTGCTCTTCACCACGGCCCTGTCCGGTGTGCTCGCGGTGACCTTGACCCCGGGCGGCGGAGGGTCGGGCGAGGCCGGCCGCTGTGATGCCGGCCTGCCGGCCGCCGCCTTCGTCGCCTCCGAGTCCGCCCGGCTGAACTTCCTGCTCTTCGTTCCGCTCTGCTTTCTCGCGGTCCTGCTCTTCGCCCGCCCGGTCACGGTGGCCGTCGGCGCCGCCGCGCTGGCCTGCACCATCGAATTCCTCCAGTCCTGGGCCTCGCTGGGCCGCGCCTGCACCTACGACGACATCGTCGCGAACGCCGCGGGCGGCGTGGCGGGCGCTCTGTGCGGCACGGTGGTCCTGTGGATCGCGCGCCGCCGCCTCCCCGTCACCCGCGCCGACCTCGCGTGGGGCGCCGCGCTGGCCGTCGCGGGAGCCGTCGCCCTCACGGCCGCCTTCCGGTTCTCGGTCACCACCACCGACTTCGAAGCGCGGTCGCAGCGGAACCGGGCCGTGTTCCGCGACATGGACCGGCAGGACCGATGGATGAACCGGACGGTTCCCCGGCTCCTGGGACAGCACGCGACCGTCACGGGGTCGGCGACCGTAGCCCTGGGACACGGCCGCTTCCGGCTGACGGCGCAGACCACCCGGGGAACGGTCGTCGCGCTGTGGCCCGCCCGCACGCTCGAAAGCCTGCGGGCGAAACGGGGCCGGGGCGACGAGGGCCGGCTGACCCGGCCCGCGATGAAGTCGGCCGGGGAGAAGTTCGCCCGCACCTGGTTCCCGCGGGCCGCGGCGGGGCCCGAGCCCGCCTTCCGGCCCCTGCCCGGCACGCACGGCGCCGCTCTGCTGAGCTACCGACGCCCCGCCCGCGGTGCCACGGCGCCCCTGCGCCTGGACATCACCGTCACGACGTCCGGCCGGATCGTGGCCGTGAAGACAGCGGCACCCTGAACGTCATTGGTCTGGACATGACCAACCCACCCTGATTAGTCTGCCGATTGGTCTGGACCGCACATCGTCAGCTCACGGAACTCCCCCCACGTTCTTCAGGAGCGAAGCATGCGCAAACGGATCGGCGCCGCCGTGATCGGCCTCGGCGTCCTCGGTGTCTCCTTCCTCGCCACGGGCAGCGCCTCCAGCCACGGCTACAGCGATGCACCCCCCAGCCGCCAGGCGCTCTGCGCCAACGGAACGGTCAAGGACTGCGGTGCGATTCAGTACGAACCGCAGAGCGTCGAGGCGCCCAAGGGCTTCCCGGCCGCCGGGCCCGCCGACGGAAAGATCTGCTCCGGCGGTCACGACAACTTCGCCGAACTCGACGATCCCCGCGGCGGAAAATGGCCCGGCACCGCACTCACCCCGGGTCAGGGCTACACCTTCACCTGGCGCCTGACCGCACGTCACTCCACCACGGACTTCGCATACTTCATCACCAAGGACGGCTACGACCCCACCAAGCCGCTCACCCGCGCCGACCTCGAACCCGAGCCGTTCATGACGGTGCCGATGGGCGGCGCGCAACCGGGCGAAACGGTGCAGCACCAGGGCACCGTGCCCACCCAGAAGTCGGGGCGCCACATCATCCTGGGCGTCTGGAACATCGCCGACACCGGCAACGCGTTCTACGCCTGCTCGGACGTCGACCTCTCCTGACCCCCGGCTCCTGGCCCCCGCTCTCCACCCTCCTGACGTCCACCTCCCGACGTCCGTCGCTCTCCGTGGCGGCGCCGGTCGTCTCCGCCGGGTCTCCCTGCCTTCCTCCAGGGAGACCCGGCGCCCCGGCCGCCCGCCCAGGAGCGACGGACGCCTCCCCTTCTGACGCACCGTCAGCTACCCTCCGACGCCATGGCAGCCCACCGCACCAGTGACAGGAACACCCCCGGCGCGGGCGGCGGCCCGTTGACCGTCGCGGAACTCGTACGGGCCCGATGGGGCGACCACCGCACCGGCGTGAAGTGTGCCGAGGGCGCGCTCACCCACCATGAGGCGGCCGCCGGGGCCGCCGCGCGGGCGGCGCTGTTCCGGGAGCTGCTGCCGCGCGGGGCCGAGCCGCACATCGGGGTGCTGCTCGACAACGTGCCCGAGTACCCGCTCTGGCTCGGCGCCGCGGCGCTCGCCGGGGCCGCCGTGGCCGGCATCAACCCCACCCGCCGCGGCCCCGAGCTCGCCCGCGACATCGTCCACACCGACTGCGCGCTGCTGATCACCGAACGCACCCACCTGCCGCTGCTGGCGGGCCTGGAGCTGCCGATCCCGCCCCGGCGCGTCCTGGTCGTGGACGACCCGGCCTACCGCGCGCTGCTCACGCCCTACGAGGATGCCCACCCCGACGAGATCACCGGCCGCTGCGCCCCCACCCCCGCCTCCCGGATGCTCCTCTACTTCACCTCCGGCTCCACCGGCGCCCCCAAGGCGGCCGTCTGCACCCAGGGACGGCTGGCGGCGGCCGGGAACTCGCTGGTCGAATACTTCGGCGTGCGGCCCGACGATGTGCACTACCTCTGCATGCCGATGTTCCACGGGAACGCCGTGATCGCCGGCTGGGCCCCGGCCCTGGCCGGCGGCGCGGCCGTCGCGCTGCGCCGTCGCTTTTCGGCCTCCGCCTTCCTCCCGGACGTCCGCCGCTACGGCGCCACGTACTTCACCTACGTGGGCCGCGCCGTGCAGTATGTGCTCGCCACCCCGCCCGCCCCCGACGACCGCGACAACCCGCTCCGTACGGGATTCGGCACCGAGGCCGGAACGGTCGACGCCGCTCGTTTCGCTGACCGGTTCGGCGTGCGCCTGATAGAGGGCTACGGCTCCTCCGAGGGCGGCGCCGCCCTCCAGCGTTCCCCGGACACCCCGCCCGGCGCCATCGGACGGCCCGCCCCCGGCGACGATCTCGCCGTCGTCGACCCGGAGACCGCCGCCGAGCTGCCCCGCGCCCGCCTCGACGCCGACGGCCGGCTGCTCAACGGTGAGCAGGCCATCGGCGAGCTGGTCAACCGCGGCCGCAGCTCCTTCGAGGGCTACTGGCGCAACCCCGAGGCCACCGCCGCGCGCACCCGCGGCACCCCCGGCGGGAGGGCCGGCGCCGGCTGGTACTGGACCGGCGATCTTTTCTTCCGGGACACCGAGGGGTTCTTCCACTTCGCGGGCCGTACGGACGACCGGCTGCGGGTCGACAGCGAGAATCTCGCCGCCGCGATGATCGAGAACATCCTCGCCCGGTACGCCCCGGCCGGCGGCGTCGCCGTGTACGCCGTGCCCGATCCGGTCGCCGGGGACCAGGTCATGGCGACCCTTGCGGTGCGGGACGGCGCGGCGTTCGACCCGGAGGAGTTCGTGGCCTTTCTCGCCGCTCAGCCCGACCTCGGGACGAAGATGGCGCCCCGCTTCGTACGGACCGTGGCCGCGCTGCCGGTGACCGCGACCAACAAGGTGCACCGGGTTGCCCTGCGCCGGGCCGGATTCCACTGTCCCGAACCGGTCTGGTGGACACCGATGGGGACGGGACGCGGCGGGGCGCGCGGACCGGCCACCCCGGCCGGGAGCGAGTACCGCCGCTTCACCGACGAGGACCGCGCCGCGCTGCTGGCCCACTACCGCGCTCATGATCGAGGGCACCTGCTGGAGAGGTGAGAACGCCGAAGTGGGCGTCCCCGGAGAACCGAGAACGCCCACTTCACAGGTGCGCCGCCAGGGACTCGAACCCCGGACCCGCTGATTAAGAGTCAGCTGCTCTAACCAACTGAGCTAGCGGCGCGCGCTGACGAAAGAAATACTACCTGGTCCGAAGGGGTGCTTCCGACCACGCCCGGACGGCCCCGCGGAAGGCCGGCGGAGACCCCGGCGGGCCCCCGCTCAGATCGCCAGCGACAGCAGTACCGGAGCGGCCTTGCGGTTGAGGGCATCGGCGGCCTGGCGCAGACGGTGGGCGTGCTCCAGGGGCATGGACAGCGCGAGGCAGCCGACCGCCGAACCGGCCGTGATCGGTACGGCGGCGCAGACCGTGCCGACGGCGTACTCCTGGAGGTCGAGCACCGGGACCGTCGGCGGCTGGCTGTCGAGCTTGTGGAAGAGGACCTTCTCGTTGGTGATCGTCCGGGAGGTGAGCCGGGCGGTCTTGTGGCGCGAAAGGTGGTCTTTTCGGCCATCGTGGTCGAGCTGCGCGAGCAGACACTTGCCCACCGCGCTGGCGTGGGCGGTGCGGCGGAATTCGGCCCACTCGTTGACCTTCGGGGCCAGCGGCCCGTCGGCGTAGTGCAGGATCTTGACCTCGCCGTCGATGTACCGGCTGATGTAGACCGCCGCACCCACCGAATCACGCAGCTCGTCGAGGGTGACCTGCAGTTTGTCCCGCAGGGCGTGGTGCCGGTCGCCGCCGGATCCCAGCAGGAGCAGCGATTCACCGACGACATACGCACCGTCCGCGACCTGTTCCGCATAGCCTTCGCGCCGCAGCATCGACAGCATGTGGGCGAGATGGCCGGTGGGCAGGCCGGTTTCGCGTGCGATCTGCGCGTCGGTCACGCCGTCGGCGTGCCTGGAGATCGTTTCGAGCACGCGAAGGGCGTACTGCACCGAATGGAACGGCGCGGTCGGCTCGGGCTTCAGCGCCACGGTGTCCCCCTAGCAGGTTGTTACCGCTTGCGTCGTCACCTCGCTGGCGGTCGCGGCGGCGCATGCGCGCACCGTTCCCGGACAACGGGGCTCGTATCACGATAGCGGTCAACGGCCCTCGATGGAGGGGGTCTTGACCGAAAGACGATGCCTTTCACGCGTCTGTGCAGGAGAGAGTTTCACTGGCATATGCCGGTGGAATGGTAGGGGTCTGCCGGTGCGCCGGGTCGTCGTTCCGTGACGTGCCCGGAGCCCGGCCCTCGGGAGAGGACC
Source organism: Streptomyces sp. NPDC053427 (assembly GCF_044544985.1). Lineage (NCBI taxonomy): Bacteria > Bacillati > Actinomycetota > Actinomycetes > Kitasatosporales > Streptomycetaceae > Streptomyces > Streptomyces sp. NPDC053427. The sequence continues at coordinate 591,154 of NZ_JBITYA010000002.1, read as the reverse complement.
GGGCTCCGTTTTACGTGGCACGGGGGCGCACATGGAGGCGCTTGGGCGTGCGCCGGGGGCGCATCGGTGGCAACGGCGGGGGCAGTGGCCACGTGGGTCGCACGAGTCCCAGCCGCCCCATCCAGCCATCTGTGCGCAGTCCCCGCCGCCCTTCACGGCACCGCGTTACGCCACCGCGTCGCGCCACCGCCTTACAGCACCGCGCTCAGGAACTCCCGCGTCCGGTCGTGCTCCGGGTCCGTGAAGATCTGCTCCGGCGGGCCGAACTCGATGACCCGGCCGGCGTCGAACATCATCACGCAGTCGGAGATGTCCCGGGCGAAGTTCATCTCGTGCGTGACGCAGAGCATCGTGATGTCCGTGGTGTGCGCGATGTCCCGCAGGACGTCCAGCACGCCGGCCACCAGCTCCGGGTCGAGCGCCGAGGTCACCTCGTCCAGCAGCAGCACCTGCGGCCGCATCGCCAGCGCCCGTGCGATGGCGACCCGCTGCTGCTGGCCGCCGGAGAGCTGGGTGGGGTACTTGTCGAGGTGCTCGGTCAGGCCCACCAGGTCCAGCAGTTCGCGGGCCCGCTCCTCCGCGGCGTCCTTGTCCAGCCCCAGGACGTGCACCGGCGCCTCGGTGATGTTCCGCAGCACCTTCATATTGGGGAAGAGGTTGAACTGCTGGAAGACCATGCCGATGTTCTTGCGGATCGCGCGGCTGTGCTTGTCGCCCGCCGGGACGAGCTTGTCGCCCTTCTTCTCATGGGTGAGGTACTCGCCGTTGAGCATGATGGTGCCCTCGTCCGGCTTCAGCAACGTCATCATCAGGCGCAGGATCGTGGTCTTGCCGGAGCCGGACGGACCGATCAGCGTGACGTGCTTGCCGGAGTAGACCTTCATGTCCAGCGAGTCGAGGACGGTGTGCGAGCCGAAGCGCTTGGTGACCTTGTCGAAGCGGATCAGCTCGCTGCCGTCGACCGCCGGGTTGGCGCTCTCGCCGGAGGGGGAACCGGACGCAACGTCCTTCCCGCTCGCGGTGTTCTTGGGGGTGTGGGAAGTGCTGTCAGCGGACAAGACGACGCTCCAGGGCTCGCAGCAGAAGAGAAGCGGGGTAGGCGATGAGAATGAAGGCGATACCGACGACGGTGTAGGGCTCGACGGTCTGGAAGGTCTCGGAGGAGAACTGCCGTGCCTCGCCCAGCATTTCCAGCACACCGATGCCGATCAGCATCGGCGAGTCCTTCAGCATCGCGATGACGTAATTGCCCAGCGCCGGAACGACCCGGCGGATCGCCTGCGGCAGGATCACCGCGATCCAGGTGCGGCTGCGCGGCAGGCTCAGCGCGGTCGCCGCCTCCCACTGGCCGGGCGGCACGCCGTCGATGCCGGCGCGGTAGACCTCGGCGGTGTACGTCGAGTAGTGCAGGCCCAGTCCGATGACGCCCGTGACCATGGCGGTCAGCGTGATGCCCCACTCGGGCATGACGTAGTAGAAGAAGAACAGCTGTACCAGCAGCGGGGTGTTGCGCACGAACTCGGTGATCGCGAGCACCGGCCAGCGCACCACCTTGAGAGAGGAGCGCTGCGCCAGTGCCCATACGAGACCGAGCGCGAAGGCCATCAGCGAGCCGAGCGCCAGCACCTCGAGGGTGACCAGTACGCCCTTCCAGAACGTCGGCATGAAGTCGCCGACCGCGGACCAGTCGAACGTCATCGGACTTCACCTTCCGCTGCGGTACCGGTCGTCGGGCTGGTGGCCGTACGGGCCACCGGGCCGATCGGGCTCGACTGCCGGCCGATGCTCAACCTCGATGTCAGACCCGCCCGCTTCGTCGGGGCCTGGCCGATACCTGTCTTGGCGTGCCGCTCCACCACACGCATCCCCCGGGTCAGCACAAAGGCCAGGACGAAGTACATGACCAGGATGATCGTGTAGACCGGAGCGCTCTGCGCGGTCGCATTGCGCACCAGCTGCGCGCCGAAGGTGATGTCGGGGACGCCCAGGAGCGACACCAGCGCGGTGCCCTTGAGCAGCTCGATCAGCAGGTTGTTGAACGGCGGGACCATCTCCGGCCAGGCCTGCGGAAGGATGATCTTCCGCAGCTGCTGAGTGGGCGAGAAGCTGAGCGCGATGCCCGCCTCGCGCTGTCCGGGGGAGACCGCCGCGATGGCGCCGCGGACGACCTCGGAGCCGTACGCGCCGTACGTCAGGCCCAGCGTCAGGACCGCGGCCCACATCTGGACGAGCTGCCAGCCGAAGGCCATCGGCACCACGAAGAACACCCAGAACATCAGGATCAGCGCGGAGGTGCCACGGAAGATCTCGAAATAGGCGCCGGACAGGAACCGGACGATCCGCAGATGATGGGTGCGCGCGATACCGATCCCGAAGGCCACGACCACGCCGAGTGCCGCGCTGTAGACGGTCAACTGGATGGTGATCCAGAGGCCGTTGAGGAGGAGTTCCCACAAACCCCAGCTGATATCGCTCATGGTCGGCACTTCTCCTTGGCGGTGATCGTCGTCATCTGGTCCTTCGTGAAGCCGAAGGGCCGCATGAGCTCCAGGAGTTCGCCGGACTTCTTCATCTTGTGCAGCTCGCGGTTGAACGCGTTGCGCAGATTCGTCTCCGGAGTGCGGAACGCGAAGCCGCCGACGTCGATGACCGGCTTGCCCTTCACATACGGGGTGACCTCGGCGGTCGCCTCGACCTTGGTGCTCTTCGACTGCCGTACGACATTGCGCACGGTCACGGCCGTGCCGACGAAGACGTCCACCCGGCCCTGCTCGACGGCGAGCAGACCCGCCAGCTGGTCCGGCAGCGTGGTGATGTTCTTGACGCCGGCTTCCTCGCCGTACCCGATTTCGGCGTAACCGACGCCGGTCGCCATTTTTGCCCCGGTCCGGGCGATGTCCTTGTAGCTGTGCAGCTTTTTCGGATTTCCCTTGGGGACGATGAACGCGTCCAGCATCTGGTATTCGGGATCGGCGAAGATGACCTTTGCGCAGCGCTCCGGATTGATGTACATCCCGGCCGCGACCACGTCGAACTGCTGAGAATTCAGCCCGATGATCAGCGAGCCGAAATCGGTCGGAAAGGGCTCGACCTTGGGCACGCCGAGCCGTTTGAAGATCACCTTGGCGATGGTGGGCGCCGAGCCGGTCATCTTGCCGTCCTCGCCGATGTACCCGTACGGCTGCTCGCCCGCCAGGCCCAGCGTCACCGAGCCCTTGGCCTTCAGCCGCTCCAGCAGATGCCCGCCGTCCTTGTCCTGGGCCGTCGACACCCGGCTACAGGCACTGGTCGCTCCTATCGCACCCGCTGCGCCGAGCGCCGCTACCCCCGCGAGCAGCGAGCGGCGACGGATGCCGCCTGTCGATTGTTCTTCGGTTTTTGAGGTCTTCCCCTGTGGTGGAGCCATGGGCGCGCGACTACCCGAAACCCTCCGAACATATGCCGATCGTTTCCGGCCCTTGATGTAATCGAGGGCAATACAAGTGATGCTGATACGAGCGGCGGGACTTGTTCCGTTGGCCGGTATTGCCCCCCTACGATCGGGGCATGACCGATCGCTTCATCGAAGTCTCCCTGGACAAGCGCGGCGTCAGCTGCACGGCCAAGTTGCTCGACGACCGCGCGCCGATCACCTGTAACGCCGTCTGGGACGCGCTCCCGCTCGGCGGCGACGTCTACCACGCCAAGTACGCCCGCAACGAGATCTACGCCCTCGTTCCGCCCTTCGCTCCGCAGGAGCCGCCGCTGGAGAACCCGACGATCACCCCGATCCCCGGCGATCTGTGCTACTTCACCTTCAGCGACACCCAATTGGGCACCGCTTCGTACGGCTACGAGCAGCAGGCCAAGCACCAGGGCCGCGCCACGGTCGTGGACCTCGCCCTTTTCTACGAGCGCAACAACCTGCTGATCAACGGCGACGCGGGCTGGGTTCCGGGCATCGTGTGGGGCGCGGTCGTCGACGGCCTGGACCGGATGGCGGACGCCTGCCAGGACCTGTGGCGGGCCGGCGCCCTGGGCGAGTCCCTCAACTTCCGCCGCGCGTGAGGCGCCGGCCCGCGTAAGGCGTGCCCGCGGGCGGCCCCTGGGCCCGTCCGGTGTGTCATGGCCGGGCCCTGGGCCACCTAGGGGCGCGGGGAACAGATCCCGTAGGGGGTGCGCGCGCCCCTTGCGGGCCTCAACGCGGCGGGTGCGGGGCGGTATTCCCGTGGTGCGCAAGATGACCGACGGGACGCCGCCCGGCCCGGGGGTGGTAGGTCCGGCTCGGTCGCAGCGGTGGCAGGGCCGGCGGGGCCGCCAGTCCCGGCAGACCCGGCGGAGCCGGCAGACCCGACAGGACCTGGCGCGACCGGGAGACCCGGCGGAGCCAGCAAACCCGGCGGAGCCAGCAAACCCGGCAGACCCGAGGGAGCCGGCAGACCCGAGGGAGCCAGCAGACCCGGGGGAGCCAGCAGACCTGGCGGGACCGGGAGACCCTGCGGGGCCGTCAGGACCTGGCGGGACAAGCAGACCCGTCGGAGCCGTCAGGACCCGTCGGAGCCGTCAGGACCCGGCAGGACCGGCAGGACCGGCAGACCCGGCGGACCCGGCGGGACCGGCAGACCCGGCCAGAAGGCTCGGCAAAGGCAGCAGGACCGGCACGGCCGGAAGGTCAGGCAGAGGTAGCCGCAGCAGGGCCCGCCAGGGCGGGAGGTGCGGGGATCCTTGCCGCGCCTGCCTCGTAGAGCGCGTGTGCGGCGCGTAGTACCAGTGCGTCCGCGTGGCGCGCTCCCACCAGCTGCACGCCGATCGGCAGCCCGGCGCCGTCCACCCCGCAGGGGACGGTCGCGGCGGGCTGCTGCGTCATGTTGAACGGGTAGGTGAACGGCGTCCAGCCCGTCCAGCGGGCATGGCCGGATCCTTTCGGTACCTCCGCGCCCGCCTCGAATGCCGTGATCGGCTCGGTCGGCGTCACCAACAGGTCGTAGGCGCTGTGGAAACGCCCCATCGCCTGGCCGAGCGCCATCCTGGTGTCGACGGCCGCCAGATAGTCCAGCGCGCTGTACCGGGCCCCCTGCTCGCAGATCTCCCGCAGCCCCGGGTCGAGCAGCTCGCGCTCGGCGTCACCCAGATGCTGCACGACCCGCGCCGCCCCGCTGAACCACAGCGTGTGGAACGCCGCCACCGGGTCCGCGATGCCCGGGTCGATCTCCTCGACCACCGCGCCCAGCTCGGCGAGCGCCCCGACGGCCCGGCGCACCGCCGCCGCGACGTCCCCGGCCACCGGCACATCCCAGCCCAGCGACGGGCTGAACGCCACCCGCAGCCCCGCGAGCGGCTCGTCCAGCGCCGCGCGGAACGACCCGGCCACCGGCCCCAGCTGCGACCAGTCCCGCCAGTCCGGCCCGCAGATCACCTCCATCATCAGCGCCGCGTCCGCCGCATCCCGGGTCATCGGCCCGACATGCGCCAGCGTCCCGAACGGGCTCGCCGGGTAGTGCGGGACCCGCCCGTAGGTGGCCTTGAGGGCGAAGATCCCGCAGAAGGAGGCCGGGATCCGGACCGAGCCGCCGCCGTCCGTGCCCAGGCTCAGCGGGCCCGCGCCCAGCGCCACCGCCGCCGCACTGCCGCCGCTGGAGCCACCCGCGGTGCGCTCCGGGTCGTAGGGATTGCCCGTCACCCCGTGCCGCGGACTGTCGGTGACACCCTTCCAGCCGAACTCCGGCGTGGTCGTCTTGCCCACGAACACCGCGCCGGACTCCCGCAGCCGGGCCACCGACGGCGCGTCCTCGTCCCACGTCGCGCCCTCCTCGCGCACCGTCCGCGAGCCGCGCAGCGTCGGCGCGCCGCGGGTCAGCAGCAGGTCCTTGACGGTGACCGGCACCCCGTCCACCAACCCCGCGGGCGTCCCCGACCGCCAGCGCTCCGCCGACTTCCCGGCCTCCGCCAGCGCCTCGTCGGCGGCGATCCGGGTGAAGCAGTTCGTCCGGGCCTGGGCGGCCTCGGCGCGTTCCAGGACGGCCCGGGTGGCCTCGACGGGGGAGAACGTGCCGGCCGCGTACCCGGCGGTGAGCTGTACGGCGGTGAGGTCGGCGAGGTGAGTGGGGGTCGGTTCGGTCGTCATGCGTCCTCCGAGCGTCGGCCGCCCCCGGGGGAGGCGGCGGGCGGGGTGCCGGGCCGGGGCGGCCCGCGCCGTCACTGCACCGGTACGTACCCGAGCCGTTTGTCGACGAGATTGCGCAGCGGCTCGCCGGCCGACCACAGGTCGAAGTTGTCCTGGAACTGCTCGGCGAGCGCGTCCCGCCAGCCCAGCGTGTCCCCGCTCATATGGGGCGAGACGATCAGATGCGGGACGTCCCACAGGGGGCTGTCGGTGGTCAGCGGCTCCTGCTCGAAGACGTCCAGTGCGGCGGCCGCGATCCGCCAGCCGCGCAGCGCCGCCACCAGCTCGTCCTCGACGACCAGCGGCCCGCGCCCGATGTTGACGAACCGGGCCCGCGGCGGCATCAGGGCGAACGCCTCCTTGCCGAACATCCCCCGGGTGGCCTCCGTCAGGGGGGCCGCGCAGACCACCCAATCGGCGTGGGGCAGCAGGCCGTTCAGCGCCTCCCCCGGGTGGACGAGGCCGAATTCCGGATCGTCGGGACGGGCCCGGCGGCCGACCAGATCGACCTTGACACCCAGTGCCAGGAGGGTGCTGCCGATGGCCCGGCCGATCGGGCCGGAGCCCACCACGACCGCTCGGGTGCCCGCCACCCGGATGGTTTCGCGATGCTGCCAGCGCCGCTGTCGCTGGAGCTCCCAACTTCCGTAGAAATCTTTGGCCATGGCGATCACCAGGCCGGCGACGTACTCGGCGATCGGCTGCTCGAAGACGCCGCGCGCATTGGTCACCAGCGTGTCGTCGGCGATCAGTGCCGGGCACAGCAGCCGGTCCACGCCGGCGCTGGCGGTGTGCACCCACCCGGGCCTGGGGCCCTTTTCCGGCCATGCCCGGAGGATCGCATCGGAGGTGAAATCCCAGGCCAACAGCACATCGGCGGAAGGGATTAGGTCGGCCAGCGAGGCCTCGTCGGCGAAGATCACCCGGGCTCTGCCGGTCAGACGGTCCAGCTTCGGTGGCGGGTCGGAACCAAGAACAAGGACGGTGCTTTCGGACATAGGCCAGAAACCGTTCTGAAACGTGTGCCCCGTATGAAGAAAAAAGGGCGCCGACAGATGCCTGAGATGCGAGGATTGACCACGCTAAGAAGTCGTATCTACCGTGTCAACAACGGCTCTGTCCCGACGTCCCGGCACGCACCGGCTGTACCACTTCCCCGGCCACTGGCCTGGCCATTCCACCCCTTCGTTTCTAGGGGCCTTCATGGACGTCTCTTTTCTCGGAGGCCCACAGCCTCAGCTCGGCGTGGGCGTCGTCGCTCCCTTCGACTTCGCGCTCGACCGCGAGCTGTGGCGATGGGTTCCCGACGATGTGTCCCTCCACCTCACCCGGACTCCTTTCGTGCCCGTCGAGGTCAGCCTCGATCTGGCCCGTCTGGTCAGCGAGCACGAAACCCTGCAGGCCGCCGTGCAGGCACTGTGCGCGGTCTCCCCGCAGGTCATCTCCTATGCCTGCACCTCCGGCAGCTTCGTCGGAGGTGTGGCGGGCGAGCGGGCCATGTGTGCCGCCATGGCCCAGGCGGGGGAGGTTCCCTCCCTCACCACATCGGGCGCACTCCTCGAAGCGCTGCGCGAGATCGACGCACGACGCATCGCGGTGGTGACCCCGTACACCAAATCGGTCACCGATTCCCTGGAGGACTATCTCGGCGAGGCGGGCATCACGGTCACCGGCCGCGCCTACCTCGGACTGACCCGGCACATCTGGAAGGTGCCCTACCGCGATGTCGTCGACATGGCGCGCGCGGCTGTGGTGGGCGCGGCCGACGCGCTCTTCATCAGCTGTACGAACCTGCCGACCTACGACGTCATCCCGCAGCTGGAGGCCGAGCTGCGGATGCCCGTCCTGTCCGCCAACCAGGTCACGATGTGGGCCGCGCTGCGCGCCATCGGCGTGTACGCGGTAGGCCCGTACCAGGCGCTGCTCGATCCGGTGGCGCGGCGCGGCCCCGCCGCGATGACCGGGTCGGGGGCCGGCGTTCCGGAGAGCAGGCCCGGGGTGACCCCCGAGGCCGCGTTCGCCGGGCCGGCCGCGCCTCTTGACGGGGAGGTGGGTGACGGCATCGAGCCGCCGCCCTTCCTGCCCGAGGATCCCGGGCCCCCGCCCTCGGTGTGAGAGCCGGCCCGGACCCGGCTCCCCTCCCCGCGACCACCCCGCACTGCCGGCGCCCCCACCGCCGGCAGTCCCCGACCCGCACACCCGCACCCACCGCCGTACACGAAAGAGAGGCCTGCATGGCATCGGTCGGCTTCCTCTACCCCGGTCACTCCGCGGAGGACGACTACCCCCGGCTCGAAGCGCTGCTCGGCGGCGCGGTCGGGCTCCCGCTCGTACACACCGATATCGGCGAGGACGCCCACCGGGTCGACGCGCTCCTGGAGATGGGCTCCGCCGCCCGGCTCGCGGCCGGCGTCGAGGAACTCAAGGAACGCGGCGCCGAGGCCGTCGTCTGGGCCTGTACGAGTGCCAGCTTCGTCTTCGGCTGGGAGGGCGCCCACGAACAGGTACGGGAGCTGTCGGCCACGGCCGGCCTGCCCGCCTCCAGTACGTCCTTCGCCTTCGCGCACGCGATCCAGGCGCTGGGCGCGCACCGGGTGGCGATCGCGGCGACCTATCCGGAGGAGGTGGCCGAGCACTTCCGCGCGTTCCTGAAGTCCGCCGGTACGGAGGTCGTCTCGACCCGCGGCAGCGGCATCATCACCGCCGCCGAGGTCGGCACCTGGGGCCGCGCGGAGGTGCTGGCGCTCGCGCGGGCCGGAGACCATCCCGATGCCGAGGCGGTGCTGCTGCCGGACACCGCCCTGCACACCGCCGCGTATCTGCCCGACCTCGAAGCCGAGCTGGGCAAGCCGGTCCTCACCGCCAATCAGGTCACGGTCTGGGAAGGGCTGCGACTCCTCGACCGCCCGATCGCCTGCCCGCCGCTGGGCACGCTCTTCGCGCGGGCCGCGCACGCCTAGGGCGCTTCGGCGCCGGCCGGAATCACCGGACCGGCGCCGGAATAATCGGAGAGCCGCTCCGGTTGACCTTCTCGCAGACCAGCGAGACGCGAGGAGGATCCGCACCGTGAGTGGCGAAGTGGAGCACAGGCCGGGCACCGACGACGGCATCCGGGGCACCGCCCGGGGCACGGCGCCCGTGCCCCTGTCCGTACTCGACCTGGTGACCGTCGGCGCCGGCAACACCGCCACCGGCGCCGTACGCACCGCCGTCGACATCGCCCGCACGGCAGAGCGCCGCGGCTTCCACCGCTACTGGGTCGCCGAGCACCACTCCATGCCCGGCGTCGCCTCCTCCTCGCCCGCCGTGCTGCTCGCCCACCTCGCCGCGCACACCTCCGCCATCCGGCTCGGCTCCGGCGGCGTCATGCTCCCCAACCATGCGCCGCTGGTCATCGCCGAGCAGTTCGGCACCCTGGAGGCGATGGCCCCCGGCCGCATCGACCTGGGCCTGGGCCGCGCGCCGGGCACGGACGGCGCCACCGCGGCCGCGCTCCGGCGGACCGAGCGGCTGCACGAGGGTGCCGATGATTTCCCCCAGCAGCTCCTGGAGTTGACCCGCTTCCTGGACGGCTCCTTCCCCGACGGCCATCCGTACGCCAAGATCCACGCCGTCCCCGGCCCGGTGCAGGCCACCTCGCCCGGCGGCGTGCAGTCCCCGCACCGCCCGCCGCTGTGGCTGCTCGGCTCCTCCGGCTTCAGCGCCCAGCTCGCCGGGGCGCTCGGCCTGCCGTTCGCCTTCGCGCACCACTTCTCCGCCGCCAACACCGTCCCCGCCCTCGACCTCTACCGCTCCTCGTTCCGCCCCTCCGAGGTGCTCGCCGAGCCGTACGCCCTGATCGGCGTCGCGGCGCTGGCGACCGAGGACGAGCGGGAGGCCCGCCGCCAGGTCATGACCGGCGCCCTGTCGATGCTCCGGCTGCGCTCCGGGCGGCCGGGCCTGGTCCCCACCCCGGAGGAGGCCGAGGCCTACGACTTCACCGACCGCGAACGCGACTTCGTCGACAGCTGGCTCGGCAACGTCGTCCACGGCACCCCCGACACGGTCCGCCAGGGCCTCGACGACCTCGCCAAGCGCACCGGCGCGGACGAGCTGATGATCACCGCCAATGCGCACGGCGGCGCGGCCAGGCTGAGGTCGTACGAGCTGATAGCCGATGCGTACGGACTGCCGCAGGGGTGAGCCGGCGGCGGTGGCTCCCCGGGCTCAGCCGCCCGGCCGCCGCCCCGCGTCCAGCAGCGCCTCCACCCGGTCCGGGGCGACCGGCCGGGAGTAGAGCCAGCCCTGCCCCGTGTCGCAGCCGATCCGTCGCAGCCGCTCCGCCTGTTCGGCGCTCTCCACGCATTCGGCGGTGACGGTGAGGCCGAGGCGGTGGGCGAGGGCGACCAGGGCCTCGACGATCATCTCGTCGGCCGGGTTGGGGTGCTCCTGCGAGCGGAAGCCGTGGACGAAGGAGCCGTCCAGTTTGAGGACGGACACCGGGAGGCGGCTGAGGTAGGCGAGGTTGGAGTAGCCGGTGCCGAAGTCGTCGATGGCGATCCGTACGCCCATGTCGCTGAGCGCCTGCAGGGCCTGCAGGGGCCGCCCCGCCGAGCCCATCACCGCGGACTCGGTCAGCTCCAGCTGGAGCAGGCGCGGCGGCAGGCCGGTCTCGGCCAGGATCCCGGCCACGTCCGCGACCAGGTCGGAGTCCCACACCTGACGCACGGCCACATTGACGCTGACGAACAGTGGCTGGCCCCCGGGGTGCGCCAGCTGCCAGGCGCGGGCCTGGTGGCAGGCCCGCTCCAGGACCCAGCGGCCCAGTTCGACGATGGCGCCGTTCTCCTCCGCCAGTGCGATGAACCGATTCGGCGACAGCATCCCGAACTGCGGATGCCGCCAGCGCACCAGCGCCTCGACGCCCTGCGCCCGGCCGTCACCCAGACCGACCAGCGGCTGGTACTCCAGGGTGAACTCGCCGCGGTCGACGGCCGGGCGGAGCGTGCTGGACAGCGCCTGGCGGGTCATGCGGTGGGCGTTGCGCTCGGGGTCGAACAGGGTCCAGCGGGCCTTGCCGTCCTCCTTGGCCCAGAACAGCGTGGTGTCCGCGGCCTGCATCAGCCCCGTGGCGGTGGTGCCGGCGGCGGCCCGCTCGACGACGCCGATGCTCGCCGAGACCGACAGCCGCTGCCCGGCCAGGTCGAACGGCCGCTGGAGTGCGTCCAGCACGCACCGGGCCAGCTCGGCCAGCTGGTCGGTGCCCGTGGAGTCCTCCACCAGAAGAGCGAATTCATCGCCGCCCAGCCGGGCCACCAGATGGCCGCCGTGGCCCGGACCGCGGTCGCCGACGATTTCCGCGCAGCGGGTCAGCCGCTGGGCGACGGCGCTCAGCAGCCGGTCCCCGACCCGGTGCCCGAGGGTGTCGTTGACGGCCTTGAAGCCGTCCAGGTCGAGGTAGCACAGCCCGATCCGGCCGGTGCCGGCCGGTTCAAAGGCGGCCGCCTCCAGGGCGCCGGAGAGCCGTTCGAAGAAGAGCGCGCGGTTGGGCAGCCGGGTCACCGGGTCGTGCATCTGCAGATGCCGCAGGCGGGCGAGCAGATCGTGCCGGTCGCTGATGTCGGCCACCGACAGCAGCACCCGGTCCTCACCCACCTGCGGCTCGACGGTGACCTCCACCCAGACGGAGTGCCCGTCGCGGTGCTTGAGGCGGCGGGTGCAGCGCAGCCGGTCGCTGCGGCCGCACAGCACCTCGCGGTAGGCGGTCCACACCCGCGGGTCCGCGCCGAGGTCGGTCAGGTCCGCGGCGGTGGCGGCGACCAGCTCGTCGGGGTCGGCGCCGACCAGTTCGCCGAAGGCGGGGTTGGCGGCGAGGACCAGACCGTCGCGGTTGAGGACGGCCATGGGGAGGCGGGCGGCGTGGAAGGCGGCGCGGTAGTCGGGGAGCGTGGCGGCGGTGTCGTCACAGTGGCCGAGGGGGCCGTGGTGCGCACCGTCGGATCCTTTGGTCCGACCGTCACGTTCCGTCACGGATGGCAGCGTCGCTCCGGGCGTGCGGCCCGTGCTGTCGGGGTGTCCGCTCACTGCTCGCTCCCGCATGGCGCTTGTCTCGTGATGGAGGGTGGACCTCGCGCTGGAAAGTGTGGCGATCATAGAGGCTGGTGCAACGGCCGATCCAGCGACGCAGCCGTGATCATCGGCACGCATGACGGAACTTCAGCCATTTCTGCACGACTCTGTTCGCACCACTTACATGGTTGGCCGTTTGTTACTTTCCGTTACAGGGTGGCGGAATCTCGTCTGGTCACTCGTCTGGGCCCCCGAACAGGACGAACGACGAGAAAGCGGCACAGGGTGGGTGGCGTCTTCCGATTCCGTCCCTGGAGGTCGATGTGCCGCGCGACCGGACACCCGACGGGGTGGAGCGCCGTCGCCTTCGGCGCCTCGCAGCCGTCGCCACCTCGCTGAGCGCGCTGATCGCGACCTCCATCGTCGCGGGGCCCGCCACCGCCTCCGAGGCCGCCCTCTCCTGCGCGCTGGGACGCACCGACGCCCACCACTCCGAGGGCCTGGACAGCTGGAACGACACCTACCCCCGCCCCACCGGCGCCCTCGACGCCGTGATGATCTTCCTGTCCTTCCCGGACTCGCGGCCCATAGCCCGACCGGGCGAGCTGTCCAAGGACTACTTCCCGGCCACTTCCCACTTCTTCGACCGCGCCTCGTACGGCAAATTCCGGCTGCGCTCGCACCTCCACGGCAAGTGGGTGCAGATGCCGCACCCGTCCGGGGCGTACGGAATACAGCGCGACTGGGACGCCGGCCGTCGTTCGGCGTACCTGCGCGACGCGGTCGCCGCCGCGGACTCCTCGGTGGACTTCAGCCGCTACGACCTGGTCTATTTCGTCGCTGACCCGGACGCCCCGGGCGTCGACTCGGACGCCACCAAGGTCGTCAATCTGGATGAGCCGATGCACGCCGACCACACCGATCTGCGCCGCTTCGTGACCGTCTTCGAAAAGAGCCCGCCGGACCGCAATGTCCTCGCCCATGAGACCGGCCATGTCTTCGACCTGCCGGACCTCTACCACCGGCCGGGCAACGGCAAGGGTGACTGGGACACCTACGTGGGTGACTGGGACCTCATGGGCAGCCAGTTCGGCCTGGCGCCCGACCCCTTCGCCTGGCACAAGTGGAAGCTCGGCTGGCTCGGCGACGACCAGGTCGACTGCACGCCGCTGACCCGTGCCCCCTCGCTGCACTCGCTGCGGCCGCTGTCCGCCCCCGTGGAGCCGGGCGACGACCGCCGCCCGCGGCTGCTGGTGATCCGCACCGGCCCGGAGAGCGCGCTCGCCGTCGAGGCCCGCGACGCCGTCGGCAACGACCGCTCCGTGTGCAAGCAGGGCGTCCTGGTCTACCGCGTGCACGGCGACACGGCCTCCGGGACGGGGCCGGTGCACGTACTGGACGGGCATCCCGGCACCGCGGCCTGCTGGGGCACCTCCGTCTACCCGCCGCTCGCGGACGCACCGCTGGGCGTGGGGGAGAGCCTGGACGACGCGAACGACGGCGTACGGATCCAGGTCGAGGGGCGCGGCGAGGAGGGCGACTGGACCGTCAAGGTGGCCCGCGACTGAACGGCGCCCGCCCGCGCGGTCCGGGCACGACGAAGGCCCCCACCGAGGTGGGGGCCTTCGACCGTCTGTGCGCCGCCAGGGACTCGAACCCCGGACCCGCTGATTAAGAGTCAGCTGCTCTAACCAACTGAGCTAGCGGCGCCTGCTGACGGAGGAAACATTAGCACCCGGTCCGGGGAGGGCAAAAATCGGTTTCCCTCAGCCCGGGGTCAGCGCCGGAAGGGGGCCCTGAGGTGCGGCTTCGCGCTCCTCGTCGGCCGCCCAGCGGGCCGCGCGGACGCAGGCCCACAGCAGCACGTCGGGGCCGGGCAGCCAGGGGCTGCGGACGTCCGGGGCGACCAGCCACCGCGAAACGGCCGGGGTGACCGCCTCGCCGGCGCCCTCCGCGTCGGCGCCCGAGGCGTGACAGGGGTGCAGCGGCGGGACCGTCACCGCGTCCCCGCTGCCGTGGCACAGCAGCGGCGGCACGGCGCGCGCCCACTCCTCCCAGCCCAGCAGCGACGGCAGCCGCTGGGCGGTGCCGGGGGCGGCGAACAGCAGGATGCGGCCGCGATGGGCCGCCACCGGCCCCGAGCCGGGGCCCGCGGACCATAACCGGTCCACCATGCGGCGGCCGAACAGCGCGGGGGCGTTGATCACGTCGAAGACGGAGCCGCACGGCAGCACGCTGGGGGCGGCGGGCCGGGTGGCCCACAGGGCCTGGACGGTGTCCGGATGAGGGCTGGCGGAGGCGAGCCAGTCGGCGCCGGCGAGGGTGACGTACGCCGCTGTGGGGAACGTGAGGGTCCGGGGAGTGTCGGGCAGCCAGTCGCTCATGGGGCAGGTCTACCCATTCCCCGCGTTCCGGCTACGCGGATTGCGGGAATCCGGGACAGGGCGCCGCCGGACGAGTATCTTGCCCGTTTTGCATATGCCAGGGGCTCATGATCGCGAACCATGAGCCCTTCCGGGGCGCGTGTGACGAGTGATGCCTGCGGGACGTACCGGCCGGCGCTCAGTCGGTGTCCCCGGTGTGCGTGCCGCCGTCCCGCAGCAGACCGCGGCCGAACTCGATCATCTTCTGCGCATAGTCCTCGGACCAGTCCGCCTGCTCGGCGAGCGCGGACAGCGGCAGCCGGTCGAAACGCCGGGGATCGGTCAGCTGGGCGGCCGCCATCGCCTGGTATTCCGTGGCGCGGTCGGCCGCCACGCGGAAGGCCAGCGCCAGCTCCGTGGAGCGGCGCAGCAGCTCGTGCGGGTCCTCCATCGACTCCAGGTCGAAGAAGTGCTCCGGGTCGGCGACGGCCTCGGGCGGCTCGAAGATCAGCGACGCGGGCCTCCTGCGCCGGGGTGCCGGCGCCTCGGCGCGGCGGTCGGAAGCCGGACGCGGCTGGGACATGTACGTACCTCCAGGATCGTGTGCCGCATTCCATTGTCCCGCCCCGCGCAAGTACGCCACAGGGCCGGAGCGGCCACCGGCCGCCGGGGCGGTCCGCCCCGCCGCCTCCTACGGTCTCCACCGCACCCGGTGCTCCGACAGATGCGCCAGCACGGCGTGGTTGGCCTCCCAGCCGTCCGGGAACTTGACCGTGACGCCCAGCTGCACCGGCTCGGTCGAGGGATGCTCGTCCAGCAGCTCGGCGACGCCCTCCCGGCACACCACGATGCAGGCGTGGCGGTGGCGGGAGGCGAGCACGCACAGCCGGCCGGTCTCCAGATGGAAGGCGGTGGCGTCGGGGCGGCCGGAGAGCGGATGCAGCACGACCGTGACGTCGAACTCGCGGCCCTGGAGGCGGTTTGCGGTGTCGACCGTGACGCCGCTCACGCCCAGGTCGGCGAGCGCGGCACGGACCGCCGCCGCCTGGTCGCGGTGGGCCGTGCCGACCGCGATCCGCTCGGCCGTCAGCGGCACCGGACCGGGGGAGTTCTCGCTGGTGGCGGCGCCGCCGCGGTCGAGCAGCCGACGCGCCACCAGGGCCACCGCGCGCACCGCCTCCGGGTCCGTACGGGGCGTACGGCGGGCGGGCAGCTCGAGCAGCCCCCAGCCGGACCCGGCGGCCTCGTCCAGCACCCGGTCCACGCCCGAGCCGTCCCCGGCCACCCCGAAGGCCAGGCGGCGGTCGCCGTGGTCCGTCCCGCTGCGGAAGGGGGTGTACGGATAGAACGCGTCGGAGACCAGGGGCGCGGCGGACGCGGGCAGGCGCCAGGACACCGGCAGGCGGTGCTGCGGCAGATCGGGGTTGTGGGCCAGGAGCGTGGCGACGGCGCTGGAGGACGGGTCGTACGCCAGCCCCGCCCACTGCTCGGCGCCCACCACGCTGAACGGGTCCAGCTGCCCCGGATCGCCCACGAACAACGCCCGTTCGAAGAGCCCGGCGACGCTCAGCAGCGCATCGGAGCGCATCTGGTACGCCTCGTCCACGATGGCGTGCCGCCAGGGCGACTCGACCTTGGTGTAGGCCCACTTGGCGGCCGTCGAGACGACGATGTCCATGCCCGCCAGGTCGGCGACCTTCGCGGACGTACGGACCGAGGGGAGCTCGGACAGCGCCGGGTCGAAGGCGTTCGGGTCGCTGCTGTGCAGGCGCCCGACGGGCAGCCCGGGGTCCTTGTCGGCCAGCCGCAGGACGAGGTCGTCCACCTGGGCGTTGGTCTGCGCCACCATCATCAACGGGCGCCCCGCGGCGGCCAGTTCGCGGGCCGCGCGGACCACCAGGGTGGACTTGCCCGCGCCGGGCGGGGAGTCGACGACCACCCCGCGCCGGGTGCCGTGCAGCGTGTCGTGCAGGATCGCGTCCGTCGCGGCGGCGGCCGCGGCCGCGGGGTCGAAGGGGCGCTCCCCGAACCTGTTGCGGGACAGGGCGGCACCCCCGTCGGGCCGGGTCACAGGAAGTCCTCCGCGGTCACGGGGTCGGGGGCGTCCGCGGGCGCGCCCGCGGCGGCGGCCTGCGGTGGGCCGCCGTGCGTCCAGGGGATGTCCTCGGGGTCCGGCAACTCCGGGCCGCCGCGCGGGGAATGCTCGAACAGCGTCCAGAGCACCCGCTCGTCCACCTCCGGCACCGAACCGGGCTCCGGTTCCTTGCCGCGTCCCATACCCCCTGTCAGGCGGACCACCAGCGCGCCGTGCTCCCCGGCCACGTAGGAGACGAACTCGGCCGGCTGCGTCCTCCCGTCGGGCAGCGGGCGGTAGAGCTTGGCGTTCTCGGACAGCTGGGGCCGGTCCTCGGTGCGCAGCGTGACCAGCGGGCGCGGCATCGGCCGCCGGCCCTCGGAGTACGCCGTCGCGACATGGACGACCGTGCCGCACAGCGCCTCGCCGGACAGCCGCCGCCCCGCCATCACCAGCGGGTCGTCCAGCGCCTCCTGGGCGTCCAGCTGAGCCTGCGCGGTCTCCCGGGAGGCCAGCTTCTGGGCGGCGGTGACGGCGTCGTCCCGCCTCGGCTGCGGCGGCTCCCCGGCGCGCACCCGGTCGCGGTGCGCGGTGTAGGACCAGCGGTCGCGCTTCCAGCGGTCGGCGACCCGCCCGCCCGGCGGCAGCCCGCGCAGCAGCTCGATGCCCTGCCAGACGGCGTCCCAGGTCGGCCGCAACTGGCCCTCCACCAGGGTGCGGATCTCCTCTTCGGCGCCGGACAGACCGGCGTCGTAGCGGGCCATCGCGGGGGAGAGCAGCCGGTTGTCGAACGCCGGGTCCGTGGCCGGTCCGGCCGGCGGGCACAGCAGCTGGCCCTCGGCGTCGCGCCCCGTCTCGGCGCGTTCGGCCGCCTCCTGGCCCGACGCGCCGGACGGCGGGTCGATCCAGGCGAGCAGCGCGCCCAGGTGCTGGTCCTCCAGCATGCTCTGACCGGTGGCCCAGTGGCGGCCGAGCAGCCCCGTCATGGCCAGCAGCAGACTGGCGCCGGGCACCCGGGCCCGCTCGCCGAAATGAGTGAACCAGCGGCCCAGCAGCGGCACATGGGGCGGCGCGGGATACGGCGTCTCCGGCTCCTGCTCGGCCGTCCGCCGAAAGCGCATCGAGCGCCCCAGCAGCCGTACGAAGTCGATGCCCGCGGCGCTCGGCACGATCAACTGCGGGGCGTCCGCGCACAGTTCCACCTGCACCGGGACCCGCTTGCCGGTCTCCGGGTCGGTCTCCTTGCGCTCCTCCCACTCGACGGCGTCCGCGAAGCCGTCCACGTACGGCAGCACCGACTCGGCCAGCTCCGCCAGGAACGTGAACCGCAGATCGCGGTCGCGCGGCTGCGGTACGGCCAGCAGCTGCGGCTTCTCGCGGTCCGTGCCGATCAGCATGCCCAGCGGGGCGCCGGCCTCACCCGCGGTCGTCAACGGGACGAGAACCAGCGGTCGTTCGGACAGATGGCGGTGGCGCACCGTGGCAAGCGGCGCGGCGCGCCCCGAGGCCACCGCCTCCATCCGGGCCAGCGTCTGGATCAGCGACATGCCCCCTCCTCCGCCCGGTCCGCCGCGGCCAGCGCCTCGGCGCGCAGCGCCGCCGCCCGGCGCAGGGCGAGCACGGCCGGGTCGTCGGGGCCCTCGGCGGTCTCCGCGTCACCGGGGGCGGCCGCCTCGAGCACCGCCTCGATGGTGCCCAGCCCGCCCAGCTCGCCGCGCACCCCGCGCCCCAGCGCCTCCACCGCCCCCTGCTGACGGGTCCGCTTACGGCAGTGGAACGCCAGCTCGCAGGAGGCCAGGCACTCCGGGGAGTAGGCCGCGCCGACCGCCTCGACGGCCTCGGACAGCTCCTCGGCCGGCCGCGTCGCGGTCCGTCCGTCCTCCGCGAGCCGCAGATCGAACGTGGTCCCCGGGGGCAGCGCGGCGGCGATCTCCTCGACGCGGGTGAGCCGGGTCAGCTGCCGCCGGGTCGTCGCCAGCTGCTTGCGGACGTCGACGGCCGCGGCGGTCGGCAGGTTGGAGAAGTCCTTCGGGCACACCAGCAGCACCCGGTCGCGCACCCGCACCTCGCGCCCGGTCCGCGCGGCGACATGCCCGGCGACGTTCTCGAGGGCGAGGACGTACACCGCCGCCTGGCGGGCCGCCTCGCCCACCTTGGAGGCGTCCGCCGCGCCGTCGATCATCGGGAAGGACTTGATCTCCACGACCGTCCAGCTGCCGTCCGGATGCACCACCACCGCATCCGGCTCCACATAGACCGGCGAGCCGGCCACCTCGACGGCGAGCATCGGATGATCGAGCAGCGCCCAGCCCCCGGCCGCGGTCGCCTCGCGCAGTGCCAGCGCCGTACGGGCCGCCCGGCCCTCGGGACCGGCGGCGGACAGATCGGGGACGGCGACCTCCGCGCCCTCCGGTGGCGGGGTGCCCGTCCGCAGCCGCTCGTGCAGCAGCCGCATCAGGGCCGCGCCGCCGTCGGCCTTCACCCGTGACTCGAAGGTGATGCCGCGCATGATCGCGAACTGGGACTGGCCGTAGGTCGCCGGCGACCCCAGCGCCTGCGCCAGCGCGCCCTTGTCGATCCCCGCGCCGTCCAGCAGCGCGCGGCGCCGGCAGCCGGGGTTGGCGGCCAGCGCGGCGAGCGCACGGGCGTCGAGCGGACGGGGGCGTACACCGGGGCCGCGCAGTTCGGCGAGCCGCCCCCGGCCGCCACCGGGAGGCGCCCCCCTGCGCAGGCTCGGCGTCGGCGTCTGCTGCCCTGCCGGCGGTGCGGACGCCGCGGGTCGACTGTCGCGGGAAACGTTCACCCGCGAAAGTCTCGCATCCGCCACTGACATGCGGGGCAACCACCCGAAAGATCCGTGCTCCGGACCGTAACCGGCGACGGTTCCTGCCCCGGTGCCGGCGCCGTCCCCGGTTACGGACAAATCCACCCCGTGGGCGATGATGGAATCACCTCCCGCGGTCAACGCCGCCCGCGCCGAGCACTCCCAGCGATCAACGAACAACGCTCAACGCCCAACGAACGACGCAGCACGAACGACCGAGAAATCCGGCGAGAGGCGAGAGGTACGACCATGGCAGCGCGCATATTCCTGGCCAGACACGGACAGACGGAGTGGTCCCTGTCGGGCAAGCACACCGGACGCACGGACATCCCGCTCCTGGACGAGGGCCGCCGCGGCGCCAAGCTGCTGGGCGAACGCCTGCACCGCACCCCCTGGAACGGCCTGCCCGACGTCGAGGTCCGCACCAGCCCCCTCGTCCGCGCCAGGGAAACCTGCGAACTGGCCGGCTTCGGCGGCCGGGCCCGGGACTGGGACGCGCTGATGGAGTTCGACTACGGCGCGTACGAGGGCCTGACGCCGGCCGAGATCAAGGCCACCCGGCCGGACTGGCTCATCTGGCGCGACGGCGTCCCCGAAGGTGAGACCCTCGCCGACGTCACCGCACGGGCCGACGAGGTCATCGGCTGGGCCCGCTCCGCCGACCGCGACGTCCTGCTCTTCGCCCACGGCCACATCCTGCGCGCCCTCGGCGCCCGCTGGCTGGGCCTGGACATCTCCTTCGGCGCCCGCATCCGCCTGGAGCCCACCTCCCTGTCCGTGCTCGGCTGGGCCTACGGGGAACCGGCCATCGAGCGGTGGAACGACACGGGGCACCTGGGCTGACCTGCCCGCCGAACTGCGCTGCGGACGGCCCGGGTCGGCGGCCCAGGCCCCGTACGGGGTGGCGCCCGCTCAGCGAGCGCCCGCCGCGGCCCCCGCCGATGCCGCATGCCGACCCAGGAAGTCCGCGACCGCGCCGATGTCCCGGTGTCCGTGCAGCTTCCGCGCGGTGCGGTCGAGCATGGTGCGGATGCGGGCCGAGCGGACCTGGTCCAGCAGGGCCAGGACCCGGCTGCCGGCCGTCGCGGCCTCCTCGGGCGCCCCGCTGTCCGCCAGATCGCCCGCCAACTCCGCGGTGAACAGCGCGATATTGCGGGTGAAGTGAGGATCCTGCATGCTCACCGCACGGCGCGCCAGCTCCGCCGCCCGCTCCCCCTCGCCCAGCGCCGCCCAGCACTGCGCCTCCAGGCCCGCCAGCTCGGCCTCGCCGTAGAACGTCATCCATTCGGGGTCGTTGTCCCGCGGCCCGGCCGCGAACAGCCGGTCGGCCCGCGCCAGGGCCCGCTCGCAGCCCGTACGGTCCCCCAGCACCGCCCAGCCGCCCGCCTCCCGCAGCGCGAGCAGCGAGAGCAGCCGGGGCGAGGCGAGATGCCTGGCGGCCTGCTGCGCGGCCTGCGCGGCGCGCACCGCCTCCCGGGGGCGGCCGGCGTCGCGGGCCAGGAAGGCGGTGTTGCAGAAGGCGTGCGCCTCCAGGGCCGCGTCGCCGCAGACCCGGGCGGTGGCGAGCGCCTCGGCGTAGTGCGAGCGGGCATCGTCGAAGCGGCCGGAGTCGTGCGCCAACCAGCCCACGGTGATGGCCAGTTCGCCCGCCCCGGAGTGCAGCCGGTCGGCGACCGAGCGGCGCTGCACGTCGGAGTCCAGCAGTTCGTAGGCGGCCCGCAGCGGCTGGGTGGCGCGGCGGTAGATGTCCTCCGCGCCGTGCCGGTCGTCCAGCAGCCGGATCCGGCGGACGGCCTCCTCGACGGCGGTGGCCTCGGCCGCACCGGCCCGGCCGGCGGGCGCCCGCTGGGCGGGCACGGCGGCGGCGGCTTCGGTGGGGTGCAGGGCGGTGATGCTCAGGGCGGCCGCCGGGCCGCCGGTGATGAACGCGCGACGCAGCACGTCGCTCTCCTCGGGGATCTGGATACAGGTATCGCGGTGGTCGGGGTCGGGTGCCAGGGGCGCGGCGCTGACCGCCGTACGCGCCCCCCGTCCGCGTACCGTCTCGCGTGGCGCGAAGCCCATGTCCGGCAGCGCCAGCCCGGGAAACATGTGCCGGAACACGCGCTCATAGGCGTAGTTCGGGCAGCGGATCTCCCCGGACTCGACGCGGCCCACATAGCGGGCGTCGCACGAGACCTGCTCTCCGATCTCACGGGCGGACCGTCGGACCGCCGCCGCGAACTCGCCCGGGGACAGCCGGCCGCGCAGCTGTCGGAAGGCGGTGTTCGGGCGGGCGGGTACGGTGCGGGACGACGCTGATTTTGCTGGTGGCGACGCCATGGCGGACCCTCTCCGTGGCCTTTCCGTGCCATCTTGTGGCGGTGCCGCTTCCTGGCGGTGCGGCGGGGATGACCGTACCGGCTGCGAGGGGTGCGATACCCAGCGTTTGGCAACAAACCACCCATCTCGCCCGTGATCCGCCATGAAGTGCCATCCTTTGCAGCGTTACGCCGCCGTAGCTGTTGACATACGAAGCCGTTGAACTCGGTGTAAAGGGCGCGGCGCGTGCATGAGGAGGGGTTCTCCATGTGGGAAACCGGCGTGAGCAGAGGCGTGGGCGGATCCGGACGGAGCGCGCCGCGGGGAGCCGTGCAGCCCTGTGACCTCGTCACGGTGCCCGCCCGGCAGGGACTGGAGGCCGTCGACATCCTGCGGCTGCGGGACGGCGTCGGCCCGGTCCTGCACGACGGCGCCTGCCACACCCTCGGCTTCCTGGTGCCGCCGGGCACCGCCGCCGGCTGGGACGTACCGGGCAGCGCCTGCACCCAGACCTACGGACGCGGGCTCGCGCCGGGAGCGGCGCCCGGCGAGGACGCCGTCACGGAGACGCCGGTCTCGGGCACCGGCTGGCTGGTCCCGCCGGAAGGCGCGTACGCCGACGCCACCGACCCGGTCGTACTGCGCGCCGCGCTCGGCGAGGCGGCCCGCACGATCGAGGCCGTCGACCGCTGTCAGTGAGCCCGGCCGGACATGCTCCGGCCACGCCGCTTCGACCTCACCGCTTCGACAAGGAGTGGCCCCCCGGGGACGGCGCGGGCGACCGGGACGGCTCGGGCAGGGAGACCTGCGGCGGGGCGGGCTCCGGTTCGGGCGCGCGCGGCGCGGGGGCTTCCGCTACCGGCGACTGCGCCCCGGGGGCCGGCGGCCGGGCCGTCCGGCGGCCCGGTGCGGCGGCGACCGCCGCCTCGTACACCGACATCAGCGACTCGGCGCTGCGCGCGATGTCGTAGCGCCGCACCACCGCCGGGACCGGCAGCCGGTCCGGTCCGCTGCGCCTCAACTCGCGCAGCGCGGTGGCCAGTTCGTACACGACGGGGCTGATGCGGCGGGCGCCCGGGATCTGGCCGGCGGGCAGTTCGTCGACCGCCGGACAGCTGCCGTACAGGACGTGCAGCCCGGCGGCGAGCGCCTCCAGGACGGCCAGTCCGAACGCCTCGTCCTGGGACGGCGACACGAAGACGTCCATCGCCGCCAGCAGCCCGGGAATGTCCGGCCCCCGGTCCGGCTCCCTGCCCGGCCCCTCGGCCGCCGCCCGGGCGCGCTCCGCCCGCTCCACCGCGCCCAGCAGGTGGATCCGGTCGCCCGACCCGAACTGCTCGGCCGTCTTCCGCAGCGTCTCGCGCTCCGGCCCCTCACCCGCCAGCAGCAGGTGCACACCGGAGAGCTGGGTGACCGCCCGGACCAGGACGTCGAACCGCTTGGCGGGCACGAGGCGGCCCACGCCGCCGACCACGAAGGCATCGACGGGGATGCCGAGCCGGGTGCGGACGGCGGAGCGGACGATCGGGTCGTGCCGGAAGCGGTGCGCCTCGATGCCGTTGGGCACCACATGGATCCGCGGCTCCGGTACGCCCCAGCGGCGCAGCCGGGCGGCGACGGTGTCCGAGACGGCGACGGTGGTCGAGCCGAGCCGCTCGGTGGCCCGGTAGAGGGTGCGCACGCCGCGGGTCAGCCGGCGGCCCTCGATCACCGCGTCACCCAGGGAGTGCTCGGTGGCGACCACGGCCCGCACGCCGGCCAGCCGGGCGGCGATCCGGCCGTAGACACAGGCGCGGTAGAGGTGGGTGTGCACCAGGTCGTAGCCGCCGTCGCGGATGAGGCGGGTGAGGCGGGGCAGCGCCCGCAGATCGCGGTTGCCGGTCATGCCCAGATGGGTGACGGGGGTGCCGTCGGCCCGGATGCCGTCGGCGACCGGGCCGGGCCCGGTGAGCGTGACGACCTCGCAGCGGGCCGGCAGCCGCCGCAGCATCAGCCGCAGCTGCTGTTCGGCGCCGCCCGTCTCCAGGCCGGTGATGACATGCAGGACCTTCATCACGTACTGCTCCCCTGATAACCGAGCTGACAGAAATCTCCGCGGGAATTTCCGAGGCGGCGATCAGCGCCCGGTGTCGGCCTGGACGAAGAGCGCGCCGAGCAGATATCCCGCGCCCTGGGTGGTGAACCGGAAAGCCAGACGGTCCCCGCCGGACCGCAGCGCGGGCCTGAGGTCGAATACGTCGGAATCAAATCCCAGGGTATTGCGATAAGCGGGCCGCCGAGGGATGTCCCGGCCGAAATCGGTGATGGTGGAATTCATCACATCATTAGCCGGATTGGCGCCGTCCCAGAGCGCAATCGGGGTCTTTTCATCGGCCGCGGCGGAGAGCGAGTCATTTCCGGTGCCGCGGTCACCGTTGTATGCCAGCACACCCGCACTGCCGCGTGCATTCGGCGGAATCCGTAGCCCCTTCAGGTTCACCGAAAGGGCGCGGCGGTTTGCATTCAGCGGCTGGAATCCGTCCCACAGTGCGAGCCGGCGCAGCGGTTCCCGGGCATTCTCGTACGCGACGACCAGCGTCCAGCCGCCCCATGCGCCGGCCGCGGAATTCCCCTGCGCCGCATTCACCTGGCCCACCGTGTACGCGCCGGGGCCGCCGTCCCGCACCGCCGTGGTGACGTCCGCCGACGCCTGGAATCCGTCCG
Source organism: Streptomyces sp. NPDC053427 (assembly GCF_044544985.1). Taxonomy (NCBI): domain Bacteria; kingdom Bacillati; phylum Actinomycetota; class Actinomycetes; order Kitasatosporales; family Streptomycetaceae; genus Streptomyces; species Streptomyces sp. NPDC053427. Next base: position 566,699 of record NZ_JBITYA010000002.1, on the reverse strand, counting down.
TCCTGGTGGTGGTGCGGTGGCCGGTCAGGGTGTCGGCGTGCACCTCCTGGTACGGGCCGCCGGGCGCGGCGAGCAGCACCCGGCCGCTCTCCGCGGCCTGCCGCCGCTCGCCGGCCCGCAGATTGCCGCCCCAGTACAGCCGGGCGTAGCTGACCTGGGAGCCGAGCGGCAGCCGGAGCTCCGCGCGGCTGGAGTTGTCGGTGCGGGCGTCGGCGTCGATGTCGATATAGGCCATCCGGTAGCGGCCGTTGGCGCCGGAGCCGCCCTGCTGGACCGCCGCGCACTGCCCGGACGCGGGGGCGTTCGGCGCACCACAGGTGACCGAGGAGTTGGCGGCGCGCGCGATACCGCCGTGCTGCGTCGCGTGATAGCGCTCGGCGAACGGAATTCGGGCGGATTCCCCGGGGGTCGGCGCGGCCACCGCCGACGACAACACCGAGGACAGTGCGGCCGGCAATAGCAAAGCCGCCAGAGCGCATACGGCGCCGCGCCCGCTGCGGTCCATCGACTTCCGCATGCCGTCCTCTCCCGATTCGAGCCGTCTCGCACCGGCCATCAATCAGTCAAACAGGAGAGCACTCTGACAGAAATCATGTTGGAAATCGCGGCAGGCACGCCGGGTACCGGCCCGGCTGTGCCGATCAGCGGAATACCGTGACGCGTCGGAGCCGTAAGAAAAGGCCCGGACGGGCGAACATTCTCCCGGAAGGGGGAACGGCCGCATCCCTGACCCAATTCGCTCGTTGGGACCGATGCCCCATTAGCGAACTGAAAGGAGAAAGGTGATGAAGCGGTTCGTCAAGTCCGCCGCCATGGCCGCGGTCAGCTGTGCCATGGTGCTGGGCAGTGCGGGAATCTCCGCTGCGCACTGCGATGGCGGCCACGGTCGCAAGGGTCATCACGGAAGCTATGGCTACCAGAGCAGCCGTATGGGCAACCACTACGGTAAGAGCGGCCACCACCGCGGTCACCGCGGTGCGAAGGCCGTCGGCTTCGCCAAGGGTTCCCCGGGTGTCCTCAGCGGCAACGTCGTCCAGGTGCCGATCGACATTCCGATCAATGTGTGCGGAAACACCATCGGCATCCCCTTCGCGCTGCTGAGCCCTGCCTTCGGGAACATCTGCGTTAACAAGTGACCTGAGCGCCGGCCCGGAAGGGCATCGGGCCGGTCCGGGTCGTGGTGTGCTGCGGCGGGTTACCCGGAACATCGGTTGCGGGCGGCCCGCCGCTCCGCTGCGCGCGGGGGCCGGGCCGCCCGGTGGCGGGCCGCCCGCCCGATACTTGTGGCATGGCGAAGAGCAGGCGCGGGAGGGGCGGCCCGGAGTCCGTCACGGAGACGGTGGACGGCGGGGTTGCGGAGCTACGGCCCGACCGCGACCGGCCGCGCGGCTGGACGCTGCTGATCGACGGCGCCCCGCAGTCGCATGTCGACCTCGACGACCCCGCGTATCTGGAGTTCTCCTACCAGCGCCGCCTCGGCCACGTCGCCGATCTGGCCGCGCCGCCCGGCAAACCGCTCCAGGTGGTCCATCTCGGCGGCGGCGCGCTGACCATGGCCCGCTACATCGCCGCGACCCGCCCGCGCTCCACCCAGCAGGTCGTCGAGATCGATGCCCCGCTCACCCAACTCGTCCGCAGCCGACTCCCGTTGGAGAGCGGCTGGCGCATCCGGGTGCGCGGCGGCGACGCCCGCGCGGGGCTGGCGAAGATCCCGGACGGCTGGGCCGACCTGATCATCGCGGACGTCTTCGGCGGGGCCCGTACGCCCGCGCATCTGACCAGCGCCGAATTCGTGGGGGAGGTGCGCCGGGCGCTGCGGCCCGGCGGCTGCTACGCGGCCAACCTCGCCGACGGGCCGCCGCTGCGCTTTCTGCGCGGCCAGATCGCCACCGTCCGTACGGTCCTCCCCGAGCTGTGCCTGACCGCCGACCCGGCCGTCCTGCGGGGCAAGCGCTTCGGCAACGCCGTACTGCTGGCCTCCGACCGCGCGCTGCCGGTCGCCGAGCTCACCCGCCGGGCGGCGGGCGATCCGCACGCGGGACGGGTCGAACACGGCCGGGCCCTGCTGGACTTCACCGGCGGCGCGACACCGGTCACCGACGCCACGGCGGTCGCCTCACCGGCCCCGCCGGCGGAGGCCTTCGACTGACGGGGGGCAACCGGCGCTGCTGGGCATGATTTTGCTGGTGCCCCTGGTCAGGGCCCCGGCCGCTCAGGCGACGACGGGCTCCAGGTCGGCACCGTCGAAGGGCGGATAGCTTTCGCCGCCCGTTTGCTCGGCCGCATCGATGTAGTGGGCAAGAGCGTCACGGGATCGAGCGATCCTGTCCATCTGCTCGTCCAGCCGCCGCAGCCGTGACCGCATCGAGGCCAGCAACTCGGGGCACCCGGGCAGTTCCGGGGTTTCGCCGCGCGCACAGGGCAGCAGGTACGCGATGTCCTCGGAGGACAGACCGGCGCCCAGCAGGTGCCGGATCTGCTTCACCCGCAGCACGGCGTTCTCGTCGTACTCGCGGTAGCCGTTGGTGCCGCGGTCCGCCTCCAGCAGGCCCTGGGCCTCGTAGTAGCGCAACTGGTGGGCGTTGACGCCCGTCCGACGACCCAGTTCCCCGATCCGCATCGAAACCTCGCTTGACCTTCACATCGGTATCAACGTTGACGATGCTGCCATGAATCACGAAACCGCTACACCCGTGACAGTCATCGGACTTGGGCTGATGGGCCAGGCGCTCGCCGGCGCGTTCCTGAAAGCCGGGCATCCCACCACCGTGTGGAACCGTACGGCCTCCAAGGCCGACCAGTTGGTGGCCGAGGGCGCGCGGCTGGCGCCGACGGTTGCCGACGCGCTCACGGCCGACTCCCTGACGATCATCTGTGTCACCGACTACCAAGCCATGTACGAGCTGCTCGGCGCGAGCGATGCCGAGCTGGACGGCACGATGCTGATCAACCTGACCTCGGGCGACTCGGCCCAGGCCCGGGAAGCCGCCCAATGGGCCGAGCGGCGCGGCGCCCGCTACCTGGACGGCGCCGTCATGGCCATCCCGCCGGCGATCGGAACCGCCGGGGCGGTGATTCTGCACAGCGGGCCGCAGTCGGACTTCGAGGCACACAAGTCAACACTCGACGCGCTCGGAACCGTCACCTACCTCGGCGCGGACCATGGTCTGGCGTCCCTGTACGACGTGGCCGGCCTGGCCATGATGTGGAGCGTCCTGAACGCCTTGCTCCAGGGCACCGCCCTGCTCAGGACGGCCGGTGTCGACGCCGCGACGTATGCGCCGTTCGCGCAGCAGATCGCTGCCGGTGTGGCCGAATGGCTGCCTGGGCATGCCGAGCAGATCGACAGCGGCTCCTTCCCGGCAAAGGTGGCGTCCCTGGAGACCCACGCCCGGTCGATGGATCACCTGATCGAGGAGAGCGAGGCGGCGGGAGTCAACGCCGAACTGCCGAGGTTGATCAAGGCGATGGCCGACCGCTCGATCGCCGCCGGACACGGCGGGGAGCAGTACCCCGTGCTGATCGAGGAATTCACCAGACCCCACGTCGACTGACCGGTCCCGGCGCCGGGATCCTGCCGCCTAGGTGGCGTTGTTGCTCGTCTCCACCGTCGGCGAGTGCCCGTTCCAGGTGCAGATCACCGACGTATGGGCGCCGCCGCCGGTGAAGTCCACCCGGATCCACTGGTCCTGCTTCCACACCTGCATCTCCCAGCCCGCGTTGGGGGTCGCCGAGACCAGCTCGGCGGACTGCGCGCCCATGTCGAAGACGACCCGGCCACCGGTTGTGGCATAGCTCTTGACCTGGCCGTCGGAGCCGGGCGAGGAGCCGGTCGGCGGGGTGGGGGAGGGGTGGCGGGACGAGTCGTCCGCGCCGGAGCGGGAGGGCGCGGAGGGATGCGACGGCGTGCCGTCGGAGGGGGACGGGCGGCCGGTGGGCCCGGACGGTCTGGGGCGGTGCGTGGAGGAGGCGCGGGGCGTCGCCCCGCCGTCCGTCCGGGCCCCGGATGCGGCCACTTGGTCGGAGAGCGGCAGCGCGCGCGGGGCGTCGTAGGCCGTACCGGACAGCACCGTGTGCACGCCGAACCACGACAAGGTGACCGCGGCGCCGGTCGCCAGCGTCCAGGCCAGTGCGTGAACCAGTCCTCGTTGCATTTGGCTCATACTGCACCACCGGCCCGCCCCGTTGCAGCCCGCGCGTGACGTCCGCCACTCCCGCCCGGCGTCAACCTCGGGCAAGGGCACCGGCCCGAATGGCGTACGGTGCCGCCCATGGCACGTGTGCTCGTCGTCGAGGACGATCAGTTCGTACGCTCGGCCCTCATCCGGCATCTGACCGACGCCTCCCACACGGTGCGCAGCGTCGGCACCGCTCTGGAGGCGCTGCGCGAGGTGGCGCACGTCGGCTTCGACGTGGTCATCCTCGACCTGGGGCTGCCGGATCTGGACGGGTCCGAGGCGCTGAAGATGCTGCGCGGTATCACCGATGTTCCGGTGATCATCGCCACGGCCCGGGACGACGAGGCCGAAATCGTACGGTTGCTCAACGACGGCGCCGACGACTACCTCACCAAGCCGTTCTCCGTGGAACACCTCTCGGCCCGGATGTCGGCCGTACTGCGCCGCTCCCGCGCCACCGCCCCCGGGGCGGAACCCCCCTCCCGGGTGATGCGGGTGGGCGGCCTGTCCATCGACCCGCTGCGCCGCCAGGCCGAACTGGACGGCGCCGCGCTCGATCTGACCCGCCGGGAATTCGACCTGCTGGCCTTCCTCGCGGAGCGGCCGGGCGTCGTCGTGGCCCGCAAGGAACTGCTCGCCGAGGTCTGGCAGCAGTCGTACGGGGACGACCAGACCATCGACGTCCATCTCTCCTGGCTCCGCCGCAAACTGGGGGAAACCGCGGCGAAGCCCCGGTATCTGCACACCCTGCGCGGCGTCGGTGTGAAGCTGGAGCCGCCGCAGTGAGATGGGCGCTGGTCAAAGTGGCGCTCGCGGTCACCGTGATGGTCGTGGTCGCCTTCGCGATACCGCTGGGCCTCGTCGTCAAGGAGATGGCCCGCGACCGGGCGTTCTCCAACGCCGAACGGCAGGCCGCCACCATCGGCCCGGTCCTGGCCATCACCACCGACCGCACCCAGCTCGAGCGCGCCGTCGCCAGCGCCGAGACCGGCCCGGGCGGCCGGATCGGCGTCCATGTCCCGGCGAGCGGCGAGCGGGGCCACCCCGCCGAGATCGGCTCCCGGCGGGCCGCGCCGGAGGATGTGGCGGCCGCCGTCAAACTGGGCCGGGCCTCCATCTCGCCGGTCCCCGGCGGTTCCTCGCTGCTCCAGCCGACGGCCGTCGCGTCCGGTATCGCCGTCGTCGAGGTGTTCGTCCCCGACGATGCGCTCACCAACGGGGTCACCACCTCCTGGGTGGTGCTTGCCGGCGTCGGCCTCGCGCTCATCATCGGCTCGGTCGCCGTCGCCGACCGGCTCGGCACCCGGATGGTGCGGCCCGCCGAGCGGCTCGCGGGCGCCGCGCACGACCTGGGCAAGGGCAAGCTCGGCGTACGGGTGCCCGAGGACGGCCCCACGGAACTGCGCTCCGCGGCCGCCGCCTTCAACTCCATGGCCGACCAGGTCGTCCAGCTGCTGGCCAACGAACGCGAACTGGCCGCCGACCTCTCGCACCGGCTGCGCACCCCGCTGACCGTCCTCCGCCTCAACGCCGCCTCGCTCGGCGACACCCCCGCCGCGGAACAGACCCGCGCCGCCGTCGCCCAGCTGGAGCGCGAGGTCGACCAGATCATCCGCACCGCCCGCGAGCAGAAGGCGCACGCCCAGCAGGCGGCCGCCGCGGCGGGTTGCGACGCCGCCGAGGTGATCCGCGAGCGGATGGACTTCTGGTCGGCGCTCGCCGAGGACGAGGGCCGTACGGTGCGCGTCGCGGGCGCCGACCGCCCCGTACGCATCCCCGTCGCCCGGCCCGAACTCGCCGCGGCCCTGGACGCGATGCTCGGCAACGTCTTCCGCCACACCCCCGAGGGCACCGCCTTCGCCGTCGATGTCCACAACGCCGAGGAGGCGGTGATCGTGCTGGTCTCGGACGCCGGACCGGGCATCGCCGACCCGGACGCGGCGCTGCGGCGCGGCCACGGCGGCGGCGGGGACGGCTCCACCGGTCTCGGCCTGGACATCGTGCGCAGGCTGGCCGAATCCACCGGCGGCGACGTCCGGATCGGCCGCTCGGTCCTGGGCGGCACGGAGGTACGGGTCTGGCTGGCACTGGACGGCGGGCGGGCCGAGCGCGGCGTCCGGCGCGGCCACCGGCTGCGGCGCAGCCTCCGCGCCCGGGGCCGTCGGGCGGCCGCCCGCACCGGCTCCTGAACGGCGCGGTGCCGCTCGGGTGCGGGGGCTCTTAACCACCCCCTTCCCCTTCCTTAAGGCACCCATAATTCCGCCAACTGCCGCCCCGATCCCGACATTTGTCCGTTTCCCGGCCGCTAACGTGCGGGGCGTACCCGGATGCACCCCCGTGCACGACCGGCGCACCCCCGGCGCACCCAGCCCCCCACGTGACGACAGGCAGGCACCCATGACCCCCTCGGCACACCGCCGCCGCAAGAGCCGCACCACCAAGCTGATCGTGACCGGCGCGGCCGCCGCGGTCGCGGCCGGCGGCGCCTTCGCCGTCGCCGGATCCGCCATGGCGGACAAGGCCCCCCGGACCGGTGCCCGCGCCACCGCCGGCGCGGGCTTCTCCCCGTACGTCGACACCTCTCTCACCCCCGCCTACGACCTGGTGGACACTGCGAAGAAGACCGGGGTGAAGACCTTCAACCTCGCCTTCGTCACCTCCGGCGGCGGCTGCGACCCCAAGTGGGGCGGCTCCGGCGAGCTGGGCAACGACCCGGTGGCCGAGCAGATACCCGACCTGCGCAAGGCCGGCGGCGACGTCCGGGTCTCCTTCGGCGGCGCCAACGGCTCCGAGCTCGGCCTGGCCTGCAACTCCGCGGCGGAGCTGGCCACCGCGTACGGCAAGGTCATCGACCAGTTCACGCTCACCAAGGCCGACTTCGACATCGAGGGCGGTGCGCTGCCCAACACGGAGGCCAACACCCGTCGCGCCCAGGCCATCGCCCAGCTCCAGAAGAAGCACCCGGACCTCGACGTCTCCTTCACCCTCCCCGTCATGCCCGAAGGGCTGACCCAGGACGGCGTGAACCTCCTCGCCGACGCCAAGAAGAACGGCGTCAAGATCTCCGCCGTCAACATCATGGCGATGGACTACGGGCCCTCCTACGACGGCGACATGGGCACCTACGCCACCAAGGCCGCCACCGCCACCCAGGGCCAGCTCAAGAAGGCCCTCGGGCTGGGCGACGCGGACGCCTGGAAGACCGTCGCCGTCACCCCGATGATCGGCGTCAACGACGTCCAGAACGAGGTCTTCAAGGTCGACGACGCCACGGAGCTGGTGAAGTTCGCCCAGGAGAAGCACCTGGGCTGGCTGTCGATGTGGTCCTCGACCCGCGACAAGGCCTGCCCGGGCGGCGGCAACTCCGCGCAGCCCACCTGCAGTTCCATCGACCAGGCCCCGCTGGACTTCACCAAGGCCTTCGGCGCCTACACCGGCTGACCACCCCGAGGCGGGGCGCGGCGGACCTTCCCCCCACCTGCTGCGCCCCGCCGCCTCTTCCCCCCCCGGCCGGTCCCGGTGGCCACCGCGACCGGCCGTACCGGTATCCCTGCGGGTGTGACGAAGCCCCTGTCAGGCAGCCGTGAGCCGTCGTTCGATGCCGTCCTCTGCGACCTCGACGGTGTGATCCGTTTCTCCGACATGAGCGAAGTGACGCGTCTGGAGCGGGCGGCGGGGCTGCCGCAGGGCACCACCGCCGCCGTCGGCTTCGCGCCGGAGAACGATCTCCCGCTGCTGCTCGGGCAGATCACCCGGGAACAGTCGACGGGCCGGTCGTGGAGCTCCTGCGGCAGGCCCGGGAGCGCTGTGTGCTCGTCCTGGTCACCAACGCACCGGTGTGGCTGGACGCGGACCTGGCCGCGCTGGGACTCGCGGACCTCGCCGACGACGTCGTCAACAGCTCTGTCGTGGGCGTCGCCAAGCCGGACCGCCGCATCTACGAGATCGCGGTACGGCGGGCCGGCGTACGCAGCGACCGGTGCCTCTTCGTGGACGACCGGCAGGAGAACGTCGACGCCGCGGTCGCGCTGGGCATGACCGGGGTGCGCCATCGCGGTGCACAGGATCTGCGGGCCGCCCTCGCCCCGGTCCTGCGGTAGGGGAGCCGGCGCGGTTCCCGTTACGCGCCGGCGTCCGCCGCGCCCCGTACGGCCGCCCGGAACGCGATCGGCGTCGTGCCGGCCCGCCGCTGGAAGAACTTGGTGAAGTTGGTGGCGTCGGCGAAGCCCAGCCGGTCCGCGATCCGGGCCGCCGGCTGATCGCCGTGCGCCAGCAGCCGCTTGGCCTCCAGCACCACCCGGCGGTCGATGAACTCCTTGGCTCCCACCCCGGCCCCGACCTCGGTGGCCCGGGAGAGGGTACGGGGCGCGTAGCCGAGCGACCGGGCGTAGTCGGCGACCCGGCGGCTGCGGGTGAAGTCCCGCTCCACCGCGTCCCGGAAGCGCAGATAGGTCTCGCTCGCCTCGCAGGTCCCGTCGTCGCCCGCCGGCCCGCCCGGGTGCGCGGCCCGCAGCACCAGAACGGCCAGCAGATGCCGCAGCACCTCGACATGCACCTCCAGCGGCAGCCCGCCCAGCCCGTCGAATTCCGCGCCCAGCGCGCGCAGCGCGGTGTCCAGGCCCCGCGCCGCCGCGCCGTCCGGATGCCGTACGGCGGGCCCGTACCAGTCCTCGACCCGGGCGGCCGCCGCGGTCGCCGGATCCAGGAAGCCGGCCTCGAAGAGCACCAGCCGCCCCTCGGCCCCGTTCAGATCGCCGAAGTGCTGTACCTGCCCCGGGCGCGACCACAGCAGATCGCCGGGGGCCAGGAGGTGCTCGCGGAAGTCGACGCTGTGCACCAGCCGGCCGCCGTCCAGGAGCAGCAGATGGTGGAACCCGGGGCGGTGCGGCGTCGACAGCTGACAGGCGTCCGCGCGCTCGCGCAGCTCGGCCAGGGTCAGCACCTCCACTCCCGCGGGCCGCCCGGCCGGCGCGGAGAACGCCACCTCCCGGATCTCCGTGGCGGCCGCCCGGCCCTCCCGTCGCTCCTCCCGATCCTGTCGCTTTTTGACCATGCCCGGTCCCCTTGCTACCCCGAAATGTGCCGATCCTGCCCCTAGCGTAGAAGACGTCGGCACAACCGCTGACGGAAAACGGAAGTTCGTAGCGAAGTCCGCAGCGTCGGACGCAACCACAGCTGGGAGACCCCCATGTCCACCACGATCGCTCTCTTCGGGGCCAACGGCACCATCGGCAGCCGCACCCTTGAGGAGGCCCTGAACCGCGGTCACCAGGTCACCGCGGTGGTCCGCGACCCCGCGAAGATCACCACGAGCCACCCGAACCTGACCGTGGCCACCGGCGACGTCCTCGACCCGGCGTCGGTCGCCGCGGTGGCCAAGGGGCACGACGTGGTGATCAGCGCGGTCGGCGGTGGGGGCGCCGAGGGCCACCTCGCCACCATCGCGCCCGCCGCGAAGTCCCTCGTCGCCGGTCTGCGCACGCTCGGCGACGCGGCACCCCGCCTGATCTCCGTCGGCGGCGCCGGCTCGCTGCGCACCCCCGACGGCAAGCAGGTCTGGGACGCCGAGGGCATCCCCGACTTCCTCCTCCAGATCATGCACGCGCACGGCGACGCGCTGGACTACTACCGCACCGTCACCGACGTCCGCTGGACCAACCTCAGCCCGGCCGCCACCATCGAGCCCGGCGAGCGCACCGGCGACTACCGCACCGCCTCCGAGGACCTGGTCACCGACGGCGAGGGCAACAGCCGGATCTCCACCGAGGACTACGCCGTCGCCGTCCTCGACGAGATCGAGCGGCCGCGCCACATCGGCGAGCGCTTCACCGTCGGCTACTGAGTGCCGCGGCAGCGCCGCGGAAAACACTCAAGGCCCCCGACCTGAGGTCGGGGGCCTTGACAGTGGGGTGAGTAACGGGACTTGAACCCGCGACATCCTGGACCACAACCAGGTGCTCTACCAGCTGAGCTATACCCACCATGACCGGTGCTGTGTGGTTCTTTTTCCCCACCGGCTGAGAAAAAGTGTACAGGGTCTTGAGGGGTGCTCGCTCCCGGGTTTCGCGTGCCCGGGAGCGAGCTGCGTCACTCCGGTGTGGCCTGCGGTTCGGCGGGCAGGACGTGCTTCGCCGCGATCGCCTTGGCGGTGTCGGAGTCCGGGCCCGGCTGCGGCACGAAGACCGCCTCCCGGTAGTACCGCAATTCCGCGATGGATTCGCGGATGTCGGCCAGCGCCCGGTGATTGCCGCTCTTGTCGGGACTGTTGAAGTAGGCCCGCGGATACCAGCGCCGGGCCAGCTCCTTCACGGACGACACATCGACGATCCGGTAGTGGAGATAGCTTTCCAGCGTCGGCATGTCGCGCAGCAGAAAGCCCCGGTCGGTGCCGACGGAGTTCCCGCACAGCGGGGCCTTCCCCGGCTCCGGGACATGCTGCTTGATGTACGCGAGCACCTGCGCCTCGGCGTCCTCCAGTGTCGTACCGCGGTCCAGCTCCTCCAGCAGCCCGGAAGCGGTGTGCATGGTGCGCACCACCTCCGGCATGGTGGTCAGCGCCTCCGCCGGGGGGCGGATCACCACGTCCACCCCGTCGCCCAGCACATTCAGCTCCGAGTCGGTGACCAGCGCGGCCACCTCGATGAGCGCGTCATTCGCCAGCGAGAGACCGGTCATCTCGCAGTCGATCCACACCATGCGATCGTTCATGCGTCTCACCCTACGGGGCGTTCCCGCTGGCTGGGCAGCACGGGGCGGCCCGCGCCGCGCGGGACGGGTGCCTCCGGGATCCGGGCGGCGAATGCGTCCGAGGTCGGTTTCCCGGCCTCGCCCGCCTCCGCGGCGGCCAGTGCGGCCGTCGGGCCGTGACCGGCCACCGCGGCGGAGAACCGCTCCGCGCCCCCGGGACCCATCGGCCCCCGCTCCGGCCGCTCGGCCCGTTCCGGCCGCAGCGCGGGCTCGGGCGCGCCGCTCTGCGGCCGGCGCGCGCGGTAGGCCGCGCGGTAGGCCGCGGGCGAGGCGCCCAGCTGCCGCCGGAAGTGGCCGCGCAGCGCGACCGGCGAGCGGAATCCGCAGCGCCCGGCGACCTCGTCCACCGAATAGTCGGAGGTCTCCAGCAGCCGCTGGGCCTGCAGGACCCGCTGGGTGATCAGCCACTGCAGCGGGGCGCTCCCCGTGAGGGAGCGGAACCTCCGGTCGAAGGTGCGACGGCTCATATAGGCGCGCGCGGCGAGCGTCTCCACGTCGAACTGCTCGTGGAGGTGCTCCAGCGCCCAGGCGACGACCTCGGCCAGCGGGTCGGCGCCGATCTCCTCTGGTAAAGAGCGGTCGAGGTAGCGCTGGTGCCCCATGTCGGAGGCGGTACGGCGCGGCGGTACGACCAGCCGGCGGGCCAGCGCATTGGCCGCGTCCGCGCCGTGGTCGGTCCGCACGATGTGCAGACACAGGTCGATGCCGGCCGCCGTCCCCGCGGAGGTGAGCACATCGCCGTCGTCGACGAAGAGCTCGCGGGGGTCGACATGGACGGACGGATAACGCTTGGCGAGCGTCGGCGCGTACATCCAATGGGTGGTGGCCGGACGGCCGTCGAGCAGTCCGGCCGCGGCGAGGACGAACGCCCCCGTGCACAACCCGACGATTCTGGCCCCTTCTTCGTGCGCGCGGCGCAGCGCATCGAGCGCGGCGGGCGGCGGGGCCTGGGTGATGGAACGCCAGGCCGGTACGACGACCGTCCCGGCACGGGAGATCGCCTCCAGCCCGTAGGGGGCGGAAAGTTCGAGCCCCCCGGTCGTGCGCAAAGGCGCATCTTCGCCCGCGCACACAAGTAGCCGGTACCTCGGAACGCCTGCGTCTTGGCGGTCGATGCCGAAGACCGAGAGCGGAATGGAGCTCTCGAAAATGGGGCCGCCGCTGAAGAGGAGCACCGCGACTATTTCGCGGCGTCGTCGGGCGGCGAGCTTGCGTGCGGCATCTGGTACGGCAGCGGAGTCCTGGCTCATGGCACTTAAGCCCCCCTCGGTCGTCTCGCCCTCTCGGTCCTGCACAGTTCCCCCGCCGTTACTACCAAGATCGAATCTACTGTGTCCCGTGAGGATGGAGTGCCAAGTTCACCACCCGCTGGTATGTCGATATGGCAACTTGGCGCGAAGCATTCGATCACGAAGCGTTCCACTCGTCGGCCCTGCATGGGAAGTACGCGTCTCGGCTCTGCCCGTTCGCAGTAGGACACAACCATGCCCAGCGGTCCTTTCCGCCCAGCTCACACCCAGGTTGAGGGGGGGTGGGGGCAAGGGGCGGATCTTGGCTAGAAGTTGGCTGAAAACGGTCGCGCGCAGACTTGCGGACGTCCTAATCGACCGGCGTACGCCGGTGATAGTGCAGGTCGCCCCCGCGCGCTCCCGCCCTGATATGCCCCATTCTGCCCCGGTGCTGCCCGGCCTCGCGGACCCGGACCCTGGCCGCGGTCCGTTCGGATTGCCGCAGCAGTGCGCGGCAGGCGCAGGTCACCGCCGCGAGACCGGCGGTGGCGCCGGCCGCGCCGCCGACCGGGGTGCCGCTCATGATCAGTACGAAGGGCACCAGGGCGCAGCTGAATGCTCCCCAGCGCACAACATCGCTCACTGAGTCGGGTGATCTCTTGGACGGCGCGGGCATCGCGGGCTCCCTTCCGGCGGGCAGCTACTACAACGCCGCCGGCGATCATGGGTCACCGCGATGGGTACGTACGGGGGCAGGCCGGGGCATTGCCATCCGGGCTACGCTCCGGCATGCTCCGGGGAACGTTCGAGGCCCCGACCCCCCTCGAAGGGCGCCCCGCGTCCACGGCGGGATCTGGGCAGCGGAGGAGTGGCGCCGTACTCTTGGGGTATCGGGTTGGGAAGATGATTCCCAGTCGTATCGTTCCTCTTTGAACTATGGCTCCCGCTCCGCCATCGAGCCAGCTCAGTCAACTGCCGGATCAAGTCAATCGCCGTTCCCCGTTCGCCCCTCCGCAAGAGGACGTCCTCGCCGAGACACCAATGGCCGGTCACGAATTCCCCGAACCCGCGGACCGCAAGCAGGTCGCCGATCCCCTGGCGGACCTGGAAGCGGCGGAAGAGAAACGCCATTCCTGCGACCCCGCCTTCCAGCACGGCGTGGTGGTCGGCTTCGACGGCTCCATGTCGAGCGAACGCGCATTGGCGTATGCAATCGGTATGGCCCGGCGCTTCGGCTCCGGGCTGATCATCGTCCATGTGGCCAACCGGCTGCCGACGACCGTCTGGGCGGGCTGTGAACCCCCGGTCTTCGTGGATGTCCCCGATCACCGCACCGAAGTGCTGGGCCTGGAGCTCGCCTGCGCCGACCACCTCACCGAGGTCCCCTGGATCCTCGTCGAGCGCGGCGGGGACATCTGCCATGAGCTGGAGGAGGTCGGCCGGGAGTACGAGGCCGACGCCATCGTGGTCGGGTCCACCCATGGCCTCGTCGGCCGGATCTTCGGGTCGGTGGCGGGGCGGTTGGCGCGGCGCGCGCAGCGCCCGGTGATCGTCATCCCCTGAGCCCCCGTCGGAGGGACGCCGTCCGCGGTGTGCGACCGGTTCTCCTCGGTTTGCGCATAGTTGAGGGGGCGTCATGGGGATTGTGGGCAGCCCGTCGGCTACCGGCGCGTAGAAGTGCAACGCGCCCCCGCGAGGGGTAAAAGACCGTCACCTGTTTCGCGGCACCGACGTGCTGCCCACCGGGAGGTGACGGTCTCCGGGGTGGCGGCATCCCGCCGGCGTATGGGCGACGCCGGCACAGGGGAGGCGACCGGTCCGCGCGTATGGTGGCACGCGCGGACCGGCCGCCCGCCCGGGGGCTGACGGGTGATTACTCCACGGTGACCGACTTGGCCAGGTTGCGCGGCTTGTCGATGTCCCGGCCCAGGGCCAACGCCGTGTGGTAGGCGAGCAGTTGGAGCGGGATGCCCATCAGGATCGGGTCCAGCTCGGGCTCGTTCTTGGGCACGACGATGGTGTGGTCGGCCTTCTCCTGCTCCTGGTGGGCGACGGCCAGGATGCGGCCGCTGCGGGCCTTGATCTCCTCCAGCGCGGCGCGGTTCTTCTCCAGCAGGTCGTCGTCCGGGACGATCGCGACCGTCGGCATCGCGGGCTCGATGAGCGCCAGCGGACCGTGCTTGAGCTCGGAGGCCGGGTAGGCCTCGGCGTGGATGTAGGAGACCTCCTTGAGCTTCAGGGAGGCCTCGCGGGCCACCGGGTAGCCGCGCACCCGGCCGATGAACATCATCGACTTGGCGTCCGCGTACTTGACCGCCAGCTTCTTGATCTCGTCCTCGCCCTTGAGGATCTCGTCGATCTGGCCGGGCAGCCTGTGCAGGCCCTCGATGATCCGCTTGCCGTCCGCGACGGACAGGTCGCGGATGCGGCCGAGGTGCAGGGCGAGCAGCGCGAAGGAGACCACCATGTTGGTGAAGCACTTGGTGGAGACCACGCAGACCTCGGGGCCGGCGTGCACGTAGATGCCGCCGTCGGTCTCCCGGGCGATCGCCGAACCGACCACGTTCACCAGGCCCAGCACCCGCGCACCCTTGCGCTTGAGCTCCTGGACGGCCGCCAGCACGTCGTAGGTCTCACCGGACTGGGAGACCGCCACGTACAGGGTGTCGGGGTCCACGACCGGGTTGCGGTAGCGGAACTCGGAGGCCGGCTCGGCGTCCGAGGGGATGCGGGCCAGCTCCTCGATCATCTGGGCGCCGATCTGACCGGCGTGGTACGAGGTGCCGCAGCCGAGGATCTTGACCCGGCGCACCCCGCGCGCCTCGCGGGCGTCCAGGTTCAGGCCGCCCAGGTGGACGGTGGAGAAACGCTCGTCGATCCGGCCGCGCAGCGCGCGGTCCACCGCCTCCGCCTGTTCGGAGATCTCCTTGTGCATGTACGTGTCGTGGGCGCCCATGTCGTACGACTCGGCCGCGTACTCCACGGTCTCCGGAGCGGACGTGGTCCGCGAGCCCTCGGTGGTGTACGTGCGGTAGTCGTCGGCCTTCAGGGTGGCCATCTCGCCGTCGTCCAGGGTGACGACCTGGCGGGTGTGCGAGACCAGGGCGGCGACGTCGGAGGAGACGAACATCTCGTGCTCGCCGATGCCCAGCACGACCGGGGAGCCGTTGCGGGCGACGACGATGCGGTCGGTGAAGTCGGCGTGCAGGACGGCGATGCCGTAGGTGCCCTCGATGTGCCGCAGCGCCTCGCGGACCTTCTCCTCCAGCGTCGGGGCCTGGGAGCGGCCGATGAGGTGGGCCAGCACCTCGGTGTCGGTCTCGGAGGCGAAGTCGACGCCGTCGGCGGTCAGCCGGGCGCGCAGGTCGGAGGCGTTGTCGATGATGCCGTTGTGGACGACCGCGACCTTGCCCTCGGCGTCGTGGTGCGGGTGGGCGTTGTCGTCGGTGGGCGCGCCGTGGGTGGCCCAGCGGGTGTGCGCGATGCCGGTGGTGCCCGCGAACCGCTTGGGCAGCCGGGACTCCAGCTCCCGCACCCGGCCCTTGGCCTTGGCGGTCTTCAGGCCCGCGGTCTTGCCGCTGCCGCCCGCGTGGATGGCGATGCCCGCCGAGTCGTAGCCGCGGTACTCCAACCGCTGCAGGCCCTCAAGGAGCAGCGGAGCAACATCGCGCTTGCCGATATATCCGACGATCCCGCACATACAGCGACCTCCGAGTCAATCGTGGTGACGGACGTTCTTACGTTCTTGATCTGTTCCGGAGCGATCCGCTCCGGGTGTGTTCGGCGCCGTGCCGGGCGCGTCAGCCGTAGACGAGGCGGCGCAGCTGGCGTATCGAGAGCGGCGGCGGGGTCACGGCGCGGTGCGGCAGCTCCTGCGCGATCTGCTCGAAGATCGCTTCGTTCCGCAGTCCCCGGGACTGCAGCTCGCGGTGTCTGCGGCGGACGAACCCCTCGGTGGTCTCGTCGAAGTACGCGAGCACGTCCAGGACCACCCGGGCTGCCTCGCCGCGCTGTAGCGGCGTGCTGCGTACCAGGTGGTCGACGAGGTCCTCGTGGGACGGGCGGCGATCGAGCACCCGTTGATACTGCGGGGCGGCGTCGGGAATCGCAAGAAATCTGCCCGCTATCGGGCAAGTCCCTGAGATGGCGTCCGGAAACTGGTCTAAACCTTGACCGCGTACGAGGCTCACGGTACGCATGGTCACCGTTCGGTCGCTCCATGCCATGCAGGACATGCCAGGCACACCATGTCGATCACACCTGCCGTGCACGATGTTCGGGAAGGGAGCGTCGATGAGACGACGCAGACTCCTCTTTTCGCTGCTGCTGATCGCGGCGGCGGGCCTGGGAACCGCCGCCGCGCCGCCCCAGCCGTCCGCCACCGCCCCCACACCGCTCGACCGGGTCGTTCCCGCGCCCGCCTCCGTACGGCCCGGCCAGGATGCCTACGCGCTCGGCCAGGGCACCCGGATCCGGGTCCCCGGCGGATCGGACGAGGCCCGGCGGATCGCCGGCTACCTGGCGGACATGCTGCGCCCGGCCACCGGATTCCGCCTGCCGGTCACCACCGAGGACGGCCGGGACGGCATCGTGCTGCGGCTCGGCGGCGCCGGGGCCAAGGGGCTGGGGGCGGAGGGCTACCGGCTCACCTCCAGCGGCCGCGCGGTGACCATCAGCGCCGGCCGGCCCGCCGGCCTCTTCCACGGCGTCCAGACGCTGCGCCAGCTGCTCCCCGGGGCCCTGGAGAAGCGCACCGAGCAGCCCGGCCCGTGGCGCATCGCCGGCGGCACCGTCGCCGACTCCCCGCGCTACGCCTACCGCGGCGCGATGCTCGACGTCTCCCGGCACTTCTTCACCGTCGACCAGGTCAAGCGCTATATCGACCAGCTGTCGATGTACAAGATCAACAAGCTGCATCTGCACCTCTCGGACGACCAGGGCTGGCGGATCGCCATCGACTCCTGGCCGAAGCTGGCCACGTACGGCGGCTCCACCCAGGTCGGCGGCGGCAAGGGCGGCTACTACACCAAGGACGACTACCGCGAGATCCTGCGGTACGCCGAGAGCCGCTATCTGACCGTGGTCCCCGAGATCGACATGCCGGGCCACACCAACGCCGCGCTGGCCTCCTACGCCGAGCTCAACTGCAACGGCCAGGCGCCGCCGCTCTACACCGGCACCAACGTCGGCTTCAGCTCGCTGTGCGTGCCCAAGAAGGTGACGTACGACTTCATCGACGACGTCATCCGCGAGATCGCGGCGCTCACCCCCGGCCGCTACCTCCACATCGGCGGCGACGAGGCGCACTCCACCAGCCATGACGACTATGTGGCCTTCATGGACAAGGTGCAGCCGGTGGTCGCCAAATACGGCAAGACGGCGATCGGCTGGCACCAGCTGACCGGCGCCCACCCGGCCGAGGGCGCCGTCGCCCAGTACTGGGGCTACGACAAGACGAGCGCGGCGGAGCGGCAGCAGGTCGCCGACGCGGCCCGCAACGGCACCGGGCTGATCCTCTCGCCCGCCGACCGCGCCTACCTCGACATGAAGTACGACAAGGACACGCCGCTCGGGCTGAACTGGGCGGGCTACGTGGGCGTGCAGCGGTCCTACGACTGGGACCCGGGGACGTACCTGAACGGCGCCCCCGAGGACGCGGTACTGGGCGTCGAGGCGCCCCTGTGGTCCGAGACCCTCTCCACCTCCGCGCACATCGAGTACATGGCCTTCCCGCGGCTGCCGGGGATCGCGGAGCTGGGCTGGTCCCCGGCGGACACCCACGACTGGTCCGCCTACCGCGAACGGCTGGCCGCGCAGGGGCCCCGCTGGGACGCCATGGGGATCGACTACTACCGCTCACCGGAGGTGCCCTGGCCGGGCCGGTGAGTCACCCGGCGCGGGCGGGCGGGACGGGCCGTCCCGCCCGCCGGCCGGGCAATCCGGAGCGGGGAATCCGTGGATCCGAGGGCGGTCCTACGCCCCGATCCCCAGCTCCCGCGCGATCAGCATCCGCTGGACCTCGCTCGTGCCCTCGCCGATCTCCAGGATCTTCGCGTCCCGCCACATCCGGGCGACCGGGTACTCGTTCATGAAGCCGTAGCCGCCGTGGATCTGGGTCGCCTCGCGGGCGTTGTCCACCGCGATCTCGGAGGAGTAGAGCTTGGCGAGCGCGGCCTCCTTCTTGAAGGGCTCGCCGAGGACGAGGCGGGAGGCGGCGTCGCGCCAGGCCAGCCGGGAGGTGTGGGCGCGCATCTCCATGTCGGCGAGCTTGAACTGGATGGCCTGGTTGGCGCCGATCGGGCGGCCGAAGGCCCGGCGCTCCTTGGCATAGGTCACCGACTCGTCCACACAGCCCTGCGCCAGGCCCGTGGCCAGCGCCGCGATGGCGATCCGGCCCTCGTCGAGGATGCGCAGGAACTGGGCGTAGCCGCGGCCTTCCTCGCCGAGCAGGTTGGCGGCCGGCACCCGGACGTCGGAGAAGGACAGCTCGCGGGTGTCGGAGGCGTTCCAGCCGACCTTGGAGTACGGGGCGCCGACGGTGAAGCCGGGGGTGCCGGACGGCACGATGATCGCGGAGATCAGCGGGGCGCCGTCGTCCTTGCGGCCGGTGACGGCGGTGACGGTGACCAGGCCGGTGATGTCCGTGCCGGAGTTGGTGATGAAGCACTTGCTGCCGTTGATCACCCAGTGGTCGCCGTCGCGCACCGCCGTGGTCCGGGTCGCGCCCGCGTCCGAGCCGCCGTCCGGCTCGGTCAGGCCGAACGCGCCGAGCACCTCGCCGCTGCACAGCTTGGGCAGCCACTCCCGCTTCTGCTCCTCCGTGCCGAAGCGGTAGACCGGCATGGCGCCGAGCGAGACGCCCGCCTCCAGGGTGATCGCCACCGACGAGTCGACCCGGGCCAGCTCCTCCAAGGCGATGCCGAGCGCGAGATAGTCGCCGCCCATCCCGCCGTACTCCTCCGGGAACGGCAGGCCGAACAGGCCCATCTCGCCCATCTGGCGGACGATTTCGTAGGGGAACGCGTGCCGCTCGTAGTAGTCGCCGATCTTGGGGGCGACGACGTCGTGTGCGAACGCCTCGACCGTGCGCCGGAGTTCTTCCAGCTCGGCGGTCAGACGGTGATCCAGGGGCATGGGGTCACTCCTTGTGGGAGAGGGCGCGAACGGTGCGGGAGGGGCTGGGACGGCCCAGGACGTCGGCCAGCCAGACGCTGGTGGCGGTCAGCCGGCCGAGGTCGACGCCGGTCTCGATGCCGAGGCCGTGCAGCATCCACACGAGGTCTTCGGTGGCGAGGTTGCCGGTGGCGCTCTTGGCGTACGGGCAGCCGCCCAGGCCGCCCGCCGAGGCGTCGACGGTGGTGATGCCGTGCTGGAGCGCGGCGAAGGTGTTGGCCAGGGCCTGCCCGTAGGTGTCGTGGAAGTGGACGCCCAGGCGGGAGGTGGGCACGCCCGCCTCGTTCAGGGCGGCGAGCAGATGCTGGACATGGCCGGGGGTGGCGACGCCGATGGTGTCGCCCAGGCTCAGTTCGTCGCAGCCCATCTCGAGCAGGGCGCGGCAGACGCGGACCACCTGGGCGAGCGGGACCGGGCCCTCCCAGGGGTCGCCGAAGCACATCGAGAGGTAGCCGCGGACGTGCACCTTGGCGTCCCGGGCCCGCGCGACGACCGGCGCGAACATCGCCAGCGCCTCGTCGACCGTGCGGTTGAGGTTGGCCTTGGCGAACGACTCGGTGGCGCTGCCGAAGACCGCGATCCGGCGGGCGCCCAGGGCGAGCGCCCGGTCCAGGCCGCGTTCGTTGGGCACCAGGACCGGCAGGCGGTGCGGGTCGAGATCGCCCAGGAGCGGGAACAGGGCCTCGGCGTCGGCGAGTTGGGGGACCCACTTGGGGTGGACGAAGCTGGTGGCCTCGACCAGGGGCAGGCCCGCGTCGGCGAGGCGGCGGATGAACTCCGCCTTGATCCCCGTGGGGACGACCGCCTTTTCGTTCTGCAGGCCGTCGCGGGCGCCGACCTCGTGGATCGTCACGCGGGTGGGCAGCCCCTCCGCCTGGACCGTCATCGGGAGGCCGGGTACGGGGAGTGCGGCGGCAGGGGTGTCGTCGGTGGTCATGGCGCGGGCTCCTCGGCGGGCTCGTGCGGGGCGACGACTGCCAGGATCTGGTCCATGGCGACCGTCGTGCCCGCGATGACGTCCAGTTCGGTGACGGTCCCGGCGTGCGGCGCGGCGATGACGTGTTCCATCTTCATCGCCTCCACCACCAGCAGGCCCTGCCCGGCGGTGACCTCGTCGCCGACGGCGACCTTGACGACGGTGACGGTGCCGGGCATCGGGGCGGCGAGGGTGTCCACGCCGTGCCCCCGGGCCGCCCCGCTCAGCGTCGCCGCCACCGGGTCGTGGTCCTGGACGTGCCAGGAGTCGCCGTCCCGGCCGAGCCAGTCGCCGCCGCGGTGGAAGGTGTGCACCACGCCGTCGACGGTGACCCGTACGCGGTCCGGCGCCACGTCCGCGGGAGCGCCGGGGAGGATGTCGTAGGGGACCGGGTCGTGGCCCGCGACGCGCAGCCAGTGGCGGACCGGGGCGGGCTCGCCGCCCAGCCGGAAGCCGTTCGGGGCGGCGAACGGGTCGCGCCAGCCCCCCGCGGGCACCGCCGGCTCCAGTGCCGCCTGCCGCACCGCCGCGGCCGCCGCATACACCTCGTCGGGCACCGCGCCGTCCACCAGGGCCGACGCCTCCCGCTCCACCAGCCCGGTGTCCAGCTCGCCGGAGACCACATCGGGGTGGGCGAGCAGCCGGCGCAGGAAGCCGGCGTTGGTCGTCACGCCGAGGGTGACCGTCTGCGCCAGGGCCGCGCGCAGGGTGCGCAGCGCCGCCGCGCGGTCCGGCCCGTAGGCGATGACCTTGGAGAGCATCGGGTCGTAGAGGCTGCCGACCTCCGCGCCCCGGGACAGGCCGGAGTCGGTCCGCACCTCCCCGCGCTCCCGGCCGCCTCCCCATGCGCCCTGCGGCTCGTGCAGCGCGAGGACCGTGCCGCCGGTGGGCAGGAAGTCGCGGGTGGGGTCCTCGGCGCAGATGCGGGCCTCGACGGCGTGCCCGGTGAGCGCGATGTCCTCCTGGGCGAAGGGGAGCCGCTCGCCGGCCGCGATCCGCAGCTGCCACTCCACCAGGTCGTAGCCGGTGACGAGTTCGGTGACCGGGTGCTCGACCTGGAGGCGGGTGTTCATCTCCATGAAGAAGTACGAGGCGGGGTCCTTGCCGGGGACGATGAACTCGACGGTGCCCGCGCCCCGGTAGCCGCAGGAGCGGGCCGCCTGGACGGCCGCCTCGCCCATGGCGGCGCGGGTCGCCTCGTCCAGCAGGACCGAGGGGGCCTCCTCGATGACCTTCTGGTGGCGCCGCTGGAGGGAGCATTCGCGCTCGCCGAGGTGGACGACGCTGCCGTGGCCGTCCGCCAGCACCTGGATCTCGATGTGCCGGGGCCGGTCGATCCAGCGCTCGACCAGCAGTGTGTCGTCGCCGAAGGAGTTGCGGGCCTCGCGCCGGGCGCCGGCGATCCCCTCGCCGAGCAGCGCCTCCTCGCGGATCAGCCGCATGCCCTTGCCGCCGCCGCCCGCGGACGGCTTGAGCAGCACCGGCATCCCGATCTCCCGGGCGGCGGCGGCCAGTTGGGCGTCGTCCAGCCCGCTGCCGGAGGAGCCGGGCACGACCGGCACGCCGGCCGCCCGTACCGTCTCCTTGGCCCGGATCTTGTCGCCCATCAGGTCGATGGCCTCGGCGGACGGGCCGATGAAGACCAGCCCCGCGTCCGCGCAGGCGCGGGCGAAGCGGGCGTTCTCGGCGAGAAAGCCGTAGCCGGGGTGGACGGCCTGCGCGCCGGTCCGGGCGGCCGCCTCCAGGAGGCGGTCGATGGACAGATAGCTCTCGGCGGCCGGTGCGGGGCCGATCCGGACCGCCGTATCGGCCTCGTGGACGTGCCGGGCGTCGGCGTCCGCATCGCTGAAGACGGCGACCGAGCGGATGCCGAGGGCGCGCAGCGTGCGGATGACGCGGACGGCGATCTCGCCGCGGTTGGCGACCAGAACCGTGTCGAACATTCTCTTGGCCATCCCTTTCACATCCGGAAGACGCCGTAGCCGGTCGCCGCGGCGTCCCGCGAGGGAAGCGGGGCGTTGGCGCAGGCGGTCAGGGCGAGCCCCAGTACCTGGCGGGTCTCCATGGGGTCGATGACGCCGTCGTCCCACAGCCGCGCGGTCGCGTAGTAGGCGTTGCCCTGCGTCTCGTACTGCTCGCGGACCGGCGCCTTGAAGGCGTCCTCGTCCTCGGCGCTCCACTCCTCGCCGCGCGCCTCCAGCTGGTCGCGCTTGACGGTCGCCAGGACGGACGCGGCCTGCTCGCCGCCCATCACCGAGATCTTGGCGTTCGGCCACATCCACAGGAAGCGGGGGGAGTAGGCCCGGCCGCACATGGAGTAGTTGCCCGCGCCGTAGGAGCCGCCGATGACGACGGTGAGCTTGGGGACCCTTGTGCACGCCACGGCCGTCACCATCTTCGCGCCGTGCTTGGCGATCCCGCCCGCCTCGTAGTCGCGGCCCACCATGAAGCCGGAGATGTTCTGGAGGAACAGCAGGGGGATGCCGCGCTGGTCGCACAGCTCGATGAAGTGCGCGCCCTTCTGGGCGGATTCGGAGAACAGGATGCCGTTGTTGGCGACGATCCCGACCGGGTGGCCGTGCAGATGCGCGAAGCCGGTGACCAGCGTCGTGCCGTACTCCGCCTTGAACTCCGCGAAGCGGGAGCCGTCGACGAGCCGGGCGATCACCTCCCGCACGTCATAGGGCGTACGGGAATCCGCGGGCACCACGCCGTAGAGGCCGGCCGGGTCGTGCTTGGGCTCCTCGACGGTCCGCACCGTCCAGGGGAGGGGGGTGCGGTCGCCCAGGGTGGAGACGATGGTGCGGACGATGCGCAGCGCATGGGCGTCGTCCTCGGCGAGGTGGTCGGTGACGCCGGAGGTCCTCGCGTGCACCTCGCCGCCGCCCAGCTCCTCGGCGGTGACGACCTCGCCGGTGGCGGCCTTCACCAGCGGCGGCCCGCCCAGGAAGATCGTGCCCTGGTTGCGGACGATCACGGCCTCGTCGCTCATGGCGGGGACGTAGGCCCCACCGGCCGTGCACGAGCCCAGTACGGCGGCGATCTGCGGGATGCCGGAGCCGGACATCCGCGCCTGGTTGTAGAAGATCCGTCCGAAGTGCTCGCGGTCGGGGAAGACCTCGTCCTGCATGGGCAGGAAGGCGCCGCCGGAGTCCACGAGATACAGACAGGGCAGGCGGTTCTCCAGGGCGATCTCCTGGGCCCGCAGATGCTTCTTGACCGTCATCGGGTAGTACGTGCCGCCCTTGACCGTGGCGTCGTTGGCCACGATCACCGTCTCGCGCCCGGAGACCCGGCCGATCCCGGCGATCACCCCGGCGGCCGGCGCGGCCCCGCCGTACATGCCGTCGGCGGCCAGCGGCGCCAGCTCCAGGAACGGCGATCCCGGGTCCAGCAGGGCGTCCACCCGGTCGCGGGGCAGCAGCTTGCCGCGCGCGGTGTGCCGCGCCCTGGCCTTCTCGCCGCCGCCCAGCCGGGCCGCCGCGAGCTTCTCGCGCAGCCGGTCGGCCAGTTCGCGGTGCGCGGCCTCGTTGGCCCGCCAGGAGTCGGACGCCGGATCGGCGACACTCCCCAGCACCGGTGCCTGCTCCATCTCTACGAGCCCCCTTGCCCGACGGTGGTCAGTGACTGTGCAGTGGCCGTGACGCAGGGCCGCGGTCGGCGGCCGAGGCGAGCGGCCGCGGTTAGTGACCGTTAACTTCGTTTCTCCCAGGTTAACGAGCACTAACCCGGCTGTCTACAATTGGCCGCATGAGTAATGCGCATGCGCCCGCCACCAGCCGCCGCGAGCAGATCCTCAAGGAGGCGGCCCGGCTCTTCGCCGAGCGCGGGTTCCACGGCGTCGGCGTGGACGAGATAGGGGCCGCCGTGGGCATCTCCGGCCCCGGCCTCTACCGCCACTTCGCCGGCAAGGACGCGATGCTGGCCGAGCTGCTGGTCGGCATCAGCGAGCGGCTGCTGGAGGGCGGCCGGATGCGGATCGCGGAGGGCGGCGAGAGCCCCGAGGCGGTGCTCGACGCACTGATCGACGGCCATATCGACTTCGCGCTGGACGACCGGCCGCTGATCACCGTGCACGACCGCGAGCTGGACCGGCTGCGCGAGGCCGACCGCAAGCGGGTGCGCCAGCTCCAGCGGCAGTACGTCGAACTGTGGGTGGCGGTCGTCCGCCAGGTCCACCCCGGCCCCTCCGAGTCCCAGGCCCGCGCCGCGGTGCACGCCGTCTTCGGCCTGCTCAACTCCACCCCGCACCTCGGCCGTCCGGGCGCGCTCCCGGGCCGTACGGAGATGGCGCAGCTGCTGCACCGGCTGGCGCTGGGGGCCTTCGGCGCGGTGGCCGCGGTGGAACCTGCGGAGCCCGCGGCAGCGTCGTAGCTCTCATCGAACACCTCTGGACAGTTCCGGTGACCGGCCGGTAGCTTTCGCCGGGTACAGAAGCTGAGCAAGCGCTTAGCCAGTGGCGGCGGTCAAGGAGGCGACGTAGCAATGCGCCGTACGGTGTTCAACGAAGATCATGAGGCGTTCCGCGAGACCATACGCGCCTTCATCGAGGCCGAGGTCGTCCCCGTCTACGACGAGTGGTGCGCCGTCGGTCAGGCACCGCGCGACTTCTACTACAAGCTCGCCGAACTGGGCGTCTTCGGCATCCGCGTCCCCGAGGAGTACGGCGGCGCCGGCATCGAGTCGCACAAGTTCGAGGCCGTCATGTACGAGGAGACCGCCCGCGCGGGCGTCACCTTCGGCGGCTCCGGCGTGCATGTGCTGCTCGGCCTGCCGTACATCCAGATGCTCGCCACCGACGAGCAGAAGAAGCGCTACCTGCCGAACTTCGTCAGCGGCGAGGAGATGTGGGCGCTCGCCATGACCGAGCCGGGCACCGGCTCCGACGTCGCGGGCATGAAGACCACCGCGAAGCTCTCCGACGACGGCACCCACTACGTCCTCAACGGCGCCAAGACCTTCATCACCGGCGGCGTGCACGCCGACCGCGTCATCGTCTGCGCCCGCACCGCCGCCCCGCGCGAGGACGACCGCCGCTTCGGCATCTCGCTCTTCGCCGTGGACACCAAGTCCGAGGGCTACTCCATCGGCCGCAAGCTGGACAAGCTCGGCCTGAGGGTCTCCGACACCGCCGAGCTGGCCTTCGTCGACGTCAAGGTCCCCGTCGAGGACCTGCTCGGCGAGGAGAACAAGGGCTTCGCCTACCTGGGCCACAACCTCGCCTCCGAGCGCTGGGGCATCGCCTTCGGCGCCTACGCGCAGGCCAAGGCCGCCGTCCGGTTCGCCAAGGAGTACGTGCAGGACCGCACCGTCTTCGGCAAGACCGTCGCCTCCTTCCAGAACACCAAGTTCGAACTGGCCGCCTGCCAGGCCGAGGTGGACGCCGCCGAGGCCGTCGCCGACCGCTCGCTCGAGGCCCTGGACGCCGGCGAGCTGACCCCGGCCGAGGCCGCCTCCGCCAAGCTGTTCTGCACCGAGGTCGCGCACCGCGTGATCGACCGCTGCCTCCAGCTGCACGGCGGCTACGGCTACATGAACGAGTACCCCATCGCCCGCCTGTACGCCGACAACCGCGTCAACCGCATCTACGGCGGCACCAGCGAGGTCATGAAGTCCATCATCGCCAAGTCCATGGGCCTCTAGGCCGCCGGGGCACTGCACACGTGAACGACGCCCTGCACTCCCTGCTCGATCTGCTCGCCCTGGAGCGGATCGAGCAGGACATCTTCCGCGGCCGGAGCCGCGCCTCGGTCGTCCCCCGGGTCTTCGGCGGCCAGGTGGCCGCCCAGGCCCTCGTCGCGGCCGGGCGCACCGTCCCCGCCGACGTTCTCCCGCACTCCCTGCACGCGTACTTCCTGCGCCCCGGCGATCCCGGCGCGCCCATCGTCTACACCGTCGACCGGATCCGCGACGGCCGGTCCTTCACCACCCGCCGCGTCGTCGCCGTCCAGCACGGTCAGCCGATCTTCCACCTCTCCGCCTCGTTCCAGGTGCACGAGGAGGGGCTGGAGCACCAGGAGCCGATGCCGGAGGCGCCGGACCCGCTGTCCCTGCCCACGGCGGCCGAGATGCTGCCCCGCCACGCCGAACGCTTCCTGACTCCGGAGGTCGCCGAGCGGCTGCTGGAGGCCCGGGCCGCGATCGATCTGCGGTACGTGGACGAGCCGCCCTACGTCACCGTCGGCGAGCCGCGCGAGCCGCGCTCCCAGGTCTGGTTCCGCACCCAGGGCAAGCTCGACGACGACGGCGAGATCCCCCGCCCGCTGCTGGACATCTGCCTCGTCACCTACGTCTCCGACATGACACTCCTGGACTCGATCCTGCTGGCGCACGGCAGGGGCGGCTGGGCGGTCGGCGACGTGGTCGGCGCGAGCCTGGATCACGCGATGTGGTTCCACCGGCCGCTGCGCGCCGATGAATGGCTGCTGTACGACCAGGAGTCCCCCACCGCCCAGGGCGGCCGCGGCCTGGGCAAGGGCCGCATCTTCACCGAGGACGGACAGCTGGCGGTGTCGGTGATCCAGGAGGGCGTCATCCGGGTGCCGCGGGGATAGGCCTGCCGGGGCGGGAACACCGCCCCGACCCGCCACGTTGTGGCCCCGCAGGGGGCGCTCGCATCCCTTAGGGGATCTGTTCGCCCGTGCCCTGGGGGATCCGTGCGTGCCCCAGGGGCCTCCCGGCTCAGGCCACCCCGGCCGCGTCCAGCAGGTAGGCGGTCAGCGGGTCGTAGTAGCGGGGGCTGATGACGTGGTCGTCCAGCGGGACGGTCACCTGGAGCGTGCCCTCGGCCTCGCCCAGGAACAGCGCCGGGTCGTTGCAGTCCGCGAAGCCGATGGTGTCGATGCCGCGCTGGGCGGCGCAGCCCGCCCAGCCGTGGTCCGCCATGACCAGGTCCGGGCGCGGGCTGCCGTCCCGCTCCAGCTGGTCCAGGATCGCCGACATCGGCGCGGGGGAGTGGGTGTGCCACAGGCTCGCACCGCGCTCCAGCACCGCCACGTCCGCGAACTGCACCACCAGGCCGTCCGCCACGGCCACGATGCCCGGCACCGTCATGATCTCGCAGCCCTTGGCGCGCAGCGCCTGCGCCGTCGCCCGGTGCACATCCAGCAGCCCGCCCGGGTGGCCGGTCGCGAACAGCACCCGGTGCCGGCCGGCCGCCGCCTTGCGCAGGAGCGCCGCCGCCCGCTCCAGCGCGTCCACCGTCAGCTCGGGGTCGATGGTGTCCTGGCCCTGCCGGTGGTGGGGATCGTCGCTCACCCCGCAGCGCTCCGCCATCACGGCGAGCACGTCCTGCTCGTCCGTCCACCGTTCGCCGAGCTCCAGCCCGAGCCAGTAGTGGCGGTCACCGTTGGCGAGCTTGCGGTAGTGGTCGAGGTTGTTCTCGCGAGGGGTGGCGACATCACCGGCGATCCGGGTGCGCACCAGATGATCGACGAGCTCGGCGCGCGAGGGGGCGGAGGCTTCTGCGGATATCGGCATAGCGCCATTGTGCCCGTACGGACCGCGCGGGGCCGGGGAGTTCCGTAGGCCGGACAACGGCCCCGCGCCCGGCGGCCCCTGGCCAAAACGTCCAACGCTCCCCGCCCGCCCTCCGCAAATGTCCATGGGCCGCGCCCGTGCGGGTCCCTACCCTCACCCTCATGACCACCGCAGCCAGCGCATCGAACGAGCCCGTGGGCCCCGTCGACTCCTCCCGCATCCCGCGTTACGCCGGTCCGGCGACCTTCGCCCGCCTGCCCCGCCTCGATGAGGTCGGCGGCCGGGCCGATGTGGCCGTCGTCGGCGTCCCCTTCGACAGCGGCGTCTCCTACCGCCCCGGCGCCCGCTTCGGCGGCAACGCCATCCGCGAGGCCTCCCGCCTGCTGCGCCCGTACAACCCGGCCCAGGACGCCTCCCCCTTCGCGCTCGCCCAGGTCGCGGACGCCGGCGACATCGCCGCCAACCCCTTCAACATCAACGAGGCCGTCGAGACGGTCGAGGCCGCGGCCGACGACCTGCTGGGCACCGGCGCCCGTCTGATGACCCTCGGCGGCGACCACACCATCGCCCTTCCCCTCCTGCGCTCGGTCGCCAAGAAGCACGGCCCGGTGGCGCTGCTCCACTTCGACGCCCACCTGGACACCTGGGACACCTACTTCGGCGCCGAGTACACCCACGGCACCCCGTTCCGCCGCGCCGTCGAGGAGGGCATCCTCGACACCTCCGCCCTCTCCCACGTCGGCACCCGCGGCCCGCTCTACGGCAAGCAGGACCTCACCGACGACGAGAAGATGGGCTTCGGCATCGTCACCTCCGCGGACGTCTACCGCCGCGGCGCCGACGAGGTCGCCGACCAGCTGCGCCAGCGCATCGGCGACCGCCCGCTGTACATCTCCATCGACATCGACGTCCTGGACCCGGCCCACGCGCCCGGCACCGGCACCCCCGAGGCCGGCGGTATGACCTCCCGCGAGCTGCTGGAGATCCTGCGCGGGCTGGCCTCCTGCAACCTGGTCTCCGCCGACGTCGTCGAGGTCGCCCCGGCCTACGACCACGCGGAGATCACCGCCGTCGCCGCCTCGCACACCGCCTACGAGCTGACGACGATCATGTCGCGCCAGATCGCGGCGGCGCGGCAGGGCCAGTAGCGGATCCGGCGGCCGAGCCGGCCGGCGGCAGCGCCCGGCCACCGGCCCGGCGCGCCGGCCGCGGCCGCCGTCCCCGCCGGGGTCACAGCGGTGGCCGGTCCGTTCTCCCCCGACGGCACGGCCACGTGCCGTCCGCCACGCGGTGCGGGGCCGCGGGGGCTCAGTCGTTGTGGAGGGGGTAGATCCACGCGCCGGCGGTGGAGCCGTGCCGGTCGATGGTCCACAACGCGTCCTCGATGTGCTGCCGGAGCAGATGTGCCTCGATTTCGTTCTCCGTGAAGTCCAGGATCTGCCGGCCGGCGATCCAGTGGGCCGCCTTGGTGAGGAAGGGCTCCAGGCCGCTGGCTACCGAGGTGCCTTCCAGGCCGTCCTCGCCAGGGCCGGCGGGCATGCGCAGGACGAGGCCGGTGGGCCCGTCGACGACCAGCGGTCCGCCCATCCAGCGGCCGATCCTGAAATAGGGACCCGAGGTCGTCGGGGTTTCCAGAGCGTCCGCCCAGGCGATCTCCGACAGGAAATCGGGACGATCCGGTTCGAGGGCGAGTCCCCTCGCGTCCATGACGGGGAGCCCGCACCCGGACAGCGCTCGCCGGGCGGCTTCGTCGGTGAGCCCGGCCGGCAGCGAGTCCTCCGGGGTCCGGACGATCACCGGCTCGTCGAACAGTTCCGCCAGGTCCGTCGGAGCGGGATCGGGGGCGTGCCGCGGGCGGGTCGGGCCGGCCACTGTCGGGCAGCCGGAGAGGGGCAGGCCGCGCGGTGCTTCGAGCCCTGGGAAGGCGGCTGGTTCGGCGGGCTCCACGGCGAACAGGCCGCCCACGCCCGCCACGACGACACGGTCGCCCACGGTGAGCGCGAGGTGGAGCAGTTCCTCGTCGGGGCCGTCGTCCGCCCGGTCGGCGTCCTCGAAATCGCCGAGGGCGGCCGGGCCGTGGGTGTCGTGCGCGTCGGGGTCCGTCCAGGTGAGCGCTTGCCGGGCGTCCTCCGGCAGGTCGTCCTCGTGCCACGGACCGCCGAGCAGTGCGCCGGTGGCGACGTCCCGCACATGGACGTGTGCTGCCTCTGCGGCTTCGACGGCCACGGCGGGGCGACCCCGCCAGTGCACTCCGTACAGGTCGTCGACGGGACCGGGCCTGAGATACCGGGGGTGGTACCCGCCCGGGGGCCGCCAGTGGGCCCAGGACGTCGTCCACGGCAGCCGCACGCCGGAGTCCGCGAGGGCCGCAGCCAGGACGGAGTCCTCGCGGGCGGTGGCCATCAGGTGCAGCCACGCGGCCCACTCGGGCTGGGTGCGTGGGGCCACTCCGTAGCTCCAGAGGTGCACGGCGTCCGCCGCGGGACTGTTCCCCGGGACCGATCCGCCGTAAGCGCAGTGCGCCGCGTCCAGCAGCGCCTCCTGGGTCAGGTTGGCGAGGGCTTCGCCGTCGGTCAGCAACTCCTCGAACCGCCCCGCACGAACGGCGTGTGCGGCCAGCCCTTCCGCGGCGTAGCGCCCCAGGTCGCCCGACGCGCCCCAGCCTTCGGGGTGGCGCAGCTGGGGGGCCAGCCCTCTGAGCCACTCGACCAGGTGCCGGCTGACCCGGCGTGCCGCCTCCGGATCGGTGGCCTTTCGGAGGGACTCGGCCAGCCCCTCATCGACGAACGCGGCGCAACCGGCGCTCACCGTCACGAGGCCGGGGAACCGGACCGCGAGGTCTTCCAGTGCGGCCGCGTCGACACCGTCGAGGCCGTCGGCCGCGGCGAGTTCCTGCCACACCGGAAGCGGGACCCGGCGCGGCTCCGCCAGCGCCAGAGCCCGGACGGGGGCCGGTACGTGAGGTGGGTCGGCGTGCGGGAGGGAGCCGTCGGCGTCCTTGAGGTGGAGGACGAACTCGGGAGCCGGCGGACCGGCCTCCGACGGAGCCGCCACGACCACACCCGTCCGGCGCTGGTGGCTGAGCCGCTGTGCGAGTCGGCCCCGTACCTGGGCGGGGCGTGCCGAGTGCCGGGTACGGCCCGCTCGGTGCACGTTCTTGAGCAGGATGAGCGTGTCGGCCGTGAAGTATTTGCGCAAGTGGCGCCAGGGCGTGCCGGTCCGGGCGGTGTCCGGGACGCCGACGAAGTCCAGCACCTCCGTCACGACCTCGTCGGCCGTGCGCCCGGTGGCGTCGAGGAGCAGGCTTCGAGGCGCACGCCGGTGCACTTCCTGCAGCACGTCGTCCGCGTCGCGTCCGCCCACGACGTCGCCGCGGCGCGCGGTGCGGTGTTCCTCGTTCCACCACTGGAGAACGCGCGCGACGGCTTCGTCGGGCGAGAGGTGGCGGTCGTCGGGAGAACTGGGTTGATTCACGGAATTACCCCGGGATGACGTCACGCATGGTCCTGGCCCACACCTCGCCGATCACGTCCAAATGGTCATCCATTTCTTGCTGCATCAACTGCTCTTTTTCCGACCGCTGCTTGAGCACTTCGTTGGTGATCTTCTGGTTGATTGCGGCCTGGGCCTTCCTCCTCTTGTCCACGTCGGAGATCGCCGCCGCCGCCTTGAGTTCGGAATCGTACTTCGCCTTCAGTTCTTCGCGTTTCGCGGACCGCAGGTCGAGTCCTTCCTGGTCCGTCCGGTACGTGGTCGCGTAGTGGACGGGTACACCGGTCATCAAGGGATGCTCGCGGAGCCGGTTCGAGCAGTGGGCGTGTCCTTGCCCCTTACCGCAGGGCTCACGCTCCGTGTAGAGGCCTGCGATCGTGTACTGCTTCCCGCCGGGCTTGCTGTTCTGCCGATCGATCCATTGCAGCAGGTGCTTCTCGGAGTGACGGGGCGACACACCTGAGTTCTCCGCCGGTACGGAGGAGTCCACGACGTAAGTGGAGTTGCCGTCGCTGTCCACCGCCTCGATGACCGCGTAGTTCTTCCCGGAGAAGTCTGGTTTGTGGCCGCCCGTGGCGTTGATGATGTCGTCGATCTGCTTGAGGGTCGGCCCTCTTTTGCCCGCCTTTTTCCCGGAGACCTGTTCGTGGAGTTGCTTGAGGTCATCCTTCGTTCCGTCGCCTTGGCGATGGTCCGAGGGGAAATTGGGTTTTGCTTCGTCGCGGGCCTGTGAACTGACGGCTCGATCTTTGTTCTTCGCCTTGTCGTCCGATCCGTCCCCACGGGCGTCGGCATTGGCGTAGGGCTGGGAGTCGTATTCCGGGTTCTTTCCGACGCCCTGGCTCTCGTGATACGCCGCACTCATACGGGCCAGGGAGCCGACCACAGCCATCTTCTGACCGTCGTTCATGTCACGGAACCGGTCTCCGAGAGCGTCCTCCAGCTCCTTTCGCGTCATGGTCGTCGGCGGTGGGTTGGTGTCTCCGTTCGCCAAGGCGTCGCGCTGCGCCTTCAAACGGTCATTGGCGGTTTCCAGGACGGAGGCAAGGCTGCCGTCCTCGGCCCATTGCCTGAGGCTGTCATGGACGTGCGACAGCCCGTCGTTGTCCCCGTAATTGTCGCCGAGCGCATCGTCCCCGAGTCGGTGGACCGGGTTGCTGTCGCGCAAGGCCTCCTGGTCCGAGTCCGGAGGCAGGCCGAGCTGATGGTCCTTTGAACCTTCGGCCGGGTTGAGCTCGTTCGGGTCCTTCGAGCCGTCGTGGTCGGCGTCCTCCATCTCCACGTCCGAGGATTCGTCGGACGGGTCGTGGTCGGCGTCCTCCATGTCCACGTCCGAGGATCCGTCCGAGCCGGCGGGTTCGGCGGCGGGGCGGCGGTCGCCTTCGGTGTTGCGGTCGTGCTGCGGGGTGCCGTCGTCGACGGGGCGGCGGTCGGGGTCGAGGGGGATGGCGTGGACGCCGTTGCTGCCGTCGTGGAGCGGTTTGTCGCTGCGTTGGCCGGTCTGCGCGTCGACGTAGGTGATCTTGCCGTTGTGGTTGACGGCGTTCCAGGCGTGGGCGCGGCCGTTGGAGTCCTGGGTGATGATGACGGCCTGGGAGCCGTGGCCGGAGTCGCGGAGGGTGTTTTCGAGGCGGTTGAAGGCGTCTTTGCCGTTGCCGTAGTCGTTGAAGCGGGCGCCGAGGGTGTTCTCGATGCGGTCGCGGCCGTTCTTCTCGCCGCGGTCGGAGGGGGTGCCGTCGGGGTTGGTGTCGGGGGTGCGGTGGGCGGCGGCGGTGGGGTTGCCGGAGAAGGTGTCGGTGGTGGCGAGGGCGGTGTCGACGCAGTTGTTGTTGCGGCCGGGGGCGTCGGGGCCCGGGTCGTTGATGGAGCCGACCCAGTTGCCGTCGTCGGGGTCGGGGTGGCGCTGCGGCTGGCCGTTCTCGTCCTTGGGGACGCTGCTCTCGACGTTGTTCTGGTGCTCGTCGGTGGGGCCTTCGAGGCCGCCGGGGCGCTCGCGGTTACGGGTCTCCGAGGCGGGGGTGGGCTCGGAATCCGGCCGGTGCTCGGGGGATTGGTCGTCGGGGGAGTGGCCCTCGGGGGCGTGATCCGGGGTGTTGTCGTGCTGGGGGGTGGGGTCGTCGCCAGTGGGGCGGTCGTTGGTCGGCCGGTCGTTGGTGGGGCGGTCGTCGGTGGGGCGGTCGTCGGTGGGGCGATCGGTGGTGGGGTGGTCGTCGGTGGGCCGGTCGGTGGTGGGGCGGTCGTCGGTGGGCCGGTCGTCGGTCGGCCGGTCGCTGGTGGGGCGATCCGCGGTGCCGGGCCGGTCCGACGGGGTGGGTCGGTCCGTGTTGGTGGGTCGGTCCGACGGGTTCGGGCGGTCCGTGCCGGTGGGTCGGTCCGACGGGTTCGGGCGGTCCGAGCCGGTCGGGCGGCCGGTGGGGCGTGACGGGTCCCCGGGGGTCCCCGGCCGCTGGGCGTCCGGTCGGGGCGTGGTGCGGCCGGGATCCGGGCGCGTGGCGTCGGGGCGTGTCGTATCGGGGCGCGCCGTGTCCGGGCGTGTGCTGCCGGAGCGTGGCGGTGCGGCGGCGGGCCGCTGCTGGAAGGGCCGGTCGCTTCGGGGGTCGCTTCGGGGGTCGTTCCGCGGGCTGTGCGGGCCCTCCGGGCGACGCGATCCACCGTTGTCGCGGGACGGCTGCGAACCGTCCGGACGGCCCGACGGCGGGGTCCCGGGACGACCGGTGGACGACGGGGTGCCGCCGCGCGGCGGACCGGACGGGGGCGTCGCCGGGCCGCCCTGCGGGGGCATGGCGCCGGGCATGCCCATCACCGGGCCGGTGGCCTGCGGGGTGCCCTGGGGCGACTGCTGCGGTGTGGACGGCGTGCCGCTGCCGGGGTCCGCCGTGTGCTGGGTCGGCGGAGGCGCGGTCATGGTGTCCGCGGACTGGGTGGCGACGGTGGGCTCGTCATCGGGCACATGCGGCATGGGGTCGCCGGGCGAGGGATCGCGCTGGCCGACGGGCGGGCCCGCGGACGTGTGCGGTGCGGGGGCGCCCTGCGACGGCATGCTCATATGCGGTGTGGCGGGCCGGCCGCCACCTGCGCCGGTGTTGTCGCCGTGCTGCGAGCCGTTGCCGTCACCGTAGGACGAACTGTCCGTGTTGCTGGGCGGGTTGCCGGCTATCGGGCCGGGTGACGACTGCTGCGGCTGGCCCCCGGCCTCGTGGGACGGGCCGTCGGGCGGCGGGGCGGTGTGCCGGCTCGGGGACGACTGGTCCGGCGACGCATGGTCCGGGGCGGGGCCGGAGTCGGGCGCCGGGGACGGGCCCGCGGCGGGCGACGGCGCCGAGTCCGGGTGCGCGGACGGACCCGGGGACGGCTGGGTGGTGGCCTGGTCGGGGTCGGGGCGTGCTGTGTCGGGTGTGGTGTCGGGTGTGGGGTGGGTGGTGGCCTGGTCGGGGTCGGGGCGTGCTGTGTCGGGTGTGGGGTGGGTGGTGGCCTGGTCGGGGTCGGGGCGTGCCGCGTCCGGCGTGGTGTCCGGCGTCGGGTGGGTGCTGACCTGGTCCGGGGTGGGGCCACCCGCGTGGGGCGAGCCCGAGTCCGGAGTGGAGCCCGGGTCCGGGGTGGAGCCGGAGCCCGGGGTTGTGCCCGGGTCCGGGGTTGTGCCCGGGTCCGGGGTGGAGCCGGAGCCCGGGGTTGTGCCCGGGTCCGGGGTGGAGCCCGAGTCCGGAGTGGAGCCGGAGCCCGGGGTTGTGCCCGGGTCCGGGGACGAGCCGGGGCCGGAGTCCGGCGTCGAGCCCGAGTCGCCGTACGGGTTGTGGCTGTTGCCGCCCGTGTAGCCCTCGTCGAAGGCGGTCCGCTGGTCCGGGGGCGGCAGAGGCTGCGCCCGGGGGCCGTTGCGGTCGCCGTCCGGGCCGGAGTCGGCGCCGCCGTCCGAGGTGGAACCGCCGTCGGAGGGGGAACCGGATCCGGCCGAGGGGCTGCCGCCGGAGCCGCCGCCCGCGCCGGTGTCGCTCAGCGGGCGTGGCGTGTGCGAGGGGCCGCCGCCCGATCCGGTGCCTGCGCCGCCGGAGCCGCCGCTCGACTCCCCGGACCCGCTGCCGGACCCCGAGCCGCCGCCGTCGGAACCGCTCCCCGAGCCACCGCCGTTGGCGCCGGACCCGGACCCGGACCCGCTGCCGGTTCCCGTTCCGGAGCCGGAACCGCCGCCCGCGGAATCGCTCCCGGAACCGCTCCCCGACCCGGCCCCGGACTCACCGCTGCCCGACCCCGACCCGCTGCCGCTCCCGGACCCGCTGCCGCTCCCGGACCCACTGCTCTCGTTGGACCCGCTGCTCTCGTTCGAGCCGCCGCCGTCTCCGCCGCCGTCCTCGCCCCCGCCCCGCCCCGCGGCATGGTCAAGCCCGTTGCGGGCATGGTTCCCCGCCCTGGCGCCCGCGCCGTCGCGCAGCGACTCGGCGAACGTCTGGCCGGAGTTCTTGAGCGCGTCCACGCCCGCGTCGGCGCCGGTCTTGAGGCTGCGGTTGACGTCGAAGCCCTGCTGGGCCCCGAAGTTCATGTTCATGCCCTGCGCGATGGCGTCGGAGATCATCGCCTCCAGAGCGGAGACGGCCGGCTCCTTGAGCGTCTCCGTGATCGCCTCGACCAGCGCCTCGCGGGCCTCCTTGAGGATCCGGCGCACGATCAGACGGGTGGCCTGGGTGGCGGCCGCCGCGCCGACCTCGGAGAGTCCGAAGGTGAACGGGGCCGCAGCCTGGGCCGCGATGATCTCTGCCGCGAGGATCGCCAATTGGGCGATCACCGCGACTTTCATCCCGATGATGATCCCCGCGCCCACGTCCATCGCAACGGCGATCAACTCGGCGGCCGTACGGGCATCGTTGAAGTAGCCCGAGCCGTCGGCGAACTTGTCCCAGGTCTTGCTGAAGCCGTCGATGCTGTCGCCGGAGTTGGCGGAGAGGACGTTGCCCGCGGCCTGGACGCCGTCCGCCTGCAGCTGTTCGACGGTGGCGGCGAAGTCCCGCCAGTGCTGGGCGGACTCCATCATCTTGTCCTCGTCGCCGGTCGGCCAGTCGTAGCCGAGCATCTCGAGGACCCATTCGAGCCAGTCCGGCAGCATGAGTGACATGGCGGAAATCCCCCGGATTGCGACGCGACGAGAAGGGCGGGTGGCGCGGAAAGGAAAGGCGGGTCGTCGCTCAGACGTGGGGCGACTTGAGGGCGATGATCTGCTGGCTGTTCGCCTCGGCGTTGGCGACGTGCTGCTTCATCAGGGAGTCGTTGAAGTCCTCGTCGGCCTGGTGGTTCTCGGCCATGGTGTTCAGGGCGCCGCCGATCTCCTGGAGCTTGGCGGCCAGATGCCCCATGGACTCGTACATGCCGTCGCGCAGACCCTCGTACACCACACCGAACTTCTCGCCGATCTCGTCATCACCCCACGGCGGGGTGTCCTGGCCCTCCAGACCGGTCAGGGCGTTCTTCAGCTTCCCGACCGCGGATTGATACCGCTCTCCGACGCCTGTGAAGTCCTTTCCCCCGGCCTTCAGTGAC
Organism: Streptomyces sp. NPDC053427; assembly: GCF_044544985.1. NCBI lineage: Bacteria > Bacillati > Actinomycetota > Actinomycetes > Kitasatosporales > Streptomycetaceae > Streptomyces > Streptomyces sp. NPDC053427. The sequence goes on along the minus strand of NZ_JBITYA010000002.1, from coordinate 529,902 downwards.
GGTATGTCGGCCTGCAGTCCGCTTCCGGCCACTGCGCCTCCCCGTTCCCCGTGTGCGTCGACACATAGCGCAAAATGTTGGGTAAATTTTAGCGCTCAAGGACCCGGTTTACTCAAGTGGCGGTCTGTCACAACGCTGTTACCGCTGTGCGGAGGGCCGATCCATCCGTAGGGCGATGCCTACGGCCGGCCGGCCGGATCCGTGGTTCCGGGGTGTCAGCCGCCGTTTTGCGCCGGGCCGTGACCGCCTCTGTCGTGACCGTCCTCCGGCTCCTCGTCCCGGTCCAGACAGCGCAGCGCGAACCACAGTTCCATCCGGACGTCGGCGTCGGCCAGGTCGGTGTCGAGGAGGGTGGCGATCCTGGCGATGCGCTGGCGAACGGTGTTGCGGTGGATGCCCAGGGTGCTCGCGGTGCGGTCCCAACTGCCGTGCAGGGAAATCCAGTGGTGGAGGGTGGTGAGGAGGGAGGGGGCGTCGGCCAGCGGGGCGAGCAGGGCCTCGGCGTGCCGCCGGGCGTCATCGGGGGCGATCAGCGAGGTGACGCTGTGCGGGCCGGGGTCGCGGTGGCGTACGAGGGCGGCGCGCTGGGCGAGGGCGCGGCGCAGGGCGGTGGCGGCGTGCCGGTCGGCGGCCGGGAGTTCCTCGACGGGGACGGGTGCGCTGACGCCGAGCGTCCAGCCGGGGTGCGCGGTGATCTCGCGGCCCTCGGGGACCAGGGCCCGTAGCGCGGCGGGGCCCGTCGCCTCCGCGCCCCGCGAACCTTCCGCTCCCGGCGTGTCCGGCGCCGCGAGGGAGGCGCCCAGCGCCGCGGCCAGCGCGGTCGCCGGCTCCGTGGTGTCGCGGCGGCGCCGGGCGTGGACGACGGTCCACCGGGGGTGGTCGAGGAGCGGGGCGACCTCGGCCGGACGGGCGCCGAGGAGCAGATGGACCAGGGCCGCGGAGTGCCCGGCCGCGACCGGGTCGGGGCCGGCGGCGGGACCGGTGATCAGCGACAGGAGGACGGCGGCGACCCCGGCGATGGTGTGCGCGGGCGGGTCGTGCGGATCCGCGGTGACCACCAGCGCGAGCGGAAGGGGGTCTGCCCTGTTCGAGCCGAGCCGGGAACGTGCGGAACGGTCCGTGGCGCGGCCGGTCAGGGCGTACGCGGACAGGTGGGTACCGGGCAGCGTGTCGGTGGCCGAGGACGGGCCGGTGGCGGCGGAGCCGGTGCGGGCTCCGGGCCCGCCGCCCGTACGGCCGCCGGCGCCCGCCCCGCCGACCGCCCCCGCTCCCGCCGCTCCGCAGACGACCTGTGCGAGCCGGTCCGCCGCGGCCCGTACGGCCGGGGTGGGCGCGGGTCCGGCGGTGCCGTGCACCGTGCCGTCCGGCGCCAGCAGCGCGGTCCAGCCGTGGACGTGGCGGGCCAGCGCGCGCAGCACGGCGGGCGCCGCGTCGGGGCGCGCGGCGGCCGCAGCGAGCGCGCGCTGGGCCTCGCTGAGCCGGGTCAGCTCGCGATGCCTGGCCTCCGTCACGGCCTGCCACACGGCGCTTTCGACGGCGGTGAACGGCGTGCCCGCCGGGACCTCGACGAGCGGCAGCCCGTGCCGGTCGCAGGCCGCCACCAGGGCGCGCGGGACCGCATCGTGCACCGGCGCGATCCCGAAGCCGAGCGCGGCGGCTCCGGCCGCCACCGTGCGGGCGGCATAGCCGTCGAGGTACGCCTCCAGCGCGGTGGCCGGGTCCTCGCCCGCGCCCCCGGCCACCTCGGCCAGATGCACCCCCGCCGTCAGCAGCATCTCGCCGCCCAGGAGGTACGGCACCGGGTCGGCCATCTCGGAGGTGTGCACCCAGTGGATCGCGACGCCCTCACGGGGGCCGGCGATCTGGCGCAGCCCCAGATCCGTGCGGGCGAGGAGATCCGCCAGCGGGACCGGCGGGGTGGAGGGCGCGGGTATCGGGTGCGGTGGGTGCGGCATGTACGGACCATCCACATCGAAGGGCTGCGGCAGTCGAAAACGTACACTTCAGCGTCGCTTTCCCGCCTCCTAGGGTCAACCCCGAAGGTGCGGCGCCCGGCCGGCTTCCCCCGCTCGCCGGGCGCCCGTCACCCCCCCACGCCACACCCCCCTCTCCCCCTCGGCGCAGCTGGAAGGGATGGCCCATGGCTGTCGACTACGCGGTGATCGTGCTCTACCTGGCCGGAATGCTCGCCATGGGCTGGTGGGGGATGCGGCGCGCAAAAACCAAGAGCGACTTCCTGGTCGCCGGCCGCCGCCTCGGCCCCGCGATGTACTCGGGAACGATGGCCGCCATCGTGCTGGGCGGCGCCTCCACCATCGGCGGCGTCGGGCTCGGCTACCAGTACGGACTGTCCGGCGCCTGGATGGTCTTCACCATCGGCCTCGGGCTGCTGGCGCTCAGCATCTTCTTCTCGGCCCGGATCGCGCGGCTGAAGGTCTACACCGTCTCCGAGATGCTCGACCTGCGCTACGGCGGCGCCGCCGGCCTCATCTCCGGCGTCGTCATGTGGGCGTACACCCTGATGCTGGCCGTGACCTCGACCATCGCCTACGCGACCATCTTCGACGTCCTCTTCGGCCTCGACCGCACGGTGTCGATCATCCTGGGCGGGGCGATCGTGGTGGCGTACTCGACCCTCGGCGGCATGTGGTCGATCACCCTCACCGACATGGTCCAGTTCGTCGTCAAGACGATCGGCGTGCTGCTGCTCCTGCTGCCCATCGCGGTGATCAAGGCGGGCGGCTTCGCGGAGATGAAGGCGCAGCTGCCGCACACGTACTTCGCGCCGCTGGGCATCGGCGGCCAGACGGTCTTCACCTACGTCCTGATCTACTCCTTCGGCATGCTGATCGGGCAGGACATCTGGCAGCGGGTGTTCACCGCACGCAACGACAAGGTGGCGCGCCTCGGCGGCACCGCGGCCGGTACGTACTGTCTGGTGTACGCGCTCGCCGGCGCCGTCATCGGCACCGCGGCCAAGGTCCTCTACCCCCGACTGGGCAGCCCGGACGACGCGTTCGCGACGATCGTCAAGGACGCGCTGCCCATGGGCGTACGGGGGCTGGTGCTGGCGGCGGCGCTGTCCGCGGTGATGTCCACGTCCTCGGGCGCGCTGATCGCCTGCGCGACGGTCGCCAACAACGACATCTGGGCCCGGATCAAGGGCGCCGCCAAGCGGGGGGCCTCGTCCGACGAGGCGTCCGCGCCGCACGACGAGGTCCGCGGCAACCGGGTCTTCATCCTGCTGATGGGCCTCGCGGTCATCGCCATCGCGATCGCGCTCAACAACGTCGTCGAGGCGCTCACCGTCGCCTACAACCTGCTGGTCGGCGGCCTGCTGGTGCCGATCCTGGGCGGGCTGCTGTGGAAGCGGGGCACCGCCGCCGGCGCGCTCGCCTCGGTCGCGGTCGGAGGTCTGACCGTCATCGGCCTGATGGGCTGGCTCGGCGTGCTCGCCAACGAGCCGATCTCCTACGGGCTGATCGCCTCGCTCGTGGCGTATGTGCTGGTCAGCCTGGGCACCAAGCCCACGGACGCGGCGGTACTGGCCGCCTGGCGCGCCCGGCTGGCCGGTCCGACGGCCGCGGCACCGGGCCTGTCCGGCGCATCGGCCCCTTCCGGCGGCTGAGCGCGACGGCCGCACCGCCGCACCCGTGCGGCGCACCGAGGACGAGCGGCCGCCGGGCCGCGAACCAGCACAACGAGAGGGAGAGTCACCCACCGATGAGCACCACCGAATCGTCGCCGGGGCAGCCGCAGCGCAGCGGAGGCGATCTGGTCGTCGAGTCCCTGGCGGCCCTCGGCGCCCGCACCGTCTTCGGGCTGCCGGGGCAGCACGCGCTCGGCATCTTCGACGCGCTGCGCCGCTCCCCGCTGCGCTATGTCGGGCTGCGGGTGGAGAACAACGCGGGGTTCGCCGCCGACGCGTACGCCCGGACCACGCACGGGGTCGCGCCGCTGCTGGTCTCCACCGGCCCCGGTGCGCTGATGACGCTGGCCGCGCTTCAGGAGGCGGCCGCCGCCTCGGCCGCCGTACTGGCCATCGGCAGCCAGGTTCCGCTGGCCGGGATCGGCGGCGGCCGCCACGGCTATCTGCATGAACTCACCGACCAGAGCGCCTCGTTCCGGGGTGTGGTCAAGTCCGTCCACACGGCCCGTACCGCCTCGCAGATCCCGTCCGCGGTGGCCGCCGCCTGGGAGTCGGCGCTGAGCGCCCCGCACGGGCCGGTGTGGCTGGAGATCCCGCAGGACGTGCTGCTGGCCGCCGTCGACGTACCGCCGGTGACCGCACTCCCGGTCCGGCCACGGGAGCTGACGCCGCGTCCCGAGCTGATCGAGGCGGCCGCCGACCGGCTGACGCGGGCCGAGCGGCCGGTCGTCCTGGCCGGCGGCGGGGTCGTCCGCGCCGGGGCCGAGGCGGAGCTGCGGGCGCTCGCCGAACGGCTCCGGGCGCCGGTGGCCACCACCTTCGGCGGCAAGGGCGCCTTCCCCTGGGAGCACCCGCTCTCCCTGCGGTCCTGGCTGGAGGACCGGCACACCACGGACTTCCTGGAGGACGCCGACACCCTCCTGGTCGTCGGCTCCGGGCTCGGCGAACTCTCCTCGAACTACCACACCTTCCGGCCGCGCGGCCGGGTCGTCCAGATCGAGGCGGACCTCGGCAAGCTGGAGTCCAACCACGCCGCGCTGGGCATCCACGCGGACGCCCGGCTCGCGCTGGGGGCGCTGGCGGCGGCGGTGGCGGCGCGGCCGCCGCGGCGGACACCCGAGGGCGCGGCCCCCGAAGCCGCGGTCGCCGGCCTCCTGGCCCGCGTCCGGGAGCGCATCGACGGCCAGCACCTCGACCTCGAGCAGCGGATCCTCGCCGCCGTACGGGAGGCGCTCCCCGACGACGCGGTCAGCTGCTGGGACATGACGATCCTGGCCTACTGGGCCTGGTCCGCCTTCGACCCCCGGCGGACGAACGCGCTGCACTCCGCCCAGGGCGCCGGCGGCCTGGGCTACGGTTTCCCGGCGGCGCTCGGCGTGGCCGCCGCCGACCCCGCGCGGCCGGTCCTCGCCGTCTCCGGCGACGGCGGCGCCATGTACTCCCTCGCCGAACTGGCCACCGCCCGGCAGTACGACCTGCCGGTCACCTGGCTCATCGTGGACGACGGCGGCTACGGCATCCTCCGCGAGTACATGACCGACGCCTTCGGCGAGGCCAGCGCCACGGAACTGGCGCGGCCGGACTTCGTCGCCCTCGCGCGGTCCTTCGGGGTGCCGGCGGTGCGCACGGACCCCGAGCGGCTGCGCACGGACCTGGCGGCGGCGCTGGCCTCGCCCGGCCCCTCCGTGGTCGTCCTCCCGGCCCGGCTGCGGATGTTCGCGCCGACCCATCTGGGCGGCTAGGGCTTCTGACGGATCTCCGCGGCGTCGCGCCCTGGGCCCCGATCCACCGGCCGGGCCCTGGCGGGCCGGCCCGCCACGGGCAGCCGAAAGGGGGCGGCGCCTGGTGTGGCGCCGCCCCCTTCGCTCTGCTGTTTCCGCTCCGGCTACAGGCTGAGCTCCGGATGCAGATCCTTCATCCGGACGACCTGCCGGCCGCGCGCGGTCAGCGCCGTGAGCGCCAGCGCGCCGAGGGTGAAGACCGCAAGGACCGCCGAGCCCTGCCAGACGACGCCGAGGTCGCCGCCGGTGATCAGCCGGCGCAGGCCGTCGACGACGTAACTCATCGGCAGGAACGGGTGGATGGCGGCGAAGAAACCGGGGCTGGTCTGCACCGGGTACGTGCCGCCGGCCGAGGTCAGCTGGAGCATCAGCACCACCAGGGTCAGCACCCGGCCCGCCGGGCCGAACTGCGCCCCGAAGAACTGGATGATGGCGGTGAACGCGGCCGTCGCCAGCAGCAGGAAGCCGATGGTGGCGGCGGAGCGTGCCATCTCCAGGCCGAGGCCCCAGTGGAGCACGGCCATCAGGGCCAGCACCTGGACGACGCCGATGGCGAAGGCCGGCAGCCAGGACCCCAGCGCGATCCGCCAGCCCGGCGCACCGGCCGCCAGCGCGCGCTTGCCCAGCGGCTGGAGCAGCATGAACGCGACCATCGCGCCGACCCAGAGGGACAGCGGGATGAAGTACGGCGCCAGGCCGGTGCCGTAGTTGGGCGCCTTGTGCATCGACTTGGCGGCCAGCTCCACCGGGTCGGCCATCACCTCGGTGCGGGCGTCGCGGTCCGTCTTGTCGTAGTCCGGGATCTTGGCGACGCCGCTGTGCAGCCCGTCGGCCAGCTGGTTGGAGCCGTCCTTGAGCTTGAACAGGCCGCCGGTGAGCTTCTCGGCGCCTTCCTTGGCGTCACCGAGCCCGCTGTGGACCTTGCCGGCGCCGTCGGCGACCTTGCCGGCACCGTCCGACAGCTTGCCGGCGCCGTCGGCCAGGTCACCGCTGCCGTCGGCGAGAGTGGCGATGCCGTCCGCGAACCGGACCGCGCCCTGGGAGACCTTGTGGGCACCGGCGTTGAGCTGGTTGATCTGACCGATCGCGGTGTCCGCGCGGCCGGCGATGCCCGGTGCCTGGTCGGCGACCATCACGGCGCCCTCGTGCAGCTCCCGCAGCTTGGTGCGCAGCTGTCCGAAGTCCGTGTGGGCGATGGTGTCGTTGACCTTCTCCGCCGCGTCGGCGGCCAGTTCGGTGCCGTCCGCGATGCCCTTCAGCTCGGGGCAGTCGGGGTCGGTGCCGAGGGCGCCGCAGCGCTCCCGGTACAGCTTCGCGGCGTTGTCGGCGTTCTGCCGTGCCTGGGCGGCGGCCCGGGCGGAGTTGTCCGGCAGCTTGCTCAGGTCCTCGTCGAGATCCTGGGTGAGGTCGGCGACCAGGCGCGCCTTCCGGCCGATCTCCGCGCCGTGCTCCCTGAGGAAGGGCAGGTCCTTCTTGGCGAGCCCCTGGACCTTCTCGGCCAGCTGCTGGGTCCCGTCCGCGACCTGGCCCGCGCCCTGGCTGAGCTGCCGGGCCTTGCCGACGGCCTGCGAGGCGCCCTTGTTGAGCTTGTGCGCACCGTTGCTCAGGTCGCCCGCGCCCTTGCTGACGTCGCCCGCGCCCTTGCTGACGTCACCGGAGCCCTGGTCCAGCTTGCCCAGCCCGTCGGCCAGTTCACCGGTCTTGTCCTTGGCGGTGCCCAGGCCCTTGTCGACCTTCCCGGCGCCGTCCGCCGCCTTGGCCGTCTCGTCGTGCAGATCGGAGAACGACACGAAGATCTTGTCGAGGAAGGCCCGCGACGACTTTGCCGAGGTCTTGGCCCGTATCTCGGAGAACACCGTCTTCGAGATGGAGCCGACGATGTAGTTGTTGGCGTCGTTCGTCCGGACCTGGAGCGCACCGGTCTGCGGGGAGTCGCCGGAGCTGGAGGCGATCCGCTCGCTGAAGTTCTTCGGGACGGTCAGCGAGAGGTAGTACGTGCCGTTCTCGACGCCCTTGGCGGCGTCCGCGGCGCTGACCTCCTCCCAGTCGAAGGTGTCGCTGTCCTTGACGTTCTTCGCCAGATCGGCGCCCGCGGTGATCTTCTTGCCGTCGGCGGTGGCCCCCCGGTCGGCGTTGACGAGCGCCACCGGGATCTTGTCGAGGCGGCTGTAGGGGTCCCAGAAGGAGCACAGGTACAGCGCTCCGTACAGCAGGGGGATCAGCATCAGGGCGACGAGGCCCAGCCGGGGAAGCTTTCCCCTGCCGAAACGCCTGAGCTCAAGCGCGGCCAGTTTCGGCGAACGCATGCGGTGCTTCCTCCTTGTCCTGGTTCCCGGAGTTCTGGGGCTTGTCGGCATCGGTGTCGGCGGCCGGTGCGGTGCGGGCGGCCTGGCGTGCGGTCCGCTCGGTGTCGAGGGGCGCGGTACGGACGATCAGCGCGTCCGTGGGTGCGTCGCTGCCCGCGGCGACGACGGTGGTGCCCGCCCGCGCGAGATCCCGCAACAGTTGCCAGGCCTGGGCGCGTTCGGGCGGGGACAGCTTCAGGTCGACGTCGTCGACGGCCAGCAGCCACGGGCCGTGCATCACCGCGAGCGCGATGGACAGCCGCAGCGCCTCGAGCCGCTCCAGATCGCGGACGGTCGTCCGCAGACCCTTGGGCAGGGTGTCCGCGTCGAGTCCGGCCGCCGTCAGCGCGGCGTCGACCCGGGCCCGGACGGCCTCCTTGTGGCGGCGTCCCCAGGGCAGCGAGCCCTTGAGCCGGTGGCCCAACAGGGCCTGTTCCTGAAGGTGTTCGCCGACCGTGAGGGCCGGTTCGAGATCGGCGACGCCCGGTACGTGCGCGATCGCCGTACGGCCGCGCACCGCCCCCATCCGCTTGGGCAGCGGAAATCCGGCGACCGTCGCCTGCCCTTCGGTGATCCGCATCCGCCCGGCGAGCGCGAGCAGCAGACACGTGCGGCCGGATCCCGAGGGGCCCAGGACGGCGATCAGCGCGCCCGGGTCCGCGGAGATGTCGACACCTCTGAATGCCCACCCCCGTGGGCCCTCCACTCCGATTCCCCTGGCGTTGACCGCCGCCCCCTGACGGGTGGTGTCCACAACCCCTCCTTTGTTCTGACTGGTCAGTCTAAAAGTGTGCCGTAAGTGTGGCCCTATTGACCAATCGGAGCGCTTTGGCGCGCGATCCGGCGCGGACGACGGGGTGGCCGACGGCGCGACCGACCGGGGTGACCGACGGTTTTCCCCGGGCGCAGGAGGGGTCTTGAGGTGCTCCGATGTTCGTGCGAGGTCCCGGCGGCCCGCGTGCCGACGGCCGCGCCGCCGTGCTCCCGGGCCCCGCCCGCAGCCGTGTCCGCGGGCCCGGCTTCGCGCGGTCCGAGGCGGTGTCCGGACCGTTTGTGCCGGAACATGGGTACGGGCGGTCACGCACGTACGACGGAGGACCATGGATCACTCCCCCCACCCCGTGAAGGCGTCCTCGCAGGCCCCGGTGCGGCGACGGCCGCCCCGGTCCGCGGGCCGACGGACGCGCAACCTGGTCGCTCCGCTGGTCGCCGGAGCGGTGGTGGCCGTGCTGGCGCCGGCCGCGGCGCCGGTCCCGGACACCGGGGCGGACACCGTGTCGTCCCCGGCAGCGGCCGGGCGCCCGGCACCGCCTGCCCCCTGCTCGGACCCCGGCTGGACGGCGACCGCCACCCGCATCGACCCCCAGGACACCCACCACGCCTTCCTCGGCAACGGCTACCTGGGGCAGCGGGTACCGCCCAACGGCACCGGATATGCGGCCCCCGGCGGCACAACCGGCTGGCCGCTCAAGACCCCCGCATACGACGGATCCTTTGTCTCCGGCCTCTACGCCGAAGGGCCGAAGAGCGTCGAGGGACGCCAGGCCATCGCCGCGATCCCCACCTGGACCACGCTCGACGTGACCGCCGACGGCCCCCGCCCCGAGACGTTCTCCGCCGCCACCGCACCCGGCCGGATCTCCCACTACCGCCAGACGCTCTCCCTGCGCTGCGGCTTCCTGCGCACCTCCCTCACCTGGACGGCCGCCGACGGCCGCACCACCGACCTGGTCTACGACGTCCTCGCCGACCGCAACGACCCCCACACCGGCGCCGTACGCCTGCGGATGACGCCCCACTGGACCGGCACCGCCACCGTCACCGACATCCTCGACGGCCGCGGCGCCCGCCGGATGACCCGGACCAATGCCGCCACCGACGGCCGCACCATGGACGTCGCCTTCCGTACCAACGGCACGCGGACCTACGGCGCGGTGGCCTCCACGCTGCGCCCCGGCCCCGGCATCCACGCCACCGGAGCCCGCCGGGCCGACCGGCCCGCCCCGCTGAGCAACCGGCAAAGCGTCACCTTCCCCGTGCACGGCGGCCGCCCGTACGAACTGACGAAGTACGTCGGCGTGGACACCGCGCTCACCACCCGCTCCCCCCGCGCCGCCGCGCACACCGCCTCTCTGCGGGCCGCGGACCGCGGCTGGGACGCCCTGTTCGCGCGGCACACCGCGGCCTGGCGGCGGCTGTGGCGCACCGACATCGAGGTGAAGGGGCGGCGCGAGCTGCAGTCGTGGGTGCGGGCCGCGCAGTACGGACTGTTCTCCAGCACCCGCGCCGGCAACCGCAACAGCATCGGCCCCACCGGCCTGACCAGCGACAACTACGCCGGAGAGATCTTCTGGGACGCCGAGACCTGGATGTACCCCGGCCTCCTCGCCGGCCACCCCCGGCTCGCCAGGTCGATCGTCGACTACCGCTACCGGACCATGGCCGGCGCCCGCGCCAACGCCCGGAAACTCGGCTACGACGGCCTCTTCTATCCCTGGACCAGCGGCAGCAAGGGCGACCTGTGGAACGAGTGCCACAGCTGGGACCCGCCGCACTGCAGGACCCAGAACCACCTCATGGGCGACATCTCCCTCGCCACCTGGCAGTACTACCTGGCCACCAAGGACACCGCCTGGCTGCGCTCGCGCGGCTGGCCGGTCCTCAAGGGCATCGCCGCGTTCTGGGCCTCGCGCGCCACCCGCAACCCCGACGGCAGCTACTCCATCAAGAACGTCGCCGGACCCGACGAGTACAGCAACGGCGTCACCGACGGAGCCTTCACCAACGCCGGCGCCGCCACCGCCCTGCGGCACGCCACCCGCGCCGCCGCCCTGCTCGGCGAACCCGCCCCGGCCTCCTGGAAGACCATCGCCGACCGGCTCCGCATCCCCTACGACGCGCACAACAAGGTCTTCCAGCAGTACGCCGGCTACCGCGGCACCACCATCAAGCAGGCCGACACCGTGCTGCTGATGTACCCGCTGCACTGGCCCATGTCGCAGCGGCAGGCCGCCGGCACCCTCGACTACTACGCCGCCCACACCGACCCCGACGGCCCGGCCATGACGGACTCCGTGCACGCCATCGACGCCGCCGGCCTCGGCGAGGCCGGCTGCTCGACCTACACCTACCTGCTGCGCGCCATCAAACCGTTCGTCCGTGGCCCGTTCGCGCAGTTCTCCGAGGCGCGCGGCGACAAGGCGGGCGCCGATGACCCGCACGCCGGCCGGCCCGCGCAGGACTTCCTCACCGGCAAGGGCGGCTTCCTGCAGACCTTCACCCACGGACTGACGGGCCTGGAGATGGCGGAGGACGAGGTGCGCCTGGACCCGATGCTGCCGCCCCAGCTGTCCGACGGCGTCACCCTGCGCGGGCTGCGCTGGCAGGGGCGGACCTACGACATCGCGATCGGCGCGCACCACACCACCGTGCGGCTGACCGCCGGAGCGCCGATGCGGATCGCCACCCCCGAGGGCGAGAAGGTGGTGAGCCGGGGCCTGCCCGCGGTCCTCAAGACCCGCCGCCCCGACCTGGCCGCGACCTCCGACGCCGCCCGCTGCGCCGCCGCCAGGGCGACCTCCGAGGAACCCGGCCTGTACGCGGCCGCGGCCGTCGACGGCAACTCCGCCACCGCCTGGACCCCGGACACCCCCACCGCAACCCTCACCGTCGACCTCGGCCGGACCACCACCGTCGGCCAGATCACCCCGCACTGGACCGCCACCCGCCCGAAGTCCTACGTCGCGCAGGTCTCCCAGGACGGCAGGCACTGGACGGGCACCGGCTACGGAGGCCGCACCCCGGCCCGGTACGTCCGGATCGTGCTGCACGGCGAAAAGGCCGGACCGGGCAACGGCAAGGCGCCCGAGCACCCGGGCATCGCGGAGCTGACCGTCCGCACCGCCGCCGGTGATCCGTAGTCCGGAACCCACGGGGGCGGGACATGGACGGAGACGCCCGCCCGCCCTGCGGGCGAACGACCGGGCCTGGGCGGCACTTCCGCCGGCCCACCGCCGGCTCCGCATACGAGCGGAAGGTGCAGGGCCTGCGAGTGCCGCCGCGAATCGGTGACGAATCCATTGCTTCATGTCACTCAGCGTGACCAGTGCGCGGTCTCGAGACCATCAGGGATGACCCGCATCCGACCCTGGGACGCCCCCGACGCCGGATCAGGGGAATCCCCCATCTCGGGCCGGGATTGTTGCAGCGGGATGAAATCCGCCGCTCGCGATGTTCTTGACTGTTGGTAGAGGTCGAGGTGCGGGAGGCATCGGTGGCGGGGACGCAAGAGGGACGACAGAGCTGGGCGCGGCGGCTGACGCGCGACTGTTGGCAGTACAAAAAAGACGTGCTGCTCGCGCTCGGCGCGTCCCTCGGCGGGATGGCCGTGATGGCGCTGGTCCCGCTCGTACCGAAGCTGATCATCGACGATGTGATCGTCAACCACGACCGGTCCCTCGCGCCCTGGGCCACCCTGCTCATCGTCGCCGCGGTCGTCGTCTACGTCCTGACCTATGTCCGCCGCTTCTACGGCGGCCGCCTCGCGCTCGACGCCCAGCACGATCTGCGGACCAGGATGTTCGCCGCCCTCGCACGGCTCGACGGCCGACGACAGGACGAGCTGAGCACCGGCCAGGTCGTCGGCCGTGCCACCAGCGACCTTCAGCTGATCCAGGGCCTGCTCTTCATGGTCCCGATGATGATCGGGAACGTCCTGCTCTTCCTGATCTCTCTCGTCGTGATGACGGTCCTCTCGCCGCTGCTCACCGTCGTCGCGCTGGCCGTCGCCCCCGCCCTCTGGTACATCGCCAAGCGCAGCCGTGCCCGGCTCTTTCCCGCCACCTGGTACGCCCAGGGCCAGGCGGCCGCCGTGGCGGGTGTGGTGGACGGCGCGGTCACCGGCGTCCGCGTGGTGAAGGGCTTCGGACAGGAGGAGCAGGAGACGGGCAAGCTGCGCGAGGTCAGCCGTCGGCTGTTCGCCGGACGGCTGCGGACGGTCCGCCTCAACGCGCGCTACACCCCCGCCCTGCAGGCCGTACCGGCGCTCGGCCAGGTCGCGATGCTGGCCATGGGCGGCTGGATGGCCACCCAGGGGCAGGTCACCCTGGGCACCTTCGTCGCCTTCTCCACCTATCTCGCCCAGCTCGTCGGGCCGGTCCGGATGCTGGCGATGATGCTGACCGTCGGCCAGCAGGCGCGCGCCGGGGTGGAGCGGGTCTATGAGCTGATCGACACCGAGCCGTCGATAAAGGAGCGGGCGGGCGCACACGAGCTGCCCGCGGATGCCCCGGCCACCGTCGAGTTCGACGCGGTGACGTTCGGCTATGCACCGGCGCAGTCCGAGAACACCGAGAACACCGAGAACGCCGAGAACGCCGAAACCCGTACCGCCCCCGACGCGGCGACCGCCCCCGCCGCTCTCCGTCCCGTCCTGGACGACTTCTCGCTGCGGATCGAAGCCGGTGAGACGGTCGCCGTCGTCGGCACCTCCGGCAGCGGCAAGTCCACCGTCTCGCTGCTGCTGCCCCGCTTCTACGACGTTTCCGCGGGCCGGGTCCTGGTCGGCGGCCACGACGTGCGCGATCTGACCCTGGAATCGCTGCGGGCCGCCATCGGCCTCGTTCCCGAGAGCAGCTTCCTGTTCTCCGATTCCGTACGCGACAACATCGCCTACGGCCACCCGGACGCCACCGACGAGCAGGTGCGCGCCGCCGCCCGCGCTGCCCAGGCCGAGGGCTTCATATCCGAGCTGCCCGACGGGTACGACACCAAGGTCGGCGAGCAGGGCCTGGCGCTCTCCGGCGGCCAGCGGCAGCGCGTCGCCCTGGCCCGCGCCATCCTCACCGACCCCCGGCTGCTGGTCCTGGACGATGCCACCTCGGCGGTCGACGCCCGCGTCGAGCACGAGATCCACGAGGCGCTGCGGGGCGTGATGGCGGGCCGTACGACGCTGCTCATCGCGCACCGCGCCTCCACCTTGGCGCTCGCCGACCGGGTCGCCGTGCTCGACGGCGGGCGGCTGGTCGACATCGGCACCCAGGAGGAGCTGGAGCTCCGCTGTCCGCTCTACCGCAGGCTGCTGACGGACCCCGACGAGCTGGGCGACGTCCGGCACGATCCGGCGGGCGAGACGGCCGGCGCCTTCAACGGCGAGTACGCGGCCACCGGCCTGCTGAAATTCGAGGCGGACGCGCTCGGGGTGGACGAGTTCGAGGCCGACGAAGTCGCAGCGGACCCGGCCGAGCACGCCGCGGCCGACGGCGCGCCCGACCGGACCCGGCCGGCCGGCATCACCCCCGAGCTGTGGATCCGCCGCGGGCAGCCCGCCGAGGCACACCCGGACGGCCCGGACGCCGCGGCGGCCCCGGCGGGCGGGCCCAGCTTCGGCGCCGCGCTGGCCGGTATGCCCGCCACGCCCGAGCTGCTCGCCAAGGTCGAGGCGCTGCCGCCGGCCACCGACCAACCGGACATCGACGAGGACCTGGCCGTGCGCCCCGAGCGCTCCTACGGCCTGCGCAGGCTGCTGCGCGGCTTCGGCGGGCCGCTGCTCATCGCCCTCGCACTGGTCGCGGTGGACGCCCTCGCGGGTCTGCTCGTCCCGATCCTCATCCGGCAGGGCATCGACGAGGGCGTCCGCCGTGGCGCGCTGGCCGGCGTCTGGACGGCCGCGGTGCTCGCCCTGGTCGTCGTGCTCGCCCAGTGGGCCGCCCAGATCGGCTCCAACCGGATGACCGGACGCACCGGCGAGCGGGTCCTCTACTCCCTCCGCCTCAAGATTTTCGCCCAGCTCCAGCGCCTCGGACTCGACTACTACGAGCGCGAGCTGAGCGGCAAGATCATGACCCGGATGACCACGGACGTGGATGCCCTGTCCACGTTCCTCCAGACCGGCCTGGTCACCGCCGTGGTGTCGCTGCTGACCTTCTTCGGGATACTCGTCGCCCTGCTCGCCATCGACGTCCAGCTGGCCCTGGTCGTCTTCGCCACCCTCCCGCCGCTGATCATCGGCACGTACTTCTTCCGCAAGCTGAGCGTCAAGGCCTACGAACTCGCCCGTGAGCGCATCAGCGTCGTCAACGGCGACCTCCAGGAGAGCGTCGCCGGACTGCGGATCGTCCAGGCGTTCCGGCGTGAGCGGCGCGGCGCCGAGCGGTTCGCCTCCCGCAGCACCGCCTACCGCCAGGCCCGGATCCGTGGGCAGTTCCTGATATCCGTCTACTTCCCGTTCGTCCAGCTGCTGTCGTCCGTCGCCGCGGCCCTGGTGCTGATCGTGGGCGCCGACCGGGTGGGCTCCCACACGCTCACCGCCGGCGCGCTGGTCGCCTACCTGCTCTACATCGACCTGTTCTTCGCCCCCGTGCAGCAGCTCTCCCAGGTCTTCGACGGCTACCAGCAGGCTTCCGTCTCCCTCGGCCGCATACAGGAGCTGCTGCGCGAGCCGACCACCACCCCGGCCGCCGAGCGGCCGCGCGAGGTGCCGGCCCTGCGCGGCGACATCACCTTCGACGCCGTGCACTTCCGGTACGGCACCCACGACGACCGGGACGAGCAGGCGCTGGCCGGCATAGATCTGACCATTCCCGCAGGTCAGACCGTGGCCTTCGTCGGCGAGACGGGCGCCGGCAAGTCCACGCTCGTCAAACTGGTCGCGCGGTTCTACGACCCCTCCTCGGGCGCCGTCCGCGTCGACGGCACCGACCTGCGCGACCTGGACCTGACCGACTACCGCCGCCGGCTCGGCGTCGTCCCCCAGGAGCCGTATCTCTTCGCCGGCACGGTCCGGGACGCCATCGCCTACGGCCGTCCCGACGCCACCGACACCGAGGTGGAGGCCGCCGCCCGCGCCGTCGGCGCCCACGCCATGATCGCCACGCTCGACGGCGGCTACCTCCACGAGGTGTCCGAGCGCGGCCGCAACCTCTCCGCGGGCCAGCGCCAGCTGCTCGCCCTGGCCCGCGCCGAACTCGTCGACCCCGACGTGCTGTTGCTGGACGAGGCCACCGCCGCCCTGGACCTCGCCACGGAGGCCGTCGTCAACCAGGCCACCGACCGCCTCGTCGGCCGCCGTACGACGCTCGTCGTCGCCCACCGCCTCACCACCGCGGCCCGCGCCGACCGTGTCGTGGTGATGGACCAGGGCCGCGTCGCCGAGGACGGCACCCACGCCCAGCTCCTCGGCCGGAACGGCCGGTACGCCGAACTGTGGCGCACCTTCACCGGCGAGGCGGCGGCCTCCCCGTCGACGGCAGGGGAGGAGTCGGTCGCCGTCTGAGCAGCGCCCCGCCACCGGCTCTCCGCGAGTGGACAAAGGGGGCTGGTGGCGGCCCCGTTGCGCCGATAGGTTCAGCCCGACCTTTGCTATCCCAAGGGGAGGGTGCATGCGCAAAACCTTCAGATGGCTGCTGTCGCTCGTCGTGCTCATAGGCACGGCAGGAGTCGGCGGAGCCTCGGCAGGAGCGGCCACCGCCGCCGAGCCGAAGAGCGCAACCGTCAAAGAGGACAAGGACATCAAGGACCGGATACTTGCGATTCCGGGGATGAGCCTTGTCGAGGAGAAGCCGGTCGACGGCTATCGCTATTTCGTCCTGAATTACACCCAGTGGACCGACCATCGGGACCACTCCAAGGGGACTTTCCAGCAGCGGCTGACTCTGCTGCACAAGTCGGTGGACCGCCCGACGGTCTTCTTCACCTCCGGCTACAACGTCAGCACCACGGCGACGCGCAGCGAGCCCACGAAAATCATCGACGGCAATCAAGTCTCGCTGGAATACCGTTACTTCACACCGTCGCGGCCGAAGCCCACGGACTGGAAAAAGCTGGACATCCGGCAGGCGGCCACCGATCAGCACCGTATTTTCACCGCGCTGCACCGCATTTACCGTAAGAACTGGATCGCCACCGGCGGCAGCAAGGGCGGCATGACCGCCACGTACTACCGCCGCTTCTTCCCGCACGACATGAACGGCACCGTCGCCTATGTCGCGCCCAATGACGTCAACAACGACGAGGACTCGGCGTACGACCGGTTCTTCACGACTGTCGGAACCGCGCAGTGCCGGGCCGACCTCGCCGCCATCGAGCGCGAGGCGCTGGTGCGGCGGGAGGAGATGGTCAAGCGGTTCGCGGCGTGGGCGGAGAAGGAGAAGCAGACCTTCACGACCGTCGGCAGCGCCGACCGGGCCTATGAAGTCATGGTCACGGACCTGGTGTTCGGGTTCTGGCAGTACCAGCCGGCCGAGACCGCCTGCCCCGCGGTGCCCAAGCCGACCGTCTCCACGGACGAGCTGTGGAAGTGGATGGACGAGGTCGGCGGCTTCGCCGGTTACACCGACCAGGGCATGGAGTCGTACACCCCGTACTACTACCAGGCGGGCACCCAGCTCGGAGAGCCCGGCTACGGCTACCCGCAGCTGAAGGATCTGCTGAAGTACCCGGGGATCAACAATTCCCGGACGTTCGTGCCGAAGGACATCCCGATGCGTTTCGACCGTCGCGCGATGCCCGATGTCGACCGCTGGGTGCGTCATCACGCCACGCGAATGATGTTCGTCAACGGCCAGTACGACCCGTGGAGTTCGGAGCACTTCCACCTCGGAAAGGGTGCCCGGGACTCCTACGTGTTCACCGTGCCCGGCGGCAATCACGGCTCGAACATCGCCAAGCTGAAGGACGCCGACCGGACCGAGGCCACCGCCGAACTCCTCGACTGGGCCGGCGTCCGCGCCCCGGGCGGCAAGCCCACCGCACTGGCCCCGTACGACAAGAAGCTGGACCGGCAGGAAATCCGCCGGATGCCGATGCTCCAGCCGTAACCGGGTAACCGGGTAACCGCGAACCCGCGAAAGCGGCACGGCTCACGGATCGGCGGTACGGATCGCCGGTACGGATCCGCAGTACGGAAAGGGCGCGCTCCCGCACGGGGGCGCGCCCTTTCCCTCTCGCCACATTCCTCTCGCCGTTTGCCTCTCGCCGTTTCGGTCAGCAGCGCATCAGTACGTCAGCCCATGCCCTATCGGGTACAGCGCCGTGCCCGGGGCATCCGCCCGCATCACCGGAACCGGAAGCTTCCCCGTCGGCTTCTGCCGGCCGGCGATGACCCGCGCCGCGGCCCGTAGCTCCACATCCGTCCAGGAATAGCTCGCCAGCGCCGCCTTGACGCCGTCCAGCTGCGCGATGTCGTACGGATTGCGGACCGCCAGCTGCACCACCGGCTTCCCGGTCTCCAGCAGCGCGGTGACCAGCTGCCGCTGGGGCGAGTCCGCGGTGACGTTGTAGGTGGCCACCACGGCCGCGTCCCGGTCGTGGAGCGCCGCCACCGCCTGGTCGATCAGCGTCTGCGGCGGCGTCAGCCCGGTGGAGAGCGCGGTGGCCGTGAAGCCGAGCCCCCCGAGGGCTTCTGTCAGCACCGTCGTCGGCGGCCCTCCGGTGCCCGACGGCGGCGCCGCGTCCACGCCCACCACCAGCACCTTGTTCTCGCGGAGCCGGGACAGCGGCAGCACGCCGCCCTCGTTGCGCAGGAGGGTGGTGGTGCGGTCCGCGATCCGGTCGGCGGATTCGAGATGACGGCGTATACCGACGACGCGGTCCACCTCCTCGTGCGTGGTGAACGGGTTGGTGAACAGCCCGCGCCGGTCCTTCAGCAGCAGGATGCGCAGCAGCTTGGCGTCGATGTCGGGCCAGGACAGCTCGCCCTCCTGCAGCGCCTTGAGGACGGCGCCGTGCGCGACGGAGAGGTCCGGCGGGTTGAGGAGCTGGTCGACGCCGGCCTTGAGGGCCAGAACCGGCGCGCGGGCGTCGCCGTATTTCACCCGTACGCCCTCCATGCCGAGCGAGTCCGTCACCACCACACCGTTGTAGCCGAGGCGTTCGCGCAGGATGCCGGTGAGGATCGGGCGGGAGAGCGTGGCCGGGTCCTCGCTGGCGTCGAAGGCGGGGACGACGATGTGCGCCGTCATGATCGAATCGATGCCGGCGGCGATCGCGGCCTTGAACGGGGGCGCATCCAGCCGCTCCCACTCCTCGGCGGTGTGGTGGATGTACGGCAGCCCGACATGGCTGTCGGTGTCGGTGTCGCCGTGCCCGGGGAAGTGCTTGGCGCAGGCCGCGACCCCGGCGCCCTGATAGCCCTTCACCTCCGCGGCGACCATCCGTGCCACGGCCTGCGGATCGGCGCCGAAGGAACGCACCCCGATGACCGGGTTGGCGGCATTGACGTTGACGTCCGCGTCCGGCGCGTAGTCCTGCCGGATGCCCATCGCATACAGCTCCTCGCCGGCGATCCGCGCCGCCGTACGGGCCTCGTCGCGGGAGCCGGCCGCGCCCAGCGCCATCGCCCCGGGAAAGAGCGTGGCGGGCGCGCCGATCCGGGCCACTATGCCGTGCTCCTGGTCCGTGGAGATCAGCAGCGGTACGGGCACGGGCTGGGCGGCGCCGGCCTTCTGGATGCCGTTGGAGAGGTCGGCGATCTGGTGCGGCTCGCGGGTGTTGTGCGCCCAGCCGAAGTAGATGATGCCGCCGACGTGGTACTTGGCGATCAGCTCGGCGGCGTTGGAGACCCCGATCTCCTGCTGGTTCGCGGCGGCATCGGCCGGGTCGGGATCGGTCGCGGAGTGCCCGTAGACGCGCATCACGAAGAGCTGGCCGACCTTTTCCTCCGGCGTCATACGGGAGATGAGCCGGCGCAGCCGGGTCTCGGTGGCGGGGGTGCCGGCGTCGGAGGCGGGCCGGCGCCCGGTTCCCGCCCCGGCGGCCCGGGCGGGGGCGGCGCCGGTGGCGCAGGCGGCGGACGCGGCCGCGGCGGTGGTCAGGACGGTACGTCTGGAGTGCATGTGCGCTCCTTCCGGAGGGCTTCCTCGGCGAAGTGAAGGAAACTTCCAAGGAGACACGGATAGCCGGAAAACTAGTGCCGGTCAATGACTGGGAATGTGGTGGCGCTCAGGGATTGCGGGGCGGCGGGGGATGTGTGAGGGGCGGGGACGGGGCGGCCGGGTGGGTGAGGGGCGGACGGCGCGGGGGCGTGCCGCGGCCGCGCGGCGGGCCCCGTCAGGGAGTCCGGTCGGCGTCGAGGAGCTCCTGGAGGTGGGCACGACCCGGCGCCAGGAGGGCGGGGAGCTCGGCTGCCCCGGGGTACCAGCGCTTTTCGTACTCCCAGCAGAGCCAGCCGCCAGGTCCGGAGCCGTTCCCGAGCGCGGCCAGGACGTCCGCGAGCGGCAGCTGCCCCGCACCGAGCGCCAGGGGAGTGGTGTCCTGGGCCGAGGCGACGTCCTTGACCTGGACATAGCCCAGATGCGGGGCGAGCGCGGCATGGGTGTCGGCGGGCCGCTCGCCGCCGAGCCAGCTGTGCAGCACGTCCCACAGCGCGCCGGCCCCGGGATGCCCCACGCGGTCCAGGATGCGGGCGGCGGCCGCGCCCGTACGGTGCGAGTCATGGGTCTCCAGCAGGACGCGGACGCCCCGGTCACCGGCGAGCGGCGCCACCGCGGCCAGCCGGCGCGCGGCATCCGCGTCCGCCGCGGCCGCCGGACGGTCGCCGCCACCGGGGAAGACCCGGACGTACCGCGCCCCCAGATCGGCGGCGAGCAGCACCAGCTCGGTCAGCTGCTGCGCCAGCTCCCCCTCGCCCGCCCCGTCCCGGGCGGCGGCGACCTGCGGATATCCGGCGACGGCCAGGATCGCGACCCCGGCGTCGGCGAACTGCCGCCGCACCGCGGCCCGTTCCCGCATCCCCAGCAGCGGATGCACCGGCTCCTCCGGATGCGCGCGCAGCTCCACGCCCTGATACCCGGCGCCGGCGGCCAGCCGCAGTACATCGGCCACCGGCATGCCCGGCACCCCCAGCGTCGAGAACGCGAACCGCACCGCCCCGCCCGGATCGCTCACCATGCCGCCTCCCAGCCGCCCCTCGCCGCCCACGCCGTCCCCGGCGCCACCGCACCGGACGCCGGTCCCGGCCTATCAGGTCCTGCCCGCGGCCGCGGGGTTCCGACGCGCCGACCGGCCCGGATCCGGCCCGCCGACGGACGTTTCAGCCGGCCCGCCGCGGCCACGGACGGCGCGGGTCCGTCGCGGCTCTGCTGCTTTGCGCGAAGCGCGGGGCTAAGCTCCGGCTCAGGCAGGGGGCGTGACCAGGACGCAGGGAGCAAGGATCCCATCCCGAGAGGGGCCCGACCGTGACACGCACGACCGTACGCATCGCCATGAACGGCGTGACCGGACGCATGGGTCACCGCCAGCATCTGGTCCGTTCCCTCCTCGCCCTGCGCGAACAGGGCGGCCTCGACCTCGGGGACGGGACGGTCATCTGGCCCGAACCGGTGCTCGTCGGCCGCTCCGCGCACAAGCTGCGGGCGCTGGCCGAACGCCACGGGCTGCGGGACTTCAGCTGCGACCTCGACACCGTGCTGTCCGACGACGGCATCGACCTCTACTTCGACGCCCAGGTCACCGCCGCCCGTGCCGAGGCGGTGAAGAAGGCCATCGCCGCCGGAAAGCATCTGTACGTCGAGAAGCCCACCGCAACCGGCCTGTCCGGCGCCCTGGAACTGGCCCGCACGGCCCGGGAGGCGGGCATCAAGCACGGCGTCGTCCAGGACAAGCTCTTCCTGCCCGGACTGCGCAAACTCCGCCGGCTGGTGGAGGGCGGCTTCTTCGGCCGCATCCTGTCCGTACGGGGCGAGTTCGGCTACTGGGTCTTCGAGGGCGACTGGCAGCGGGCGCAGCGGCCCTCCTGGAACTACCGCGCCGAGGACGGCGGAGGCATCGCGGCCGATATGTTCCCGCACTGGGAGTACGTCCTGCACGAGCTGTTCGGGCCGGTCAAAACCGTGCAGGCGCACATCACCACGCACATCCCGCGCCGCTGGGACGAGTCGGGCGCGCCCTACGCCGCCACCGCCGACGACGCCGCGTACGGCATCTTCGAGCTGGCCGGCGGGGTCGTCGCGCAGATCAACTCCTCCTGGGCGGTGCGGGTGCACCGCGACGAACTGGTCGAGTTCCAGGTGGACGGCACCGAGGGCTCGGCGGTCGCGGGCCTGCGCGGCTGCCGCGTCCAGCACCGCTCCGGCACCCCCAGACCGGTCTGGAACCCGGACCTCCCGGTGGACGGGCGCTTTCGCGAGCAGTGGCAGGAGGTACCCGACAACGGCGAGTTCGACAACGCCTTCAAGGCGCAGTGGGAGCTGTTCCTGCGGCATGTCGTACGCGACGAGCCCTGGCACTGGGACCTGGCGGCGGGCGCCCGGGGCGTCCAGCTCGCCGAACTCGGCCTGAAATCGTCGGCCGAGGGCCGCCGCCTGGACGTTCCGGAACTGGCCCTGTGAGGCCGGCCGCCGTCTCCCGTACGGTCTTCGCCGCCGCCCATGTGGTCCCCGACCCGCACGCCGACACCACCCCCGGCGGCCCGGCCGTCCTCGACTGGGACGCCACCCTCGCCTTCCGCCGCCATCTGTGGTCGCACGGTTTGGGGGTGGCCGAGGCGATGGACACCGCGCAGCGCGGCATGGGCCTGGACTGGCCGGCCGCCGCCGGGCTCATCCGCCGCTCCGCCGCCGAGGCGCGCGCCGTCGGCGGCCTCCTGGCCTGCGGTGTCGGCACCGACCAACTCCCGTCGCACGGCGCCTCGTTGCCGGACGTCCGGGCCGCCTACGAGGAACAGCTCGGGCTCGTCGAGGACGCCGGCGGGCGCCCCGTCCTGATGGCGTCCCGGCAGCTCGCCGCGGCCGCCACCGGCCCCGACGACTATCTGGAGCTCTACGGCCACCTGCTGCGCCAGGCCGCCGGACCGGTCATCCTGCACTGGCTGGGCCCGATGTTCGACCCGGCGCTGGAGGGCTACTGGGGCAGCGGCGACCTCGACGCCGCCACGGAGACGTTCCTGGAGATCGTCGCCGGGCACCCCGGCAAGGTGGACGGCGTCAAGGTCTCCCTCCTGGACGCCGGCCGGGAGGTGCGACTGCGCCGCCGCCTCCCCGAGTCGGTGCGCTGCTACACCGGCGACGACTTCCACTACCCCGAACTGATCGCGGGCGACGACCACGGCTTCAGCGACGCCCTGCTGGGCGTCTTCGACCCACTGGCACCTCTCGCCGCCGACGCCGTACGCCTCCTGGACGCCGGGGACCGGGCGGGCTTCCGGGCCGCCCTGGATCCGACCGTCGCCCTCTCCCGGCACCTCTTTGGCGCACCCACCCGCTACTACAAGACCGGCGTCGTCCTGCTGGCCTGGCTCGCCGGGCACCAGTCGCACTTCAGCATGGTCGGCGGCCTCCAGTCCGCCCGCTCGCTGCCGCATCTGCGGCGCGCCCACCAACTGGCCGACGGGCTCGGGTTGTTCCCCGACCGGGAACTCGCCGCCGCCCGGATGCGCAAGCTGCTCGCGGTGTACGGGGCGGAGGAGGCATGAGGGACGACAACATCCGCTCCCGCCCGCACCCCGGCGGCGACGGCCCGCCGTCCCGGCTGAGCCTCAATCAGGAGACCCTCAGGCAGTGGTCCCTGCCGGAGCTGGCGGACGGGTGTGCGCGGGCGGGCGTGCGGGGCGTGGGCCTGTGGCGCGCGCCGGTACAGGACTACGGGGTGGCGGCGGCCGCCCGGCTCGTACGGGATGCCGGGCTGGAGGTCACCAGCCTGTGCCGGGGCGGCTTCTTCACCGCCGAGGACCCCGGGGAGCGCGCGGCCGCCCTGAAGGACAACCGGGCCGCCATCGAGGAGGCCGCGACGCTCGGCACCGGCACCCTCGTCCTGGTCTCCGGCGGGCTGCCGCCCGGCAGCCGCGACCTGCCCGGCGCCCGGGAGCGGATCGCGGACGCGCTCGCGGAGTTGGCGCCCTACGCCGCGGAGCGGGGCGTGCGGCTGGCCGTCGAACCGCTGCACCCGATGTACGCGGCGGACCGCTGCGTGGTCTCCACGCTCGCCCAGGCCCTCGACCTCGCCGAGCGGTTCCCCGCCGACCGGGTGGGAGTGGTGGTGGACACCTACCACCTGTGGTGGGACGACACGGTCGGCGAGGGGATCGCCCGCGCGGGCGGCGACGGCGGGGGCGGGTCGCGGATCGCCGCCTTCCAGCTGGCCGACTGGGTCACCCCGCTGCCCGAAGGGGTCCTCCTGGGGCGCGGACAACTCGGCGACGGGTCGGTGGATCTGCGGTGGTTCCGCGAGCGCGTCGACGCGGCCGGCTACCGGGGGCCCATCGAGGTGGAGATCTTCAGCCCGGCCCTGTGGGAACGGGACGGGGCACAGGTGCTGGCCGAGATCGTGGAGCGCTTCGCGGCGCATGTGGAGTGACGCCGGGGCGCCCCGCACGGCGACACCTTCGGTAGCCGGGAAATAACGCAACGGAAGCGCAACCGTAGGCGGCCCACAGAGGTCATAGCAGGCGTCGGTCTCAACGGGGGAGGAATCCGGGGGGATCCGGAGGCCGGCGAGCAGGGGGGGAATCGAGGGGCCCGGCCATCAGGCGGGCCCCTCGATCGCATACCGGGGACCGGCCGGGCCGGACGCGTTGTCGGACCCCGGCGGTACGGTCGGGGCATGGTCAACGCATCAGTGGTGGAAGGGGTCCTCGAGCGGATCACCTACGCCAATGAGGAGAACGGCTACACGGTCGCGCGGGTCGACACCGGCCGCGGCGCGGGCGATCTCCTCACGGTGGTCGGGGCGTTGCTGGGCGCGCAGCCCGGGGAGTCGCTGCGGATGGAGGGGCGCTGGGGCTCCCATCCGCAGTACGGCAAGCAGTTCACCGTCGAGAACTACACCACCATCCTCCCGGCCACGATCCAGGGCATTCGCCGCTATCTGGGCTCCGGCCTGATCAAGGGCATCGGCCCGCGGATCGCCGACCGCATCGTCGAGCACTTCGGCACCGACACCCTGGACGTCATCGAGGAGAGTCCCGGGCGGCTGGTCGAGGTGCCGGGCCTGGGCCCCAAGCGGACGAAGATGATCGGCGCGGCGTGGGAGGAGCAGAAGGCCATCAAGGAAGTGATGGTCTTCCTCCAGGGCGTCGGCGTCTCGACGTCCATCGCGGTGCGGATCTACAAGAAGTACGGCGACGCCTCCATCTCCGTCGTCCGCAACGAGCCCTACCGCCTGGCCGCCGACGTCTGGGGCATCGGCTTCCTGACCGCCGACCGCATCGCGCAGTCGGTGGGCATCCCGCACGACAGCCCGGACCGGGTGAAGGCGGGCCTGCAGTACGCGTTGTCGCAGTCGACGGACCAGGGGCACTGCTTCCTGCCCGAGGAGCGGCTGATCGCGGACGCCGTCAAGCTGCTCCAGGTGGACACCGGCCTGGTCATCGACTGCCTGGGGGAGCTGGCCGAGGACCCCGAGGGAGTGGTGCGCGAGCAGGTCCCGGACAAGGACGGCGAGCCGGTCACCGCGGTCTATCTGGTGCCGTTCCACCGTGCGGAGATCTCGCTGGCCGGGCGGCTGACCCGGCTGCTGCGGACCGACGAGGACCGGATGACGGTGTTCGGGGACGTGGCCTGGGACAAGGCGCTGGCGTGGCTGGCCCGGCGTACGGGGGCCGAGCTGGCGCCGGAGCAGCAGGCGGCGGTGCGCCTGGCGCTGACGCGGAAGGTGGCGGTGCTGACCGGCGGGCCCGGCTGCGGCAAGTCCTTCACGGTCCGCTCCGTGGTGGAGCTGGCCCGCGCCAAGAAGGCCAAGGTGGTGCTGGCGGCGCCCACCGGCCGGGCGGCCAAGCGGCTCTCGGAGCTGACCGGGGCGGAGGCCTCCACGGTCCACCGCCTCCTGGAGCTCAAGCCCGGCGGGGACGCCGCCTATGACGCGGACCGGCCGCTGGACGCCGATCTGGTGGTCGTCGACGAGGCGTCGATGCTGGATCTGCTGCTGGCCAACAAGCTCGTCAAGGCGGTGCCGCCGGGCGCCCATCTGCTGCTGGTCGGGGACGTCGACCAGCTGCCGTCGGTGGGCGCGGGCGAGGTGCTGCGGGATCTGCTCGCCGAGCCGGGCCCGGTGCCGTCCGTGCGTCTGACCAGGATCTTCCGTCAGGCGCAGCAGTCGGGGGTGGTGACCAACGCACACCGCATCAACTCCGGCGTGCCGCCGCTGACGACCGGGCTGAAGGACTTCTTCCTGTTCGCCGAGGAGGACGGCGAGGAGGCCGCGCGGCTGACGGTGGACGTGGTGGCGCGGCGGATCCCGGCGAAGTTCGGCCTGGACCCCCGCCGGGATGTCCAGGTGCTCGCCCCGATGCACCGCGGCCCGGCCGGTGCGGGCGCCCTGAACGGCCTGCTCCAGCAGGCCGTCACCCCGGCCCGTCCCGATCTGCCCGAGCGCCGGTTCGGCGGCCGGGTCTTCCGGGTGGGCGACAAGGTCACCCAGATCAGGAACAACTACGACAAGGGCCTCAACGGCGTCTTCAACGGCACGGTGGGCGTGGTCACGGACCTGAACGTCGACGACCAGCGGCTGACCGTGCTCACCGACGAGGACGAGGAGGTCCCTTACGACTTCGATGAATTGGACGAATTGGCACACGCCTACGCCGTGACGATCCACCGCTCGCAGGGTAGTGAGTATCCAGCGGTGGTGATTCCGGTCACGACCGGAGCGTGGATGATGCTCCAGCGCAATCTGCTCTACACCGCCGTGACCCGGGCGAAACGCCTGGTGGTGCTGGTCGGCTCCCGGAAGGCTCTGGGGCAGGCCGTCCGCACCGTATCCGCCGGTCGGCGGTGTACCGCGCTCGATCACCGGCTCGCCGGTGCGATGTGAGGTCACCCCTCTTTCCCAATCGGGGCGAAGGGGAGCAGGATGGACAGAGTCGCGGCACTGAGTGCCGCGATAGGGCCCTATGGCCGACCCCGAGTGCACATCCAAGGTCCAAATGGGGGAAGGTATAGGCAGTCAGGGCACCTCGAAGAAGAGGCACAACGTCGGTGAGGGATGACGTGAGCGACAACTCTGTAGTACTGCGTTACGGGGACGGCGAATACAGCTACCCGGTCGTCGACAGCAGTGTCGGCGACAAGGGCTTCGACATCTCGAAGCTGCGCGCCCAGACCGGTCTGGTGACCCTGGATTCCGGTTACGGCAACACCGCGGCATACAAATCCGCGATCACCTATCTCGATGGTGAACAGGGAATTCTTCGTTACCGTGGGTATCCGATCGAGCAGCTCGCAGAGCGCAGCACGTTCGTCGAGACCGCGTATCTTCTGATCAACGGTGAGCTGCCCACCGTCGATGAGCTGGCGGGCTTCAAGCAGGACATCACCTATCACACCCTGCTCCACGAGGACGTGAAGCGCTTCTACGACGGCTTCCCCCGGGACGCCCACCCGATGGCGATGCTGTCGTCGGTCGTCAGCGCGCTGTCGACCTTCTACCAGGACAGCCACAACCCGTTCGACGAGAAGCAGCGCCATATCTCCACGATCCGGCTGCTGGCCAAGCTTCCGACGATTGCGGCGTACGCCTACAAGAAGTCGGTCGGCCACCCGGTCGTCTACCCGAGCAACGACCTCGGGTACGTCGAGAACTTCCTGCGGATGACCTTCTCGGTGCCCGCCGCCGACTACGACCTGGACCCGGTCGTCGTCAGCGCCCTGGACAAGCTGCTGATCCTGCACGCGGACCACGAGCAGAACTGCTCGACCTCCACCGTGCGCCTGGTCGGCTCCTCGCAGGCGAACCTCTTCGCCTCGATCTCGGCCGGCATCAACGCGCTGTGGGGCCCCCTGCACGGCGGCGCCAACCAGTCCGTGCTGGAGATGCTCGAGGGCATTCAGCGCGACGGCGGCGACGTCGACTCCTTCATCCGCAAGGTGAAGAACAAGGAAGACGGCGTGAAGCTCATGGGCTTCGGGCACCGCGTCTACAAGAACTTCGACCCCCGGGCAAAGATCATCAAGGCGGCGGCGCACGACGTCCTCTCGGCGCTGGGCAAGTCCGACGAGCTGCTGGACATCGCCCTCAAGCTGGAGGAGCACGCGCTCTCCGACGACTACTTCGTCTCGCGCAAGCTCTACCCGAACGTCGACTTCTACACAGGTCTGATCTACCGGGCCATGGGCTTCCCGACCGAGATGTTCACGGTGCTCTTCGCGCTCGGCCGGCTGCCCGGCTGGATCGCCCAGTGGCACGAGATGATCAAGGAGCCCGGCTCCCGCATCGGCCGCCCGCGGCAGATCTACACCGGCGTCGTCGAGCGCGACTTCGTGCCGGTCGAGGAGCGCTGACGGTCGCGCCCTGACGGCAGGCCGCTGAGCGCCGCGACGGCCGCTGAGCGCAGAAAGAAAGCGCCCCGCCTCCGGATCCCCCCACGGGTCCAGAGCGCGGGGCGCTTCCCATGTCCCGGTTGGATTCCCCCCACGGGATCCGTCCGGGCGTTCCGGGTAGCACCGCGATCTGCCGGGACGCGCACATTCGGGAGGGCCGCTCAAAGCTCCCCGGGCGCGTCGCCCCGGCCACGCGTAGCCGGGCACGATCCCCCAAGATCAGCACGGCTGGTGCAGTGCAAGCGCCGCCGGGGTGCTTGCACCGCACGGTTAGACTCACGACCCCCCTCAATGGTTACGTTCCCATGAGTGTGATCTGGGTCTCTTGCCATAAAGGACGAATGCGGTCAAGAGGAACGAGTTGCGGATCGACGCTCTCGCGTATGGGTGTTGTGCCAGTTGTGAGAGCTATGTGAAGGTTCGCGCAGTAGGGCGTCGATGACCGCAAAGGTCGATGGTGAAGGGCGTTGCGGCACCCGTGATCATCGGGCTCGGCGGGCCGGCCGCCGACGGGGTGCAGGCCGCAGCGCCGTCAGCCGTCCTGCGGCCCGCACGGCGCACAGGCGCAGGCCGTCCCGCCGATCGCGAGCGCGGCCTGCGCCTGTGCGCCGGAACCGGTCATGAGGGTCAGGCCTGGCCCACGAGTTCGTAGCCGGCCTCGTCGACGGCCGCGCGCACGGCCTCGTCGTCGAGGGGGGCGGCGGAGGTGACGGTCACCAGTCCGGTGGCGGCGACCGCCTGCACCGAACTCACCCCCGCGATCTCGCCGATCTCGGACGAGACGGCACCTTCGCAGTGGCCACAGGTCATGCCGGTGACCTTGTACGTGGTGGTCACCTCGCCGGCCCGGGCGGCATCGGCCCCCGAGTGGCAGGAGCCCTCGGGGCTGCAGCAGGAGCCGTTCGTCGCCGTGGCGGAAGCGTCGGAGGTGGCAGACGTGGCAGTCATGGGTTTCTCCTCGTGGTGCCGGTATGTGCCGTGCGTTCTGTATGCGCCGTCTGTGCGAGCTGTGGATTCCGTGCGTCACGCAGGGTGGTGCCGAAATGCCGGGAGGGGCGCCGATGACGGCCGGCGCCTCCCCATGTCGTCACTCTATACCCCTAGGGGGTATCAATCCAGCCTCGGCGCGCCACGCGTTGCCGTGCGCCCCGCCACGCGTCAGCCTTGGGGGTACGGACTCGGGGCGGATCCGAGGAGGCGGCCGCATGGATGTATTCGCCTACGGCCTGCTGGCGCTCACCACCTTGCCACCGCTGGTCCCCAATTCCGCGCTGCTTGTCACGGCCGGAGTACTCGCTGCCCAGGGCGATGCGTTCCTGCCCCTGATCCTGCTGGTCGTCGCGGGCAGCGCGCTGCTGGGGGACGTCCTGATGTACCTCGTCGCGCGACGGTTCGGCGGGCCCGTACGGACCTGGATGCAGCGCCGCCCGCGCCGCCGGGCGCTGCTGGAGTGGACCTCCGCCCATATCCAGCGCTACGGCCTGCCCTTCCTGATCGGCGTACGGTTCCTGCCCAGCGGACGGGTCGCCGGCGCGCTGGCGTCCGGAGTCCTGCGCTACCCCCGGCGCACCTACGTGATCGGCGCAGCCTGCTCCGAGGTGCTGTGGGCGACCTACTCGGTCGGCCTCGGCTACATGGGCAGCGCCGCCGCGGGCGACCCGCTCTACGCCGCGGGCATCGGCATCGGCGTCTCCTGCGCGGTCGCCGCGGCGGGCGCGGGCATCCAGTGGGCCGCCCGCCGCCGCGCCCTGCGGTTCCCGGAACGCGGTGGCGGCGGGGCGGTGCGGGGCGCCGGGGAGGGTGAAGGAGGCGCGAACGGGCCGGCCGGGCACGGTCGCCGGAGCATCCCAACGACCGCACCGGCCAAGGACGTTGGCGCGTCCGAAGGGCGCGGTGGCGGCACCCGCAGCCCGCTGTCCTAGTGGCGGCCGATTGTCAGTGGCAGGTCCTACCGTTGACTGCATGACGAGGGGAACAGGCGCACCGCGGGTGCGGATCGAGGAGTGGACGGCGGACGACATCGACCTGCTGCACAGGCTCAACACGCCGGAGATGACCGAGCACCTCGGCGGCCCGGAGACCGAGGCGCAGCTGGCCGCCCGGCACGGGCGCTATCTCGGGCTCGACGGGACGGGGCAGATGTTCCGGGTGGTGCTGACGACGGGGGACGGGGCGACGGGGGACGAGACGGACGGCGACGAGCCGGGAGACTGCTCCGGGGAGACGGTGGTGGGGTCGGTCGGCTACTGGGAGCTCACCTGGCGAGGCGCGCGGGCGTACGAGACGGGGTGGGGCGTGCTGCCGGAGTTCCAGGGGCGGGGCATCGCGGCGGCCGCGGCGCGGGCCGTCATAGCCGCGGCCCGGACCGGCGGGCGGCACCGGTATCTGCATGCCTTCCCCTCGGTGGAGCACCACGCGTCCAACGCCGTGTGCCGGAAGGCGGGATTCGGCTTCCGTCAGGAGTGCGAAATCGAGTACCCCAAGGGGCACCGGATGCGGGCCAACAACTGGCGGGTGGAGCTGACCCGGTGAGCCGATGACGGGGGCGCCCGGGGATACGGTCCCGGGGATGCGGGGCGCGGGGCCACGGGCGCACCCACGGGCGCGACAGCCCGGAAGCCGAAGGAGCCGTCGAGCCGCCGACTCCCTCACCGCACAAGCAGAGGGAGACTGGAAAGGGCGGTGAAGGCCGGCACCAGCCGTTCGAAGAAGACCGGGTCGATGCGGTGCACGCACGCGCGCCCGAGGAGGGCGCCGACGAGTACCACCAGGGCGAGCGCCGCATCCAGCGCCAGGGCGCGCGGCGTGATCAGTCCCAGCGCGAGGCTGAACGGCAGCTTGAAGAGATTGACGATCAGAAAGAACCAGGCCCGGTCCCCAGGAACCCGAGCAGGGAGAAACCGGAGGCGAGCAGAGAGAGGGGCATGGCCGGGCCGCCGGCGTTGGCGACCATGGTGGCGAAACCGGCGATCAGTCCAAAGACCACTGCCCGTACAGGCCCCTGGCGGCGGGCGGGCGCGGCCGTCTTCACGCCTGCCGTCCGCCCTCCGCCGGCCCGACCGCGCGCCGCTCCCGCGCCCGCCGCCACAGGTGATGCAGCACGACCGTCAGCAGCAGCGCACCGATGGTGCGGCGGACGACGGCATCGTCAGTGCGGGCGATGAAGGCGACGCCGAGCGCGACGCCGACCGCGACCGAGGGCAACAGCCGCAGCAGAGTGCGCCGGTCGGCATGCCGGCGGGAGGCGCGGACCGCCACCGCATCGCCGACGAGGAGCAGCGGCAGCAGCGCGCCGGTGGACTCCTTGGCGGGCAGTACGGCGGCGAACAGCGCGACGCCGACCGCTCCCACGCCGCTGATGGCGGTCTTGGAGAACCCCACCAGCAGCGCGGCGAGCGCCGGCACCCCCAGGCCTATGAGCCCGGGACCGGTCACGCGCCCGGCGCCGCAGCGCCGCTGCCGCCCGCGGCCGGGCCGTCGACGGCGGCGGCGCGGACGTCCGCGACGGCGACCGGCTCGCCGGTCCGGCGGGAACGGTCGCACGCCTCGGCGACATACAGCGCCTCCAGCGCCTCGGCGGGCGAGCACGGGTTCGCCGCCCGGCCCGCCGCGACCTCGGCGAAAACGCCCAGCTCGGCGACGTACGCGTCGTGGAAGCGCTCCATGAACGTGGCGTACGGGGCGGCCGACCGCTGCCACGACAGCTTCGCCTCCGCCGACGGCAGCGGCGCGCGGTCGTCCAGGCCCACGAAGCGGGCGCTTTCGGAGCCGCAGACCTCCAGCCGGACGTCGTGGCCCGCACCGTTGTAGCGGGTCGCGGTGACGGTGGCCAGGGTGTCGTCGTCGAACCGCAGCAGCGCCGCACAGGTGTCGACGTCATCGCCGTCGGCGAAGAAGGACGCACCGCGATTGGACCCCTGGGCGTAGACCGAGACCACCTCGCGGCCGGTCAGCCAGCGCAGGATGTCGAAGTCATGGATGCTGCAGTCCCGGAACAGCCCGCCGGAGGTGGGGATATAGCCGGCCGGCGGCGGCGACTGGTCGCTGGTGCAGGCGCGCAGGGTGTGCAGCCAGCCCAGCTCGCCGGAGCGCAGCGCCTCCCGGGCGGCGCGGTAGCCCGCGTCGAAGCGGCGCTGGAAACCCATCTGCACGGGCACCGTGCCGGCCTGCGCCCGCTCCACCACGCCGACGGTGCCGGGAACGTCCGGAGCCACCGGCTTCTCGCAGAACACCGGCACCCCCGCGTCCAGCGCCTGATGGATGAGCGCGGCATGCGCACTGGTCGCGGCGGTGATCACCACGCCGTCCAGCCCCTCGGCGTACAGCTCCTCGATGCCCGCGGCGGCCCGTACGCCGAGCGACGTCGCCAGCGAGGAGGCGCGCGCGGTATCCACATCCGCGACCACGAGGTCGGTGACGCCCGGGACGTTCCGGAGGGTCGTGGCGTGGAACGCGCCGATGCGCCCGGTGCCGATCAGCCCGATTTTCATGCGTCGGTTCCTTTCCAGGAGCTTGCAGGAGGCAGGGGTTTCGAGGGGAGTCGGGGGAGGACCAGGGGAGGGGGGATGCAGGGAGTTCGAGGTGAGGGCCACCGAGGCGACGGGCATCGGAGGGCAGGGAGGCATGGGAGGCGATGAAAATTGGAACGGTCCAACTCCCGACTTCCCCGGCACCCTGCAGGTCCGGATGTCCGCATGTCAACCCTTGCGCGCGGCAGTAATGGGGCGACGTGAGGCCGAGCGTTGACGCCCAGGTGGCCCGATGGAAGGATTCCGTCCATGGAACGGTCCAATCAGAGACCCGCGGACCGGCCTCCGACGATCCGCGGCGTGGCCGAGCGCGCCGGCGTCTCCAAATCGCTGGTCTCCCTCGTCCTGCAGGGCTCGCCGCGGGTCAGCGACGCCAAGCGGCAGGCCGTACTCGAGGCGATCGAGGAGCTCGGCTACCGCCCCAACGCCGCCGCCCGCAGCCTGGTGGCGCGCCGTACCCACACCGTGGGCGTCCTGCTGAACGACATGCGCAACCCCTGGTTCGTCGAGCTGCTGGACGGCCTGAACTCCGTACTGCACGCCCATGGCCTGCGCATGCTGATGGCCGACGGCAGACTGGGCCGCCGTACCGGCGAGGACTTCACCCGCGCGTTCCTGGAGCTGCGGGTGGACGGGCTGGTCGCGGTGGGCACGCTGCCCGACACCGCCGCACTCGCCGAGGTCGCGGAGCGGCTGCCGACCGTCGTCGCGGGCAGCCACGATCCGCGGCTGCCCCGGGTGGACACCGTCGCCAACGACGACGAGCGCGGCGCCCGGCTCGCCACCGAGCACCTCATCGGGCTCGGCCACCGCCGGATCGCCCATATCGCCGGCCGCGGCAGCGTCGGTGAGCTGCGACGACGCGGCTTCGAGGCAACGATGCGGGCGCACGGGCTCGGCGCCGGGATGACGGTCGAGCCGAGCGACGCCACCGAGGAGGGCGGCTACCGGGCGGCCGTCCGTTTGCTCAGCGGACAGCCGGGTGCAGGCGCGGGTGCAGGTACGGGCGGGGGCGGGCGCCGCGAACGCCCCACCGCCGTCTTCGCGTTCAACGACATCTCCGCCGTCGGCGTGCTGTCGGCCGCGCAGGAGCTGGGCCTCGAGGTGCCCGGAGACCTCTCCCTCATCGGCTGCGACAACACCTACCTCGCCCGCATCCGGCACCTGTGGCTGAGCACCGTCAACAACGCCAGTTACGACGTCGGACGCCGGGCCGCGCAGTGCCTGCTGGACCGTATGGAGCGCCCCGACCGGCCCGCCGACCGCCGGCTGGTGGTTCCCTCGCTGGAGATCCGCGGCTCCGCGGCACCCCTCCGCCAGTAGCTGTCAGCAGCCGTCCACCCGGTGCCGCAGGCTCCGGCTCCCGGCGGCGGGTACGCGCTCAGCCCCGCAGCTCGCGGTCGACCGCCCGCAGGAAGGTGAGCAGCATGCCGTTCAACGGCGTGGCGATGCCGTGCCGTTCACCGGCCCGGACGACCGCGCCGGTGATGTACTCGTGCTCCAGGGGACGGCCCGCGAGGCGGTCGTAGAGCATCGAGGAGCCGCCGTCGGGTGGTGCCATGGCGTACAGGTCCAGGGTGTGGGCGATGTCCGCCTCGCCGATGTCGGCACCCTCGGCGCACGCCACCGCGGCCGCCTCGCGCAGCAGGTCGCGGGCCAGCGCGGCCATCTCCGGGTCGGCGAAGACGCCGATGCGCTGCTGGAGCAGCGTGGTGATCGGGTTGGCCGCAAGGTTCACGAGCAGCTTGCGCCAGGCGTCCGTGGTGAAGTCACCGACCGACCGCACCGTCAGTTCGCTGTCCGCCAGCAGGGCCGCGAACCGGTCGGCCAACGGCCCCTCGGGCACGTGCAGTTCACTGGCGACGTGATGCCGGATCCGGCCGGGCCCGGTGCGCTCCGCGGACATGTACGCCAGGACGGGCAGGATTTCCGTGCCGTCCGGCGCGTACGGCGCGACCCGCTCACGGTGACCGACGCCGTTCTGCAGCACCGCGACGGCCGTACCGGGGCCGCACAGCCGCCGCAGCCAGCCCTCGGCGCCCGCCGTGTCCTGCGCCTTGGTGGTCAGCAGCACCCAGTCGACGGGCGTGACCTGCGCGGGCTCGGTGGCAATCCGTACCGGGGCGGTGCGCGTCTCCCCGCCGCTCTCGACGGTGAGGACGTCCAGGGGGGTGCGTACGCACACGGTGACGTCGAGGCCGGCCCACCGGGCGAGGGCGGCGGTGTAGCCGCCGATCGCACCGGCGCCGATCACCGCGATCCGGGCGGGGGAGGGGCCTTGCGGATCCTGCGCTATCGGGCGGGTCATCCCCTGATCGTAGGCCCCGCGCCGGCGGGGCCCACGAGCCGCGGATCCGTGTCGGACCCGCCGTCACCACAGGTGGTGGCAGGGGCGGTTCACTCCGCCCGTTCGCGCCGGCCCCGGTGACCGGGCCGGCGCGCCACCCAGGCTCTGACCGTATCGGCGAACCAGTAGGGCTTGCCGCCCTCCACCAGGTCCGGCTCCGGCAGCAGTCCGTGCTTGCGGTACGAGCGCACGGTGTCCGGCTGCACCTGGATATGTGCGGCGATCTCCTTGTACGACCAGAGCCTTCGGTCGGTCATCTCTGCGCACCTCCTTGGCGCCGTCTGCAGGGTCGGCCCGGAAGCCGGCGGGGGCTGCGTACGGCTTGACGGCTACTCAGCCTGTGCCCGGTCAACGACAGCCAGTGAGCGGCGGGGAGGGCCTGTTGATCGGCTGTGACGGAAGACCCGCGTAACGGTGACAGCCGTGACGGTGACGGAACGGCTGTGACGGAAGGGTGGTGAGGCGGCAAGGGCGGCGCGGCGCAGCGGCGGTTCGCCGGCGGGCACTGCACCTGCGACATGCGGGCGCCGCGCCGACCGCGGACGGTGTTCGGCCGCGGATGCCGGACCGGTGAGCAGCCCGGCGATCAGCGGGCCGTCGCCGCCCGCCGCAGCTCCGTCTCCAGATCCTCCAGTGCCAGCCCCTTGGTCTCCGGCGCGTACCGCTTGCAGAAGAGCAGGGACAGTACGCACATCACCCCGAAGAACCAGAACGTGGTGCCCGCGCCGATCGCATCGAGCAGTACCGGAAAGGCCAGCGCGACCGCGAAATTGACCAGCCACATCGCGAACACCGCGGTGCCCATGGCCAGTCCGCGGACCCTGAGCGGGAACATTTCGGCAAGCAGCAGCCAGACGCCGGTGTTCAAGGTGGCCTGCATGAAGGCCATGTAGAGGACCATCAGGCCGAGGACGAGAAAGCTGACGGCGGGGGAGTGGGGGAGGTGGAAGGCCGCGCCGAGCAGGGCGAGCGCCAGCGCCATGCCGGCCAGGCCGGAGATCAGCAGGGGGCGGCGGCCGACCCGGTCGATCAGGGACATGCCGAGGGCGGTGGCGAGCACGGAGATCGCGCCGATGGCGATGGTGGCGGTGATCGCGGCGTCGGTGCCCAGGCCGGTGGCGGCGAGGATCTTGGGCGCGAAGTAGATGACGGCGTTGACGCCGGTGATCTGCTGGACGATCGCCAGCCCGACGCCGACCAGGAGGAGCCGCCGCACCCAGGGGGTGCGCAGTTCCTGCCAGGCGCCCCGCCGGACATCGGCCTCCAGGCTGCGGGCGTGGTCGATACGGGCCAGCTCGGCGTCGATGTCGTCGGCGGGCAGCGTACGGCGCAGCACCTCGGCCGCCCGGTCCCGCCGCCCCTTGCTGAGATACCAGCGCGGGGTGTCCGGCAGGAAGAACAGACCGGCGAACAGGGCCACCGCGGGCAGCGCGGCCAGGCCCAGCATCCAGCGCCAGGCCTCCCAGTGGGCGAGGACGGCGTTGACGAGGTAGGCGAGCAGCTGGCCGCTGACGATCATCAGGGAGTTGAACGAGACCAGCCGGCCGCGGATGGCCGGCGGCGCGATCTCCGACAGATACAGCGGGGTGATGACCGAAGCGCTGCCGACGGCCAGGCCCAGGACGAAGCGGGCCACGACCATGACGGGCACGGTGGGGGCGAGCGCGACGGCCAGCGCCCCGCCGATGAACACCGCGCCCGCCCACAGCAGGGAGTTGCGCCGCCCGAGCGCGTCGGACATCCGGCCGCCGGCCAGCGACCCGAAGGCGGCGCCGATCAGCAGCGCGCTGGTGATGACGCCCTCGCTCAGGGAGCTGAGGCCGAAGTGCCGCTCCATGAAGGGAAGGGCGCCGGAGACGACTCCGGTGTCGTAGCCGAAGAGGGCGCCGCCGAGGGCGGCTATGGCAGCGATGCCGACGAGGAAGCGTTGGGCGGTGCGGGCCGGGGCGCTTGCGCGCGGCCCGGCGGACGCCGCCTGGTGGGTCGGGGTCGTCATCGTCAGCGGTACAGTGCCGGCCGCTCGACGAGTTCCACGGCCGCTCGCTCGCCGGTCTCCTGGGCACGCACGCCCGCCGCGCACACCGCGGCCGCCGCATAGCCGTCCCAGCAGCTGGGGCCCTCGACCTCGCCGCGGCGGGTGGCGTCGACCCACCGCTGCACCTGCCGGTCGTACGCCTCCTCGAAGCGCTCCACGAAGCCGGGGGTGATGGCGCCGCCCCAGCGGCCCGCGGTGTTGGTGAACACGCCGTGGTCGTCGCCGATCCTGGCGGTGCCGCCCTCGCAGACCGCCTCGCAGCTGACCTGGTAGCCGAAGCCGCAGTTGACGAAGAGTTCGGTGTCGACGACCTGGCCGCCGGTCGTCTCGAAGAGGATCAGCTGCGGGTCACTGAGCCCTTCGGGCGCCTTCCCGGAAGGGGTCGGGCGCACCACCCGTACGGCCGTGATCTCCTCGTCCAGCAGCCAGCGGGTCACGTCGATCTCGTGCACCACGGAGTCGTGGATGGTCATCGCGTCGGTGAAGCCGGGCGGGGTGTCGGCGTTGCGGTGCTTGTTGTGCAGCATCAGCGGGCGGCCGTATGTCCCCTGGTCCAGAAGCGACTTGAGGGTGCGGTAGTCGGCGTCGTAGCGGCGCATGAAGCCCACCTGGACGCGGCGGTGGCCCAGCGCCTGCTCGGCCCGGACGACGCGCAGCGCGGAGGCCGGGTCCGGGGTCAGCGGCTTCTCGCACAGGACGGGCAGATCGCGGGCGAAGGCCTCCAGCAGCGCCGCCTCGTGGGCCGGGCCGGGGGACGCGATCAGCACGGCGTCCACCGCGGGGTCGGCCATGGCGGCGGCCGGGTCGATGTAGGCGGTGCATCCCTCGATGCCGTCGGCGAGATGCTTGACCCGGTCGGCATCGAGGTCGGCCAGGGCCGCCACCCGGGCGCCGCTGATCACCTCATTGATCCGGCGTACGTGGTCGGCGCCCATCCGGCCGGTGCCGATGACCGCCACGCCCAGGGTTCCGTACGAAGTCATGTCGTCCTCAAGTCCTTACGCGCTGCACGTGGGTCACGTGCTTCGGAGTACGTACTGCAGAGTGTGATGTACGCCGGGAATCAATTACTCTCCGTGATCGTTGTCGGGAGGCAAGGAGGCGTCACGAGGCGCCACGAAGTGTCAGGAGGTGGGCACACGCGGAGCTTTGGCGGCGCGGTGGTCGTCCGGCCGTCCGGGTGACGCCGGTCGGGCGGCGGGGGCGTCGCGGCTCAGGCGCCGCAGGACCGCAGGAAGCGCCGGGTGCGCTCGGCGATCGGGAAGGGCCGGTCGGGCGGGCAGGGGTACATGTCCTGCTCGACGATGGCGAAGAGGTCGACGTCGAGCTCCTGGGCGGCCTTCAGTACGGGCGGCAGCGCGGGCACGCCGAGCGGCGGCTCGCACATCACACCCTGCTGGACGGCCGGTCCGAACGGCGTGCCCTTGGCGACGACGTCGGCGAGGATGTCGGGGTCGACCTGCTTGAGGTGGAGGTAGCCGATCCGCTCGCCGTAGGTGCGGATCAGCTTGACGCTGTCGCCGCCGCAGTACGCGTAATGGCCGGTGTCCAGGCAGAGGTTGACCAGGTCGGAGTCGGTGCCGTCCAGGAAGCGCGCGACGTGTTCCTCGGTGTCGATGTGGGTGTCGGCGTGCGGGTGGACGACGATGTCGAGGCCGAATTCGTCCCGTACCCGCTTGCCCAGCCACTGCATGCCGGTCGTCAGGTGCTTCCACTGCTCGAGGGTCAGCTCGCGCGGCTCCAGCTCCTCGGCCGTCTTGTCGTCCCGCCAGAAGGAGGGGATGACGACGAGGTGCTTCGCATCCATCGCCCGGGTGAGGGTGGCGACCTCGCTGACGTGCGCCCAGGTCTTGTCCCACACGTCGGGGCCGTGGTGGAGGGAGGTGAAGATCGTGCCGGCCGAGACGCTGAGGGCGCGCCGGGCGATCTCGTCGCGGAGGACGGCGGGGTCGGTGGGCAGGTAGCCGTACGGGCCGAGTTCGATCCACTCGTAGCCGGCCTCGGCGACCTCGTCCAGGAAGCGCTGCCAGGGGACCTGCTGGTCGTCGTCGGGGAACCAGACTCCCCAGGAGTCGGGGGCGGAACCGACGCGGATGCGGTCCAGAACGGGCGAGGCGGCACGGGGTGTGGACATGCTGCGGCTCTCCTCTCGCCGGTCGGCGGTGACCGGGAGGCGCTGGGGTGGTCGGGGAGTTGTGGGGCACAGCCTCTCTGGCGTCCCGGAGAGTGTCAAGACTTCGTCCTGACATAAGGACTTAATGACTTTGTAGCGAGAGCGGGCGTGCGTCCGGCGTGTGCGCCGGGGTGCGCGTGGCGGCCCGGCCGTCGGCTCGCCGCTCGCCGTTCCATGGAATATCGGCCACCTTGCTCCGTTGACGTCAGAATGTAAGGACAAACTGTTGACAGGGTCTGATGCTCACCGTTAGACCTTTCCTCAGAGCCCGACCGCCCAACCCGCCGCGCCGGCCGACCCGAAGGGGCGCTCATGACCGAGCCGTACGACCTGATCACGATGGGCCGCATCGGGGTCGACATCTACCCGCTCCAGACCGGCGTGCCGCTGGCCCAAGTGGAGACCTTCGGGAAGTTTCTGGGCGGCTCCGCCACCAACGTCGCGGTCGCCGCCGCCCGGCTCGGCCGCCGCAGCGCCGTCATCAGCCGCACCGGACGCGACCCGTTCGGCGACTACGTCCACCAGGCGCTGCGCGACTTCGGCGTGGACGACCGCTGGGTGAGCCCGGTGGAGGCCTACCCGACGCCCGTCACCTTCTGCGAGATCTTCCCGCCGGACGACTTCCCGCTGTACTTCTACCGTCGCCCCAAGGCCCCCGACCTGGTCATCCACGCCGAGGAACTGGACCTGGACGCCGTCGCGGCCGCCCGGATCTTCTGGGTCACGGGTACGGGGCTGTGCGAGGAGCCCAGCCGCGGCGCCACCCTCGCCGCGCTGGAGGCCCGCGCCAAGGCGGGCGCGACCGTCTTCGACCTCGACTGGCGGCCGATGTTCTGGGGCGGCGAAGGCGGCGCCTCCGGGGACGGCGGCGCGAGCGGCGCCGCGGCGATGGCCACCGCCCGCCCGTACTACGAAGCAGCCCTGCGGCACGCCACTGTGGCCGTCGGCAACGTCGACGAGGCCGAGGTCGCCACCGGCCTGCGCGACCCCGAGGCCTGCGCCCGGGCGCTGCTGGAGAAGGGCGTGGAGCTGGCCGTCATCAAGCAGGGCCCCAAGGGGGTGCTGGCCGTCCATCGGGACGGGCGCACCGCCGAGGTCCCGCCCACCCCCGTCGAGGTCGTCAACGGCCTCGGCGCCGGCGACTCCTTCGGCGGCGCGCTCTGCCACGGCCTGCTGGCCGGCTGGGACCTGGAGCCGATGATGCGCTACGCCAACGCCGCCGGCGCCATCGTCGCCTCCCGCCTCGCCTGCTCCTCCGCGATGCCGACGGCCGACGAGGTCGACACGTTCCTCGCCGAGAGATGACCCCCTCGGCCGCGTCCGCCCCGCGGCCATCCCGTCCCATGTGTGCACTCAAGAAGGTGAGTTGAGCCTTGACTCCTCGGATCAGCGACCTCCCGGCGCTGCGGGCCCGGCATCCCGAAGCCGTCGCGGAGGCCGCCGCCCGCCGCACCCGCCGCCCGCTCCTCGGCGACAGCGGCCGGCTGATGATCGTCGCTGCGGATCACCCCGCCCGCGGCGCGCTCGCCGTCGGCGACCGGCGGCTCGCCATGGCCAACCGCCTCGACCTGCTCGAACGCCTCGTCCTCGCGCTCTCGCGGCCCGGCGTGGACGGCGTCCTCGGCACCGCCGACATCCTCGAGGACCTGCTGCTCCTCGGCGCCCTCGACGGCAAGGTCGTGATGGGGTCGATGAACCGTGGCGGCATCGCGGGCGCCTCTTTCGAGATGGACGACCGGTTCACCGGGCACCGTCCCCAGGACCTGGCCCGGCTCCGCTTCGACGCCGGCAAGCTGCTGCTGCGCATCGACTACGGCGACTCCGGCTCGCTGACCACCCTGGAGTCCGCCGCCCGCGCCATCGACGCGATGGCCGCCCTGGAACTGCCCACCTTCGTCGAGCCGTTCCTCTCCCGCCGGATCGACGGCGAGGTCCGCAACGACCTGAGCCCCGAGGCGGTCACCACATCCGTGGCCATCGCCTCCGGCCTCGGCGGCACCTCCGCCTACACCTGGCTCAAGCTCCCGGTCACCGACGACCCCGAAGCGATGGCCCGGGTCTGTGAGACCTCGACGCTGCCCACCGTCCTGCTGGGCGGCGACATCGGCCGCACCGTCCAGGACCAGGAGGCCGCGTACGAGAAGTGGCGCAAGGCGCTGCGGCTGCCGACCGTGCAGGGCCTGGTCGTGGGCCGCTCGCTGCTCTACCCGGCCGACGGGGACGTGGCGGCGGCCGTCGACACCGCCGTCGGCCTGCTGTAGCGGCCGGTCGGGGCCGGTTTCGGGTAACTGTCAGTGGCGAGGAGGAGACTTGCAGTCATGAGCGACGAGTTCACGGATGACGCGAAGGCGCCGGGCCGCCCGGCTTTCACGGATTTCCATCTCGAGGCGGGGCGCGCGGCCGGGGGCCCGTACGCCCTGGACATCGACCCGGAGCGGGCCGGCTGGGGATATTCCTCGCTGCGGGTCCTCCACCTGCCGCCCGGCGGCCGGCACTCCTTCGCCACCGGCGGCAGCGAATGGATCGTGCTGCCGCTGTCCGGCGGCTGCACGGTCGTCACCGATACGGCCGAGACCTTTGAACTGGCCGGACGGGAGAGCGTGTTCAGCGGCGTCACCGACTTCGCGTATGTGCCCCGTGATGCGCAGGTGCAGATCACCAGCGGGGCGGGCGGCCGTTTCGCGCTCACCGGCGCCCGCTGCGAACGCCGCCTGCCGGCGCGTTACGGCCCCGCCCCGGCCGTCCCCGTGGAGCTTCGCGGCTCCGGCAACTGCTCCCGCCAGGTCAACAACTTCGCCGCCGCCGGGACGTTCGCGTGCGACCGGCTCATCGCGGTGGAAGTCCTCACGCCCGGCGGCAACTGGTCCTCCTATCCGCCGCACAAGCACGACGAGTGCCGCCCGGGGCAGGAGTCGGAGCTCGAAGAGATCTACTACTACGAGATCGACGCCGCCCACGGCAAGGAAGGCGTCGGCTATCAGCGCGTCACGCCGTCGGGCCACGGCCGCGGCACGGACGTCCTCGCCGAGGTGCGCAGCGGCGACGCGGTCCTGATCCCCGACGGCTGGCACGGCCCCTCCATCGCCGTCCCCGGGCACACCATGTATTACCTCAACGTCATGGCCGGGCCCGGTGCGACGCGCGAGTGGCTGATCTGCGACCACCCCGACCACGGCTGGATCCGCGACACCTGGCCCGACCAGCCCGTCGACCCCCGCCTCCCCCTCTACGAAGCACCCGCAGGAGACGCCCGATGAATGCCCCGACGACACGCCGACTGACGGTCGCGCAGGCCCTGATCGAGTTCCTCGCCCACCAGTACACGGAGCGGGACGGCCGGCAGCAGCGGCTGATCAACGCCTGTTGGGGCATCTTCGGCCATGGGAACGTCGCCGGCATCGGCCAGGCCCTCCTGGAGTCCGGCGACGCGCTCCCCTACCTCCAGGGCCGTAACGAACAGGCCATGGTGCACGCCGCTGTGGGGTACGCCCGCCAGTGCGACCGGCTCTCCGCGCAGGCCGTGACGACCTCCATCGGGCCCGGCGCCACGAACCTCGTCACCGGCGCCGCCCTCGCGACGGTCAACCGCCTGCCGGTGCTGCTGCTGCCCGGCGACGTCTTCGCGACCCGGCCCGCCGACCCCGTCCTCCAGCAGCTCGAAGTCCCCTCCGCGGGCGATGTGTCCGTCAACGACGTACTGCGCCCGGTCTCCCGCTACTTCGACCGGGTCACCCGCCCCGAGGCGCTGATCCCGGCCGCGCTCCAGGCCATGCGGGTGCTCGCCGACCCGGTGGAGACCGGCGCGGTCACCCTCGCCCTGCCGCAGGACGTGCAGGCCGAGGCGTACGACTGGCCGGAGGAGTTCTTCGCCGACCGGGTCTGGCGCGTCACCCGGCCCGCCCCCGACACCGGCGCCCTCGCCGAGGCGGTGCACGCCGTCCGTACGGCCCGCCGTCCCCTGCTGATCGCGGGCGGCGGCGTCCACCACTCCGAGGCCGAGGACGCGCTGCGGGTGTTCGCCGAGGCCACGGGCATCCCCGTCGCCTCCACCCAGGCCGGCAAGGGCTCGCTGCGCCACGACCACCCCGCCGACATCGGCGGCATCGGCCACACCGGCACCGCCACCGCCGACGCCCTGGCCCGCGAGGCCGACCTCGTCATCGGCGTCGGCACTCGCCACACCGACTTCACCACCGCCTCCGCCACCCTCTTCGCCGCCCCGGGCGTGCGCTTCCTCAACCTCAACATCGCCTCCTTCGACTCCCACAAGCTCGGCGCCACGTCCCTGGTCGCCGACGCCCGCACGGGACTCGAAGCGCTCACCCGGGCGCTGTCCGGGCACCGCGTGGAGGAGGCGTACGAGGCGGCCTACGGGGCGGCGAAGGAGGCATGGGAGCGGCGGGTGGACGCGGCGTACGGCGCCGCGGACGCGTCCGTGCGGCCGTCCCAGACGCAGGTCCTCGGCGCCCTGGACGCCCTCGTCGACGACACCGACATCGTGATCAACGCCGCCGGTTCCCTCCCCGGTGACCTGCACAAACTGTGGCGCGCCCGGTCCCGTCGGCAGTACCACCTCGAATACGGCTACTCCTGCATGGGCTACGAGATCCCGGCCGCCATCGGCGTCCGGCTCGCCGCCCCCGACCGGCCGGTGTGGGCGCTCGTCGGCGACGGTACCTATCTGATGAACCCCACCGAGATCGTCACCGCGGTCCAGGAGGGCATCAACATCAACATCGTCCTCGTCCAGAACCACGGCTATGCCTCCATCGGCGGCCTGTCGCAGGAGACGGGCGGCGAGCGCTTCGGCACGGCGTACCGCTTCCGCGCCGAGGACGGCGCGTACACCGGCGCGCCGCTGCCGGTGGATCTCGCCGCGAATGCCGCCTCGCTCGGCATGCACGTCATCCGCGCCGCCACGGTCGCCGAGCTGCGTGCCGCGCTGGCCGAGGCGCGTGGCGCGAACCGGCCCACATGTGTCTATGTCGAGACCGAAACGGCCGACACTGTGCCGGGCGCGCCCGCGGCCCAGGCCTGGTGGGATGTACCTGTTGCCGAGACCGCGACGCGTCCGGCGGCGGTCGCCGCCCGCGCAGCGTACGACCGCCACGCCGCCGGCCGCCGTCGCCACCTCTGACCTCCGCTCGCCGCTTCACGTACGAAAGGCCCTCGTTATGAAGACCATCAACCACTGGATCGGCGGCAAGCCCGTCGAGGGTGTCTCCGGCAACTACGGTCCGGTCTACAACCCGGCCACCGGCGCCCAGGAGAAGCAGGTCGCCTTCGCCTCCGTGGACGAGGTCGACGCCGCGGTCAAGGCCGCCAAGGAAGCCTTCAAGAGCTGGGGCACCAGCTCCCTGGCCAAGCGCACCTCGGTGCTGTTCAAGTACCGCGAGCTGATCGACGCGCACCGCGACGAGATCGCCGCGCTGATCACCGCCGAGCACG
The DNA here is from genome assembly GCF_044544985.1 of Streptomyces sp. NPDC053427. Taxonomy (NCBI): domain Bacteria; kingdom Bacillati; phylum Actinomycetota; class Actinomycetes; order Kitasatosporales; family Streptomycetaceae; genus Streptomyces; species Streptomyces sp. NPDC053427. The sequence continues at coordinate 485,349 of NZ_JBITYA010000002.1, read as the reverse complement.
GCAAGGTGCACTCCGACGCGCTCGGCGAGGTCGCCCGCGGTCTGGAGATCGTCGAGCTGGCCTGCGGTATCCCCGAGAAGCTCAAGGGCGAGCTGTCCACCCAGGTGTCGACGCGGGTGGACGTGGCCGCCATCCGTCAGTCCCTGGGAGTGGTCGCCGGCATCACGCCGTTCAACTTCCCCGCCATGGTGCCGATGTGGATGTTCCCCCTCGCCATCGCCTGCGGCAACACCTTCCTCCTCAAGCCCAGTGAGAAGGTGCCCAGCGCCGCCTTCAAGCTGGCCGAGCTGGCGGCCGAGGCGGGCCTGCCCGACGGTGTGCTGAACATCGTCAACGGCGACAAGGTGGCCGTCGACGCCATCCTGGAGCACCCGGACATCGCCGCGGTCTCCTTCGTCGGCTCCACCCCCATCGCCCGCTACATCCACACCACCGGCACCGCCAACGGCAAGCGCGTCCAGGCGCTGGGCGGCGCCAAGAACCACATGCTGGTCCTCCCGGACGCCGACCTCGACCTGGCCGCGGACTCCGCCATCAACGCCGCGTACGGCTCGGCGGGCGAGCGCTGCATGGCGATCTCCGTCGTCGTCGCGGTCGGTGACACCGCCGACCCGCTGATCGGCAAGATCAAGGAGCGCGCCGACAAGCTGTGCATCGGCCCCGGCGACGACCCGGCCTCCGAGATGGGCCCGCTGATCACCAAGGTCCACCGCGACAAGGTCGCCTCGTACGTCACCGGTGCCGCGGCCCAGGGTGCCGATGTCGTCATCGACGGCACGGGCTACACCGTCGAGGGCTACGAGGACGGCCACTGGATCGGCGTCTCGCTGCTGGACAACGTCACGCCCGAGATGGACGCCTACCGCGACGAGATCTTCGGCCCGGTGCTGTCCGTGGTCCGCGTCGAGACCTACGACGAGGCCATCGCCCTGATGAACAACTCGCCGTGGGGCAACGGCACCGCGATCTTCACCCGGGACGGCGGCGCGGCCCGCCGCTTCCAGCTGGAGGTCGAGGCCGGCATGGTCGGCGTCAACGTCCCGATCCCGGTCCCCGTCGGCTACCACTCCTTCGGTGGCTGGAAGGACTCGCTCTTCGGCGACCACCACATCTACGGCAACGACGGCGTGCACTTCTACACCCGCGGCAAGGTCGTCACCACCCGCTGGCCGGACCCGTCCGACGGCGGCATCAACCTGGGCTTCCCCAGCAACCACTGACACCGCGCCGGGATCCGCCCGGCCCCGTACGGCCCCCCGGACGGCTCCTCGCCGTCCGGGGGGCCGCCGTGTTCGCGCAGGTCCGGCCCAGGTGCGGGGGAGACCGCGGACGGTCCCGTTGCTACCGTGCTCCCTTGGCAGAGCACCGACACAACCGGCGGAGCGCCGACACAACGGGGGACCCACATGCGACAATCCATGGCGCTCGCCAAGGGCGCCCGTATCACCGGCGGGATCTTCTGCCTGCTGTTCTTCCTGTGGACCGCCACCTGGATCGTCGTCGACCTCGGCGCATTCGGCATCGACGGCCTGTGGGGTGCCTGGACCGGCCGGCACGCCCCCGGCCAGGACCAGGTCACCAATCCCCTTCAGCTCGGCCTCGCCGTCCTGCAGCTGACGGCGGTCTTCGCGGCCTTCGCCGGGCGGCGGTCGGCCGGCGGACTGCTCGCGGTCGCCACCGCCCTCACCTTCGCCACCGCCGTGCAGATCCTGGTCAGCGTCGGCCAGCACACCAGCGACGACCGCTGGTTCGTCAACGCCGACAACTCCTCGTCGACGTTCGAGGGCGTCTTCCTCAGCGGTCTGTTGCTGACCCTGTTCGCCGTCATCGCGGGGATCGTGCTGCTCGCCGGGATGCGCGCCTGGCCACAGCGCAGGCCCAGCGATCCGCCCAAGCGGCCGCTCAAGGCGGCGGGTGCGGTCGGCGGACTGCTGCTGGGCGCGATGGCGCTGTGCTACGTCATCGGGCACGTCTATGTGCTGGTGCAGTTCGACGGCGACTTCTTCACCGCGTACTACCTCGGCCGGGGAACGCTCACCTCCCTGACGGCCCTGGCCGGCGGCTGGGCCTCCCTCGTCTTCCTCCTGCTGACCGCGGCGGCCGGCCTCAACAGCCTGATGCGGGGCAGCGCCGCCCGCGGCCTCGGCATCGGCCTGGGCATCGTGCTGTTCCCCGGCGCCCTGCTGACCGTCATCGCGATGGCGAGCCATGACAGGCTGTTCAAGTTCAGCGACGACATGCCGGGCATGGACGTCCTCAACCACGTCCAGCTCCTGCTGGACCTGCTCGGCTCGCTGGCCCTGCTCGCCCTGATGGGCCGCGGCGAGCCCGTCGCCCCCGCCTGGTACCCGCCCGCCCAGGCACCGCAGTTCGCCGCCCCCGGCTTCATGCCGCCCGGCCCCCAGGGTCCGCCCCCGGCCGGCTGGCAGCCCCCGCCCGGCCCGCCCATGGCACCGCCGCCCGGCCCGCCGATGCCCCAGCAGAACCCGCCGATGCCGCCGCCCCAGGGCGGCTTCGGCCCCCCGCCGTACTGAGCCGCCCGGGGCCGACCGCCCCGCCCTGCGCACGGGGCCCGTACCGCAGCCGTGGTACGGGCCCCGGCCTGTCTACTTCCCTGGGAGGTCACGGGGTTCCGCCCGGGGGACGGGGCGCCCGCGGGCGTGCCCTGCCTAGGATTCGACCATGGATCTCCGACTGCGCGGGCGGCGCCTGTACGCGACCGCGGGCGCCCTGGCCGTCCTCATAGGAGGCGGCACCTGGGCGGCCGCCTCCTCCGGTGCCGCGCCCGCAGTGCACCGCGAGGACCGGTTCGTGACGGTGCACGGCAAGCCGGGCAGCAAGGCGAAGGAGGCGCGCATCGACACCTCCTTCTTCACGGCGGGCTCCTCGTCCGGCCGCCGCCCCGCGGTCCTGCTGGGCCACGGCTTCGGCGGCAGCAAGGCCGATGTCCGCACCCAGGCCGAGCAACTGGCCCGGGACGGCTATGCGGTGATGACCTGGTCGGCCCGCGGCTTCGGCAGGTCCACCGGGAAGATCGGGCTGAACGCCCCGGACCGCGAGGTCGCCGATGTCAGCCGGCTGATCGACTGGCTGGCGAAGCGGCCCGAGGTCCGGCTCGATGCGGCCGGCGATCCCCGGGTCGGCGTCGCCGGTGCCTCCTACGGTGGCGCGATCTCTTTGCTCGCGGCCGGATACGACCGTCGGGTGGATGCGATCGCCCCGGCGATCACCTACTGGAACCTCGCCGACGCCCTCTTCCCCAACGGTGTCTTCAAGAAGCTGTGGGCCGGCATCTTCTTCACCACCGGCGCGGCCGGCGCCACGCCCGGCACGCCCGCCGCACCCGGCACGGCAACCGGGGCGTCCGGCGGCTGCGGGAAGTTCGACGCGGAACTGTGCGCGATGTACGAGCGGGTCGCCGTCGCGGGCAAACCGGACGCCGCCGCCCGACGGCTCCTCGCCGCCCGCAGCCCGTCCGCCGTGGCCGGCCGCATCAAGGTGCCGGCCCTGATCATCCAGGGCCGGCAGGACTCCCTCTTCCCGCTCGGCCAGGCCGACGCCATGGCGAAGGCGATCCGCAGGAACGGTGCGCCGGTGGACATCGACTGGATCGCCGGCGGGCACGACGGCGGCGACCGCGAGAGCGCGCGGGTCGCGGCCCGTACGAAGGCCTGGTTCGACCGCTATCTGAAGGGCGACAAGGGCGCCGACACCGGGCCCGCGTTCCGCATCAGCCGCAGCGGCGGCGTGGATTCCACCAACGGGTCCCTGCGGCTGCGCGGCGCGAGCGGCGACCGCTACCCCGGCCTGGACAACGACCCCCGGCGCGTCCAACTGGCCGGACGCACCCAGCGCTTCGCCAACCCGGCCGGCGCCGGACCGCCCGCCATCTCCACGGTGCCCGGCATCGGCGCGCTCGGCGGCCTGTCCTCCGCGGGCGCCGGCCTCTCCCTCGACTTCCCCGGCCAGAACGCCCGCTTCGACTCGAAGCCGCTGCCGGCCCCCGTCCATCTCACCGGCAGCCCCACCGCCACCGTCCGGGTGCGGTCCACCACCCCGGACGCGGTGTTCTTCGCCAAGGTCTACGACGTGGCCCCCGACGGCCGCCGCCAGGTGCTGCCGTCCCAGCTCGTCACCCCGTACCGCATCCAGGACGCCCGGGACGGCCGGACCGTACGCCTCCGACTTCCCGCCGTGGACCACGAGTTCGCGGCCGGGCACCGCATGCGGCTGGTGCTGGCCGCCACCGACCTCGGCTACGCCTCACCCGCGCGGCCCGCCACGTACACCGTCTCCCTCGAGAGCGCGCTCGCCGTGCCCACCGCACCCCAGGTACGCAGCGCCGCCGCCCCCCTGCCCGCCTGGACCTGGGCGCTGCCCGCCGCGGCCGCCGTCCTCGCCGCGCTGCTGCTGCTCACCGCCCGCCGCCGCACCGCCGCGCCCGCCCCCGACCCGGCGCTCGCCGATGTCCCGCTGGAGATCGGCGGCCTGAGCAAGCGCTACGCCGGGTCCACCGACCGCTATGCGGTACGGGAGCTGTCCTTCCGCGTCGAGAAGGGGCAGGTCCTGGGCCTGCTCGGCCCCAACGGTGCGGGCAAGACCACCACGCTGCGGATGCTGATGGGGCTGATCCGGCCCGACGAGGGCGAGATCCGGGTCTTCGGACAGGCCGTCCGGCCCGGCGCGCCGGTGCTGTCCCGGGTCGGCGCGTTCGTCGAGGGCGCCGGATTCCTGCCGCATCTGTCCGGCCGCGCCAACCTCGAGCTGTACTGGCAGGCCACCGGCCGCCCCGCCGCCGACGCGCACCTCGCCGAGGCCCTTCGGATCGCCGGCCTCGGCGACGCCCTGCAGCGCGCGGTGCGCACCTACTCCCAGGGCATGCGGCAGCGCCTGGCCATCGCCCAGGCCATGCTCGGCCTGCCGGATCTGCTGATCCTCGACGAGCCCACCAACGGCCTGGACCCGCCGCAGATCCGCGAGATGCGCGACGTGATGATCCGTTACGCGGCGGCCGGGCGCACCGTCATCGTCTCCAGCCATCTGCTGTCCGAGGTCGAACAGAGCTGTACGCATCTGGTCGTCATGGACCGCGGGCGGCTCGTCCAGGCCGGTCCGGTCGCCGAGATCATCGGCTCCGGGGACACCCTGCTGGTCGGCGTCGCGGGAGCCCTGCCGCTCTCCGACGCCCTCGTGGAGAAGGCCGCCGCGCTGCCCGGCGTCGCCTCCGCCGTCCGCGCCGACGAGGGCCTGCTGATCCGCGTCACCGACCCGGACGGCACCCCCGCGCTCCTCGCCGGCCTCATCGAGCTGGAGATCCCGGTGAACCGCATCGGCCCGCACCGCCGCCTGGAGGACGCCTTCCTCACCCTGATCGGAGGCGACGCCCGATGACCGCCACCCCCACGGCGGCGGCGCCCGGCTACCGCCCGCGCCGCACGCTCCCGCTCCGGGTCGAGGCCCGGCGCCAGCTGCTGCGCCGCCGCACCCTGGTGATCGCCGCGATCCTGACCCTGCTGCCGTTCGTGCTGGTCGCCGCGTTCGCGATCGGCGGCGACCCGGCCGGCCGCGGCAACGGCCGGATCACCCTGATGGACACGGCCACCGCCTCCGGCGCGAACTTCGCCGCCACCGTCCTGTTCGTCTCCGCGGGCTTCCTCCTCGTCGTCCCGGTGGCGCTGTTCTGCGGCGACACCGTCGCCTCCGAGGCGAGCTGGTCCTCGCTGCGCTATCTGCTTGCCGCGCCGGTCCCGCGGGCGCGGCTGCTGCTGAGCAAGCTCACCGTCGGGCTGGCGTTCAGCGCCGCCGCGATGGTGCTGCTGCCGCTGGTCGCGCTCGGTGTCGGCACCGCCGCCTATGGCTGGGGGCCGCTCCAACTGCCCACCGGCGGCGCGCTGTCGGCGGCCGATGCGGTGCCCCGGCTGGCGGTGGTGGTCGGCTATCTCTTCGTCAGCCAGCTGGTCACCGCGGCCCTGGCGTTCTGGCTGTCGACGGTGACCGATGCGCCGCTGGGCGCGGTCGGCGGCGCCGTCGGACTGACCATCGTCGGCAACGTCCTCGACCAGGTCACCGCCCTGGGTGCCTGGCGCGAGGTGCTGCCCGCCCACTGGCAGTTCTCCTGGGCCGATGCCCTCCAGCCCCAGATGGAGTGGTCGGGGATGGTGCAGGGGGCGGCGGTGTCGGTGGCGTATGCGCTGGTGCTGGTGGCGGTGGCGTTCCGGGGGTTCGCGCGCAAGGACGTGGTGTCGTAGGGGCGTACGGAGCGGCGGACGGCCGTCCTGCGGCGAGGTGTTGCAACCATTCGGCGGGCACCGGTGTCTAGACGTGCACAGCGTTCATACAGCGGTAATTCCGGAAGTTGAGGACATCACATGCTCCGTACCGTTTCGCGTGCTGCCGCCGTCGCGGCCCTCGGGGTGGCCCTGCCCCTGACCCTCGCCGCCGTCCCGGCCACCGCCGCTCCCGCCGCCGCCCGGCAATCGGCCGGCCCGGCCGCGGGCGCCGTCCGTACCGACCCCAACGGCCGGCACGACGCCACCGACATCCGCCGCTTCCTGACCGCCTTCTACGGCCACCACGGCCCCACCGGCTGGGCACGCGAGCACCAGGTCTCGGACTACCTCAAGGACCGCGCCGCCCACACCGAGGGCTACGACCTGCTGCTGTGCGCCCAGAACGCGCCCCGCGAGATCTCCGTCGGCAAGGTGACCACGGCCCAGTCCGCCGGTGTCGGCTGGGCGACCGTCACCACCTTCTGGGACGGCGGGGCCCGCGAGTCCTTCACCGCCTATGTGGGCCTCGACTCGCAGCCCATCGAGCTCCAGGACGTCGACTGCGCGTCGTAGGGCCGGTGCGGTGGATCGGGGCCGGGCGCCGGGGCCGGCCCTCAGGCGGTCGGCCCCTGCATATGGTCACTGACCCACTTCATCGTGCCCTCGCCCAGTCCCTGCACATAGGTGGCGGCGCTGTGCGTACCGTCCGGCACGATCCCCAGCCGCGTCCTTATCGGCCCGTGCCCGTACTGCGCGATGAACCTGCGCACCTTGGGCAGCACGGTGTTCTCCTTCGAGCCGTCCTGGAAGGCCAGAAGGACCTCCGGTCCGCCGCGCGCTATCAGCCGCCGGGCCAGCACCTCGGGGTTGTTCGCCGCCTCCTCCCGGGCGTGGCCGTTCCACAGCGGCGAGTCGGGCACGATGTCCGGCCCGTTGGGGATGGCCACTTTGAACGTGCCCGGGTTCTGCAGCACGTTCTTCAGCGCCGCGAACCCGCCCGATGACGAACCCATGATCGCCCAGGCGTCACGGGTGTTGAGGGTGCGGAAGTTCTGCCGTACGAGATCGGGCACGTCCTTGCTCAGCCAGGTGCCGATCTTCGGCTGGCCGGGGATGTCGCTGCCGTCGTAGTACTGCCTGTCGTTGGGGTTGAGCACGGGCATGACGAGGATGAACGGCAGGCTGGTGCCGTTCTTGGACCACTGCGCGAGGCTCTCCTCCAGCTTCAGGTCCGAGCCGATCCAGTAGTTGACCGGATAGCCGTACGACCCGGGCAGCGCCTCCATCACGGGGAAGCCCTTGTTCGCGTTGCGCTTGTCGTAGTACTCCGGCGGCGCCCACACCCACACCTTCCCGGTGAAGCCCGACTTCGGGCCGTGCAGGGTGGTCACGCCTATCGGGGTGTTCTCCCCGGCCCCGCCGACCCGGCTCTCCTCCGCGAAGCTGATCGGACGCGTGGGGAAACGCACCAGCGACCGCTTCTCCTTCTCCGGCGCGGAGGCGTGCGAGGCGGTGCCCGGCCCGGGGTCGGCGAACCGTACGGGCCCCGCCTTGGTCGCCGCGCTCGTGCCGCAGCCGGCCGTAAGGGCGAGAGAGGTCAGGGTGATCAGGGTGATCACCGGGGTGAACAGGGCTTTGCGCACGACGCCTTCTCCTTGCCGGACAGGCCGGGAAGGCCCCGGCCTGTCCGCCAAGAGGGGACGGCGCCACGGGAAGGTTTCCTGTACGACGTGTCGGATTCGTCGCACCGGACGACCGGAATCCGGGCACACCGCCCTGACCTGGGATGTTTACGTACAGCGGAAGCCGGGTTTACCGTCATTTTCCCGATACGGGGGGTGGTGTGCACGGGCCTGAGGCCGGCCTTCGGGGCCGCCCGCAGCCGCCTCGGCGGCGGCCGTCCGAGCCCGGGGAGCGACCCGGTGGCGACCTTCCGGAACCCCCGTCCCGCTGACCGTATTCTCTCGATATGACCTGGTCGCGCGCCCTGAAGGAGACCGCCCGCTCCGGGCTGGCCATCGAGCGGGCCAAGCTCACTCCGGTGATCGCGGTGCGCGGCGCGGCCGGTGTCGCCGTCGTCATCGGCCTGTGCCTGTGGCGCGGTGACCCCGCCCTCGCGGTCTCCTCCGCCTTCGGCGCCTTCGCCTCCGGCCTCGTCACCTTCCAGCGCAGCATGCGGCCCCGCCCCGTCCTGGCGCTCGCCGTGGCCGCCGCGCTCGCCGTCTCCACCTTCCTCGGCTACCTGGCCGCCGCCCACCTCCTGGCCTTCGTCCTGCTCCTCGCCGGCTGGACCCTGCTCGCCGGCATGGCCTGGGCGATCGGGCCGGTCTCCGGCCTGGCCGGCACCCAGACCGTGGCGATCATGCTCGTCACCGTCACCCTGCCGACCTCCGTCCTCGGCGCCCTGGAACACGCCGCCCTGATCTTCTGCGGCGGCCTCGTCCAAGCCGCGCTGATCATCGTCTTCCCGGTCCGCCCCTGGGGAGTGCAGCGCGACGCCCTCGCCGACGCGCTGGCCGCCGAGGCCGACTACGCCCGCCGCCTGCGCCACGACCCGGTGGCGCCCTTCGACCCGGCGCCCCTCATGGACGCCCGCCTCGCCTCCGAAATGACGCCGCGTCAGGCCAGGCGCCGCCCCGTCCAGCTGCACGGCCCCCGGGGCCTGGCCGAACGCGTCCGGCCCGTCCTCGCCTCACTCGCCGATCCCGTCGTCGGCGCCCCGCTCGAGGGCCCCGAACGCGACCGCGTCCGCGACCTCCTCCAGGCCGCGGGCGCGGTCCTCGACGCCGTCGCGCACGCCGTCCGGCACGCCGGCCCCGTGCGCCTGCCGCCCGAGGCGATGGCCACCCTGGAGGTCCCCGCCTCCGGCCCGATGCTCACCGGCGCCGCCCGCCGCTCCGCCTACCGCCTGATCTCCCTGCTCGCCGATGCCGTCGAACTCACCGACGAGCCCGTCCGGGCCACCCGCCCCACCACCGCGGCCGAACGCGGCCATCTGCTGCGCCCCAGCGTCCCCCGGCTCGTCCCCGTGGCCCTGCGCGCCCTGCACCGCGAGGCCCGCTGGTCCTCCCGCTTCTTCCGGCACGCCCTGCGGGTCAGCGCCGTCGCCTGCCTCGGCTATCTCCTGGGCACCGCCCTCCCCTTCGGCCACGGCTACTGGGCGCCGCTCACCTCCGTCATGGTGATGCGCCCCGACTTCGGCCAGACCTACTCCCGCGGCGTGGCCCGCTTCAGCGGCACGCTCGTCGGCGTCGCCGTCAGCGGCGCCCTCATGGCGCTTGCCCACCCGGACCGCTATGTCTGCGCCGGGCTCGCCGTCGTCTTCGTCTTCCTCATGTATCTGCTGATGCGCACCGGCGTCTCGGTCACCTCGGCCTGCGTGGCCGGCTATGTCATCTTCCTGCTGGGCATCGCCGGGGAGGGGTGGACCCAGACCGTCGAGGAACGGGTCGTACTCACCCTTCTGGGCGGACTGCTCGCCATGCTTTCCTACGCCCTGTTCCCCGCCTGGGAAACGCCCAGGCTGCGCGACCGCCTCGCGGAATGGCTGGAGGCCAACGGGCGTTATGCGCTGGCGGTCCTGGACCGCCACGCCCGGCCCGCCGAACGCCGTCCCCGGCACGTCCGCGAGGCCCTCCTGGACGCCCGCGCGGCCCGCGCCGCCTGGGAGGCGAGCGAGGCCCGCGCCGAGAAGGAACCCGTACGCCACCGCGGCCTCTCCCGCACCTCGGCCACCGCCGCCGGCGCCGCCCTCGCCACCATGGGCCGGGTCACGATGATCATGGAGGCCCATCTCCCCGACAAGGACGCCGAACCGTCCCCCGGCGCCGCCGCCTTCGCCGCCGAACTGCGCCCTTCCCTGGAGCGCGCCGCCCACGCCGTACGCCGACGGGAACGGCTGGAGTGGAGCGCGCTGCGCACCGTCTGGGAGCGGTGGGACGCCGAATCCGCAAGCCAGGGCGTCGCCCTGCGTGCCTCGGATCTGCTGCTGGACGCCCTCGACGAGCTCGCCGAGGCGCTCTCCAGGGGCCGGGGCGGCCGGAACCGGGCGGCTCGCCGGGGCGCGCAGGGAACCATTCCGCCCGCCCAGTAGTCTTGTTGAGTGCCCGCAATGCATGCCGATGGACGCCTTTGCCTCTGGTGAGTCAATGGTTCCTTCTGCGCCACAATGCCCGAAGATCGTCACCCGTCGATCGGCATCCAGCCGATCGTCGTCCAGTCGAGAGAGAGCACCCGATCTCCCCATGGCGTCCAGCACTTCCACGAGAACGTCGTCCGGCAGGACCGCCGACAGGTCCGCCGTTTCCTCCGGCACCTACGACATCGGAATCGACCTCGGCACCGCCAACACCCTGGTGTACGCCCGCGGCAAGGGCGTGGTGCTGAACGAGCCGTCCGTAGTCGCCGTCAACGGCACCGGCGAGGTCATCGCCGTCGGCGCGGAGGCCAAACGCACCATCGGCCGCACCCCCTCCGGGATCACCGCGATGCGCCCCCTGCGGGAAGGCGTCATCGCCGACTTCGACGCCGCCGAGCAGATGCTGCGCGCCCTGATGAAGAAGGCCCTGCCCAGCCGCCGGTTCGCCCGGCCGCGGGTGGTCATCTGCGTGCCCTCCGGCATCACCGGCGTCGAGCGCCGCGCCGTCATCGACTCCGCCCGCGGCGCCGGCGCCCGCGAAGTCCACCTCATCGAGGAGCCGATGGCCGCCGCGATCGGGGCCGGCCTCCCCGTCGACGAACCCATCGGCTGCATGGTGGTGGACATCGGCGGCGGCACCACCGAGGTCGCCGTCGTCTCCATGGGCGGCCTGGTCACCGCCCGGTCCGTACGGATCGCGGGCGACGCCCTGGACGCCGCCATCGCCGCGTACATCAAGAAGAAGCACACCCTGGCCATCGGCGAACGCACCGCCGAGGACATCAAGATCGCCATCGGCTCGGCGGCCTGGACCCCGGTCGTCATCGACGAGGACGGCGAACCGGATCGCCGCGACTCCTTCACCGTCCGCGGCCGCGACCACGTCACCGGCCTGCCCCGCATCCAGGAGATCACCGAGGAGGAGATCCGCGAAGCCCTCACCGAACCCGTCGACGCCATCGTCCGCGCCGTCCACCACACCCTCGACGCCTGCCCGCCGGAACTCTCCGGCGACATCATCGAGCGCGGCATCGCCCTGACCGGTGGCGGCGCCCTGCTGCGCGGCCTGGACCTGCGGCTGCAGGAGGAGATGGGCGTCCCGGTGACGGTCGCCGACCAGCCACTGGACTGCGTCGTCAACGGCACCGCCAAGTGCGTCGACGAATTCGCCTCGCTGCATGGCCTGCTGACGGGAGCAAAGGAACGGCCGCGCAAGGCGGTGCGGCTGTAGGAGGTCAGGGCGATACGGGGGCTGCGGGCTTGCGGCAGCGCGGCACCGCCGAGGGGCGTCGGGCGCGCCCCGGCGGTGGTGCAGCGCTCCTAGGTGGTGTCCGCAAAGTCCCGTCGTCCGCCCGGAGGGCGGGGCTGGCGGCGTCTGGTGCGTGCGATCGCAAGGCGGAGGGTCGTCCTCGTAGCGGGCTACGTGGACGATCCCGACAACGCAGCGAGCGTGCGTGCCAGGCGCCGCCAGCCAGGCGGGACTTTGCGGACACCACCTAGCGCCGTCGCTCCGCCTCCGCCTCCGCCCGCCGTGCGATATGCGCCTCCAGGCCGTCCAGGATGCGCTCCAGTCCGAACTCCAGGGACTGGTCACGGGAGTCGGTTTCCTCGGCGGAGGCGAGGGCGGCGGTGAGGGCCGGGAACCGGTCGGAGCGCCCGACCAGCAGTTCGTTCAGGGCCGCGCTCATCACCTGCTCCGGCTCCTTGGCCTGCGCGCTGCCCAGCCCCAGCGACGCCGACACCTGTGTGATGGCCCGGACATGGCCGGCCACGACGACCACGGCGTCCAGTTGCTCGCCGCCGTTGAGGTTGGTGTCCGCGAGCGCGCTGAGGGCGCGTTCGGTCCAGCCGAGCTCGTTGGGCCCCATGACGCGCGGGCCGATGGTCGCATTCAGCAGCCAGGGGTGTCGCCGGAAGGCCGCCGCGAGCTGTTCGGCCCACTCGCGCAGCGCGGGCCGCCAGCCGCCGTCGCCCCCGGCCGGGGCCGGGGCCGGCGGTTCGCCCATGGCCGTGTCGATCATGAGCGCCACCAGCTCCATCTTGCCCGGGACGTAGCGGTACAAGGACATTTTGGTGAAGTCCAGTTCGCCCGCGACCCGCTGCATGGACACTGCCCCCAGCCCGCCGATATCGGCGATGGCCATGGCCGTACGCGTGATCCGTTCCAGGCTCAGCGCCGGCTTGGGGCCGCGACTGGGTCGCTCGCGCCCACCCCACAGCAGCTCCACGCTGCCCGCCTGAGCCCCGAATACGCTGCGCTTCTCCTCGTTTCCAGCCACCTCCGCATACTAGATCCGCGCGGAAAACTGTCTCCGAGGTACACATATCAGTGTCCGTCGGATACAGTTTTTCTTGTCGGTGTCGTGAACGAAGGTCGGCCGCCGAGGGCCGGCGCATGCACGGGGGTATGTGATGGCGCAACGAACGCCCGAATCCGAAGCTGAAGCCGCAACCACGACCGCAGCCACTGCTCCTGCCGCCGTCGCCATGACCGGGACCGCGACCGGGCGCGGGGCGGTCGCGGCGCGACGGCGGACGGTCCTGATCTCCGGTGCCAGCGTGGCGGGCCCGGCCCTGGCCTACTGGCTCGCGCGCTACGGCTACCGGCCGACCGTGATCGAGGTGGCCCCGGCCCTGCGCGGCGGCGGTTTCGCGGTCGACTTCCGAGGGGCGGCGCATGTGTCCGTACTGGACCGGATGGGCGTCCTGGACGCCGTCAGGCGCCGGGCCGCCGGCGGCAGCCCCATGACCTTCATCGATGCAGAGGGGTGCCAACTGGCCGCATTGCCACCGGAGTTCGCGGGTGGTGAGCTCGAGATCCTCCGTTCGGACCTCTCCCGCATCCTCCACGGCCACAGCCTGCACGCCCCCGCCGCCCAAGCCGGCCCTCCCGGACGCGGGACCGCGTCCCCAGCCGAGTACGTCTTCGGCGACTCCATCAGGTCCTTGACCGAGGGCGACGACGGCGTCCATGTCACCTTCGACCACGGGGCACCGCGCACCTTCGATCTCGTGGTCGGCGCGGACGGCCTGCACTCCACGGTCCGTCGCCTGGCCTTCGGCCCGGAGGAGGACTTCGTCAGCCATCTCGGCTATTACGTGGCCGGCTGGGACCTGCCCGAGGACGCCTCCGACCTCGGCGCCCGATCGGTCGGCTACTCGGAGCCAGGCCGACTGGCAACGGTCGGCCGTACCCCCAGGCGTGCGGACGACCCGGGCTACGCGGGCGAGGCCTTCTGCGTCTTTGCATCCGGCCGGGAACTGCCCTGTGACCGACGCGATCCGCACTCCCGGAAGAAGGCGATAGCCGAGGCGTACGCGGGATCCGGCTGGCGGACACCGGAGCTCATCGACACCCTCTGGGCCGCGGACGACCTCTACTTCGACTCCATCAGCCGGGTCGATGTGCCGCACTGGTCGACCGGCCGGACCGTGCTCCTCGGCGACGCTGCCCACGGCGCCACGGTAGGAGGCATGGGCACCGGTTCCGCGCTGGTCGGCGCCTATGTGCTGGCGGGCGAACTGGCCCTGGCGGACGGCGACCACACCGAAGCCTTCGCCCGCTACGAACAACGGATGCGCCCGTACGTCACCCCCTGCCAGGAAGGCGGCCGGGGAACGGGCGAATTCCTGGCCCCGACCACCCAGGAGGCGATCAACGCACGCAACGCAGCCCTGAACGACCCCGCCACCGTCCAGGCCATGCTCGACCAGGGCAACACCCTCTCCGCCGCCATATCCCTCCCCGACTACCCGTCCCTGCTCGCCGCCTCCTCCGGGTCCAGCGGCCACCCGTGATCGATCGTGTCGGACCGCGCCCTGCCCCGACCTGATCGGCGTGGAAATCAGTCGCGCAAGCGAGGAGGGAGGACGGGACGCCGACGGGACGGGGGCGAAGGCGGCGGATCAGGGGGAGGGGGCGGATCAGGGGATACGGATCGGAGTGGATCGGCCTTCGCGGGGAGGCGGCCGCCTGCGACCTCGTCGGAACCTGGAGGGGAGCGATAGCGTTGATCCCACCGGTGGGGTGGACGGCGGGGCAGGGCACGGGCGGCCGGGCAGTTGGGCTGTCAGGCGGCCGGGCGGTCGGCGATCGGGCGGGAGCCAAGGGGGAGCGGCGGCATGGTGGATCCCATATCGATAGGGGCGGTTACGGCGGTTCTTGGGGCGGTGACGGCTTCCATGGCCAATGAAGCCGGGAAGCGCGCCTGGGAATCGGTAGGGGCGTTGGCCCGGCGGATCGCCGGGCGGGAGGTGGCGGCGCCCGTCGGGAGCGTCGAGCGTGAGGCGTTGGCCGCGCTGCTGGTGGACGGTGCGCGGCGCGACCAGATGCATGCCCGAGCGCTGGACGCCTGGGTGCGTGGTGCCCCGCGGCTCGGCGGCGGCACTGCGGTGCCGCGTCGGCTGCCCAGCTCCGTACGGTTTTTCACGGACCGTCATGACCTGCTGAAGCATCTCGACCGCGAGGCGAGGCGGAAGGCCGACGGGCGTCCGCGGGTGGTGCTGATTCACGGCCCCGAGGGGATCGGGACCAGTGCGCTGGCCGTGCACTGGGGGAGTGCGCATGCGGGCCGGTTCCCGGACGGGCAGCTGTACATGGATCTGCGCGGCGCCTCGGCGGTCGGCACGCTGGACCAGGGCACGGTGCTGCGTAGCTTGCTCCAGCAGCTGGGATTCGCGGACGAGGAGATCCCGCCGGCCGTCGAGGACCGGGCGGATCTGTATCGCACCACCGTCGCGGACCGTCGGCTGCTCGTTGTCCTTGACCATGCGCGGTCCGCGGCGCAGGTGCAGCCGCTGCTGACGTCGACGCCCGGGGTGTTCACGATCGTCGTGGCCCGGCGGCCGCTGAGCGGCCTGGATGCGGTGCCGGTCGCGGTCGGGCCGCTGGCCCACCAGGATGCCCGCGCTCTGCTCGGCCGGATCGCCGGGAAGGAAGCCCTGACCGCGGCGGGCGCCGAACTGCCACGGGTGCTGACCAGGTGTGCCGGGTCCCCGTTCGCGCTGCGCGCCGCCGCGGTGCGGCTGACCGAGCCTCCCCGTCCGGACCAGGAGCCCGTCGTGTCTCACCACGGTCCCGCCACTGACCCCGCCGACGACCCCACCACCGAACCCGCCGTCGACGCGGTGCGGAATGCCGCCGAGGACGCCTACCAGGAGCTGGCGGCCGGCGCCGCGCGGCTCTACCGGCTGCTGGCGCTGCGTCCCTGGCCCGCCATCGGCGCGGCATCGGCGGCCGCCATCGCGGCGATCGGCGAGCCGGAAGCCGAGGCGCTGCTGACCGAGTTGGCCGACCGTCGGCTGCTGGAGACCACGGCCGCCGGCCGCTACCGCTTCCGCCCCTCCGTACGGCGGCATGCCGAAACGGCCGCCGCCCAGGAGGACGGCATCGGCGCCTGCTCCGCCGCGGTATCGCGCGGCGTGGCCTGGGCCCTGCGTTTCGCGGTACGCGCCGACCGCGCCGTGCTCCCCCAGCGCTGGCATCTCGGCCCGCTGTACGCCCAGCTGGAGCCGGGCCCGTACGCCGGCCCCGGCGAGGCACTGGCCGCACTCGGCGACGAGCTCGGCCAGATCCTCGAAGCGGTCCGCGCAGCCGAGGAGTTCGAGGACCGAGACTCCGTGGTCCAGCTGTGCGAGGCGCTGTGGTCGGTGCAGCTCAAGGCCGGGCGCCACGACGAGCTGCTGCCCGCGCTCCGGTCCGGTACCCGCGCCGCCGACGCCGACGCCGGCACCCGCACAGGCACCGGCACGGACATCGTCTCGGCCGAAGCCTTCCGGATGGCCGGCCGCATGCACACCCAACTCGCCCTGGCACTGCTGGAAGTGCGCCGGTACGAGGAGGCGGAATCGGAGCTGCTCGCTGCCGCCTGTGCCGAGGAGCGCGCCGGGCATCTCCGCGGCCGGGCCACCGCCGTGGAGACCTTGGGGCTGCTACGACTGCGACAGTGGCGGTTCCAGGACGCCCATGAGCGGTTCGACGAGGCCGATGCCCTGCTGGCAGCCATCGGCGAGGACGGCGAGGGCGCCGCCGACGTGCCGCGCGCCCGCGCGCTGCTGGAGCGTCATCGGGGCCGGGCGCTCCGGGGCCTCGGCCGCTGGGCCGACTCCCAGGAACGGCTGGAGCGGGCCCTGCGCTTCTTCCGCGACAGCGCCGAGGCGTACAACACCGCCCGCACCCTCACCGACCTCGCCGAGCTGCACCTCGACGCCGGTGATCCAACCGCCGCGCGCCCGCCGGTCGACGAGGCGATATCCCTGCTCCGTGACGAGCGGGCCGCCTTCCACCTCACCCACCTGGAGGCGTTGCGCCGGCGCTGCGAAGCGGGGTGACCGTCACGCGGTGGGTGGTCCGGCCGGTGCGCACGGTCAGCCCGCCCGCCACCAGACCGTCGAGCGCGGCGCCGCCCGCCAGCGCGGAGGCGCAGGCGGCCGGGTCGGGGGCGGACGGCGCCCCGGCAAGGCGGAGCACCGCGCCCGCCCGGGTGCGTACGGTGCAGGCGTCCGGGTGCGTGATGTACACCGCGAGCGCGCAGTGCGGCCACTGCGCCAGGACCTCCGCGCCCCAGCGCTCCGGCGGGCCCAGCCGGGGATCGTCGGACGCCCCGTAGCGGAAGATCACATCGGCCGGCGCCACCGCGTCATGACCGGCCTGGTCCTCGTGCACGGCCAGATGCACCGCCCCGCCCGTCCCCAGTGGGTCACCGTCCCGCGGGTCGTCGTCCGGCTCGTAGGCGGGTTCGGCGAACCGGCGTACCGCGATACCGCCGTCAGCCAGCGGCCAGGTCAGGACCCGCAGCGGGGCGGTGTGCAGCGGTGGTTCGTACGGGGGGAGGGGCAGGGGGGCGAGCAGCGCGGGTTCGGGGGGCTCGGGTATCTCGATGAGGTCGTAGAACATCTCCCGCAGCAGCGCCGCGGACTTGCCGGGCAAGGACGTGGTCAGTTCCGCGGGGCCGGGGAGGGGGCTGTGCCGGGCGATCAGCGTCTCGATCTGCCGGGCCAGCGGGGCACGGGGATCGAGGCGGGGCGCCGTGCGGACGAAATCGGCGACCGGGGAGCGCGGGTCGAGCCCCGTCAGCGGTGCGGCGCCCAGGAGGACGGGGGCGCCGAGCGCGGCCGCGTAGTACGTGACGGAGCCGTGGTCCCCGATGACCGCGTCGGCGGCGATCAGCGCCTGCCGCCAGCCCTCCAGGGGGTCCAGCAGGGTCAGGCCGCCGCGCCGCGCGCGGTGCAGCCACGCCCTGATCTGGCCGGGGCCGTGGCCGTGCCAGATGTTGGGGTGGAGGACGGCCGCGAGGCGGTATTCGTCCGCGGCAAGTTCGCCGGTCAGGCGGGGGAGGAGGGAGGGCAGCAGGTCCTCGGCGCCGCCGTCCCCGAAGAGCGACTCCGGGTTCCAGGTGGAGTTGAGGACCAGCAGCCGCTGGCCGTCACGTACGCCGAGCGCCCGGCGGAACCGGTCGCGGTGCGGGCGGGCGGCCAGCATCCGATCGAAGCAGGGGTCGCCGGCGAGTACGGCAGTGGGGACGGCGGGCGGACAGGCGATGCGCAGCCGCGCCAGCTGTTCGGGGTGCGAGAGCACCATCGCGTCCGCGACGGGCGTGCCGTCCTCCCTGAGCAGCCACTCCTTCGACATCCCGAACACGGGCGCCCCGGCCCCCGGCCCCCGGCCCCCGGCCCCCGGCCCCCGGCCCCCGGCCCCCGGCCCCCGGCCCCCGGCCCCCGGCCCCCGGCCCCCGGCCCCCGGCCCCCG
>NZ_JBITYA010000002.1:370628-467096 GCF_044544985.1 Streptomyces sp. NPDC053427 | reverse complement strand
GGCACGGCAAGCGTCTTATTGTATCCAACGCCATGCGAAAGCACGGCCAACTTCCCCTGAAGGCAATGCAGTTGACCGCCGAAGCTCGCCGCGATGGCCAGGTCCACCGGTGTCCGCAGCGCCTGCGCCCACGGCAGCAGCGGTACGCCGACTCCGGCCAGTAGTTCCGCCACCCCGGCCTGGAACGGCGACGAGCCCGTACAGGTCGCCAGCATCTGCACCCGCAGGTCGTCGTGGAACAGCGGCACCACGTCCAGCAGCCGGGTCGCCGACGTCACGTTGTGCACGACGAACAGCACCCGCCGGCAGCGCCCCCGGGTGTCCCACCGCCCCGCCTCGGCCCCGACGGGAACCCGTATCCAACCGTCCCGCCCCTCGCTCACCGCACCCCCTCGTCGCCCGGCCCGCCGGGCCGGCACCGCCTCTCCGGCCCGTCACGATATCCGCGGACGGGCAGGTCGGCCCGGGCCCCCCGCCCCGATCCCGGCTCGCCGCGCTCGGCCGCGACCAGGGCCCGTTCCGGTCCGGCGGATCGCCGACACCGGCGTCGGCCCGCTCGGGGGCCGCGGCACGTCCAGGGCGACGCCGATGACACGCCACGTCCGCTCCCACACGGCGTCCCGGCCCCCGAACGGCTCGCAGGCCACCCCTGCAGAAAAGACGCACGCGAACCGGCCTCGCAGATCGACCACTTGCCCGGCCCCGGTCTCCGCCGACTCCCCGACCAGCCGGTCGACCAGGATCTCGATGCCGCCATCGCCGACCACGGGCCGACTCGCGGGGCGGGAGATCGCCGCCGACCTCGAACGCCACCCGCCCCAGCCCTTCCGCACCCTCGCCCACCTCCGGTACCAGCGCCCCGACCAGCAAAAAGACCCTCCCAAAGGGAGGGTCTGCGCTGGCGCCCCCGGCAGGACTCGAACCTGCGGCCAAGTGCTTAGAAGGCACCTGCTCTATCCACTGAGCTACGGGGGCCGGGCGGTGGACGTGGATCACGGACCGCGGACAAGGATAGGGGTCCGGGTGCCTCGTACCGGTTGCTTCACCTCCGTGGCACGTTGTGGAGGTTCGGTGAAGCGATCCCGATAATCGCAGGCAGGTACGAATCCTGCACCGCTTTTGGTATCCCGTGCGGCGGGTGTTGTGCACTCGTTATGCCTGCGCCTCAGCCGTCTCGATCGTCTCATGGGTTACTCGTCCCGTTCTGTGGGGGTTCTTACGGCGCGCACACAGGGCTATACGCTTCAAAAACCCAACGAAATTGGGCATTCTGCACATGTGGCGACCTTGGACGTACGACCCCGGCTCATCGACGCACTGTCCGTACTGCGCGACCGCGTCGACGCCGCACGCTTTCCACTGCCGCTGCGGGGCGCCGTCCGCGCCCGACGCAACCGGGCCGAACTGCTCGCCCAGCTCGACGACTATGTGATTCCCCGCCTGCGTTCGCCCCAGGCCCCGCTGCTCGCCGTGATCGGCGGGTCCACCGGGGCGGGGAAGTCGACGCTGGTCAATTCGCTGGTCGGGCGGCGGGTCTCGGAGGCGGGGGTGCTGCGGCCGACGACGCGTACCCCGGTCCTGGTCTGCCATCCCGACGACCACCGCTGGTTCGCCGGGCAGCGGGTGCTGCCGCAGCTCACCCGGGTGTGGGTGCCCGGTCAGGACGGCGGAGAGGGCAGCGGGGCGCCGCGCAGGACGCAGGGGGAGGGCGCGTACGACTACGAGGACGCGGCGGGCGGGTACGGCGCCGAAGGGGCCGCGGGCGAGCACGGGATGCCGACCGTGCGGATCGAGACGGATCCGGCGCTGCCCAGCGGGCTGGCGCTGCTGGACGCGCCCGACATCGATTCGCTGGTCGCCCGGAACCGGGAGCTGGCCGCGGAGCTGATCTGCGCGGCCGATGTGTGGGTGCTGGTCACCACGGCCGCGCGGTACGCGGACGCGGTCCCCTGGCATCTGCTGCGCACGGCCAAGGAGTACGACGTCACGCTGGTGACGGTGCTGGACCGGGTGCCCCATCAGATCGTCACCGACATCTCCGCGCGCTACGCCGAACTCCTCCATCACGCCGGGCTCGGCCACGTCCCCCGGTTCACCATTCCCGAACTGCCCGAATCGGCCGGCGGCGGCAGCGGATTGCTGCCGGCCACGGCGGTCGCCGCCCTGCGGGACTGGCTGGAGCGGCACGCCCAGGACCCCCTCGCCCGCACCTGCGCCGCCGACCGCACGGCCTCCGGCGTGATCGCCTCGCTGCGCAGCCGGCTGCCCGCGCTGGCCGCCGCGGCCGCCGCCCAGCATGCCGCGGCGCTGCGGCTGACCGGCCGGGTCGAGGAGGCGTACGAGCGGGCCGCGGAGCGGGTACGGCGGGAGGTCGCGGCCGGTGAGGTGCTGGCCGGGGACGCGCGGGCGCACTGGCGTGACCACGGGGCCGGCGGGCGGCCGGAGGAGTTGCTGGACGCGCTGACGCAGGGGCTGACGTCCCTGCTGGCCTGCGCCGTCGAGGAGGCGGACGAGCGGGCCGCGGAGGCGTGGCGGCGGGATCCGGCGGCGCGGGAGCTCGCGGCGCCGGATCCCGCGGGCGGCGGCGGAGCGGGCGAACGGCTCGGCGTGATCGTCCGGCGCTGGCGGCGCTGCCTGGAGGAACTGGCCGAGGAGGAACGGGGCGAGGCGCGCGGTGGACCGGGCGGCGAACGGGCGGGATCCGTGGAGCCGGAGGAGTCGGCCGCACTGCTGGCCACGGCGCTGCTCGGCGGCCGGCGCGCCCGTACGGCGGGCGAGAACCTCGCCGAACTGCTCGGCGCCCAGGCTGCGCTGCGGCTGTGCGACCGCGGCAGCCGGCTGCTGGTGACGTACCTGGAGCGGGCCCTGGACGGCGAGCGAGAGCGGCGGCTGGCGCCTCTGGACCGGCTGGCCGTGCCGCCCGACCAGCAGGCCGAACTGATCGCCGCGCTGTCCGTATTGCAGAGGGAGAAGGCGAGAGTGCGGGAGTCGGAGTCGGAGAGGGTGGTGTCGGGGTGAGGGAATCCGAGGAGGGTGCGGAGGGTGGGGCAGGGGGTGCGGGAGAGGCCGGCGTTGGTGTCGAGGGGGCCCGTGGCGCTTGGGACGACGGGCTGATCGCGCGGCGGGTGCAGGGCGGCGAAGGCGTCCGGACGGGGGCGCGGCGGCGGGTGTTCGGGCCGCGCGAGGGATCGTCCGCCGGGCCGCGCGTCGAGCCGCCGCGCGCGGCGGACCCCGCACGGGGCGCCGGCCGGCCGGCGGCCGCAGAGGCGGCCGCGGATGCCGGTGCGGACCTGGACTTCGCCCTGGCCGCGGAGGTGGCGGCGGATACGGGGCGGGCGGGCGGGCCGGGGGAGGGACCGGCGCGCGGAGCGGTGGGCGGCGCGCGGAGCGGCGCGTACGCGCGGGTGGCGGAGCGGGCCCGGGGCGCCCGGACGGCCGAGCTGCGGGCCCGGCTCGACGCCCTGCGGGAGCTGATCGC
Source organism: Streptomyces sp. NPDC053427 (assembly GCF_044544985.1). Taxonomy (NCBI): domain Bacteria; kingdom Bacillati; phylum Actinomycetota; class Actinomycetes; order Kitasatosporales; family Streptomycetaceae; genus Streptomyces; species Streptomyces sp. NPDC053427. The sequence continues at coordinate 463,618 of NZ_JBITYA010000002.1, read as the reverse complement.
TTTGTCGAGGGCCCGGCTCGACGGGGAGACCCTGGACGAGGCGGGGCGGGTGCTGGATGCGGCGGGGGAGCGCTACCGGCTCTCCGGGGAGCACACCGTGGTCGCCATCGCCGGGGCCACCGGGAGCGGTAAGTCGTCGCTGTTCAACGCGCTGGTGGGGGCGAACCGTTCGCAGGTCGGGGCGCGCCGGCCGACGACTTCGGAGGCGGTGGCCTGCGTCTGGCCGGGCGGGCCGCCGGGCGCCGAGGGTCTGCTGGACCGCCTGGGCGTGCCCGGATGGCGGCGCAACCTGGCGCTGGACGGCACCCCCGAGCTGGGCGGGCTGATCCTGCTCGACCTGCCCGACCACGACTCCTCGGACACCGAGAACCGCGCCCAGGTGGACCGGATGCTGGAGCTGGTGGACGCGGTCATCTGGGTGGTGGACCCGGAGAAGTACGCGGACGCCGTGCTGCACGAACGGTATCTGCGGCCGCTGGCGGGCTACGCCGAGGTCATGTTCGTCGTTCTCAACCAGGTGGACCGGCTGCCCGGGGACGCCGCGGACCAGGTGGTGGACGATCTGCGGCGGCTGCTGGACGAGGACGGGCTGGCCCTCGGCGAGCACGGGGAGCCCGGTGCGGCGGTGCTCGCCCTGTCCGCCGCGACCGGCGGCGGGGTGGCGGAACTGCGGGACGCGTTGGGCCAGTTCGTCGCGGAGCGGGGCGCCGCCGACCGGCGGCTGGCGGCGGATGTGGACGCGGCGGCCGAGCGGCTGCGGTCGATGTACGTGACGCAGAGCCGGGTCGCGCTGACGGAACGGGCCCGCGCGGAATTCGAGGACCGGCTGGCGGACGCGGTCGGCGCGGTCGCCACCGGGCGCGCGGTGGAACGCGACTGGCTGCGGCACGCGGAACGGGCCTGCGGCTCCCCCTGGTCCCGGTTGCGCAGGCGGGAGCGGAGGGAGGAGAGGGAGGGGAGAGGCCGACAGCAGCCGGTCACCACGGGCGTTGCCCATCCCTCGGTGGCCGGGCAGGGCCGGCAGTGGCAAGCGGTGGCGGCCGGGCCGTACGCCGGGGAACAGGCGGACGGCCGGGCGGCGGCGCGGCCGGTGGTGGAGCAGGCCGTACGGACCGTGGCGGGCGAGGCGGCGCACGGGCTGCCGGCGCCCTGGGCCCATGCGGTGCGCGAGGCGGCGGACCGGGGCGCGGCGGGCCTGCCGCAGGCGCTGGACAGGGTGACGGCCGACGCCGAGCAGTCCCTGCGGGGCGGGCCGGCCGGTCGGCCGCGGTGGTGGACGGTGGCCGCCGCGCTCCAGGGGCTGCTGCTCGTTCTGCAGGTCGTCGGTGTGCTGTCGCTGCTGGGGGTGGCGGCCGGTGTGGTCGATCCCGAGGCATGGTTCTCCGCGCTGCTGCCCGCGGTCACCGGATCGGTGGGCGGCCCGGCGCTGGCGTGGCTGTGCCGGGTGGCGGCGCGCGGCCCGGCCCGGCGCTACGGGCAGGAGGCCGAGCGGCGGCTGCGGAGCGCGGCGGCCGGTTGCGGCCGGGCCAGGGTCCTGGAGCCGGTCGCGGCAGAGCTGTTGCGCTATCGCGAGGTGCGTGAGCAGTACGCGGTGGCGTCGGGCGCATAGCGGGTCCCCCTCCCGGGTGGCCGAGTTGTCCACAGTCGGCCGGTCGTCCACAGCCCGCCGCGGCGCCCGCCGATTCCGTGCAGCATGGGTTCAACGCGCCGGTGAGAGCGCGGAAGAGCGCGGTGAGCGCGGGAGAGCGTGGAACGGACGGGGGAGGCGGTTCCGGTGAACGACACGATGGTGACGCTGGTGGGAAATGCCGCGACGGCGGTGGAGCACCGGCTGACGACGGCCGGGGTGCCGGTGGCGAGGTTCCGGCTGGCGACGACGGTCCGGCGCTACGACCGGACGCGGGAATGCTGGACGGACGGGGAAACGAGTTTCTTCACCGTCCGGTCCTGGCGCGGCCTCGCCGACAATGTCGCCGCGTCCGTCGCGGTCGGCGAACCGCTCGTGGTGCAGGGCAGGTTGCGTGTGCGGGAAGGGGAGCAGCCGCCCGAGCGGGGCGGACAGCGCTGGTTCTCGGCGGAGGTCGACGCCGTCGCGATCGGCCACGATCTGGCCCGCGGCACCGCCGCCTTCCGCCGGGTCACCCGGGCGCGTACGGACCCGGTGCCACCACGGCACGGGGCGCCGAAGGAGCTTCCGGGAGACGGCCCGGCTCCCGAAGTGCCCGAACCCTTCCAGGAATCGTCCGCCTGAGAAAGCGCCAGTGCTATCGCACAAGAAGCGTCACCGGCGCCGTCCGCGCCCTCACTTGCCCCTCCCTGCCCCGATAAGTCCCGGGGATTTATCGATAGTGCAAGGCGAGGATGCCTGGTGTCGGTAACGATTGTGATTCGGATCGCTTATGGGATGCCATTCCTGGGGACCGTGATGCGCCTGCTCCATAGGATCCGACGAGTACTCACGGGGGCTGATGAGTTCAGCTGTTGAGTCCTTCGGCATCTTTCCGGCGAGGCACCTTCCCCCATTCGCCCGCCTCGCCCAGAGGGGAAATTCATGCTTGCGATGAAAAGGCGGGGCGCAGCCCGTCTTGCCGCTGCGGTCGTGGCCTCCGGCCTGCTCGCGGCGGGTGCGATAGCCACCGCGGGAACCGCCGCGGCGGATGACACGCCCCCCGCGCAGGGAGGCGCCACCGCGACGCTCGGCGGTCTGAAGACCTTCGACCAGGCGATCGTGCACGCCGACGGGCGCGACCAGCGCGTCGGTGCGGGGCTCTTCGAGATGTCGGTCGACAACGGCGGCACGCTGCAGACGTACTGCATCGACATCCACAACCCGACCCAGCAGCAGGCGAAGTACCAGGAAGTGCCCTGGAGCGCCTCGTCGCTGCACAACAACGCGGACGCCGGCAAGATCCGCTGGATTCTGCAGAACTCGTACCCCCAGGTGAACGACCTGGCCGCGCTCGCCGCCAAGGCCCACGCGGGGAACCTCACCGAGAACACCGCCGCGGCCGGCACCCAGGTCGCGATCTGGCGCTTCTCCGACCATGTGAAGGTCGACGCGGCCGACCCGGCGGCCGAGAAGCTCGCCGACTACCTCGAGAAGAGCGCGCAGAACCTCGCCGAGCCCAAGGCCTCGCTGACCCTGGACCCGCCGGCCGTCTCCGGCAAGTCCGGCAGCAAGCTCGGCCCGGTCACCGTGCACACCAACGCCGACAGCGTCACGATCTCCCCCGCCGCCGACCTGCCGGCCGGTGTGAAGGTCGTCGGCAAGGACGGCAAGCCCGTCACCAGCGCCGCCGATGGCACCCAGCTGTTCTTCGACGTGCCCAAGGGCGCCGCCGACGGCAGCACCTCGCTGACCGCCCAGGCCGCCACCAAGGTCCCGGTCGGCCGCGCCTTCACCGGCATCGGCGAGCACGCCAAGAGCCAGACGCAGATCCTGGCCGGCTCCAGCGAGTCGACGGTCTCCGCGGCCGCCACGGTCTCCTGGAAGAAGCAGGGCGCCATCCCGGCGATCACCGCCGAGAAGAACTGCTCCAAGGGCGGCGTCGACGTCACGGCGAGCAACAAGGGCGATGAGGCGTTCCGCTTCCAGCTCTCGGGCAAGGACTACGAGGTCGCCCCGGGCAAGTCGCAGACCGTGACCGTCCCCGTGGCCGAGGACCAGCCCTACGAGATCACCATCACCGGTGCGGGCGGCTTCAAGAAGACCTTCTCCGGGGTCCTGGACTGCAAGACCGCCGGCAGCGGCGGCGGCTCGCCCTCCCCGAAGCCCACCCCCGCCTCGGGCGGCACCACCGGCGGCCACGGCACCGACCTCGCCGAGACCGGCTCCAGCAACGCCACCCCGATGATCGCGGGCGTCGCGGTCGCCCTGGTCCTGGTCGGCGGCGGCGCGGTGTTCTTCCTCCGTAAGAAGAAGGCCGGCGCCCAGTGACGCACACCGTCACCGAGCGGTAACGCCCGGCGGCCACCGTCCCCGCACGCCGTAAGCGGACGGTAGCCGCCCGGGCACCCCGCGGCCCCGGAGCGTCCTCACGCTCCGGGGCCGCGGGCGTACTCGTTTCCTTCCGGGCCCGGCCGTACGGCAAGATGGGTGTATCTGCCCTCGCGCGGCCACGCCGCACCATGGCCCAGGCGGCGGACCTGCAAACAGACCTGATAGATCCTGAAGATCCAAACCTGCCGGACGGTTTCTCTTGGCTGAGTACATCTACACGATGCGCAAGACGCGCAAGGCGCACGGCGACAAGGTCATCCTCGATGACGTGACGCTGAGCTTCCTGCCGGGCGCGAAGATCGGTGTCGTGGGTCCCAACGGCGCCGGTAAGTCCACGGTGCTGAAGATCATGGCCGGTCTCGAGCAGCCGTCGAACGGTGACGCGTTCCTCTCCCCGGGCTACACCGTCGGCATGCTCCTGCAGGAGCCGCCGCTGGACGAGTCCAAGACCGTGCTGCAGAACGTGCAGGACGGCGCCGCCGAGATCATGGGCAAGCTGCACCGCTTCAACGAGGTCGCCGAGCTGATGGCGACCGACTACAGCGATGCGCTGATGGAGGAGATGGGCAAGCTCCAGGAGGACCTCGACCACGCCAACGCGTGGGACCTGGACACCCAGCTCGAGCAGGCCATGGACGCGCTCGGCTGCCCGCCCGGCGACTGGCCGGTCACCAACCTCTCCGGTGGTGAGCGCCGCCGCGTCGCGCTGTGCAAGCTGCTGCTGGAGTCCCCCGACCTGCTGCTGCTCGACGAGCCCACCAACCACCTGGACGCCGAGTCCGTGCAGTGGCTGGAGCAGCACCTCGCGAAGTACCCCGGCACCGTCGTCGCCGTCACCCACGACCGGTACTTCCTCGACCACGTCGCCGAGTGGATCTGCGAGGTCGACCGCGGCCGCCTGCACGGCTACGAGGGCAACTACTCCAAGTACCTCGAGACCAAGCAGGCCCGTCTCAAGGTCGAGGGCCAGAAGGACGCCAAGCGCGCCAAGCGGCTCAAGGAAGAGCTGGAGTGGGTCCGCTCCAACGCCAAGGGGCGGCAGGCCAAGTCCAAGTCGCGACTGGCCCGTTACGAGGAAATGGCCGCCGAGGCCGACAAGATGCGGAAGCTGGACTTCGAGGAGATCCAGATCCCGCCGGGCCCGCGCCTGGGCAATGTCGTCGTCGAGGTCGAGAAGCTCAACAAGGCCTTCGGCGAGAAGGTCCTCATCGACGACCTGAGCTTCACCCTGCCCCGCAACGGCATCGTCGGCGTCATCGGCCCGAACGGCGCCGGCAAGACCACGCTGTTCAAGATGCTCCAGGGCCTGGAGACCCCGGACTCCGGCGACATCAAGGTCGGCGACACCGTCAAGATCTCCTACGTCGACCAGAGCCGCGAGAACATCGACCCCAAGAAGACCCTGTGGGCCGTGGTCTCCGACGAGCTGGACTACATCAACGTCGGCCAGGTCGAGATGCCCTCGCGCGCGTATGTGAGCGCCTTCGGCTTCAAGGGCCCGGACCAGCAGAAGCCGGCCGGGGTCCTCTCCGGTGGTGAGCGCAACCGCCTCAACCTGGCGCTCACCCTCAAGCAGGGCGGCAACCTGCTGCTCCTCGACGAGCCGACCAACGACCTCGACGTCGAGACCCTGTCCTCGCTGGAGAACGCGCTGCTGGAGTTCCCCGGCTGCGCCGTGGTCGTCTCCCACGACCGCTGGTTCCTCGACCGCGTCGCCACGCACATCCTGGCGTACGAGGGCGACTCCAAGTGGTTCTGGTTCGAGGGCAACTTCGAGTCGTACGAGAAGAACAAGATCGAGCGCCTCGGTGCGGACGCGGCCCGTCCGCACCGCGCGACGTACAAGAAGCTGACCCGGGGCTGAGCGTCGTGCGACACCTCTACTCCTGCCCCCTGCGCTGGTCGGACATGGACGCGTTCGGCCATGTCAACAACGCGGTGTTCGTCCGCTACCTCGAAGAGGCGCGGATCGACTTCATGCGCCGGCTGGTGCCGGGGGACGGCAGCCCGTCGTTCACGGGCGGATCGGTGGTCGCCCGGCACGAGATCGACTACGTACGGCAGCTGGTGCACCGGCACGCCCCGGTGTCCATCGAGCTGTGGGTGACGAAGATCAGTGCCGCGTCGATGACGATCGCGTACGAGGTCAAGGACGAAGAGACCCTCTTCCTGAGGGCCTCGACCGTCGTCGTGCCGTTCGACTTCGCCAAGGAGCGCCCGCGCCGCATCACCGCGGAGGAGAAGGCGATCCTCAAGGAGTACCTGGACGACGCGTCGTATCAGGAGGGGGCCGTCGCACGATGACGGCACTGCCTCTGGCCGATTCCGGGGAGGCGGCGGATCTCGCCGCCTTCCTGGGCCGGCTGATCCATTACGACCGTGCGGCCGCGGTACGGCTCCAGGCCCGCGGCGGGGCGCTCGCCGTCTTCGGCCGCCCGCCGTCCTTCGAGGTACTGGCCATCCGTACGGCACGGCTCGCCGACGAGGACATCACCCTGGACGTCACCGTCTCGGCCGGTGAACTCCTCGAGGGCGTCGGGGCGTCGGCGGAGGGCGTACTGACCGTGCCCGCCGCCGTCACCGGCCCGCCGTGGGCCGGGCTGCTGCCGCCCCGCAGCGGCTGGCGGCGGGTGCCGGGGCTGCCGGCGCCCGAGGCCCTGCTGCGCGCGGTGGCCGGCGCGGTCGCCGAATTCCGCACCCGCGACGCGGAGCTGCCCCCGCAGCACCGCACCCGCACCGAGCGCGACCGGATCGGCCGGGAAATCTGGTCGCGGACCCTGGGGGACACCCACCTGCCGCTGCGGGCCGCGCATGCCGCCCAGTCGCTGGGCTTCCTCCGCCCCGCGCGCTCGGCCGCCTTCGCCGGCGGCGCCGCGCACCGCTCCCACGCACCGCAGCCCGAGCACCAGACTCTGTCCCTGCTGGCCGCGGCCGGCTGGCTGCGGCTGAGCACGCCCTACGGGTCGATCGCCGTACGGACCGGTGGCCCGACCGGGCTGACGGGGCTGTCGGGGATCACGGTCACTCCGGTCTGATCCGGCCCGATCCGATCCGGCCTGATCCGATCCGATCCGGCCTGAGGGGGCAACTCGCCCTCTGCGAGCCCTCCGTGAGCCCGTCGCCGGTCCGTCGGTCGCCGGTCCGGCCGGTCGTCAGTCCGCCGCGTTGATCATCGAGGCGGCCGCGTAGGTGAGGTAGTTCCACAGCGTCGTCTCGTGGTCCTCGGCGAGGCCGAGGGAGTCGACGGCATCGCGCATGTGCCGCAGCCAGGCGTCGTGCGCGGCCCGGTCGACGGTGAACGGGGCGTGCCGCATCCGCAGCCGGGGGTGGCCGCGGCCGTCGCTGTACGTGCGGGGGCCGCCCCAGTACTGCATCAGGAACAGCGCGAGCCGCTCCTCGGCCGGACCCAGGTCCTCCTCCGGGTACATCGGCCGCAGCAGCGGATCCTCGGCGACACCCTGGTAGAAGCGGTGCACCAGCCGACGGAAGGTCTGTTCGCCACCGACCTGTTCGTAGAAGGTCTGCTCCTGAAGCGTGCCGCGTGGAATCTTGTTCACCCGTCCATGGTGTCAGACGTGGCGAGGGGCGTGACCGGAACGGTCACGCCCCTCGGGAAGGCCATGCTCGGAGCCGCCGACCGCACCCCGCAACGGCTCCTGCCCGGGGCGGCCACGCAGCGGGCTGCTAGCCCCGGCGTACGGTCAGCGTCGTCCAGGCCCCCACGTGCACCCGGTCGCCGTCGTGCAGCGGCACCGGCACATACGGCTGGATCGGGTCCTCGGCGAGGTTGACGGTCGTGCCGTTGGTGGAGTTCTGGTCCACCACCGCCCAGCTGCCGTCCTGCTGCTGCACCAGCAGCGCGTGCTGGTGCGAGACGCCCGGGTCCTCCGGCGGACGGCCCAGATCGACGTCCGGGGCCTCGCCGGTGCTGTTGCGGCGTCGGCCGATCGCGATCTGGCCGTTGGCGAGCGGGAGCACCTGCTCGGGGGAGTACGCGGGCAGGTTGAGCCCGGCCGCCTCCGGGCCGCTGCGGCCCATCATCGCCATGAAGTATTCGCGATCCGGCGCGATGGCCACCACCCAGCCGTCACCGACGACCGGCGGCGGACCCTGCGGCGGCGCCGCGGGACCCGGGCCGCCGTTCCACTGCTGCTCGGGCGGCGGGCCCTGCTGGGGTGGCTGCTGCGGGTCGTACGGGCCGGGCTGCTGCTGTTCGAACGGCGGCGGCGACTGCTGCTCGTACGGCGCGGGCTGCTGCGGCTCGTAGGGACCCGGCTGCTGCGGCGGGAACGGCGCGGGCGGCTGCTGCTCGAACGGGGCCTGCGGGCCGGGTCCGGGCGCCGGCGGTGCCATCGGCGGCGCGGCGGCCTGCTGCGCGCCCGGTGGGTTCAGCGTCCAGTCGTCGCCCTGATGCGGCGGCGGGGGACCGGGCTGACCGACGGCCGGGCCGGGGCCGGGCATACCGGGCGGCGGGCCGGGCTGGCCGGGGAAGCCGCCGGGACCGGGCATGCCGGGCGGCGGGCCCTGCTGGGGTGGCTGCTGCGGGTCGTACGGGCCGGGCTGCTGCTGCTCGAACGGCGGCGGCGACTGCTGCTGAAACGGCGGCGGTGACTGCTGCTCGAACGGCTGCTGCGGTGCGGGCGGCGGGAAGCCGTATCCGCCCTGGCCGCCCTGGGGGCCCGGGCCGGGCGCCGGCGGCGGGAAGCCGTAACCGCCCTCGGCGCCGGGGCCGGGCATGCCGGGCGGCGGGGCGTAGGACGTCGAGGACATCGACGAATGGGTCAGGAAGTTGTAGCGGCAGTTCTCACAGAACGGCGCGTTCGCGGCGCGCGGCGTACCGCACTGCGGGCACGGCTCGGGCGGCGGTGACTGCTGCTCGAACGGCTGCTGCGGTGCGGGCGGCGGGAAGCCGTATCCGCCCTGGCCGCCCTGGGGGCCGGGACCCGGGCCGGGCGCCGGCGGCGGGAAGCCGTAGCCGCCCTGGCCGCCTTGAGGGCCGGGGCCGGGCTGGCCGAGGTCGGGCATACCGGGGCCGGGCATGCCGGGCGGCGGGCCGGGGTGGCCCGGCGGCGGGCCCTGCTGCTGGGGCGGCGGCGGGCCGGGCTGGCCGGTGGGCTGGCTGGGCGGCGTGTTCAGGAACCCCGCGGGCAGGGAGGGCGGCGGCGGGACAGCACCCGCCATCCGGTGGCCGCACACCTCGCACCAGTCTTCGGCCACCGACTGGTGTCCGTTCGGGCAGGTCGGCATGTCGGTTCTTCCCCCTCCGTACCTTTTCTTTCGCTGGTACTGCTTGGTACTAGTCGCGGTTTTTCTTCGGCTGTTTTGTCACGCGAACGGTTTTTGTCGAGCGCGTTTCGAGGGTCATCTCGTCCGCGTCGGCCACCTTCGCCTTCAGTCGCACAGTACCGGTCGCCGCATCGACGACGTCCACCACCTTCGCAAGGAGTTTCGCAGTGCCCGCATTTCCCGAGGCGTTCGCCAGCTGTACGGCGCGGCCCAATTTCGCGGTGGCACGGTCCCGGTCGCCGGATTTGCGGGCATCGAGCCCCTGCTGAATGACTTGCGCCAGTTCCGCCTGTCCTGTGTAGTGCGCGACCTGCGGATCGATCGCCGTCGAGGCGGCCGGATCGGCCGTCCACACGGCCCGCACCAGCCCCTGCGACAGGGTCCGCGGCGGCCCGCCGTCCGGCGTGGAAATGATCAATGAGACCCGCGCCGCCAGCATTTCCCGGCCGATTCCGGCATCCGGAACCCGCACGCAAACGTGGTAATCCCGGGACTCATTGCCCCATGAACCGGTCGGATAGTCCCCCGACCGCGGCCCCGATTCCGTACGCCGCCCGGTCAGATCCACCACGGTCGGCGCCACCTGCTTCACCCCTACGATCTCCGCGCCCCGCGGCGTCCGCACCCGCAGTCCGACATCGGCGACTTCCTTGCTCATCGCGTTCTGCATCATCCGCGTGAAGTCGGCGGTCAGATCGGCCGGATCGGCGACGATATCGGCGCTCCCCAGCAGCGCCGAGGCGATGGCGGTGACCTCTTTCACCTCCCAGTCCGTGCCGACGCCGCGCGCATCACAGGTGAAGGACCCGAAGCAGTCGTCCAGCGCGGCCCGCAGATCCCCCGGCGCTTCGTGCTCGTTGCGGCCGTCGGTGAGCAGGATGCCGTGCCGGATGCCGAGCTCCGCGGACGACAGCAGCTTTCCGGCCAGCCGCAGCCAACTGCCGATCGCCGTGCCGCCGCCGGCGTTCAGCCGCCGCAGCGCGTCCTTGGCCTGCGCGCGGGTGACCGCGTCGGCGACCGCCAGCCGGCCGCCGCCCGGGTAGATCTCGGCGGCGCGGTGCGTGCCGGCCACCACCGCGAAGGCCACCCCGTCGCGCACCGTGTCGACGGCCGCGGCCGTCGCCTCCCGGGCGCCCCGTAACTTCGCCGGCGGACGGTCCATCGACCCGGAGCAGTCGACCATGATCACCACGCCGGCCCCCCGGCCGCCCGGCCCGCCGGCAACCATCGGCCGGCCGCCGGTGGTCCCGCCCCCGGTGGCGGTCACGGCGACGATGGCGTTCACCTCCCGACCACCCACGGGGAGATACGGGTTCTGGTGCACCTCGGCGGAGAACTGCGGCACATACGACTTGGCGAAGTGGGCCATCCGTTCCGCCCGTTCCCTCTCTTCCGTCCGCCGCGGCATTTCCGGCCGGTGCGCGCCTTGCCCGTGTTCCGGCCGCCGCATCCGATACGTCGGGTTGCGGACGGTCAGGCCGATCCTGCCCGCACCGACGGCGCGGGGAACGGCACCACCGCCACCGTTACGTTGTCGTGGCCCCCGCCGTCGAGGGCGTACCCGACCAGCGTCCGAGCGGCATGCAGCGGCCTGGTGGGCGCATCGACGGGCAGCACCGAGGCCATCTGCGCGGCGGACTCGGCGTAGTTCCACAGCCCGTCCGTGCACACCACCACCACGCCGGGACCGTCCGGTTTGAACGTCACGGTGTGCGGCTCGACCTCGTACGCGTCCGCGCCGAGCCATCCCGTGATGGCGTGCGCCCGCTCGTCGGCGTTGGCCTCCGCCTCGGACATCAGGTTGTTGGCGACCATCTGCGCGGCCCAGGAGTCGTCCTCGGTGAGCCGGGCCGGGGGCGCGGCGCGGTCGTCGGGGATCCAGTACGCGCGGCTGTCGCCGACCCAGCCGACGGTCAGCAGCCCGCCGCCGATCACCGAGCCGACGAACGTGCAGGCCGGGGCGTTCTGCTGACGGTGCTCATCGTGTGCGAGGGACGGGTCGTCGGCCAGCGCGTCGACCGCCGCGGAGGCCGCCATGATGGCGTCGTGCATCGCCTGCTGGGGGTGCGTACCGCGCGGCAGCGACGCCAGCAGCGCCTCGCCCGCGGTCTCGGACGCCGCCTGGGACGCCTCGTCCGGCCGGGTCGCCGAGGAGACGCCGTCGCAGACCACCGCGACCAGGGCGGGCGAACCGTCGGGCAGGGCCGTGGCGCGCACGGCGAAGAAGTCCTCGTTGCGGTGGTGGCGGTGCCCGCGGTCGCTGACGGCCGCGAAGCCCGCCAGCTCCCGTTCCATGTGGTCGCGATCGCGCGGCCGGGCGCGGCCGCAGTGGTCGCAGAAGCCGTCGGCGTCCACGGCGCCCGCATGACAGGACGCGCAGAGGTGGAGGGTGTCGGCGGGACCCTCGGACGACGGCTCGGGGGCCCCGGGGGCGCCCTCGGTCCCGGTGGCATCGCCGGGTGCCTCAACGGGAGCCTGCACCGCTACGGGGGCCTGCGCCGCTCCGGCGGCCCCCGCCGCGGCATCGGCCACCACCTCGTACCCGGCGACACGGGGATCGACGGGCTGCGCGCCGGGGTCGCCCGGACGCGGCCCCTCCGCACCGGGATCGCCCGTACCCGCGATCTCCTCGTACGGAATCCGCGTCGTCGGATCCGGCGGCGGCGGCCCGGCCGGCCCCTCGTGCGGTACCCCGACCGTCGGCGCGTACGAGGGCGGCGGCGGCACCGCCGCGTACCCCGAAGCGGCGGGCACCACTTGGTCCGCGCCGCACCGTCCGCAGAAATTGTCCCCCGCGTCGAGCGGCTCCGCGCAGCTCCGGCAGCGGGACGGCCCAGTCACACCCATGTCACACCCACGTCCTGGGGCGGAAGCGGTTGGCCCGTTCCACCAGCTCGATCCTTTCCTCGCCACGCTGCGCCAGCCGCGCCAGCAGGCGGTACGACCTCTCCAGCCCGAACCGCAGGCCGCGCTCGTCCAGCGCGCAGCCGAGCAGCGGCGGCCGCTGTCCACCGTCGGGCGGGGCACCGTGGCTACCGGAGAGTACCCAGTCCAGGGCGCTGCCCAGTACCTCGGTGACCAGTTGTTCGCGGCGCCCGGCGTCCAGTCCGAATTCCGCCAGCCCCGCGACTTGTTGCGCGGCCGCCCGAAGATCGTCGAGCAGCGCGTCCTGCGGCGGCCGCTGCCGCAGCCGGGCGCGGACCGCCGCGATCCGCGCCGCCGTCCAGTGAATGGACGACTCCGGTACCGACTCCAGCGCCTCGACCGCGCCGCCGCGGTCCCCCGCCGCCAGCCGCACCCGGCCCAGCCCGAACGCCGCGCTGACATAGCCGTGATCGGCCGTCCACACCAGGCGGTAGTACTCCGCGGCGGTCTCCCACTGCCCCAGCAGCTCCGCGCTGACGGCGAGCGCCAGCTTCGGCGCCGGCTCGCCGGGAAAGGCGTCGTAGACCGCGTCGAACGACAGCGCGGCGCCCTCGCGGTCCCCGCCGGCCAGCGACACCAGCCCCCGGTTCCACACCAGCCGCCAGTCGCCGCCCCACCGCGCACCCGGCTCCGCCGCGAGCGCGCTCAGCAGCCCCCGCGCAGCCGGGCCGTCCCCCGTCTCCAGGCGGGCACGCAGCTCGCGCAGCCGCAGCTCCAGCGAGTCACCGGGCGCCGAGCGCAGCGCGGGCAGCAGCTCGGCCGGGGCGACGGTCAGCAGGCCCGCCAGGAAACCGGCGTTGGGGTCGGCCGGATCCACCCGCGGCACCGGCAGCGCGAGGGCGGCACCGGCGGTGTCCAGGGGCCGCAGCACGGGCCGGCCGGGCGCCACGGCCCGGCCGGCGGGCGCCGCGCCCCGCGCACCCAGCAGCGAACCCTCCCCCTCCGCCGCCACCAACTCCGTGTCCACCACGCGCAGTTCCGGCCCGAACAGCTGCGAGGGCGCCGGCCGCTGCTCGCCCGACTGGAGCGCCACCACCTCCCGCAGCACGCCCGTCAGCTGCTCGGCCATCTCCTCCGCGGACGCGAAGCGGCGCGCCCGGTCCGGGTCGGTGGCCCGCACCAGCAGCCGGTAGAAGGACTCGTAGGTGCGGAACACCTCGATGTGGTCCGGGTCCGGGAGACAGTCTGCGAAGACGTTCGTATAGCCCTGGAAGTCGAAGGTGAGAACGGCCAGCGTGCGGGCGACGGTGTAGAGATCGGAGGCCACCGACGGGCCCAGCTCGGCTATCTCCGGCGCCTGGTAGCCGATCGTGCCGTAGATCGGGCTGCGGTCGTCGTCCATCCGGCGCACCGCGCCCATGTCGATCAGCTTGAGCTGGTCCTGCTGCTGGATGGCGTTGTCGACCTTGAAGTCGCAGTACAGGAGGTTGCGGCGGTGCAGATCGCCGAGCGCCGCCAGCGCCTCGATGCCGTAGGCGCAGGCCTGCTCCACCGGCAGCGGATCGCGCCGGCCCTGGGGCGTGCGCCGCTCGTTGGCGATGTCCTTGAGCGACTTCCCGCCGACGTACTCCATGACGATATAGCCGTCCAGGCTGCCCGTCGCCCGGTCGAGATGCTCCACGAAGTTGTAGATCCGCACGATGTTGGCGTGCTCGATCTCGGCGAGGAACCGCCGCTCGGACACCGCGACCGCCAGCGCCTCCTCGTCGCCGGTGTCCAGCAGGCCCTTGAGCACCACCCACCGGTCGGCGACGGCCCGGTCGATGGCGAGATAGATCCAGCCCAGCCCGCCGTGCGCCAGACACCCCACGACCTCGTACTGGCCGTGCACCACGGCGCCGGGACGCAGCTTGGGCGAAAAACTGTACGGATGGCCGCACTTGGTGCAGAACCCCTCCGTACGGCCCGGATGCCCGTCCCGCGCCCGCCCCACCGGCGCCCCGCAGTCGCCCCGGCTGCAGAACCGCTTGCGCTCCGGGACCTCCGGCCGCTCCAGCACGGCGGTGCCCGGATCGGGCCGCGGCACCTGCGGCATCGACACCAGGCCCGCGCCCAGCCGGCCGCGGGCCGACCCCGATGCCCCCGACGCCCCGGAGCCCGCACCGGCGCCCGAACTGCGCACCGACACCGAGGCGGCCGGCGCCGGCATGCTCCGCGTCGCCTCGCCGCCCTCGTCCGCGTCCTCGTCACCACGGACCGAGGCGGACGTACCGGCGCCGGAGGCACCGGGCGCGGCGGCCGCCCGGCCCGAACCACCGGACTCCGCACCGGACCCGCGCGACGAGCCGCCCCCGGCCACCGGCACCCGCCCGGTCAGCCCCGTGGGCGGTGACGACAGCAGCCCGTCCGCCGACACCACCGGGGCCAGCCCGCAGACATCGCAGTACAGCTCGCCGCCGCCGACGTCCTCGTACCTCCCCCCGCAGTCCGGCCGCTGGCAGCGGTCGTCGGCCCCCTCCGTCACACGTCCCCCCTACCGTCCGGCCCGTCCGGCCCGCGGCCGGGCTGCTCCGGCACCAGCGCCTCGGCCGCCGCCTGCTGATAACGCCACACCGCCTGCTCGGCCGCCCGCAGATCGCACGGCGCGCTCCACAGCATCCGGCGGGCCGCGTCGTACCGCTCCTGCAGCAGCGGATCCCCGGTCATGCCGTGCCGGGCGACCTTCGCCTTGTACGCGTCCAGCCGTCCGCGCAGCTCGGCCCGCACGGCCAGCGGAGCGGTCACCGCCGTCAACGACTCACGGGCGCGGTGCAGTTCGTCCTCCGCCCGCTCCTCCAGACTGTCCAGCAGCGGCGACAGCCGGTGCCACTGCGCCCGCCTGCGATAGTCCGCGGCCGCCGCCAACTGCTCGTGCAGCGCCGTCGACGGGCCGCTCACCGCCGGCACCTCGGACGCCGCGATCTTCGCCAGCACCTCGCCGCGCGCCTGCCGCGCCTCGGTCAGCGTGCGATCGGCCCGGGACAGCACATCGCGCAGCTGCATCAGCCGCCGCTCCGCGTCCTGCCGGACGTCCAGCACCGCCTCGATCTCCCGCCGCACGTCCTCCAGGGCGCGCGCCGCACGGTCGTAGCGCCCGGTGTCCGGACGGCCGCCACCGGGCGCGGAACTCCCCGTCGACGACGACACCCAGAACGCCAGCGGATCGGCGATCACCTGGCCGCGCAGCCGCGCCAGTTCGTCCGTGATCCGCTCCAGGTCGTCGCCCGCCGGATGCTCACCGGGGCGGACCCCCACCGAGTGCGCCAGCGAACGCGTCCGCCGCAGCTCGGCCGAGAGAAGATCTATCCGGGCCGGCAGCGCCGACCACACCGCATCGGCGGCGACGATCACATCGAGCGACCGCGCGTACAGGCCGTTGATCCGCGCGACGAGCTCCTCCAGGGTGAACCACTCACCCGGGCGGTCCGGACCGTCGCCCGCCGCGGCCTGCCCGGGCACCGTCACCCCGCCGTACAGCAGCTCCGACAGCTCCACCAGATCCTCGGGGGCCGGCCAGCGGCGCCGCGCCCGCAGCTCCCGCGCCTGCGTCAACGCCGCCGTATAGGTATCGAAATGCGACCACAGGACCGTGATGGACCGCTCCGTGACGGCCCAGCGCTCCTTGGTGGTGCCGGACAGATCGGCGCCCTCCAGCAGCCGGCGGCCCGCATGATCCTGCAACGCGAGCAGCGATGTCTCTATCGCCTCGTACTCGGCACCGAGCCGCGCCAGGGCGCGATCCACCTCCTCCCGGTCCAGCACCGGGGCAGGATGCCTCCCCGTGGAACCGGGGCAGGGCCCAGGGACCCCCATCGATCACCTCTCCAATACGCATACGGCGCACGGCGGTTGGCGCGCCTGGACCGCTCTGTGGACTGCTCCCTCCCCTCCCTTCCCCCCATAGTGACGGCAACCACCGCTTCTTGGGACGATCGCCCGCCCCGCCGCACCGGCCGCGCGCCGCGCCGCTTCGTCCCGCACCGCGCGCCCGCCACCGCCCGCACCGCGCCTCAGTCGCTGTACTCCGGCGCCGGCGGCCCCGATATCCCCGGCAGATCCGCCCGCAGCCACCTCCGGTACGACCGCATCCAGGGACTGTCGGCACTTCCGCCGCCGCGGTAGTCGTCCAGCACCTTGTTGACCCGCCGCACCAGATCCGTGTCGTCCTTGTTCATCGCCACGCCGTACGGCTCATCGGTGAACGGCCTGCCCTTCAGCTCCACCGTCGGATCCTGCGCCGCCTGCGCCGCGGCCAGCGCATTGTCCGTCACCACCGCGTCCGCCTGACCGAGCTGCAGCCGCACCAGACAGTCGAGCTGATTGGGCACCGTCACCACTGTCGCGCCGTGCCGCTGCTTCCTCAGCTCCGCCTCCCCCGTCGAACCCGCCGCCGTACACACCCGCCTGCCCCGCAGCGAATCGTCGAACGCGGTCACCGTGGACCTCCTGGGCGCCAGCACCTGCTGCCCGCCCTGGAAGTACGCCGTCGAGAACGCCACCTGCTCCTTGCGCGCGCAGTTGATCGTCATCGTCCGCACCACCATGTCCACCGTGCGCCTCTCCAGCGCCGGGATCCGCTGATTGGTCGGTACCGCCTGGAAGACGACTTTGGCGTCCGGCCCCAGGATGTCCTTCGCGATCGCCCGCGCCAGATCGATGTCGAAGCCCTCCAGCCGGCCCGTGCCGGGATCGCGATACCCCCAGCGGTAGGTGTTCTGGTCCACCCCCACGACCAGCTGGCCCTTCTTCCTGATCCGCGCCACCGCCGGCCCCTCGCCCGCCGACGGCCGCAGGCTCTCCGCCGCATTCCCCGCCGTGCACCCCGCCCCGGCCGCCACCGCATGCGACGTCCCGCCGCCCGCCGCCCGCTGCACGACGGCCCCCTTGTCCGTCGGCCCGGCCTCCAGCGCAGCACCGCCCAAGGCGGGCACCAGCACCACCGCGGCCGCCGCCATCACCCCTACCCCCGCCGCGACCGGCGCCAGCGCGGCACGCAGGTTCACCAAGACCCGCGCGCGTCTCCTCCGGCCCTCGTCGCCAGGCCTCATGTCCCCCTCACCAGGCCCCCTCACCGGTACTCCGACAACCTGCGCCCGATACCCAGCACCGCACCCACCGCACCCAGGACCGCCAGCACCGCGGCCCCCGCCGCCAGACCGCCGAGCGCCGCCCGCCCGCCGTCCGCCGCCGCCCGGAACTCCGTCTGCTCATGCGCCAGCGCCCGCCGCAATGCGGCATCCACCCGGTCGAAGGACTCCCGGGTGGGCCGGTCCCCGCCGATCACCTTGGCCAGCGCCCGGTCGTAATCACCCTTGACGTCCGCCGCCCGGGCCTCGGCATGCCGCGCCTGCCACTGCCGAACGTCCGCCAGCGCATCCCGCACCGGCCGCCGCCCCGCCTCGTCGTCCGCCAGCGCCCGCGCCGCCCCCAGCCTGCTGCCGCCCGACGCGGCCCCGCTCGTCCCCGCACCCACCAGGTCCCTCATCCCCGTACGGAACCCGGCCTCGTAGAAGTCCTTCTGGTCCCCGGTCAGCACCGCCCCCCGCGCCACCAGCGTCAGATTCTCGTCCCCGCGCGCCCGCAGCGAATCGATCCGCGCCTCATTGAGCACCCGCAGCGAGCGCGCCCCACGTTCGTACGAGTCACTCAGCCCCGACCTCGCCATCACATGCCCCGCCACCAGCCACATCAGCACGGCGACCGATGCCGCCGTCGCCGCCACCAGCCCCCGGTTGAAAACCCGGTTCGTCCGCCGGTAGTTCCGCCGCTGCGCCCATCCCAGTGCCCCGATGGCCAGCACCCCGGCCGCCAGCGCGAACCACGGCCGGGCCTGCGCCGCGTCGTAGTCCGCCGCCAGCCGGTCGTTCTCCGCGTCGTACAACGCGCGGGCGGCGGGCAGAAGTTCCTTGCGCATCCGGTCGTTGGCGTACCGCAGATACGCGCCGCCCAGCGGCAGCCCCTGCCGGTTGTTCGTCCGCGCCGTCTCGACCAGTCCCGCATACCGCGGCAGTCCGCTGTTGAGCTTGGCTATCTGTGCATCGGCCCGATCCGATCCCCGGGTGTTCGCCGACGCCCTGACCAGCAGCTGCGCCGCTGTCGCAAGATCGTCGGTGTACCGGTCACGGGTCGCCCGGCTCTCCTCCCCGCCGGCCAGGAACCCCCCGGCGGCCGTCGTGTTCGCATCCGCCAGCGACCGGTAGATGTCCGCCGCATCCGCACTCAGCGGCTGACTGCGCTCCACCACGTCGTCCGCGGCCGCCGCCCGGTCGGACACCTGCCAGGCCGTGACCCCGCCGAACACCAGCACCAGCAGAGCGAGCGCGGCACCGATCACCCGCAGCCGGCCCGGCTCGGTCACCGCCGCGGCCCGCAGCTCGTCCAGCCCGTCGGCCCATGCCGTACGGCGCCGGGCCCCGGGCACCGACCCCCCGCCGGCGTCAGCGCTCGGTGCGGCCGGTGCGGCCAATGCAGCCGATACGGGCGGAGCTGCCCCTGCGTCCGCTTCAGCGGACTCTCCTGACGACACAGAACCTCCCCCTCCGTCGTCGCCGACCCCGGCCCTCGCGGGAAGCGCCGGTGAGAGCGCTCACGAGGACGGGTGCACGGGCAGCAGTATGTCCGCACCCGCCGACCACCACACCGCGATTGACCCGATCTTGTGCGGATCGCGACGCATACCGCCTCCCACTCCCCGGCCCTTCCGGCCCCCTGACTCCCGCGCTCCCCGGCGTCGGGGCTTCCCCGCCTTCCCGGCCGCCCGGTCCCGCCCCTCCCCACCTGCCGGACGCCGGTACCGCGCAGTCGGTTCCCCTCCGGCCTCCCCGCTCCGCCGCCCTCCGTCCGGCACTACAGTTGCTTCCGACACGGCCGGACACCCGACATCGGAACACCGGTACGGGAGCACCGGCATCAGGTACACCGCACCCGCGGCCTCTCGCGGCCCGCGACCTGCCGCCCGTGACCGGAGACCTGCCACCTCTGGCCCGTCATCTCGGACCTGCCTCATGGAGAGTGATCGAGTGGAAGCGGTGCGCAAGGGCAGGGTGTCGCTGGTGGAGACCGCGACCGACGAGATCCGCGGCCAGATCGTGACGGGCATCTGGCCGGTGGGCAGCCGCATCCCGCCCGAAAGCGCGCTCTCCGAGACCCTCGGCGTCAGCCGCGCCTCGGTACGTGAAGCCGTCCGCTCGCTCGTCCACTCCGGACTCCTCGAACCCCGTCAGGGCGACGGCACCTTCGTGATCTCCGACGACGACAGCGCGGTCGCCCTCCGCCGCCGCCTGGAACGCGCCGAACTCAGCCACGTCACCCAGGTCCGCCAAGGCCTCGACGTCATCGCCGCGCGCCAGGCCGCCAAGCACCGCACGGACGCCCAACTCGCCGGGATCGAGGCCGCGCTGGCCCGCCGCAGCGCCGCCCTCACCGCCCACGACAGCGACGCCTTCACCGCCGCCGACGCCGAGTTCCACATCCTGGTCGCCGAGGCCGGCGCCAACCCCGTGCTCGCCGACATCTACCGGTCCCTCAGTGCCGCCCTCCGCGAGGAACTGCGCCGCGCCGCCTGCCTCGACACCGCCACCGCGGCCCCGACCGACCCCCATTCCCGTCTCGCCGACGCCATCCGCGCCCAGGATCCCCAGGCGGCCGTGGACGCAGCGGTCCTCCTGCTCGCCGGGCACGTACGGGATCTCGCCCTGCCGCTCGACGACTGACCGGCCGAGGCGCGCACCTCCCCTCGCACGCCCCCCGTTTCGCTCCCGCGCGCCGCTACCCGACGCGACTTACCTTGACTACTCTAAGTAACGAAGATGATTCGTCGAGTCAGCGACCGGAGCGGCTCACGCCGCGCCCGGAGCATCGGAGGCCCCTCGTGCGACGCATAGCGCAACTCCTCAGGCCCCTCGCCGCCGCGACGGCAACCGGCGCCGCCGCCCCCGGCCACGCCCCGCCGGCCAGCGGATTTCTCACCATCGGCGCCATCACTTACATCGACCCCATCGGCCACTACCCGATCGACCACCCACCGGACGGCACGCCCACCCTCGTCATCAACGACACCGACCACCACGTCACGGTCGTCACGGAACGCGACCACGTCCCCCGTCGCGGCCCCACCCTCACCCCGATCACCGACATCGTGCTCGCCCCGGGAAGCCGCACGGAAACGCGCCGCGGCCACAGCGTTCAGGTGGGCTGGGGGCGGGTGATGGGCGGGTGAGGAGCGGGAGGTGAGGGCTGGGGGCGGGGAGCGGTCGGGGTGGGGTCGCCGGGCGCCGCAGGGCGGGCTACCCGTCCATCGGGTGCATTTCGGCTCGATAGGGCGTAGCGGAAAGAGCCCTCGTGCATGTCTCTGCTGACCGTGAACTCACGTATCCCCAAAGAACGGAGCAACGCATGCCTATCCGAACTCTCCTCGCGACCGCCCTCCTGGTCTCCACCGCCGTACTCGGCAGCGCGGGCATGGCCGCAGCGGACGACGAGGGGAACACCCCCGGATCGAGGGGCGGCACCGTCGCGGACAACATGTGGGGCGGTGGCATGCCCGGCGACATGCTCGGTGGTGCCGGCAGCGGCTTCGGCGGCGCCGACAGCGGCTTCGGTGGCGCGGGCAACGGCGTCCTCGGTTCCACCAGCTTTCGCTGATCACCCACGCCTCGCCGCGCGCCACGGGAGACCAGGCGCGCGGCGGGGCACCCGGGCGGCACCGCCGGCAAACCCGATGGGCACTCCGGCGTGGATCCGGGAGAGGCGCCGCTAGGTGGTGTCCGCAAAGTCCCGCCTGGCTCGCGGCGCCTGGCACGCACGCTCGCTGCGTTGTCGGGATCGTCCACGTAGCCCGCTACGAGGACGACCCTCCGCCTTGCGATCGCACGCACCAGACGCCGCCAGCCCCGCCCTCCGGGCGGACGACGGGACTTTGCGGACACCACCTAGGCCCAGGTCGCCCGAAGCCGCTGGTACGCCGCCGCTCCCGCCCCCGCGCGGTCCAGCGCATGCAGGGCCGCGCCCAGGACCGGCGGTGCCGTCATCACTCGGGGTACGGCCTTCGGTGCGCGTTCCGCCAGGAGTTGGATGATCCGGTCGTGGAGCAGCGGGTGGCGGGCCGCCAGGACGCCGCCGCCGAGGACGACCGGGGTGGGCTCGCCGAGCAGGTCCAGGCGGTTCAGGGCGACCGTGGCCAGGAGGACGACTTCCTCCGCCTGGCGGGCCACGAGGGTGCGGGCGACGGGGTCGCCGGCGGCGGCGACGCCGAACAGCAGCGGTGTGAGTTCGAGGCGCCGGCGGTCGGGGATGACCCGCAGGTGGAGCGCCTCGATCAGTTCCTGCATGGTGGCCAGGCCGAAATGGGCGGGGAGCGCGCGTGCCAGGTCGCTCGGTTCGCCGCGGCCGTCCTCGGCGCGAGCCGCGAACCACAGAGCCTCCTCGGCGAGATGGCCGCCGCCGCCCCAGTCGCCGGAGAGCCGTCCGAGGGAGGGGAAGCGGGCGGTGGCGCCGTCGCGGCCGACCCCGACGGCGTTGATGCCCGCGCCGCACACCACTGCGACCCCCACCCGTTCCCCGGCGTCCGGCAGTCCGGCCCGTAGCAGGGCGAAGGTGTCGTTGCCGACGGTCACTGTGTGCGCCCAGCCGCGGCCGGCGATCTCCGCGGTCAGGGCGGCCTCCTCGGCGGGGAGGTCGGCGTTGGCGAGGTACGCGGAGAGGTGATCGACGGGTCCCGTCGTCCCGGCCTGGGCCAGGGCGGCGGCGATCAGCGGCGCGCAGACGTCCACCGCTCGCCCGGTGCCCACCACAGGTGGCTGGAAACCGCCGCCCCGGGCGGTCCCCAGGACCCTGCCGTCCGTCGCCACCAGGGCCACGTCCGTCTTGCTGTTGCCCGCGTCGATGGCGAGCGCCGTGCCGGTCAGGCCCACGTGAGGTGCTCCCGGTTGTGTGCGATCAGTTCGTCGGTGAGCCGGTCGGCGCGGTCGGTCTGGCCGATGAGGGGGTGGGCGAGGAGGGCGGCGAAGACCCGGTCCCGTCCGCCCTTCAGCGCCGCCTCCAAGGCGAGCCGTTCGTACGCGGTGACATGGCCGATGAGCCCGGTGTACAGCGGTTCCAGGGGGCGTACGGGAAGCGGCGCCGCGCCCGTCCCGCTCACCACCGCAGGCACTTCGATCACCGCGTCGTCGGGGAGGAAGGGAAGGGTGCCGCGGTTGAGGGCGTTGACGATCTGGACGTCGCCGGTGTCGCGCAGCAGCGAGGAGGTCAGCGCCACCGCCGCTTCCGAGTAGTACGCGCCGCCGCGCTTGCTCAGCAGCTCCGGCTTCTCGTCGAGGGCGGGATCGCCGTACATGTCCAGCAGCCGCCGCTCGATGGCCGCGACCTCCGCAGCCCGGGAGGGTTTGCTGCGCAACTCCCGTACGACCGCGTCGTGTTGGTAGTAGTAGCGGAGGTAGTAGGAGGGGACGACGCCGAGGCGGTCCAGCAGGGAGCGCGGCATGTGCAGGTCGTCGGCGACGGCGTCGCCGTGTTCGGCGAGCAGCCCGGGCAGGACGTCCTCGCCGCCGACGCGTACGGCCCGCTCCCAGGTGAGGTGGTTGAGGCCGACGTGTTCCAGCTCGACCTCCTCCGGGGCCACGCCCAGCAGTTTCGCGAACTTCCGCTGGAAGCCGATCGCGACGTTGCACAGGCCGACGGCCTTGTGGCCGTGGGTGAGCAGCGCGCGCGTCACGATGCCGACGGGGTTGGTGAAGTCCACGATCCAGGCGCCGGGGTTGCGGCGCCGTACGCGTTCGGCGATGTCGAGGACGACGGGGACGGTGCGCAGCGCCTTGGCGAGCCCGCCCGCCCCGGTGGTCTCCTGGCCGACGCAGCCGCACTCCAGCGGCCAGGTCTCGTCCTGGTTGCGGGTGTCCTGCCCGCCGACGCGCAGTTGCAGGAGTACGGCATCGGCGCCGTCGACGCCGGCGTCGAGGTCGTCGGTCCAGGAGATCCGGCCCCCGTGGCCCTGTTTGGCGAAGATCCGCCGGGCCAGGCCGCCCACCAGCTCCAGCCGGTCGGCGGCCGGGTCGATGAGGACGAGTTCGTCCACGGGCAGCGTCCGGCGCAACCGTGCGAAGCCGTCGATGAGTTCGGGGGTGTAGGTCGATCCTCCGCCGACCACTGCGAGCTTCATGTGTCTGGATCAGCCCTTCACTCCGGTGAGCGTGACGCCTTCGACGAAGGCCTTCTGTGCGAAGAAGAAAACGAGGATGACCGGCGCCATGACCAGCAGCGTCGCGGCCATGGTGAGGTTCCAGTTGACGCTGTGGGCGCTCTTGAACGACTCCAGGCCGTAGGAGAGCGTCCAGGAGGCGGGGTTCTGTGCCGCGTAGATCTGCGGGCCGAAGTAGTCGTTCCAGCAGGAGAAGAACTGGAAGAGGGCCACGGCGGCGATGCCGGGCCGGGCCATCGGCACGACGATGCGCAGCAGGGTGCGCAGTTCGCCGCAGCCGTCGACCTTGGCGGATTCGATGTACTCGCGGGGGATGGTGAGGAGGAACTGGCGCAGCAGGAAGATGGAGTAGGCGTCGCCGAAGGCCATCGGGATGATCAGCGGCCAGAGCGACCCGGACAGATGGAGCTGCTGGGCCCAGACCAGGTACATGGGGATGACGACGACCTGGGGCGGCAGCATCATCGTCGAGATGACGAGGATCATGGCCGTGCGGCGGCCGCGGAAGCGGAACTTGGCCAGGGCGTAGGCGACCGGAACGGCCGAGCACACCGTGAAGAGGGTGCCCAGGCCCGCGTACATCAGAGAGTTCCGCCACCAGTCCAGGAAGCCGGGGGTGCGGAAGACCGTGAGGTAGTTGGACCAGTGCCACCGCGTCGGCCACAGCTCGCCGCTCATCGCCTGGTCGTCGCCCATCACGGAGGTCAGGAAGACGAAGACGAAGGGCAGGACGAAGAAGAGGGCGGCGGCGACGCCCACGGCGTGTACGGCGATCCAGTGCAGTATCCGGGTGCGGCGGGCGCGGGCGGCCGGGCCGCGGCCGGTGGTGCGCGTGGGGGCCGGGGTGCTGGGGGCGCTCAGTGTCGTGGTCATGGCGTTCAGTCCTCCGCCGGGAGCAGGCCGGCGCGCTTGCGCATCAGCAGGGTGGTGACGGCCATCGCGATGACGAAGAGCACGAGGGAGAGCACGCACGCCGCGCCGGTGTTGAAGTTCTGGAAGCCGAGGGAGTAGACGAGCTGGGGGACGGTCAGGGTGGAGTGGTCCGGGTAGCCGGGCTGGATGACGGTGCCGGGGCTGATGGAGACGCCGGAGGCGAGCTTTCCGGCGACCAGGGCCTGCGTGTAGTACTGCATGGTCTGCACGACGCCGGTGACCACCGCGAACATCACGATCGGGGTGATCGAGGGCCAGGTGACGTACCGGAACTTCCCCCAGACGCCCGCACCGTCCAGCTCCGCGGCCTCGTACTGTTCCCTGGGAACGTCCAGCAGCGCCGCCATGAAGATCACCATCAGGTCGCCGATGCCCCACAGGGACAGCAGGACCAGCGACGGTTTGGCCCAGTGCGGGTCGTTGAACCAGGAGGGCGCCGGGATGCCGACCGCGCCGAGGATCTCGTTGACGGGGCCGGTGCCGGGGTTGAGCAGGAAGACGAACGCCACGGTCGCGGCCACCGGGGGCGCCAGATACGGCAGATAGAACGCCGTACGGAAGAATCCGGCACCCGATTTTATCTTGGTGACGAGTATCCCGATGCCCAGCCCGAAGACGACCCGCAGGGCGACCATCACGCTCACCAGCCACAGCGTGTTGGCCAGGGCGGGGCCGAACAGCGGCATCTGCGTCAGCACGTATTTCCAGTTCTGCAGCCCCACGAAATCCGGCGGCTCGATCTGGTTGTAGTGCATGAAGGAGAAATAGACGGTGGCGATCAGCGGATAGCCGAAGAAGACCGAGAAGCCGACCAGCCAGGGCGAGAGAAAGCCGAGGGTGCGCAGTCGCTCGCGGTTCCGCTTACGCCGCAGTGCGGGTGCGGGTGCGGGTGCGGGGGTGATTGCCATGGCGGCTCTCCGTCAGTTCTCGGACTGAAGGTTGTCGGCGTCGATCTGCGCATCGAGCCTGCGCAGGCCCTCGTCCAGATCGCGGACCTTTCCGGCCTCGACGTCGTAGGAGAAGTCCTGCAGCGTGACGATGTACTGAGCGCCGTTGTTGGACGGCGGAATCGCGGCGCTGTGCGGATTCCGGGCGATATCGAGGAACGTACGGAACGTCGGATCGGTGTCCAGCTTCGGCGACTCCAGCGCCGCCTTCGTCGACGGCACGTTGTGGATCGCATTGGCGAACCGCACCACCTGGTCCGTGTCCGCGGTCAGGAATTTCACCAGCTCCCACGCCGCGTTCTGATGCCGGCTGCCGTGGGCGATCCCCGCGACGGTGCCCGTCAGATAGCCCCGGCCGTAGGTGTCCGCCTGGTCGTCCGGTACCGGCATCGGCGCCGTACCCCAAGCGAAGGGGGCCTTTTGGTCCTTGAGCATCAGCCCCCGCCATTCGCCGTCCAGATGCATCGCCAGCTTCTGCTTCAGAAAGGCGTTCTGCGAGGACATCTCGTCGCCGAACCGGGTACGGAACCTCTCCAGCGCCGGGTAGCCGCCCTGCGCCTCGATCAGCGCCCGAGCGGTGGCGAAGAATTTCTTCGTCCGCGGGTCCCTGGCCAGCCGCGCCTTTCCGTGCCGGTCGAAGTACGTCGGCCCCCACTGCGCGAACATCCGGTCCGGGCTGTTCTGGTAGAGCCGGAAATCGGGCATGAAGCCCACTCTTTTGTAGGAACCGTCCGCGGTCCGTTCGGTGAGCTTCGCGGCGTCCCGTTTCAGCTCCGACATCGTCCGCGGGGGCCGCGCGATCCCGGCCTTCCTGAAGGCGTCCTTGTTGTAGTACAGCCCGTAGGAATCGGCGAGCAGCGGCAGGGCGCACTGCTTTCCCTCGTAGCTCGTGTAGTCGAGGAAGGGCTGGGGGAAGACCTTCTTCTTGTCCACCCCGGTCTTGCGCAGGAAGGGGTCGAGATCCACCCACATCCCCGATGAGCAGTACTGCCCCACATTGCTGGTGGTGAACGACGACACGACATCCGGCGCCTCGTCCCCGCCGGCCCGCAGCGCCTGGTTCACGGTTTCGTCGGTGACATTGGAGACGCTCTTCACCGTGATGTTGGGGTGCAGTTTCTCGAACCGGGCGATGCTGTCGTCGATGGCCTTCACTTCGCCCGGCTGGGACCATCCGTGCCAGAACGTCAGCGTGACCGGTCGCGTCGGATCGTCACGGTCGCTGCCGGTACTCGGATTGGCGCATCCGGAGAGGAACAGCCCGGCACCGGCCAGTGCCACGGAGAACCGGACGCGCAGGGATGAGTGCGGCATGGCGGATTTCCTTTACGGCTGGGGGAGTTGGGAAGCGAAGGAAGCCGCGCGGTGAGCCACCGGGCGGTGAGCCACCCGGTAAGGAATCACCCGGTGTCGAAGACCGCATCACGCGCCTCGGCGAGCGCCGTCCGCAGCGCGCCGATGAGAATCGGGTTTCCCCCGATGTCGCTGATCCGCAGCTCCGGCCGCGGCAGCGCCAGCCCGGTGAATTCCTCCTCGACCCGCGCCCGCAGGTCCTCCCCGCCGGCCTGCGGGACCTCGCCGGAGAGCACCACCAGCCGCGGGTCGACCACCGCGACCACCGCCGCCAGCCCGGTGGCCAGCCGCCTGGCCACCTCCGCCCGTACGTCGTCGCGCGCCAGCGCCTCCTCGACCGTACGGGTCCCCGGCGCGCCGTACTCCCGCGCCAGCGCCACGACGCTCGGCGAGCCGACCAGCTGCTGGAACCCGCCACCGGCATCCGGCTGCGCGGCGCTGCGGTCGCCGCCCCGGGACAGCGGCGCCCCGGGCAGCGGCATGTACCCGATCTCGCCCGCGCCCCCGGTGGCGCCGCGCAGCAGCTGCCCGCCGAGCACGATGGCGGCGCCGACCCCTTCGTCGACCCAGACCAGCACGAAGTCGTCGAAGTCCTGCGCCGCGCCGTCGTACTGCTCGGCGACGGCCGCCAGGTTCACGTCGTTCTCGATGATGATCGGGGTCCCCAGCACTTCCGCCAGCTCGTCCTTCAGGGCCCGCGAGTGCCAGCCCGGCAGATGCGGCGCATAGCGCAGTTCGCCGGTCTCCGGGTCCAGCGCGCCGGGTGTGCCGATCACCGCCCCGTGCAGCTGCTGCCGTCCCAGTCCGGCCTTGGCCAGGGCCCCGTCCACGGCCGTCGCCACCAGCCGCGCCGTCCGGTTCTCCGCGCCCTCGTCGACCGCATCGGTGCCCACCCGTACCTCGCCGAGCACCCGGCCGGTGATGTCGGCGACGGCCGCGGTGATGCCCAGCTGGTCCACGGCCAGCGCGGCGACGTGCGCGGCCACCGGATTGACCTCGTACAGCTGGGCGTTCGGCCCCGGCCGCCCGGTCACGTTTCCGGTCGTCCGCACCAGTCCGGCCGCCTCCAGCCGGGCCAGCAGCTGAGAGGCGGTCGGCTTCGACAGTCCGGTCAGCTCCCCGATCCGGGTCCGGGTCAGCGGCCCCTGGGACACGAGCAGGTCGAGCGCGGCCCGGTCGTTCATCGCCCGCAGCACCCGCGGCGTGCCGGGGGTCCCGTGTGCTCCCTGCCCTGCTGCGGCCATGACCGTCCACCCCGTTCTCCGACGGCAGCGGCCACCGTCGGCCCCTGCCGACCACCGCCGAGCCTCTGTTAGGAAACCTTCCAATCGACGAAAAGGAAGGTAGGTCGCGCCTCAGGGGCTCGTCAATGGGTTCAACGGGGTGAGTTCGGGCGCGCGCGGGCGCCCGGTGAAACGACAAAGCGCACCGGCCGACAGCCGGTGCGCCCCCCCGTGTGCGAGCAAGCCCCCCAAGGTGCCGCGGAGTTGGTCGGACCCCGCGGCCCCGTTCCCGGCTCTCCTCCGGGCCCTGCTCGCATGCCTTCGCTCAGTTCGCTTCCCGGTTCACGCCGCCCACTCCGGTGCCGCCGCTGCAGGTGGCGGCGCCGGTCAGGGCCGCCGCGGCGCCGGTCGGCAGAAGAAAAGCGACGGCCCCCGTGGCCACGCGATGGCGGATCTTCATGGCGAAGTCTCCTTCTCCGTCGAGGTGTTGCGGGCGCCGATACGGATCGTCGGTGCCGACACCTGGGACACGGCCCGGGGGAGCCGGGCGTATGACAGGAGTTGATGTGGCGTGGGTCACATCGACGGAGGGGGGTGCGGGACCGTCCGCCTACTTCCCCATCTTCGGCCCCGACAGCGGCTCCGCGGCCACCGACTGCGGGGAGAGGGGATTGTTGAGCGCCGACGGCGCGGCCATGGCGGCGGTCGGGTCGGCCGGCTCCTCCTCTTCCTCCTCGGGGGCCGGACGGGGGGCGAGGTGGATGCCGGCGTCGTCGAGGGCGTGCTTGATGCGCCAGCGCAGTTCGCGTTCGATGCCGACGGCCTTGCCGGGCATGGTCTTGGCCGACACCCCGATGGTGACGGTGTCGAGGTGGACCTCGCTCAGGCCCAGCACCTCGACCGGCTCCCACAGCAGTTCGTTCCAGGGCTCGGCCTTGGACATCGCCTCGCCGGCGGCGGTGATGGTGTCCCGGGCGCGGCGCAGATCCTGGTCGGCGGCGACCACCACGTCCACACTGGCCGTCGACCAGCCCTGGCTGAGGTTGCCGATCCGCTTGACCTCGCCGTTGCGGATGTACCAGATGGCGCCGTTGGGGCCGCGCAGCTTGGTGACCCGCAGGCCGACCTCGATGACCGTACCGGTGGCCACGCCCGCGTCGATCTCGTCGCCGACGCCGTACTGGTCCTCGAGGATCATGAAGACGCCGGAGAGGAAGTCGGTGACGAGGTTGCGGGCGCCGAAACCGATCGCCACACCGGCCACACCGGCGCTCGCCAGCAGCGGCGCCAGGTTGATGTTCAGCACGGAGAGCACCGTCAGGGCCGCCGTGCCCATGATCACGAAGGAGGCGACGCTGCGCAGGACCGAGCCGATGGCCTCGGAGCGCTGGCGGCGGCGTTCGGCGTTGACGAGCAGGCCGCCGAGGGCGGTGCCCTGCGCGGCGGCCGCGGTGCGGTTCATCCGCTCGATGAGCTTGGTGATGGTGCGGCGGATCACATGCCGCAACACCACCGCGATCACGATGATCAGCAGGATCTGCAGGCCGGACGCGACCCACGTCCCCCAGTTCTCCTCCACCCAGCCGGCGGCGTTGGTGGCCTTCTGGGTGGCCTCGTCGAGCGAGGCGGAACCGGTTGCGCCGGGTGTCGCGGCGCGCAGGGGCGCGGAGGCGGCCGTCGAAGCGGACCAGTACACAGCAGAACCTTCCGTGAGGGACAGCAGACCCGGGCCTCGGCGGGACCCCGCGGACCGGGCAGACCAACCACACTAACGGGGCAACGCGTGCGGTCCGTGCCCCTGTTCGAGTCGGGAGGGTCCCGGGATGGCTGGAAAGAGCCCCATCTGGAGGGAAGTGCGGAGCTGTGGTGGAAAACACCTCCGACCCGTTACTCGGTCATGGTGGCGCTCCGACCAGGCACCGGGGGACACTGGGGGAGATCGTCCCGGCGCGAGCCACGCGCCGCCGGCGTACAAGGAGGCACCCGTGCCGCATGTCCTGGTCCTCAACGCGTCGTACGAGCCGCTCGGCGTCGTACCGCTCCGCCGCGCGCTCATCCTCGTACTCAATGAGAAGGCTGTCAGCCTTGAGGAATCCGGCGCCCTGATGCACAGCGCAACCCGCGTGATACCGGCTCCGAGCGTGGTCCGCTTGAAGCGGTTTGTGCGGGTGCCCTTTCGTGGCCCCGTGCCCCTGACCCGCCGGGCGCTGTTCGCCCGTGACGGCGGGCGCTGTATGTACTGCGGTGGCGTCGCAACCAGCGTCGACCACGTCATCCCGCGCAGCCGGGGAGGTCAGCACACCTGGGAAAACGTGGTCGCCGCGTGCCGCCGCTGCAATCACGTCAAGGCCGACCGCCATGTCGCCGAGATCGGCTGGCGGCTGCGCCATCAGCCCGCCCCGCCGTCCGGGCTGGCCTGGCGGATCATCGGCACCGGTCATCGCGATCCGCGCTGGCTGCCTTATTTGCAGCCGTACGGCGCGGACGACGCGCTGGCCCGGATCGACGCCGTATCGGCCTAGATCCGGGTCTTTTGTTCGAGTGGCCGCGCCCCGCCATGGGCCGCGGCCACTCGTGCGCCCGGGCTACGCGCGCGCCTCGGTCACTCGCGCACCGCGTAGGCCTCCACCGACCACAGCGAGTACCCGAAACGGGTCGCCCGCTTCTCCCCCTGGATGCGGACGTAGCGGGTGTCCTCGGCGTCCATCCGTACGGACTCGCGGCCGCCCGTGCCGTCCCCGACCACGGCCGCGGTCCGCCAGGTGCGGCCGTCCGGTGAGACCTGGATGCGGTAGCGGGCGGCGTGGGCGTCCTGCCAGTGCAGGACGACCTGCCCCAGGCGGGTGGGGCGCGGCAGCGGGAACTGCAGCCAGGCGCCGTCCTCGGGGCGGGAGGACCAGCGGGTGCCGGGGTCGCCGTCGGTGGCCGCCGAAGCGGGGAACGCGGCGGTCTCGTCCCCGGAGGACGTGGCCGCGGCGCCGCGCGCCAGGTCCGGGCCGCCGGTGGGCGGATAGACCCGTACGGTCAGCGTCCGTTGCCGGCCGGCGTAGCCGACGGGGATCTCGTACGAGCCGGACGGGGCGTTCCGGGGGACGTCGACCGCGATACGGACCGTGGCCGTGCCGCCGCGCGGGGCGATGACCTGCCGCGGCGCGTGCACGGTGAAGCCGTGGGGCGCCTCGACCGTCAGCTTCTCCCGCACGGCGCCGGGGCGACGGGAGAAGATGCGGGCGTCCACCGTGGCCCGGCCGCCCGTCTGCGCGTCCGACTCCGTGCGGGACAGTTCCAGACCGGCGGCCGGGGTGTCGCCGAACCACGGGGTGACGGCGTGGACGGAGGGCGCGGCGGCGGTCCCGGGCCAGGACAGCCGCACGGCGTCGGCGCGCAGCCCGGGGGTGCGGGACTCGGTCCAGCCGGTGGCGGAGAGCCGGTCCAGGCGGCGCCAGCCCTCGCCGGGGACGTGGGCCTCCAGGGAGACGGCGTCCGCCGAGCGGCCCGGCTCGGTCAGCGCGGTGACCGCGGTGAGCGGGCGGGCCCGCCCGAAGGGGACGGTCAGGGAGGTGGGGTCGGCGCCCTCGGTGGGCCGGGGGGCATCGGGGCGCACTCCGGCCCAGGCGTCGGCCTCGGTCAGCGACCGTTCGAGGAACGGCGCGAGCACGCCCTTGCCGACCGTCGCCGGGCTCTGCCGGATCTCCTTGCGCAGCCGCTGGGTGGTGCGCTGGGCGCTCCAGGCGGCGTCGCCGTCGCCCCGCGCCTGCGCCATCAGGGTCTCCACGGCCGCCTCGCCCGCCCGGCCGTAGCGGCCCAACTGCTCGGCCCAGGGCCCCACTTCGGCCGCCAGGTCCGGATTCAGGTGCCGCGACGCGGTGCTCATGGTGCGGAATGCGGCCCGCAGCGCCCCGGCCGCCTCGCCGAGGTCCGCGTCCTTGCCGGGCCGGCCGTGGTCGACGGCGGTCTTGCGGGCCTTCCAGAAGCGGTCCATGAGGGGCCGCAGATAGGCGGACTCGTCGGCTCCGAGGACGGAGGAGGCATCGTTCCCGGCGAGTGCGCGCAGCGCGGCACGGGCCTGCCGGTCGCCGCCCGCCAGGTCGTCGACGGCCGCGTCCCAGGATTCCGAGGGGCGGTAGGCGCGCGGGTTCCAGGCGTAGTCGGCGGCTGTGAAGAGCGGGATACGGGACGCCATCGGCTGTTGCATGGCGTTGGCGAGGAGCGCCGCGGAGCCGGTGGCCACCGCCGGTTCCCGGCCGGTGTAGGGGCCGAGGAAGATCCGGTCCTGCGCGTAGTCGTTGACCGGGTAGTTGTCCATGGTGACCAGCGGGCGGCCGAACACCTGGCGGGCGGTGGAGAGTTCGCCGCCGGTGATGGTGCGCGGGATCACTCCGACGCCGGTCCAGGCGATCTCGACGCGGTCGCCGAGCGCGCCGGCCAGCGCCTTGCGGTAGGCCGTGGAGCCGTTCTGGTAGTACTCGGTCGGCATCACCGACAGCGGCGCGGCGTGCGGATGGCGCTCGGCGAGATGGTCGGCGAGCGCGCCCGCGACCCTGGCCTGCGCCTTGGCGGCGGCCTCGGGGCCCGAGCCGAAGGCCTCCTCGTCCGCGTCGCAGTGCCACTCGCTGTAGCTGATGTCCTGGAACTGCAGCTGGAAGGAGCGCACCCCCAGCGCCCACATCGCGTCCACCTTGCGCCGCAGCGCCCGCAGGTCCTCCTCGGACGACATGCACATCGCCTGGCCGGGGGCGACCGCCCAGCCCAGCGTGACGTGGTTGGCGCGGGCCCGCTCGGCCAGCGCCCGGAAGTCGGCGCGCTGCCCGGCCGGGTAGGGGTCGCGCCACCGGGCCTGGCGGTAGGGGTCGTCGCCCGGCGCGTAGAGGTAGCGGTTCTGTTTGGTGCGGCCCATGAAGTCGAGCTGGGCGAGCCGCTGCGCCTGGCTCCAGGGCTGCCCGAAGAACCCCTCGGTGGTGCCCCGGACCGCCGTGCCGGGCCAGTCCCGTACGACGACCGAGGCCAGCTGCCGGCCGCCGTCCGATCCCTCGGTCACCAGCTGGCGCAGCGTCTGCGCGGCGTGGAAGAGGCCGTCCGGGCCGACGCCGTCCAGCGCGACGGTGTCGCGGCCGGAGACCTGGCCGACGGCGAGGCGGTAGCCGCCGGCGGGCAGATCCCCGCGGGCGGGTGCCTTCAGCGCCTTCAGCGCGTCCGCGGCCGACGCTCCGCCGACGTGGATCACCGGTCCGGCGGCGGGCAGCCGCTCGCCGGGCGCCACCTCGCGCACCTTCCGTATGCCCGCGTCCCGCAGCAGGACGCGCACCGCGTCCAGCGCGTAGGGGTCGGTGTCCGGCGCCGCCACCAGCGCCGCCTCGCCGCCCAGCGGCACGGCGGCGGACAGCTCCCGCATCGACTGGGGGCGCGGCCACACGGCGGGCGGAGGGCCCGCGTCCGCCGGCCGGTCCGGCCGGTCGGGGGTGCCGATGGACGGGTCCGCGGGCGCCGCCTGGGCGCTGGGTGCCCCGCCGAGCAGCCCCGAGATGACCGCGGCGGCCAGCGCGGTGGTCCCCGCCACGCGCGCGCGGGCGCCCGCGCCGTTCCCGTTTCCCCTACCGATTCTTCCGACGCCCCACACGCCCCGGACCTGCACGGCCGCTCCTCGTCCCGTCATCTGCGCGCCGGTGTGCACCGGCCCCCCTGTGTGCCACCGACGCCCGCTCAAACAGGCCTTCGGCTTGGAGCCCACCATTGTGTCGCCAAGGGTGTCAACGGGGCGGTGGGGGTCCCCCTGCTCCGCAGGAGTGCGGGGGAGGACGTCCGGTGAGGGCCGGGTCGTACCGGTTTCGCCCTCTCCGGGCGGCGGGGTCCGGGGGTCGGCCGCGGCCCCGTGCCGCAGAACTTCCGTGCCGGTGCCCGTTTTGTCGGGGCTCTCTGCGTCACTCGAACGCCCCAGCCGTGAAATCGCCTGCGGATGCGCTGTGAGCTGAGTCACGTTTAGTGTGGAAAAGCGTCTGCGATCGTATCGAGTGGGTAGGGCAGACCTGTCCCATTACCGATGAACGGGAGGCCCTCGTGGCCGCATCCGCTCAGCTTCTGCTTGATGCGCTGTCCGCCAAACCGGGCGACGCGCCGATGGAGCCCGACGTTTTCGACGGCGTCACCGACCCCGACGCGGGTCTGGACGGTTCCGGATCCCTCAGCTTCGCCGAGCCGCCGCTCACCAGCGAGCCGCCGCTCGCCGACGCCGCGCCGCTGACCAGCGAGGTCCCGATCTCCGCCGAGCTGCCGCTGACCAGCGAGCCGACGGCCACCGGCCTGGGCACGGAGTCCATGGAGGTCTGAGGACCCATGGGCCGCGCCCGGCTCGCCCGGCTGCACGGCATCGCCACGTGCTACGAACCCTCGCCGGGCACCACCCTCCACATCGGCGACGACACCCTCGTCGCCGTGCTCGCCGCCTTAGGGGTCGATGCCTCGACGCCCGACGCCGTACGCGCCGCCCTGGCCGCGTACGAGGACGGAGCGGGCCGCCGCCTGCTCCCCGGCACCGTCGTCGCCCGCCCCGGCCGGCCGCCCGACCTCGGCGGCCTGCCCGAGGGCACCGTCCTGCGGGTGGCGCCCGAGGACGGCCCGGCCACGGACGCCGGGCCCGAGGATCCGGCGGCTGCCGGCCCCCCGGCGCTGCCTCCTGACCTCCCCCTGGGGGTCCACACCCTCCATGCGCGCACCCCCGACGGCCGCACCGCCCGCGCCCGGCTGATCGTCGCCCCCGACCGGGTCCCCGCCCCGCCCGGCCGCAGCCACGGCTTCATGGTCCAGCTCTACTCCCTGCTCTCCCGCCGCTCCTGGGGCATGGGCGACCTCGGGGACCTCGCCGACCTCGCCGCCTGGTCGGGGCGCACGCTGGGCACCGGCTTCGTCCAGCTCAACCCGCTGCACGCGGCCGTCCCCGGCCCGCCCACCGACCCGTCCCCCTACCGCCCCTCCTCGCGCCGCTTCCCCGACCCGGTCCATCTGCGGATCGCGCACATCCCGGAGTACGCCCAGCTGTCCGGCGCCGCGCGCTCGCGCGCCGACGAGCTGGCCGCCCGGGCCGATGCGCTGCGCGAGGACGTCCTCGAGCGCGGCGCGCTGATCGACCGGGACGCCGTCTGGGACCTGAAGCGGGAGGCCCTGGAGCTGCTGTACGCGGTCCCGCTCTCGCCGGGCCGCCGCGCGGCCTACTGCGACTTCCTCGCCGAGCAGGGCGCGCCGCTGGAGGACCACGCCACCTGGTGCGCCCTCGCCGAGCGGCACGGCCCCGACTGGCACGCCTGGCCCGCCGAACTGCGCGACCCCCGCTCGGCGGGCACCGCCCGGCTGCGCGCCCGGCTCCTGGACCGCATCGACTTCCACTGCCGCCTCGCCTGGCTCACCGACCAGCAGCTGGCCGCCGCGCAGCACGCCGCGCGGGACGCCGGGATGGACATCGGCCTCGTCCACGACCTCGCCGTCGGCGTCCACCCCGCCGGAGCCGACACCTGGGCGCAGCGGGACGCCTTCGCCGTCGGCATGTCCATCGGCGCGCCGCCCGACGCCTTCAACGCCCGCGGCCAGGACTGGGGCCTGCCGCCCTGGCGCCCCGACGTGCTGGCCGCGTCCGGCTACGCCCCGTACCGCGATCTGCTGCGCGGCCTGCTGCGGCACGCCGGGGCGCTGCGCATCGACCACGTCATGGGCCTGTTCCGGCTGTGGTGGGTGCCGGAGGGCCGGCCGCCGACGGAGGGCGCCTACGTCCGCTACGACAGCGAGGCGATGCTGTCACTGCTGGCCCTGGAGGCGCACCGGGCGGGCGCCGCCGTGATCGGGGAGGACCTGGGGACCGTCGAGCCGGGCGTACGGGACGGGCTGGCCGAGCGGGGGGTGCTGGGCACGTCGGTGCTGTGGTTCGAGCGGGACTACCGGGAGCAGGCGGCCGCGGACGGCGGCGGTACGGGCCGGGCCCGCATCCTCACCCCCGGCGAATGGCGCGAGAGCTGTCTGGCCACCGTCACCACCCACGACCTGCCGACCACCGCCGCCCGGCTGACCGGCGAGGACGTCGCGCTGCACGAACGGCTCGGGCTGCTCGCCGGGCCGCCGGAGGACGAACGCCTCCGCGCCAGGAACGAACTCGCCGAGTGGCTGGGTGAGTTGACGCACCACGGTCTGCTGCCCGAGGGGCCGGCCGATGAGGAGGCGGCGGTCCGGGCCGTCCACCGCTTCCTGCTGCGCACCCCCGCGCGGCTGGTCGGGGTGTGGCTCCCGGACGCGGTGGGGGACCGGCGCCCGCAGAACCTCCCCGGAACGTGGGACGAGTACCCGAACTGGCGGCTGCCGATCGCGGGCCCCGACGGCCGCCCGCAGACCCTGGAAGAGCTGGCCGCATCGCCCCGGCTGCATGCGTTGATGCGGGAACTGGCACCGGTGAACGGGACGGGCCGTCGGCGCGGCGGGGGCCCGGCCCGCTGAGGGCGACGCCTGCGCCACCCCGGACGCGCGGGGCTGCGGGGCGTCCGCTACGTTGAGTTCGTGAGCAACGAGGTCAAGAAGAATGCCCTGCGCGCCGGAACCATCACGGCCGGCACCGCGCTGATGCTGCTGATGTCGTCCCCCGCGTTCGCGGTGGCCATCCCGGACGACGGTGACGACCCGGGTCCGGGCCTGAACGTGATCGAGACGCTCGGCCTCTATGTCGCCGCGCCCATCGTGCTCTTCCTGGTCATCGCCGGGCTGGTCATGGCCGGCGACAAGTCCCGCAAGCAGGCCAAGTCCGAGGGCTGACGCCCGGGGCGCCGCGGCAGGCGCCCATGACGTCTTCAGGGCGCCCACCGGTTCATCCGAACCGGTGGGCGCCCTTCGTCGTATCTGACGCCGCCCGGCCCGTCTGATGGCGTTTCCGCAGGTGAAAAAGGGGTTGCAGGGAGGTAATCGAGCTGTTTTCGGGTGGTTTGCGCGAGGGAGGTCCTTAACTGAACCAAACCTACGATGACGTAACCTACGGCTCCGTAGGTCCCCGCCTACGGTCCCGTAGGTTTCGTCGTCCCCCGGAGTTCCCCGTGACCATCGCCCCCGCCCGCCATGCCGGAGAGCGCGGCCAGGCCGCCTGGACCGACGCCCAGCTCCTCTACGCGCTCGAAGAGGTCGTGGAGAAGGAGCTCAACCGGCACCTGAAGGTCGCCAAGGAATGGATGCCGCACGAGTACGTGCCGTGGAGCGACGGCCGGAACTTCGACGGCGTGATGGGCGGCGAGGCCTGGGCCCCCGAGCAGTCCAAGGTCACCGACATCGGCCGGATCGCGCTGGTGGTCAACCTCCTGACCGAGGACAACCTCCCCAGCTACCACCACGAGATCGCCACGCTCTTCGGCCGCGACGGCGCCTGGGGCACCTGGGTGCACCGCTGGACCGCGGAGGAGGGCCGGCACGGCATCGTGATGCGCGACTACCTGCTCACCAGCCGCGCCGTCGACCCGGTCGAGCTGGAGCGCTTCCGGATGGCGCACATGTCGGAGGGCTTCGAGTCCGACAACTCGCACAGCATGCTGCACTCGGTGGCGTACGTCGCCTTCCAGGAGCTGGCCACCCGCATCTCGCACCGCAACACCGGCCACCACTCCGGCGACCCCGTCTGCGACCGGATGCTCGCCCGGATCGCCACCGACGAGAACCTCCACATGGTCTTCTACCGCAACCTGCTCGGCGCGGCCTTCGAGATGGCCCCCGACCAGACCATGTGCGCCGTACGCGACGTCGTCACCGGCTTCCGGATGCCCGGCCACGGCATGCCCGGCTTCGAGCGCGCCGCCGCCCGGATGGCCATCGGCGGGATCTACAACCTGCGCATCCACCACGACGACGTGCTGCAGCCCGTGCTGCGCTTCCTCAAGGTGCTGGAGATCGGCGGCCTCGGCCCCGCCGGGCTGCGCGCCCAGGAGGAGCTGGGGCTGTACATGGACGGCCTGGACGGACAGGCGCGGAAGTTCGACGAGCGCCAGGCGGCCATCCAGGCCCGGCGGGCCGCCAAGGCGTCCTGACCTTCCCGGACCGGCGATCGTTCAGTTGAACTGAATGAATAGGGCGGAATTATTCGCTGGACCTAATGCTTGATGGGCTGCCACGGTGGATCCCGCACACCACCGAGGGAGAGGAAACCGTGGCAGTCCTGGAGAGGGTCCGCGCCCACCGCACCGCAGCGATGCAAGAAGGCCGGCCGCCGTCCGCGCAGGGCCTGGCGCTCGCCCTGGCGGCGACCGTCATCTGGTCCGGCAACTTCGTCATCGCCCGCGCCCTGCACGACACCGTGCCGCCCGTCCAGACCGCCTTCTGGCGCTGGATCATCGCGCTGCTCGCGGTCGCCCCGCTCGCCCTGCCCCAGGTCCGCCGCCAGTGGCCGGCCATCCGCCGGCACCTCGGATTCCTGGCGCTGGCCGCGCTGCTCGGCGTCACCCTCTTCAACACCCTCATCTACCAGGCGGGGCGCAGCACTTCCGCCACCAACATGGCCATGATCGCGGCCGCCTCACCGGCCATGATCGCCCTGTTCGCCCGGGGCGGCGAGAAGCTCGGCGCACGGCGGATCGCCGGCATGGCGCTCGCCCTGGCGGGCGTGGTGACCCTGGTCGGCAAGGGCTCACCGGCCGCCGTACTGCGGCTGGACTTCGCCCCCGGGGACCTGTGGATGGTGGCCGCCACCGCCACCTTCGCCGGCTACAGCGCGCTGCTGCGCCGCCGCCCCGAGGGGATCGGCGGCCTGCCGTTCCTGTTCATGACCTTCGCCCTGGGGGCGGCGATGCTGGCCCCCGCGTACGGCGTCAGCCTCGCCCTCCAGGGCGGCTTCGAGCCCACCGCCGGGACCGTCGGCCCGCTCCTGTACATCGGGATCTTCTCCTCCGCCGTCGCCTACTTCACCTGGAACCGGGCCATCGCCCTGGTGGGTGCCACGCGCGCCGGGGTCGTCTACTACCTCCAGCCGGTCTGCGTCGCGCTGCTGTCCTTCGTGGCGCTCGGCGAGGCGGTCGGCGCCGTCCAGGCGGTCTGCATGATCCTGATCGTCGCGGGGGTCGCGCTCGGCGCCGGGAGCAGGCGCTGACCGGGTACGCATACGCTGCCCGCATGGCCGACTGGGACATCAAAAAGCTGCGTATCCTGCGCACACTCCAAGAGCTGGGCACGGTCACCGCGACCGCCGAGGCGTTGCACATGACGCCCTCGGCGGTCTCGCAGCAGCTCACCGGCCTCGCCAAGCAGCTCGGGGTCACGCTCCTGGAGGCGCACGGGCGGCGGGTGCGGCTGACCGACGCCGCGCAGCTGGTGCTGCGCCACGCGGAGGCCGTCTTCGCCCAGCTCGAGCGGGCGGACGCGGAACTCCTGGGCTACCTCCGGGGCGAGGCCGGGCAGGTGCGGGTCGGCGCGTTCTCCACGGCCGTCCCCGCGCTGGTGGTGCCCGCCGTGCAGGAGCTGCGCCGTACGCATCCGGGCCTGTCCGTGGTCGTACGGGAGGCGGAGGCCGAGGCCGCCTACGAGCTGCTCGCCGAGGGGAGCGTCGATCTCGCGCTGTCGCTGGCCGCGCACGCGCCCACCCCGCGCGACCCCAGGTTCAGCCGGGTCTCGCTGCTGGCCGATCCGCTGGACGTGGCGCTGCCGGCCGGTCATCCGCTGGCCGCCGAACCGGGGCTGCGGCTGGCGGATCTGGCGAACGAGCCCTGGATCTTCGGCAGCAGCGGCCCCTGGTCGCAGATCACCCTCACCGCGTGCGAGAGCGCCGGGTTCGTGCCCGAGCAGGCGCATGCCGCCGCGGACTGGGGGGCGATCCTGGCGATGGTCGCGGCGGGGATGGGGGTGGCGCTGGTGCCCCGGATGGCGATGGCGGGCGGGCCCGGTTCCCGCGGCGAGCGGGGCGGCACCGGCGTCGCGCTGCGGGTGCTGCACGCGGACCAGCCGCGCCGCCATGTGGTGGCGGCCGCCCGGCGGGGCTCGGAAGGGGCGCCGGGGCTCGCCCGGGTGCTGGCCGCCCTCCGCCAGGCCGCGGCCGCCCAGGCGCCGGGCGAGGCCACCCGCCACCCTTCCTGAATCCCCCGAAGCGTTCCCGCCCGGAAGCCGCGCGGCCCTTCGAAACCCCTGAACCGTTCAGTCCTGCTGAAGACAATCCTCAAGAACTTTCGATGGACCTGGGGGTTCCGGCTCTGCGACCGTGGAGCGGTCCGCGCACCCCCTCCCCACCGAAGGGCAACGATGACCGCCACCCCGGCCGCCGACTCCACCGATCCGCACGCCAACGACGCCGACCCGTACGGCGGCGGCGACCCCTACGCCGACTACCGCGGCGGGGACTTCCCCTTCACCTCGCTGGTCGACCTCGCCGACCGCCGCTTCGGTGCCGGGGTCATCGCCGCGAACGACGAGTTCTTCGCCGAGCGCGAGAACCTGCTGAAGCCGGATCCGGCGGTCTTCGACCCCGAGCACTTCGGCCACAAGGGCAAGA
This sequence comes from Streptomyces sp. NPDC053427, assembly GCF_044544985.1. Classification (NCBI taxonomy): domain Bacteria; kingdom Bacillati; phylum Actinomycetota; class Actinomycetes; order Kitasatosporales; family Streptomycetaceae; genus Streptomyces; species Streptomyces sp. NPDC053427. The sequence continues at coordinate 423,294 of NZ_JBITYA010000002.1, read as the reverse complement.
TCATGGACGGCTGGGAGACCCGGCGCCGCCGCGGCGCCGACGGCGACCACCCCTTCCCGACCGACGACGAGCACGACTGGGCGCTGATCCGCCTCGCCGCCCCCGGCGTGATCCGCGGCGTCATCGTCGACACCGCCCACTTCCGCGGCAACTACCCCCAGCAGGTCACCGTCGAGGCGACGTCGCTGCCCGGCAGCCCCAGCCCCGACGACCTCCTGGCCGACGGTGTGAAGTGGGAGGAGCTGGTCCCGCGCACTCCCGTCCGCGGCCACGCCGCCAACGGCTTCGAGGTCACCGCCGAGCGCCGCTTCACCCACCTGCGGCTCAAGCAGCACCCCGACGGCGGCATAGCCCGCCTGAGGGTCTACGGCGAGGTCGTACCGGACCCGGAGTGGCTGGACGTGCTCGGCACCCTCGACCTGGCCTCCGTCATGCACGGCGGCACCGTCGAGGACGCCTCCGACCGCTTCTACTCCTCGCCCACTCAGATCATCCAGCCCGACCTCTCCCGCAAGATGGACGACGGCTGGGAGAACCGCCGCCGCCGGGTCAAGGGCACCAACGACTGGGTCCGCTTCCGTCTCGCCGCGCAGGGCGAGATCCGCGCCGTCGAGATCGACACCGCGTATCTGAAGGGCAACTCGGCCGGCTGGGCGGCCCTGAGCGGCTGCAACGGCGACCCCGCCGACGCGTCCTCGTGGTTCGAGATCCTGCCGAAGACGAAGCTCCAGCCGGACACCCCGCACCGCTTCAAGCTGCCCGAGACCGTCACCGCCACCCATGTACGGCTCGACGTCTTCCCCGACGGCGGCCTCGCCCGGATGCGCGTCCACGGCACCCTCACCGAAGCCGGCCGGGCCGGACTCGGCCGCCGCTTCGACGAGCTCAACGGCTGAGCCGCACCCGCTTTCGCCGGGCCCCGCGGAGGGGACGGGGCCCGGCGAACACCCTCCCCCGGGCGCCCGAGGAGCAGGGGGACCCCCGACACGCCCGGCAGACGGCAACGCAACTGGCGCCCGTCCGCCGGGCGTTCCCACGCGCGCCCCGCGCATGCGGTCTCCGCCCACCGCCGGGAAAAGACATTCCGCCGCCACGGAGAGCACCGCACGGCCGGAGCCGGCGGTCTCCGTGACGGCGGAAACCCCGATGCGGGACGATCAGGCGGCCGCGTCCGCCGCCTGCGCCTTCAGGGCCCGCTCGATGCCCGAGCGGGACTCGGTCACCAGGCGGCGCAGGGCCGGGGTCGGCGCGGCCGAGGCCAGCCAGGCGTCCGTGGCGTCCAGGGTCTCCTGGGAGACCTGGAGCGCCGGGTAGAGCCCGACCGCGATCTGCTGCGCCATCTCGTGGCTGCGCGCGTCCCACACGCTCTTCACCGCGTCGAAGTACTTCGCGGTGTAGGGCGCCAGCAGCTCCCGCTGATCGGTCTGGACGAAGCCGCCGATGACGGCCTCCTGGACGGCATTGGGGAGCGTGTCGGACTCCACCACCGAGGCCCAGGCCTCCGTCTTGGCCTCCGCCGTGGGCCGGGCCGCGCGGGCCGTGGCCGCATGCCGCTCGCCCGCCGAGGTCTTGTCCCGCTCCAGCTCCGCCGCGATGGCCTTGTCGTCCGCGCGCCCGGTGGCCGCCAGCCGCTGCAGCAGCGACCACCGCAGCTCGGTGTCCACCGCCAGCCCCGCCACCGTGTCGGTGCCGTCCAGCAGGCCCTCCAGCAGGCCGAGCTGGTCGCTCGTACGGGCCGAGGCGGCGAACGCGCGGGCCCAGGCCAGCTGGTGGTCGCTGCCGGGCGCGGCGGACTTCAGCTGCTCCAGGGCGAACTCGGTCCAGCTCGCCAGGCCCGTCTCGCGCCAGGCGGGGGCCGCGTACAGGTCCAGCGCCAGCTTCACCTGACGGTGCAGCGACTGGACGACGCCGATGTCCGACTCCTTGCCGATGCCGGACATCACCAGCGCCAGATAGTCGCGGGTGGGCAGTTCGGCGTCCCGCGTCATGTCCCATGCCGACGCCCACGACAGCGCGCGCGGCAGCGACTCGGTGAAGTCGCCGAGGTGCTCGGTGACGACCCGCAGCGACTCCTCGTCCAGGCGGACCTTGGCGTACGACAGGTCGTCGTCGTTGAGGAGGACGACGGCCGGCCGCGCCGCGCCCACCAACTGCGGCACCTCGGTCAGCTCACCGTCGACGTCCAGCTCGATCCGGCTGGTGCGGACGAGCTTGCCGTCCTCGAGGTCGTAGCAGCCGATCGCGATCCGGTGCGGCCGCAGTACGGGCTCGCCCTTCGCGCCGGCCGGCAGCGCCGGGGCCTCCTGCCGCACCGCGAACGAGGTGACGGCACCGTCGGCAGCCACCTCGATCTCCGGCCGCAGGATGTTGATCCCCGCCGTCTCCAGCCACTTCTTCGACCAGGTCTTCAGGTCGCGGCCGGAGGTCTTCTCCAGCGCGCCCAGCAGGTCGCTCAGCCGGGTGTTGCCGTACGCATGCGCCTTGAAATAGGCCTGCACGCCCTGGAAGAACTCGTCCATGCCGACGTACGCCACCAGCTGCTTGAGGACCGAGGCCCCCTTGGCGTACGTGATGCCGTCGAAGTTGACCAGTACGTCGTCGAGGTCGCGGATCTCGGCCATGATCGGGTGGGTGGACGGCAGCTGGTCCTGCCGGTACGCCCAGGTCTTCATGGAGTTGGCGAACGTCGTCCACGAGTGCGGCCACTTCGAGCCCGGCGCATAGGCCTGGCAGGCGATCGAGGTGTAGGTGGCGAACGACTCGTTCAGCCACAGGTCGTTCCACCACTCCATGGTGACCAGGTCGCCGAACCACATGTGCGCCAGCTCGTGCAGGATCGTCTCCGCCCGCACCTCGTACGCCGCGTCCGTCACCTTCGAGCGGAAGACGTACTGGTCGCGGATGGTCACCGCGCCCGCGTTCTCCATCGCGCCGGCGTTGAACTCCGGCACGAAGAGCTGGTCGTACTTCGCGAACGGGTAGGCGTAGTCGAACTTCTCCTGGAACCACGCGAAGCCCTGCCGGGTGACCTCGAAGATCGCCTCCGCATCCAGGTGCTCGGCCAGCGACGGACGGCAGTAGATGCCCAGCGGCACCGACCGCCCGTCCTCCTCGTACGTGCTGTGCACGCTGTGGTACGGCCCGGCGATCAGCGCCGTGATGTACGTGGAGATCCGCGGCGTCGGCTCGAAGCGCCACACGGTCCCGTCGGCGCCGCCCGGCTCCGGCGTCGGCGAGTTGGAGATCACCGTCCACCCCACGGGCGCCTTCACGGTGAACTGGAACGTCGCCTTCAGATCGGGCTGCTCGAACGAGGCGAACACCCGGCGCGCGTCCGGCACCTCGAACTGCGTGTAGAGATAGGCCTGCTGGTCCACCGGGTCGACGAACCGGTGCAGCCCCTCGCCGGTGTTGGTGTACGCGCACTCCGCCGTGACCGTCAGTTCGTTACGGCCGGCCCGCAGTCCCGCCAGCGCGATCCGCGAGTCCTTGAACACCTCGGCCGCATCGAGCGCTTCGCCGTTGAGCACGACCTCGTGCACGGCGGGCGCCACCAGATCGATGAACGTCTCCGCGCCCGCCTCGGCCGCCTCGAAGCGCACCGTCGTCACGGACCGGTACGTGCCTCCCTCTTGCGCACCGGAGAGGTCGAGATCGATCTCGTACGCCTCCACGCTCAGCAGCTGCGCCCGCTGCTGCGCCTCGTCGCGGGTCAGATTCGTGCCAGGCACCCGGCCATCTCCTTCGCATTCGTCATCGCATCGGACTCTTCGGCCATCCTTCCACGCTCACCTGGAGGGATGAGGGGTGGTATTTGAGGTGGCGGCCCCATGGCCACCCGGCACGGGCCGACCGCCGAGGCGTGGCGACATCTCCCGTGGCGCTGCGCCGGCATCCGGCGCTGCCCGGCAGTGGCCGATCGTGCCGTCCGAATCCCGCCAGCGCCGGGCGGGCCGAAGCCTCAGGCTGGATACATGATCAAGCACATCCCCCGCTACACGCCCGTCCCCATCCCCCCGGCCGTCCTCAAAGAACTCCAGGACACCGACGACGCCGGCCGTCCGCTCCAGCCCTTCACCGCCCGTGAGGACTGCGTTCCCCTGGACTGCGTCGGCGCTCCGCTGCGCTGCTGTCTGCGGAGCATCGAGCCCGGCGAGCGGGTCGCGCTGGTCGCGTACGCCCCGCTGCGGCGCTGGGCGGCGGCCACCGGGGCCGACCCCGGGGCGTACGAGGAGCTCGGGCCGGTGTTCATCCACGCAGAGGAGTGCGCCGGGCCGGACGCCGCCGCGAGTGGGTACCCGTTCGCGGAGGTGGGCGCGCTGCGCACGGTCCGCAGCTACAACGCCCGGGGGGAGATCGCCGACGGGCGGTTCTTCGAGATCCCGCAGGAAGCGCACAAGAAGTTCGACGCCGTCATCGACGAGGCGTTCGCCGACCCGGAGGTGGCGCTGGTGCACGTCCGCGCGGTCGAGTACGGCTGCTTCCAGTTCGAGGTGCGGCGCCCCTGAGACGGGCCCGGAAAACGGCGGTGCCCGTACGAGGACTCCGTACGGGCACCGTGGCGGGCGGCGGTCAGCCGCAAAGACGGCTCAGCCGCGCAGCTCCGCGGCGACCAGCTCCGCGATCTGGACGGCGTTCAGCGCCGCGCCCTTGCGGAGGTTGTCGTTGGAGACGAACAGCGACAGGCCGTTCTCGGCGGTCTCGTCCGGGCGGATGCGGCCCACGAAGGACGCGTCCTGGCCGGCCGCCTCGAGCGGGGTCGGCACGTCGGAGAGGGTGACGCCGGGGGCGCCGGCCAGCAGCTCCTGGGCGCGGGCGGGGCTCAGCGGACGCGCGAAGCGGGCGTTGACCTGGAGGGAGTGGCCGGTGAAGACGGGGACCCGGACGCAGGTGCCGGACACCTTCAGGTCCGGGATCTCCAGGATCTTGCGGCTCTCGTTGCGGAGCTTCTGCTCCTCGTCGGTCTCGTTCAGACCGTCGTCGACGAGGGAGCCGGCCATCGGCAGCACATTGAAGGCGATCGGGGCGACGTAGGTGTCGGGCTGGGGGAACTCCACCGCGGCGCCGTCGTGCACCAGCTTGGTGGCGTCCTGGTCGATGACCTTGCGGGCCTGCCCGTCCAGCTCCGCCACACCGGCCAGTCCGCTGCCGGACACCGCCTGGTAGGTGGCGACGACCAGCGCGACCAGGCCGGCCTCGTCGTGCAGCGGACGCAGCACCGGCATCGCGGCCATCGTCGTGCAGTTCGGGTTGGCGATGATGCCCTTGGGACGGTCCGTGATCGCCTGCGGGTTCACCTCGGCGACGACGAGCGGGACCTCGGGGTCACGGCGCCAGGCCGAGGAGTTGTCGATCACTACCGGGCCGGCGTCGGCGACCTTCTCCGCGAGCGCCTTGGAGGTGGCGCCACCGGCGGAGAAGAGCACGATGTCCAGGCCCGAGTAGTCGGCGGTGGCCGCGTCCTCGATCGTGATCTCGGTGTCCTGCCAGGGCAGCGTGCGTCCCGCGGACCGGGCCGAAGCGAACAGGCGCAGCTGCTCGACCGGGAAGTTCCGCTCGGCGAGAATGCCCCGCATCACGCCGCCGACCTGTCCGGTGGCTCCGACGATTCCGATCCTCATGGGACTCCTTCTTTCCGACCTGATGGAGATGTCTGCTGGGAACACCTGCTCAGTAGTGCTCCCATCATGTGTGTGACACCCGTCGCCTTGTCCAATCCGTTCCATTCCGTGGAGCACTGTCGAGGGGACCGGACGGGGCACACGGGGCATCCGGAATAAATCGGGATCGGCGGGATGATCCTCCTGATTATCACCTGATTCCCGTCCGGCTTCACTCCGGCTCCCGTCCGGTTCACCTGTGATCCCGGAGTGCGGCACGGGCGGCGGAGCCGGAGCGTCCGGGGCGCGGGCGGCGGGCGCGCGCCTCTCCCGGGGCGCCGGCCGCTACCCCGCCAGATGAACGGCCGGTGACCGCCGCCCGCCCCCGGGGGCAGCGGACGATGGCCGTCCGATTGCGCCGTGATCCCTGTGCGGTGATGGGCAAACGGCGTTGCGGTGCCGTTCACTCGCAGGTCATCCCCGATGCCAACGATCCCAGGTGACAGGGCAGTTGTGCTGCCCGGCCGCCTTCGCGTTCGCACTCGGGGAGTCCGCGCATGTCCCGTATACGGTCCGCCGCCGCCACTCTCGACCGCCGTACCTTCCTGGCCGCCACCGGTGCCCTCGGCGCCGCCACCGGGCTCGGGCTCACCCTCGGCCCGGGCGGCGACCGGCCCGCCGCGGCCGCCACCGTCGCCCCGGGCCCGGCCCCCGCCGCACCCGTCCCGGTCGACGCCCCCGCCGTCCCGCACCTGCCGTACACCCGGGGCACCACCCTCGGCGGCGTCGCCACCCCGCGCGGCACCTCCGGCTACCGCCGCCTCGCCGACGGCCCCGCCTGGGACCGGGTCGTCCGCGCCGAGCTGGCCGGCGCCCACGGCGGGCGCGACAAGCGGCGTACCGCGCTGGCGTCCTTCGTCCAGTTCACCGACCTGCATCTGGTCGACGTCCAGAGCCCGCTGCGCTACGAGTACCTTCGCGCCGAGACCGCGAGCGCCTGGCGGCCGCAGGAGGCGCTCTCCGTCGCCGGGGTGATCTCGCTGATCGAGCGGGTCAACGCGCTGCCGGGCGGTCCCGCCACCGGCGCCCCGCTGTCCTTCGTGATGACCACCGGGGACAACACCGACAACAACTCCAAGCTGGAGCTGGAGTGGTTCCTGACGGCCATGAGCGGCGGCCGGATCACCCCGAACTCCGGGAACCCGCGCCGCTACGAGGGCGTCCAGGACAGCGGGCTGACGCTGTACTGGCAGCCGGACAGCGCCCTGCGCGACGCCGACAAGAAGCTCGGGTTCCCGCGGCTGGAGGGGTTCCTCGACGCCGCGATCCGCACGGTCAACAGCCCGGGCCTGCGCCTTCCCTGGTACTCCACGGTCGGCAACCACGACTCGCTGCCCGGCGGCTGCTATGCACCGGGCGACCCCTTCTGGCGCGAGATAGCCACCGGCGGCCGCAAGCTGGAGACGCTGCCCGCCGCCGAGGCCGCGAAGGTGTGGAAGGCGGTGAAGAACGACCTCGACCCCAAGGGGGAGGACTTCAAGCGGCTGCTGAAGGCGCATGCCAGGAAGGCCCGCCCGGTCACCCCCGACGAGCGGCGCGCCCCCTTCACCCGCGCCGAGTACCTCAAGGCCCACCTCGACCCGGCCCGCACCGGCCCCGGCCCGCACGGCCACGGCTACACCGCCGCCCATCTCGCCGAGGACCGGCTCTACTACACCTTCCCCGTCTCCGACCACGTCCTGGGCATCAGCCTGGACACCACCGACCCCGGCGGGCACTACACCGGCTCGATCGGCGACGGCCAGCTCCGCTGGCTCAAGCGGGTGCTGACGGAGGAGGAGAAGGGCGAGGGCCGCCACGTCCTGGTCTTCAGCCACCACACCGGCAAGACCATGAACAACACCCGTCCCGACCCGGCCCGGCCGCACGAGCAGCGGCACGGCGGTGCGGAGCTGGTCGAGCTGCTGGCCGCCCACCCCGGCGTCGTCGGCTGGATCAACGGCCACAGCCACAAGAACGACATCACCCCGCACGGCAGCTTCTGGGAGATATCCACCGCCTCGCACATCGACTTCCCGCAGCTGGCCCGGGTCATCGAGCTGGTGGACAACCACGACGGCACGCTGTCGCTGTTCACGACCCTGGTCGAGTCGGCGGCCCCGCACCGTACGGACTTCACCGACCTCTCCCAGACGGGGCTGGCGGCCCTCTACCGGGAGCTGTCGTTCAACGCGCCCGAGGCCCGTACGGACCTGGCGGGCACGGCCCGGGACCGCAACGTCGAGCTGCTCCTGAGGCGCTCCTAGCACCGTACGGCGCGGTGGACCGGGGCAGGAGCCGTTGCGGGGTGCGGTGAGAGGCCGGCCGGGAACCCGTCAACGGGGCAGCACCACCACATACGCGCTCGGCTCCCGGTCGACGGCCGCCATCAGGGCCGTGCGCACCACCGTGGCCTGCTGGCCGGGGGCGTCGCGCAGGGCGCGCGGCAGGCAGCGCACCACCGTGATGCCCAGCCGCTCCAGGTGCTCGCGCTTGTGGTCGTACGGAGCGTGCAGCGGGTCCTCGTCGGGGCGCGGGGCGCGGGTGTCGATCTCCAAGGCCACCGAGTGCTCCGGCCAGTACGCGTCCACGCCGCCCAGGTGGGGCCCGCCCGGCAGCCGCAGATCGACGTTCCAGAGCGGGTCGGGCAGGCCGTGGTTGTGCACCATGGCGTACAGCCGCTGCTCGGCCAGCGCCCGGCCCTCGGCCATCAGGGTGTCCACCGCGTCCACCACATGCGGCCGGGTCAGCAGCCGCGCCCGGCCGAGCTCCCGCACCAGGGCGGCCGTTTCACAGTGCCCGCCGCGTACCGCCTCGGTCAGCAGCCGGCGCACCGAGAACGCGTCGGTGAGCTCGGCGACCGCGTCCGCGAGCGCGCGCGGGACCGGCGCGGTCGGGACACCGGTGACGTCCAGCGGCACCGGCATCTCCACCGCCCGGACGATCCGGGCGAAGCCGGTCGAGCGCAGCCGCCGGGTGCGGGCGACCAGCACCTCGATGCGGTCGAGGGCGAGCAGCGGGGGAGCGGTGGTGAACCCGTGCAGGGCGAGCGCCGCCAGCCCGGTGATCATCGCGGCCGGGGCGTCGGGCTGTCCGCCGCCCTGGCGGGGCACGGTCGGCGCCCGGTGGCGGGCGTACAGCAGCACCGCGTGCAGCCGTTCCTCGCTGGTGGGCGGTCCCGGGTGCAGCAGATACACCCCGGGCAGGATCTGCTGCCAGGGGCCGCCGGGCCGGCACCGTTCGGTGGTCTCCGCGGGCAGCACGCCGTGCTCGCGCAGCTGAGGGGCGGTCAGCACCCGGCACCGGGCGTCGGTGAGGTGGCGGAGGGGGAGCGGGGAGAGCGGGGTGTCGTGGTTCATGACCCGGCCATTCCCGCACCCGCTCCGCCCGCTAACCGCTGTTACACGCCCGTACCACAAACCGGACAACCCTGTCCTAAAGTACGGGCGTTCGACTGCCGAGAAGGGCTGGTCGGGGCGGGGGTTACGGCTTCGGGCCGGCCGCCTCGTCACAAGCCTGTGCACGCAGCGCCCGGGCAAGATCGTCCCGCTCCTCGGAGACGATCCGGCGCAGCGCCGGCGCCGCATCCGCGTGCCCGGCCAGCCAGGCGTCCACGGCGTCCAGCGTGGACCGCGCCACCAGCCAGGACGGGAACAGCCCCCGCACCACCGACATCGCGATCTCGATGGACCGCTCCCGCCACACCCGCTCGATCGCCTCGAAGTAGCGCGGCGCGTACGGCGCCAGCAGCTCCCGCTGCCCGAACTGCGCGAACCCGCTGATGGTGGCCTCCACCAGGGCGTTCGACAGGGCGTCGGAGCCGACGACATCGGCCCACGCCCGCGCCTTGACCTCGGCGGACGGCCGGGCGGCCAGGCAGCGGATCTGGTGGCGCTTGCCCGAGGCGGTGTCGTCGCGGGCCAGCTCGGCGTCGATGACGGCCTCGTCCGCGGCGCCGTGCGAGGCCAGCGGCTCCAGGAACGTCCAGCGCAGCTCCTGGTCCACCTCCAGGCCGTCGATCTTCGCCGTGCCGTCCAGCAGGCCGCGCAGCAGCTGGAGATCGGCGGGGCTGGAGGCGATCGACGCGAAGTGCCGGGCCCAAGCCAGCTGATGCCCGCTGCCCGGCCCGGCGAGCCGCAGCTCGCGCAGCGCGCCCTCGGCCAGCTCCCGGGCGGCGATTTCGCGGCGCTCGGGAGCGGAGTAGAGCTCCAGCGCCGCACGGGCCTGGGCGTGCAGCGACTGCAGCACGCCGATCTCGGTCTCCTGGCCCGCGAAGCGCAGCACCAGGTCCAGATAGTCGCGGGCCGGCATCAGGCCGTCGCGGGTCAGGCCCCACAGCGCGGCCCAGCACAGGGCCCGTGCCAGCGGGTCGACGAGGTCGCCGAGCCGGGCCCGCAGGGTGGCCAGCGAGTCCGCGTCGAACCGGATCTTGCAGTACGTCAGATCGTCGTCGTTGACCAGGATCAGCTCGGGACGCTCGGCCCCGGCCAGCTCCGTGACGGCCGTACGGGGCCCGGCGACATCCACCTCGGTGCGGGCGTAGCGCACCAGCGCGCCGTCGTCGTCCCGCCGCCGGTACAGGCCCACCGCGACCCGGTGCGGCCGCAGCTGCGGGTGCGACTCCGGGGCCTCCTGGAAGATGCTCAGCTCCGTGATCCGGCCCTGGGCGTCGTAAGTGGCCTGAGGGGTGAGGGAGTTGACCCCCGCCGTCTCCAGCCACTCCCGGGACCAGGCGGCCATGTCCCGCCCCGAGGTCTCCTCCAGCACCGCCAGCAGATCCGCCAGCCGGGTGTTGCCGTAGGCATGCCGCTTGAAGTAGCGCCGCGCGCCCTCGAGGAACGCCTCCTGCCCCGCATACGCCACCAGCTGCTTGAGCACCGAGGCGCCCTTGGCGTACGTGATGCCGTCGAAGTTCAGCTTGGCGTCCTCCAGGTCACGGATGTCCGCGGTGACCGGATGGGTGGACGGCAGCTGATCGGCGCGATAGGCCCACGACTTGCGCCGGTTGGCGAAGGTGATCCAGCCGTTCTCGAAGCGGGTGGCCTCCACCAGCGAGAACGCCCCCATGAAGTCCGCGAAGGACTCCTTGAGCCACAGGTCGTCCCACCACTGCATGGTCACCAGGTCGCCGAACCACATGTGCGCCATCTCGTGCAGGATGACGTTCGCCCGGCCCTCGTATGCCGCCTCGGTCACCTTCCCCCGGAAAATGAATTCCTCCCGGAAGGTCACGCACCCCGGGTTCTCCATCGCGCCGAGGTTGTACTCCGGCACGAAGGCCTGGTCGTACTTCCCGAACGGGTACGGGTAGTCGAAGTGGTCGTGGAAGAAGTCCAGGCCCTGCTTGGTGACGGTGAAGACGTCGTCCGCGTCGAAATGCCGCGCCAGTCCCTTGCGGCACAGCGCGCCCAGCGGGATCTCCAGCTCGCTGCCGTCCTCGAAGGTGCGGCGGTAGCTGTCGGCGACGTAGTGGTACGGGCCGGCGATCACGGCCGTGATGTACGTCGAGATCGGCCGGGTCGTCGCGAACCGGTGGCGGCCTTCCCGGGGCTCGCCCTCCTCGGCGCCGTTGCTGAGCACCACCCATCCCTCGGGGGCGGTCACCTCGAAGCTGAACGGGGCTTTCAGGTCCGGCTGTTCGAAGTTCGCGAAGACCCGGCGGGCGTCGGCCGGCTCGTACTGCGTATAGAGGTAGACCTCGCCGTCCTCGGGGTCGACGAACCGGTGCAGCCCCTCGCCGGTGCGGCTGTAGGCGCACTGCGCATCGACGACCAGGGTGTTCTCGGCGGCCAGGTCCTCGAGCGCGATCCGGGTGCCGTCGAAGACCGCGGCCGGGTCCAGTTCGCGGCCGTTGAGGGTGACGGAGGTGACGGAGGGGGCGATCAGATCCGCGAACGTCGCCGCGCCGGGCTCGGCGCAGCGGAAGCGGAGGGTCGTCCGGGAGCGGAAGGTGGCGGCGGCCTCGCCGCGCTGCACCGCTGAGCGGACATCCAGCGCCACGTCGTACCCGTCGACACTCAGCAGCTGGCCCCGTGTGCGGGCCTCGTCCCGGGACAGATTTTCACCTGGCACGACGTGACTCCCTCGTCCTCGTCTCGAATATCGAACACTGGGAATCATGGCACGGTGCGGGGTTGTTGAACCGTGCGCAAGTCCCCGGAACACCGCCGCACAGCTTCGCAAGAGGAGATCCCGTGTCCCAGACCGAGAAGACGCCCGCAGACTTCTGGTTCGACCCGCTGTGCCCGTGGGCGTGGATGACCTCCCGCTGGATGCTGGAGGTGGAGAAGGTGCGCCCGGTCGAGGTGCGCTGGCATGTGATGAGCCTGGCCGTTCTCAACGAGAACAGGCTGGACGAGCTGCCCGAGGAGTACGCGGAGAACATGCGCCCCGGCGGCAAGGCCTGGGGGCCGGTCCGGGTGGTGATCGCCGCACAGCAGCTGCACGGCGACGAGGTCGTCGGCAAGCTCTACACCGCGCTCGGCACCCGCTTCCACAACGCGGGCGAGGGGATCACCCGCGAGTCCCTCGCGGCCGCCCTCGAGGACGCCGGCCTGCCCGCCGACCTGATCGAGTACGCCGACAAGGACACCTACGACGCGCAGCTGCGCGCCTCCCACAAAGCGGGCATCGACCTCGTCGGCCAGGAGGTCGGCACCCCTGTCATCGCCGTCCCCGGCTCCGACGGCGACCAGATCGCCTTCTTCGGCCCGGTCGTCACCCCCGCCCCCAAGGGCGAGGAGGCCGCCAAGCTCTGGGACGGCACGCTGATGGTGGCGTCCATCCCCGGCTTCTACGAGATCAAGCGGACCCGGACGCAGGGGCCGATCTTCGACTGAGGCAGGCCACACGAAGCCCCCGCGAGTCCTGTCCTCGCGGGGGCTTCGCTCATTCCGCCTGCCGGGTGAAGGTTGAGAAGACGATCACGAGGCAGGACGACCGGTGGCCGCTAGGCCGTCACGGCGCCAGCAGCAGGTTGTTCGCGCGCTGCTTCGCGGACGCGTACCGCTTGGCCACGTCCTGCCAGTTGACGACCTGCCACATCGCCTCGATGAAGTCGACCTTCTGGTTCTTGTACTGGAGGTAGAAGGCGTGCTCCCAGGCGTCGAAGACCAGGATCGGCACCGAGCCCTGGCCGACGTTGCCCTGGTGGTCGTAGATCTGCTCCACGATCAGCCGCCCGGTCACCGGCTCGTAGGCGAGCACGCCCCAGCCGGAACCCTGGGTGGTGGCCGCGGCCTTGGTCAGCTGCGCCTTGAACCCGGCGTACGAGCCGAAGCTCTCCGCGAGGGCATCGGCCAGCTCGCCCACGCCGTCCTTCTCGTCCGGCTCGCCGCCGCCGTCGCCGGTCATGTTGTGCCAGTAGATGCTGTGCAGGATGTGCCCGGAGAGATGGAACGCGAGGTTCTTCTCCAGGCCGTTGATGTTGCCCCAGGCTTCCTTGTCGCGCGCCTCGGCAAGCTGCTCGAGCGTGTCGTTGGCGCCCTTCACATACGCCGCGTGGTGCTTGTCGTGGTGCAGCTCGATGATCTCGGGGCTGATGACCGGGGCCAGCGCCGCGTAGTCGTAGGGGAGTTCCGGAAGTGTGTAGGTCGCCATGCCGATCCCGCCTCCAAGCTGCGTTAATGCAGTAGTTGCAAGTGATGTGCAACAGCACGCTAGCAGCAGGAGTGATCACGGGCCGGGTGCGGGGACCGGCCTGGTCCCAAAGACGGAGGCGGGGCGGGACCTCCGTAGGAGATCCCGCCCCGCCTCACAGGGGTGTCCGCCGGCGCGCTACTTCGCGCTCCTGGCGGCCGTCCGCTGCCGCACCAGCCCGATCACGGCCAGCACCACACCGAAGCCGCCGGTGAACAGCAGCTGGATGCGCTGGTTCTCGTCCCGCAGCATCAGCAGCAGTACGCCGACGATGCCCACCAGCGCCACGATCGTCAGGGCCGGGAAGGCCCACATCTTCACCACGAGCTTCTCCGGCGCCTCGCGCTCCAGCTGGCGCCGCATCCGCAGCTGCGCCACCGCGATGAAGGCCCACACCACCAGGACGGCCGCGCCGACCATGTTCAGCAGCCACTTGAAGAGCGTGTCGGGCCACAGGAAGCTGAAGAGGACCGCGAGGAACCCGAAGGCGGAGCACATCAGCACGGCGCGGCGCGGCACGCCGCCGCTGACCTTGCCGAGGAAGGCCGGGCCCTGACCGCGGGAGATGAGCGAGTACGCCATCCGGGAGGAGCCGTAGAGGTTGGCGTTCACCGCGGAGAGCAGCGCGACCAGGATGACGACGTTCATGATCTGGCCGGCCGCCGGGATCTCGAGGTAGTCCAGGACGGCGACGTAGGGACCGCTCTTGGCGATCGAAGGGGCGCTCCAGGGGATGACCGTGACGATGATGGCCATCGAGCCGACGTAGAAGAGGGCGATCCGCCACATCGCGGTGCGCACCGCGCTGGCGACCCCGCGCACCGGGTCCTTGGACTCGGCCGCCGCGATGGTCACCGTCTCCAGCCCGCCGTACGCGAACACCGAGGCCAGCAGGCCGACCATCAGGCCGTCCGCGCCATGCGGCAGGAACCCGCCGTCACCGGTCAGATGCGCGGTGCCCGGCGCCTCGGTTCCCGGCAGCACGCCGAAGATGGCGAGCAGACCCAGGATCAGGAAGACGGCGATCGCGACGACCTTCAGCGCGGCGAACCAGAACTCGAACTCACCGAAGTTGCTGACCGCCGCCAGGTTCGTGGCGGTGAAGATCGCCATGAACAGCAGCACCCACATCCACGGCTCGGTGGCCGGGAACCACTGGACCATGATGCCCGCGGCGCCCAGCGCCTCGGCGGCCACCGCCACACACAGCAGCGCGGTGAACATCCAGCCCGCCGTGAAGCCGGCCCACGGGCCTATGGAGCGCCCGGCGTGCACGGAGAAGGAGCCGGAGGCCGGATTGGCCGCGGCCATCTCGCCGAGCATCCGCATGATCAGCATGACCAGCGCGCCGGAGACCGCATAGGCCAGCACGATCGAGGGGCCCGCGGCGGCGATGCCCTCGCGGGAGCCGACGAACAGGCCGGCGCCGATCACGCCGCCCAGGGCGATCATCGAAAGGTGGCGCTGCTTGAGGCCGTTGGACAGCGAGGGGCCGCCGTCCTGGCCGGCGCCCTGGACCGCGTCGGTCTGCTCGCGCAGCGGCGTGGCGGACGAGGGTGTCCGATTCATGTCGTACCTGTCCCAGTATGTGAGAGCGAAGCGGGGCGATACTGCGTTCTCCCGGGGCCGCCGACGGCTCAACTCCAGGGGTCCTGCGGTGAAACGCGCTCAGTTTGAGTGCCGGTGTCCGCTCAGGGCAACAGTCGCGCAGCGAATGTTCGCTATTCAGACGAGATCGTGACCGACCGTGGTCGTTTCGTCGTCAGTTGGCACCTGTAGTGACCCCCGTCTCGGCTCTCCGGGGCCGCCGGGACGACCGCGCCGCCTCCCGCGCGGGCGTCAGCCCCGCGCGCGCCGCGCCCGCAGCTCCCGCACGCCGGCCACGGCCAGCACCGCCGCCGTCGCTCCGGCCGACCACAGCAGCTGCGGCCGCGCCGCGGCGTCGGTCAGCATCAGCACCAGCACGCCGCCCATCGCCACCAGCGCCACCCAGGTCAGCCACGGGAACCCCCACATACGCAGCGTCAGCCCTCCGGGCGCCTCGCGTTCGATACGCGGACGCAGCCGCAGCTGGGAGACGGCGATCAGCCCCCAGACGAACAGCAGCACCGCGCCCACCGCATTGAGCATGTAGAGGAAGACCGAATCCGGCCACTTCAGATTCAGCAGGACGGAAACGAACCCGAAGGCGACCGAGGCCAGCACGGCCCGCCGCGGCACCCCGCCCCCCGACACCTTCAGCAGCGCACGCGGCGCCTCCCCCCGCTCGGCGAGCGAGAACACCATCCGCGACGACCCGTACAGATTGGCGTTCAGGGCGGACAGCAGCGCCACGAAGACGACGATGTTCATGATCTGCCCGGCTCCGGGCACGCCGATGGCGTCCAGCACCGCCACATACGGACTCGTCCCCGGCCGCATCGCCGACCACGGCAGCAGCGTCACGATGAGCAGCATCGAGCCCACGTAGAAGAAGAGGATCCGCCAGACCGCGCTGCGCACCGCCCGCCCCACCGCACGCGCCGGGTCGTCCGACTCGGCGGCCGCGATGGTGACGACCTCCAGCCCGCCGAAGGCGAACACCACGGCCAGCACGCCGGAGACGACGCCGGACCAGCCGTGCGGCAGGAAACCGCCCTGCCCCGTGAGGTTCGCCATGCCCACCGGATCCGTGTCCGGCAGCACCCCGAACACCGCCAGCAGACTCAAGCCCAGGAACAGCACGATCGCCGTGACCTTCAGCGCCGCGAACCAGAACTCGAACTCACCGAAGTTCTTCACCGCCGCCAGGTTGGCCGCCGTGAACACGACCATGAAGATCAGCACCCAGGCCCACTGCGGAACGCCGGGCGCCCACCCGTTGGCGATCCCCGCCGCGCCGGTCGCCTCCACGGCGAGCACCACGACCAGCAGAAACCAGTACAGCCAGCCGACGCTGAAGCCCGCCCAGCGCCCCAGCGCCCGCTCCGCATGCACCGAGAACGCGCCCGAGGCCGGCATCGCCGCCGACATCTCCCCGAGCATCCGCATCACCAGCATCGCCAGCGCGCCCGCGATCAGATACGACAGCACGATCCCGGGCCCGGCCACCGCGATCCCCGCGCCGGAGCCCACGAACAGCCCCGCGCCGATCACCCCGCCCAGGCCCAGCATGGTCAGATGGCGCTGCTTGAGCCCGCCGTTCAGCGGCTCTCGTTCGCCGGCACCCGCACCGAGCGGTGCGGTACCCGTAGGGGTCGTTGCGTCGCGCATGGGCTCGTACTCTCGCAAGGGCGCGGTGCGTCGAAGGGATACTGCGACGGCCCGCTTTGGTGGAACCCCACAGGTCATTGCGGGGCGGGCCCCAGTTTCCCCGCCCGCCGCGCGCTACCACAAAACCGGCGTCCCGCCGCGGCAGCGGCCGTGATGAGCATCACGTGACCTGCGAAGACGGCCGTCGCCCCAACAGGTCTGGCCATCCTGGGCGTTGGGCAGAACTCTCCAAGCGGGCCGGTACGGCTTTGTCACCGCCACACGATGATCGCCACCGGCCGCCTCGGCTAACGTCGACGCGTCCCACCTGTCCCACACCCCCTCACCCCGCGGAGCCCCGATGAGCACTGCAGCCTTCCCCCGTCCCGGTGCGGTCCTGGCCGACCTGCTGCCCGCCGCCACCGCCTCCCGCGCCCGCGTCCGCGACGCCGCGCTGGTCGTCGGCGGCGCCGCGCTCACCGGCATCGCGGCGCAGATCGCCGTCCCGGTCCCCGGCTCCCCGGTCCCGGTCACCGGCCAGACCTTCGCCGCCCTCCTGGTCGGCGCCTCGCTCGGCGCGGGCCGCGGCCTGCTCTCCCTCGCGCTGTACGCCCTGGCCGGCATGGCGGGCCTGCCGTGGTTCGCGGGCGGCGCCTCGGGCGCGGGCGGCGCCACCTTCGGCTACATCCTGGGCATGCTGCTCGCCGCCACGGCCGTGGGCGCCCTGGCCCGTCGCGGCGGCGACCGCGGGGTCCTGCGCACGGCCGCCACCATGGCCGCCGGTACGGCCCTGATCTACGGCGTCGGCGTCCCCTACCTCGCCCTGAGCACCGGCATGCCCTTCGGCCGGGCCGTGGCCGTCGGGCTCGTCCCGTTCCTGCTCGGCGACGCCCTCAAGGCCGCGCTGGCCATGGGCGCCCTGCCGGCCGCCTGGAAGCTGGCCAACCGCCGCTGACCCCAGCGCAGACGCCGACGGGCCCCGCACTCACCACAGGGTGAGGCGGGGCCCGTAACGCGCTCTACCGGTCCGCGGGCCGCGTCCCGGCGACGGCGCCCTCGGCCGTCTCCCGGGGCCGCCGCCGGTCCAGCACCAGCCCCACGGCCAGCACCACGACCGCCGCGACCACCGACAGCACCATCTGCTCCCGGCCGTCCGGGGCGTAGAACATATAGCCCACGACGAACACGATCAGCCCGATCGTCGCGTACGTCAGCCACGGATACAGCCACATCCGCACCGTCAGGCGCTCCGGGGACTCCCGCTCGATGACCCGCCGCATCCGCAGCTGCGAGAAGCAGATGACCAGCCACACGAACAGCGCGACGGCACCCGACGAATTCAGCAGGAACTGGAAAATGGTGTCCTTCGACGTATAGCTGAAGATCGTCGCAATGAATCCGAAGGCCACCGAGGCGTAAATGGCGACCGCCGGAACGCCGCCCCGGTTGACCGTCGCGAACGACTTCGGCGCATCCCCCCGCTCGCCGAGCGAGAACGCCATGCGCGAGGCGGTGTACAGCCCGGAGTTCAGACACGACAGCACCGCGGTCAGCACCACCACGTCCATGACGGTGCCCGCATACGGAATGTCCAGCGACTTCAGCACCGCCACGTACGGGCTCTTGAGCACCGCCGCGTCGTTCCACGGCAGCAGCGTCACGATCACCCCGATCGAGCCGATGTAGAAGATCGCGATCCGCCAGATGACGCTGTTGACGGCCTTCCGCACGGCCTGCACCGGATTCGGCGATTCGCTGGCCGCCAGCGTGACGATCTCACTGCCCATGAACGAGAAGACCACCAGCAGCATGCCGGAGAGAATCGCGCCCGGACCGTGCGGCAGGAATCCGCCGTGCCCGGTCAGATTCGACAGGCCCACCGCGTGATCACCCGGCGGCAGCCCGAATATCGCCAGCGCGCCGACGACGAGGAAGACAACGATCGCCACGACCTTGATCCCGGCGAACCAGAACTCGAATTCACCGAACGAGCCGACCGACACCAGATTCGTTCCGGTCAGCACGATCATCACCAGCAGCGCCCAGGCCCACTGCGGGACGGCCGGGACCCAGCCGGTCAGGATCGCGGCCGCGGCGGTCGCCTCGACGGCCAGCACCACCGACCAGAAGAACCAGTACAGCCAGCCGATCGTGAAGCCGGCCCAGCGGCCCAGCGCCCGGTCGGCGTACGCGGAGAACGACCCGGACATCGGGGACGCCGCGGCCATTTCGCCGAGCATCCGCATCACCAGCACGACCAGCAGCCCGGTCAGCGCGTAGGAGAGCAGAATGCCGGGCCCGGCGGCCGCGATGCCGGCGCCGGAGCCGACGAACAGCCCCGCACCGATCACACCGCCGATCGCAATCATCGACAAGTGGCGGTTCTTCAGTCCTGCCTGCAGCCCGTCCTGCGACTGCCCCCCGGTGGGTCCGCCGCCGGGTTGGCCGGTAGGAGGGACCGCTTCGGTGGTGGAGGTGCCCCCTGCTCGTGGCGAGCCAGGGGGAGGGTGCGCGCTCATATGCACCGTCCCTTGAGTGGTTCACGGATTGGAACCAGAGCATTAGAACCGCGTTAACCCATCGATTGGAAGGTCTGGCGCGGGATCGTTGCGTGAAACACTGGCCGGCCGCCTCCCAGGCGACGCACCGCAGATGACCCGGCAGAGCCTGCCCCGGAACGCCCGTGTCACACTCGTCGCATGCGCGTGTACCTCGGCTCCGACCATGCCGGCTTCGAACTCAAGAACCACCTCGTCGAGTGGCTCAAGGCCCACGGCCACGACCCCGTCGACTGCGGCCCCCACATCTACGACGCCCAGGACGACTACCCGCCGTTCTGCCTCCGCGCCGCGGAGCGGACCGCCGCCGACCCGGAGAGCCTCGGCATCGTGATCGGTGGCTCCGGCAACGGCGAGCAGATCGCCGCCAACAAGGTCAAGGGCGTACGGGCCGCGCTGGCCTGGAGCGAGGAAACCGCCAAGCTGGGCCGCGAGCACAACAACGCCAACGTCATCTCCGTCGGCGGCCGCATGCACACCCGGGACGAGGCCACGAGCTTCATCGACGTCTTCCTCAACACCCCGTACTCCGGCGAGGAACGCCACACCCGCCGCATCGACATGCTCTCGGCCTACGAGACCACCGGCGACCTCCCCGCCATCCCGGCGCACCACCCGCAGCAGTAGCTTTCCCCTCCACCCACGGGAGGCGCCGGGCCGTGGCGGCGAAGCCGTACGGGCCCGGCGCCGCACCCGAACGCCCCGCGCCGCGCGACCGCACCCACCACGTACGGAGAGACCCCTCCGGAGGAGAACCGTGCCAGAGGGCCACACCATCCACCGCCTGGCCCAGGACTACGCGGACCGCTTCCTGGGACAACGGGTCCGGGCAACCAGCCCCCAGGGCAAGTTCTCCGACAGCGCGGCCCTCCTCGACAACCAGGCGCTGACCACCACAGAGGCCCACGGAAAGCACCTCTTCCTCGGCTTCGCCGAGACCGGCTGGGTCCACATCCACCTCGGCCTCTTCGGCAAGCTCGGCTTCGGCGCCGCCCCCGCACCACCCCCCACCGACACGGTCCGGCTCCGCCTGGCGACCCCCACCGGCTACGCGGATCTCCGCGGCCCCACCACCTGCGCGCTGATCACCACCCCCGAAAAGCAGGCGATACACGACCGGTTGGGCCCCGACCCCCTCCGGCCCGACGACGACCCCGGCCGGGCCTGGCAGCGCATCACCCGCAGCCGCACCACCATCGCGGCCCTGCTCCTGGACCAGAAGATCATCGCGGGCGTGGGCAACGTCTACCGCGCGGAGGTCCTCTTCCGCCACCGCATCGACCCCTACCTCCCGGGCCGCGACCTCACCCGCCGCGCCTGGGACGCGATCTGGCGGGACCTGGCCGCCCTGATGCGCGAGGGCGTACGGAACAACCGGATCGACACCGTCCGCCCCGAACACATGCCGGAGGCCATGGGCCGCCCGCCGAGGGTGGACGACCACGGCGGCGAGGTCTACGTCTACCGCCGCGCGAACCAGCACTGCCACATCTGCGACACCGAGATCCGCACCGCGGAACTCGCCGCCCGCAACCTCTTCTGGTGCCCCGGCTGCCAGCCGACGACGGGCGCCTGACCACGGCGAGCCGCCGGGCCCTTTCCGTCCGCACCCCGTCCGGACGATCCCGTACGGAGCACCGTGCGCGGTCGCCCAGCACCCCCTCCACCGGCACTCGGTACGTCCGCGCCGCGCGCGCCGCGCCCCCTCCACCGGCACGCAACCCCGCTCGCTCCGCCGCCACCACCCACGCCCCTCCCAGCAGGACACTCCCCGGCCGCGCGACCGCATTTCGAACGCTGTTTCCCGGCAATTCCCGGGGGTGACGTGCGGCGAATCGACGCACCGCCGAACGGGTGGATAAAGTCCCAGAGCAATGACGAGCGGCCCGGGAACGGAACCCCGAACGGAACCACTGACGGCCCGGATGCACAAAGGCCTGCACCGGGCCCGCATCGGCATGCGCAAGGCCGGGGTCGACTACTTCCGCGGCGACGGCTCCGACCGGTTCGCGCTGGCCGCCCTGCTCCTCGCCATCCCCGCCATCGCCGCGGGCACCCTCTGGCACCCCGAATGGCTCGCCCCCACCGCCCTGGTCCTCCCCGTCATCGCCGGCGGCCTCCTCCTCCGCCCCGCCAACCTCCTCGTCCTCTACAGCGCCTCCGCCGCCGCCCTGGTCGTCGAATCCGCGCTCTTCGGCCCGTACGACGAGGGACCGGACCGGATCACCCCCGGCACCGTCCTGGTCGTGGCCGCCGTCGGATTCTTCGGCCTGCTCATCGCGCAGTTCCGCAGCCGGGTCGGGGTGCCCTGGCGGCGCGGCGGCACGATGCTCTTCGACCTGCGCGAACGGATCCGCGTACAGAGCGCACTGCCCAAACTGCCACCGGGCTGGCACCACGAGATGGCGCTGCGCCCGGCCGGCGGCCAGTCCTTCTCCGGCGACTTCGTCGTCGCCTCGCGCACCCACGGCGGCACCATCCTCGAAGTCGTCCTGACCGACGTCTCCGGCAAGGGCATGGACGCCGCCTCCCGCGCCCTCCTCCTCTCCGGCGCCTTCGGCGGCCTCCTCGGCTCGCTCCCGCCGCACGGCTTCCTCCCCGCCGCCAACGGCTACCTCCTCCGACAGGACTGGGACGAGGGCTTCGCCACCTCCATCCATCTCGTCCTCGACCTGGAGTCCGGCGACTACGAACTCCTCTCCGCGGGCCATCTGCCCGCCCTCCAGCTCAGCGCGGGCTCCGGCCGCTGGGAGGAGAAGTCGGGCGAGGGACCGCTGCTCGGCGTCTACGACGGCGCCCACTTCGACCCGGTCAAGGGCACGCTCCGCCCCGGCGACGTCCTCATGCTCTTCACCGACGGCCTCGTCGAGGCCAGCGACCGCGACATCGCCGAGGGCATCGACCGCCTCACCGGCGAGGCCGACCGCTACGTCACCAGCGGCTTCGCCGGCGCCGCCTGGCACCTGATCGAGGCCGTCGCCAAGGACGTCAACGACGACCGCGCCCTTCTCCTGATCTGCCGGGACGCCTGAAAGATCCGCCCGACGCCTGCTTTGATGACCGTATGGACTACGGGGACGAAGTGGCGAAGGTGCGCGCACTCTGCGTGGCACACCTGGGGGAGCACCTCGGGACACAGATGGCCGCACTGGCCAGACCCGGCTTCGGGCTCCGCCCGGTCCAGGACGGCATCGCCCCGGCCGGCCACACCCGCTGGGGCGGCCCGGCCCTGCTGGATCCCGGCACCCCGTGGCCGGAGTGCGAGGGCGCGCCGCTGAGTCTCTTCGCCGTCCTGGACGTCGATGCACTCGGCCCGTGGCTCGGCGACGAACGCCCGCCGAGCGGGGGCGGCCTGCTGAACATCTTCTCTTTCGAGGACCATCCACAGCGCGGGGAGATGCCCGAGGCGGCCCGCCACACCGGTCTCGAGGATCCGCGCCGCTGCCGGATCATCCCCGCCGACCCCGCCCGCGCGGTGACGGTCGAAGCCCCCGCCCCGGCCTCACTCTTCCCGCGTACGGACCTGTACGCCGTCCCGGTGGTGACCCTCCCGTCACCGTTCGGGGTCGACTACGACCCGGTGCTGGACACGCTGGACTACTCCGAGGAGCCCGAGACGGACGACTGGCTGACCTACTACCGGTCGTCGCCCGGCTGGCTGCTGTCGGACCGCCTCGGCGCTGCCTGGAAGGCGTACTGCGAGCAGGAACAGGGCCTCTACGCCTACGACGGCGTCCACTTCTCGCCCGACCAGGCCTTCGGCTGGCCCCACCTGGAGGGCTGCACCAGCCCCCTCAAGGACCTCTCGGCCGACGAGCCGTACCGCCACATCATCACCATCGGCCACTACGACATGTGCGGCGACGGCAGCTATCTCCACTTCGTCCTGCCCGCCAAGGCGCTGAGGGAAGGCGACTGGACCCAGACCGTGGCCCTGGAGGAATGCTTCTAGCGGTTGGCGGTTGGCGGTTGGCGGTTGGCGGTTGGCCCGTGGGTCGTTGGTCGCTGACCGTTGGCCGTGGGTTGCGGCTGCAAGCCACCCGCCGCCACCCCGAATGTGCCCTCCGCCCTCCCCGAAAAGTACCGCCCGCCGCACGACCGGGCCGTCCCACCGCACACGACAGGGGCGTCCGCCGTACACGACCGGGCCGTCCGCCCCGCACGAACCGGGCCGTCCGCTCCGCACGGCCGGGGCCGCCCGCTCCACACGGGAATACCCCCCGCCCCCGCCTCGTTGTGGCCCCGAGGGGGCGCTCGTGACCCTTAGGGGACCTGTTCGACCGTCCCCTCGGGGACGCCCCCGCTAGGCTCCCGTCCGCGCCCGCGCCGTATCCGCGGGGTCCTTCTTGAAGGCCCAGGCCATCCTGGGATCCATCGCCCACCGGAAGGCCCGCTGCACGGGCGGCGTGCACAGCGCCGTGACGACCGCCGCCGCGATCAGCGTGACCGCGATCTCGCCGAGCGGCGTGTGCAGCCACGCGAAGTCGTCGAACCAGCCCCAGAACCGCGAGCCCTTGGCCAGGAAGCCGTGCAGCAGATAGCCGTACAGCGTCCCCGCGCCCAGCACCGTGAACCACATCGTCCGCCGCGGCACCCAGGCGTAGAAGCAGGCCGTCAGCACCAGTGAGCAGCCGAAGAGGGCCAGCGTCATGATCACGCCGATCCACCAGGTGGTGCCCAACTCCTGGGCGCTGTCCCGGTGGTAGAACCACGCCGAGGTCATCCGGGGCGCCGCCCAGTAGGCCATCACCACCGCGGCCGCGAAGGCCGGTACCGAGGCGATCCGCACCCACCGCCGCTGCACCAGCTTGAAGTGCTCGGGCCGCAGATTCAGCCCCAGGACGAAGAACGGAAGGAACTGCAGCACCCGCTGAAGGTCCAGATCGTCACCGATGTCCGGGGAGACGGACGCGAGCACGGCGATGGCCAGCGCCAGCGGGATCGGCCAGCGCACGATCTTCCACAGCGGCGTGGTCAGCCGCCAGATGAACAGCGCCACCAGGAACCACGTCAGGAACCAGGGATCCAGCAGGCTGATCGGATGCCCCGGGTCGTCGTCCGCCCAGCGCTTGAAGAAGGCATAGGCCGTCTCGAAGAGGATGTACGGGACCGCGACCCCGGTGACCAGCCGCTGCAGCCGGTCCTTGCGCATGTCGAAACTGCGCGAGAAGTAGCCGGAGATGATGATGAACGCCGGCATGTGGAAGGTGTAGACGGTCATGTACAGCGCCTCGGCGGCGCGGCTGCCGTCGGTCAGCGGCTCCCAGGCGTGCCCCATCGCCACCAGCACGATGGCCAGGTACTTCGCGTTGTCGAAAAACGGGTCCCGGCCGGTCTTGGGCGCCGGCGACGGTGCCGGTCTGTCCTCCGTGGCGGCCGCCTCCGTGGCCGGAGGGAGCTCGCGTCGCGATGTGGGGGCAGCGGGAAACATCTGAGGCACGATAGCGGCGCACGGCTAATGCGTAAAACCGCTCCGGCGATATTCGGTATTTCCCCAGGTGCGGCCGCACATACGTCGCGGATAAAGCCCGCAATCACCCGTGAGATTTCTCGCAGAGCCCCACCGGGCCCCGTGCCGCCCCTCCAATAACCGCCGCCTGCACGCCATGACGTATCACGATTCGACACCCCAAAACGGACGATGTCCCCAGCGGACGACCCAGAAGGAATGTCCACTTTCTTAGCGATATGCCAGTAATGCTGGAAGGGCCGCCGTGATGCACGCCATGAATGAGGAATTCATCGCGTCGCTTACCGGTCGGGTGTCGGTACCGGCGCCGGGAGCGATGTCCGGGTCGCGCCTGGAACCGGAGCCGTAGAAATGATCAGGGTGAATTGCCGATGCCGGGGTCCATAACGACCGTCTCTGAATTCCCCCGCGCCCGGACATCGTCCGGGCCCCGCCCGGAAACTGTCCGAAAACCGACCGGACGTCGCGCCGCCCGCCGTCCGGCCGCGCCCGGTCGCCGTCCTGGCGACGAGACCTCGTCCCCCCTGGCCGGACCCCGTCGCGGGCAGGGGAAGGAATCGGGCAAAGCGTTGGCCGATGATTCGTCACCCGCCTGCGCTGGGAAAGGAGTTGATGGCACGATGGGGTCAGGGGGTGTGCGCGGCGTGCTCCCGGGCCGGTGAGGCGTTCCGACCAAGGGTGTGATCTGTTGTGGCTCTTTCACTGTCAGTGGTGCTGCTGTTGGGGATCATCCTCGTCGTACTGGTCAGACAGAAGGCGATCAAGGCCGGTCCGGCGATCATCGCCATACTCTTCGGCTTCTTCCTCGCCTCCACGGGGATGGCGCCGTCGATCAACCGGTTCCTCAACTCCCTCGCGGACACCATCAACCACATCACCTTCTAGGCGGGCTCTCCGCCTCCGGTCCGCGCCAGCGCGTCACGTACGGCCTCCTCGCTGCGTCCCACCAGCGCCGACCCGTCGTCCGCGGTGATGATCGGCCGCTGAATCAGCCGGGGATGCGCGGCCAGCGCCTCGATCCACCGCCCACGCTCGGCGTCCGTACGCTCCCAGGACCCGACCCCCAGCTCCTTGGCCTCGGCCTCCTGGGTCCGGGTGATGTCCCAGGGCTCCAGGCCCAGCCGCTCCAGCACGGCGCGGAGCTCGTCCGCGGTCGGCGGTTCCTCCAGGTAGCGGCGCACGGTGTACTGCGCGCCCTCCTCGTCGAGGATGTTCACGGCGGAACGGCACTTGGAACACGCGGGATTGATCCAGATCTCCATGCCGGTCACCTTAGGTCGTGGAACGCAAAGAACCCCAGGCCGCCTGACCTGGGGTTCTTCGTTCCGAGCGGGCGACGGGAATCGAACCCGCGTAGCCAGTTTGGAAGACTGGGGCTCTACCATTGAGCTACGCCCGCATGCGCCGACCGGTCGTCGGACCGCGGCACGATGTGCATCGTAGCGGGTCAGGACGGTCCGCCGCACACCGAATGCCGGCGGGATCCGGTATCCCGTTAACCGGCAGCCGTTACGGGCTGCAGCCATGTACCCTACGTCTCGCACCGACGGGGTGTGGCGCAGCTTGGTAGCGCGTCCGCTTTGGGAGCGGAAGGTCGTCGGTTCGAATCCGGCCACCCCGACCAGCATCATCCAGCCGAACCTTCGGTCAGAACCTTCGGCCCCACGGCAGCGCGCCCGCGAGACGGCGGGCCATCGGCGAGCCATTCAAGATCGCATTGTGGGCGTCATCCTCCCTGCGGTTACTATGCAAGCTGCGTGCCCGTGTGTCTCTGTATCCGGGCGCGATCGGCCGGGCCCCGAATGAGCGGGCTCGGAAGATCTCAGGCAAAACCCCAGAAGTCAGCCCCCAAGGAGACCGAACCGTGAAGAGCGCCGTGGAGACCCTGAACCCGACCCGGGTTCGGCTCACTGTCGAGGTGCCCTTCGAGGAGCTCAAGCCCAGCCTCGACGCGGCGTACAAGAAGATCAACCAGCAGGTCTCGGTGAAGGGCTTCCGCAAGGGCAAGATCCCTGCGCGCGTCATCGACCAGCGGTTCGGCCGCGGTGCCGTGCTGGAGGAGGCCGTCAACGACGCGCTCCCGAAGTTCTACACCGAGGCGGTCAACGAGGGTGAGCTGAACGTCCTCGGCCAGCCCGAGGTCGACATCACCGAGCTGAAGGACGGCGAGGTGCTGGCCTTCACCGCCGAGGTCGACATCCGCCCGGCCCTCGAGATCCCGGACTACTCCGGCATCGAGGTCGAGGTCGACGCCGTCGAGGTGTCGGACGAGGACGTCGACAAGTCCGTCGAGCAGCTGCGCGAGCGCTTCGCCTCGACCACCCCGGTCGAGCGGGCCGCCCAGGACGGCGACGTCCTGACCGTGAACCTCGAGGCCAAGGTGGACGGCGAGGTCCTGGAGGACGGCGTCGCCCAGGGCGTCACCTACACCGTCGGCTCCGGTGAGCTCCTCGACGGCATCGACGACGCCGTCAAGGGCCTCGAGGCCGGCGGCGAGGCCACCTTCACCTCCGAGCTCAAGGGCGGTTCCGCCGAGGGCAAGGAGGCCGAGGTCAAGGTCGAGGTCACCGAGGTCAAGTCGCGCGAACTGCCCGAGCTGGACGACGAGTTCGCGCAGCTGGCCAGCGAGTTCGACACCCTCGAGGAGCTCAAGGCGGACAGCCGCAAGCGCCTCGCGCAGATGAAGACGTACGACCAGGCCACCCAGGCGCAGGAGAAGGTCCTGGACGAGCTGCTCAAGCTCGTCGAGGTGCCGATGCCGGAGAAGCTGCTCGCGGACGAGGTCCAGACCCGCACGCACAACCTGGAGCACCACCAGCTCGGCCAGATGGGCCTCGACCTGGACAAGTACCTGGAGATCCAGGGCAAGACCCGGGAAGAGTTCGACGCCGAGACCAAGGAGCAGGCGGAGAAGGGCATCAAGACCCAGTTCATCCTCGATGAGCTGGTCAACAAGGAGAAGCTGAACGTCAGCCAGGAGGAGCTCACCGAGCACCTCATGCGCCGCGCGCAGTCCTCCGGCATGTCCCCCGACCAGTTCGCCCAGGCCGTCGTCGAGGGTGGCCAGGTGCCGATGCTCGTCGGCGAGGTCGCCCGCGGCAAGGCGCTCGCGGTGGTTGTCGAGGCCGCCACGGTCAAGGACACCAACGGCGAGGTCATCGAGCTCGATGACGAGGACGAGACCGCCGAGGAGGTCGTCGCGGCCGCCGAGGGCGCCGACGAGGCCGCCGCCGACGAGAAGCCCGAGGCCTGAGCTTCCGCCGTCCCACGGCATTCCTGACCACGGGCCCGAACACGCACGTCCGCGTGTTCGGGCCCGCAGTCGTCCCGAAGCCGTACGGAAGTCATACCGGACCGGTGAGCCTGCGCTCACAGCGAACAGTTCTCAATGCGGGATGGCGTTGTCCGACCTGCGCGTTAGGGTCCGTAGATACGAGGGCAGGGGAGTCCCTGAAAGCGCGCCGAGCACACGACACGGCGCAGATCCCCGCGCCCCGGCAGACGACGCTGAGACGGTCGCGAACCGTCCGACAACGAGCAGGTGGACACGTGACGATCCCGATGCCTTCCGCCGCCGCTGAGCCGACCTTCGGTGGCCTCGGCGACCAGGTCTACAACCGGCTGCTCGACGAGCGGATCATCTTCCTCGGCCAGCCGGTCGACGACGACATCGCCAACAAGATCACCGCGCAGCTGCTTCTCCTGGCCGCGGACCCGGACAAGGACATCTTCCTCTACATCAACTCCCCGGGTGGTTCGATCTCGGCCGGCCTCGCGATCTACGACACCATGCAGTACATCAAGAACGACGTGGTGACGATCGCGATGGGCCTGGCCGCCTCCATGGGCCAGTTCCTGCTGAGCGCCGGCACCCCGGGCAAGCGCTTCGCGCTGCCGAACGCCGAGATCCTCATCCACCAGCCCTCCGCGGGCCTCGCCGGCTCCGCCACGGACATCAAGATCCACGCCGAGCGGCTGCTGCACACCAAGAAGCGGATGGCGGAGCTGACCTCCTTCCACACCGGTCAGACCGTCGAGCGCATCACCCACGACTCGGACCGCGACCGCTGGTTCTCCGCCGATGAGGCCAAGGAGTACGGCCTGATCGACGACGTGATGACCTCCGCCGCCGGCGTTCCGGGCGGGGGCGGCACCGGGGCCTGAGCCCCGTACCACTCGCCCACAGCCACCCCAGCCCACTTGATCGCCACCAGGATGGTGAACACCACGATGAACAACTTCCCCGGCAGCGGCCTCTACCAGGGCGCGTCGTCCGAGTTTTCCGGCCCGCGTGCCGAGTCCCGCTACATCGTCCCGCGCTTCGTCGAGCGCACCTCGCAGGGCGTGCGCGAGTACGACCCGTACGCGAAGCTCTTCGAGGAGCGCGTGATCTTCCTCGGCGTGCAGATCGACGACGCCTCGGCCAACGACGTCATGGCGCAGCTGCTGTGCCTGGAGTCGATGGACCCGGACCGGGACATCTCCATCTACATCAACTCGCCCGGCGGCTCCTTCACGGCGCTCACGGCCATCTACGACACCATGCAGTTCGTGAAGCCGGACATCCAGACGGTCTGCATGGGCCAGGCCGCCTCGGCCGCCGCGGTGCTGCTCGCCGCCGGCACGCCCGGCAAGCGCATGGCGCTGCCCAACGCCCGCGTCCTGATCCACCAGCCGTACAGCGAGACCGGCCGCGGTCAGGTCTCCGACCTGGAGATCGCCGCCAACGAGATCCTGCGGATGCGTTCGCAGCTGGAGGACCTGCTGGCCAAGCACTCCTCCACGCCGATCGAGAAGATCCGCGACGATATCGAGCGCGACAAGATCCTGACCGCCGAGGAGTCGCTGGCGTACGGTCTGGTCGACCAGATCGTGTCGACGCGGAAGTCGTCCGTGTCGATCGGCTAGCGGTCTTCGCTAAGTGAGCCGGAGCGTTGCCCCCTTGGATTGGGTCGGGACCGAGTGAACCGAGTCGGTCCAAGGGGGGCCCGTACAGGGGGCCCGGCAAGGTACCGTCGATAGGCAAGCACCCGGGTCCGTGGAGCAATGCGGATCCCAGGCGAAGGGGAAGCACCTCGTGGCACGCATCGGTGACGGCGGCGACCTGCTCAAGTGCTCATTCTGCGGAAAGAGCCAGAAGCAGGTGAAGAAGCTCATCGCGGGACCTGGTGTGTACATCTGCGACGAGTGCATCGACCTCTGCAACGAAATCATCGAGGAGGAGCTCGCCGAGACCTCCGAGGTGCGCTGGGAAGAGCTTCCCAAGCCCCGGGAGATCTACGAGTTCCTCAACGGCTATGTGGTCGGTCAGGACCCCGCCAAGAAGGCGCTCTCGGTCGCCGTCTACAACCACTACAAGCGGGTACAGGCAGGCGAGAACGGCGGTGGCCGCGGGGACGAGGGCATCGAGCTCGCCAAGTCCAACATCCTGCTGCTCGGCCCCACCGGCTCCGGCAAGACGTTGCTGGCGCAGACGCTGGCCCGGATGCTCAACGTTCCCTTCGCGTTCGCCGACGCCACGGCGCTGACGGAGGCCGGCTATGTCGGCGAGGACGTCGAGAACATCCTCCTCAAGCTGATCCAGGCCGCGGACTTCGACATCAAGAAGGCCGAGACCGGCATCATCTACATCGACGAGATCGACAAGGTCGCCCGCAAGAGCGAAAACCCCTCGATCACGCGGGACGTCTCCGGCGAGGGCGTCCAGCAGGCCCTCCTCAAGATCCTCGAAGGCACCACGGCCTCCGTCCCGCCGCAGGGTGGCCGTAAGCACCCTCACCAGGAATTCATCCAGATCGACACGACGAACGTCCTGTTCATCGTGGGCGGCGCCTTCGCCGGCCTGGAGAAGATCATCGAGTCCCGGTCCGGCGCCAAGGGCATCGGTTTCGGCGCCACGATCCGCTCCAAGCGCGAGATCGAGTCCAAGGACCAGCTCCAGGAGGTCATGCCGGAGGACCTGGTCAAATTCGGGATGATCCCCGAGTTCATCGGCCGTCTCCCGGTCCTCACCTCCGTCCACAACCTCGACCGCGAGGCCCTGCTGCAGATCCTGGTCGAGCCGCGCAACGCCCTCGTCAAGCAGTACAAGCGCCTCTTCGAACTCGACGGCGTCGAGCTGGACTTCGACCGCCCGGCGCTGGAGGCCATCGCCGACCAGGCGATCCTGCGTGGCACGGGCGCGCGCGGCCTGCGCGCGATCATGGAAGAGGTCCTGTCCTCGGCCATGTACGAGGTCCCGTCCCGCAAGGACGTCGCCCGAGTCGTCATCACGGAGGACGTCGTTCACTCGAATGTGAACCCGACGTTGGTGCCGCGCAGTCGCGGGGAGTCGGGCGAGCCGCACGAGAAGAGTGCGTAGGCCTCACAGGACGCCAACGCGAACCGCCCGGCAGCTGGGAGCTGCCGGGCGGTTCCGTGTCGTCAGGGTTTGTTCAGCTCAGACGGCGCGGCCGCAGGCTTCCGAGCCGTGCTGGAAAGTGACGCCGATGTTGTGCAGCTTCCCCGTGCAAATCATGGTGCGCTCAGGCCCGTTGTTGATATCTGCGGCGTAGGCGCAGGCGGCGCGCACCTTCGGTCCCACGATGTAGCCCTTGCCGGCCAGGTAGGACGTGCATTGCTTGGTGGCGGCCTGGGCCGGCGCGGTGACGACGAGCGGAAGCGCGGCCCCTGCCACCAGCACTCCGGTGGCTGCCGCCAAGCGGCGTACTGCCTTGCGCATGTCAATTCCCCCAGGTTGGAAGCCGGCCTCGCCGGCCGATCGCCGATCAAGCTACCGGCCCATGCGTCCCGCTTCACGGCATCCGTGAGGTTCTGGCCAATGTTCCGCCGAAATCGTCGTTCAGGGGACGGAGCACGCCAAGGGCCCTCGGCGGGAAGTCCGCCGAGGGCCCTGCGCGGTCAGTCAGCTGCTAGGGGAGTGCTACTTCTTCTCCTTGCGGACTTCCTGGCGGATCTTGGCGGTCTTCTCGGCCGCGGCATCGCCTTCGGCGGCCTTCTCGGTGACACCCGTGGGCCCGATTCCGGGGATGAAGGTGACCGAGCCGATCGCGCTGCTGTCGCCCCAGACGCAGTTGGTGAGCTCGAAGGACATTTCCACGCCCTTCTCCTTGCCCGAGACCTTGTACTTCGCGCACTTCAGCGTGGCGCCGTCGAAGCCGTCCGGCGAGAACGACTCCGGATCGTCGACGGTTTCGAACTTGGAGCCGTCGGTGGAGGTGCCCATCTTCGTCTTCATGTTCTCTTCGTTCTTGGCGAAGAGCTGGTCAACGGCACCTTCCGGGTCGGCGACCTTTCCGTAGAAGCCGTTCACGGACAGCGTCGCCTTGGCGGTGTTCGTGTACTGGCTCGCCACGGCCTTGCCCTGAGTCATCCCCATGGCCTTGGCCTCCTTGTTGCCGGAGACGTCGGTGGGATTGCTGGGGTAGCCACCCGGCCGGTTGAACTCCCCGTTCAGCAGCGAGTTCGGCAGCGCGATCTCGTACGGCTTCACATCCCCGCCGCCGCTCGACCCGAACACGAAGTAAGCCCCCACACCGATCGCCGCCACCACGGCCACCGCGCCGATGATCAGGCCGATCTTCTTGCCGCTGCCACCGCTCTCCGGCGGGCCCTGGGGGATCGCGCCGTACGGGGTCTGCTGCTGGCCGTACGGGCCGGGCTGCTGGGCCTGCTGGGGGTAGCCGTAGCCGGGCTGCGGGGCCTGGCCCTGCTGGGGGTAGCCGTAGCCGGGCTGCTGCGGGGGCACCTGGCCGCCCTGCTGCGGGTAGCCGTAACCGGGCTGCGGGACCGGCGGCTGCTGCGGCTGGCCGTACGGGCCGGGCTGCTGCGGCTGCTGGCCGTACGGACCGGGAGGCGGCTGGTTGTAGCTCATGGAGCGGTTCCCCTCGTAACAACTGTTGGCAGCCGACCGTGGCGTGCTGCCCGCATCTGATTTTTATGCGCTGCACACATCCTGTACGACGCCGCCGACGGTCGGTGCCCCGGGGGCGAAACCGATTCGAAGCTGCTACATACCCGCCCGTACACTGTCCGTCGTGACCGAGAACACTCAGCAGAGCAACCACAGCGCCCCCGAACTGCCGACTCAGTACACGCCGGCCGATGTAGAGGGGCCGCTGTACGAGCGCTGGGTAGAACGGGGCTACTTCGAGGCGGACGAGAAGAGCGAGAAGCCGCCGTACACCGTCGTCATCCCGCCGCCGAACGTCACGGGCTCCCTGCACCTGGGGCACGCCTTCGAGCACACGCTGATCGACGCGCTGACCCGCCGCAAGCGGATGCAGGGGTACGAGACGCTGTGGCAGCCGGGCATGGACCACGCCGGTATCGCCACGCAGAACGTCGTCGAGCGGGAGCTCGCCAAGGAGGGCGTCTCGCGGCACGACCTCGGGCGTGAGGCGTTCGTCGAGCGGGTCTGGCAGTGGAAGGCCGAGTCCGGCGGGCAGATCTCCGGCCAGATGCGGCGGCTGGGCGATGGCGTTGCCTGGTCGCGTGAGCGCTTCACCATGGACGAGGGGCTGTCCAAGGCCGTCCAGACCATCTTCAAGCGGCTCTACGACGACGAGCTGATCTACCGCGCCGAGCGCATCATCAACTGGTGCCCGCGCTGTCTGACCGCCATCTCGGACATCGAGGTGGAGTATCAGGACGACGACGGCGAGCTGGTCTCCATCCGGTACGGGGAGGGGGACGCGTCCATCGTCGTCGCCACGACCCGTGCCGAGACGATGCTCGGTGACACCGCCGTCGCCGTTCACCCGGAGGACGAGCGGTACGCCCATCTCGTCGGCACCGAGATCGAGCTGCCGCTGACCGGCCGCCGGATCCCGGTTGTCGCGGACGAGCACGTCGACCCGGAGTTCGGTACGGGTGCCGTCAAGGTCACCCCGGCCCACGACCCCAACGACTTCGAGATCGGGCGGCGGCACGGCCTCGCCAACCTCGCCGTCCTCGACGAGCGCGGCGTCATCACGGCGCACGGCCCGTTCCAAGGGCTGGACCGCTTCGAGGCCCGCTCCGCGATCGTCGGCGCGCTGCGCGCCGAGGGCCGGATCGTTTCCGAGAAGCGTCCGTACACCCACTCCGTCGGCCACTGCTCGCGCTGCAAGACCACCATCGAGCCGCGGCTGTCGATGCAGTGGTGGGTCAAGGTCGGCCCGCTGGCGAAGGCCGCGGGGGACGCGGTGCGGGACGGCAAGGTCGCGATTCATCCGAAGGAGATGGAGTCGCGGTACTTCGGCTGGGTGGACAACCTTCACGACTGGTGCATTTCGCGGCAGCTGTGGTGGGGTCACCGGATTCCGGTCTGGTACGGGCCGAACGGCGAGGTCGTCTGCGTCGGCCCCGATGACGAGGCGCCCACCGGCGAGGGCTGGCACCAGGACACCGACGTCCTCGACACCTGGTTCTCGTCGGGCCTGTGGCCCTTCTCCACGCTGGGCTGGCCCGAGCGGACCCCGAGCGTCGAGAAGTTCTACCCGAACTCCGTCCTGGTCACCGGCTACGACATCCTGTTCTTCTGGGTCGCGCGGATGATGATGTTCGGGCTGTACGCGATGGACGGCACCCCGCCGTTCCACACCATCGCGCTGCACGGCATGGTCCGTGACCAGTTCGGCAAGAAGATGTCCAAGTCGTTCGGCAACGCCGTCAATCCGCTGGACTGGATGGACGCGTACGGTTCGGACGCCGTCCGCTTCACCCTCGCCCGCGGCGCCAACCCCGGTGTCGACGTCCCGATCGGCGAGGACTGGGTCCAGGGGTCCCGTAACTTCGCCAACAAGATCTGGAACGCCACGCGGTTCGCGCTGATGAACGGCGCGACGGTGGAGGGTGAACTGCCGCCCGCCGAGCAGCTGTCGGCGACCGACCGGTGGATCCTCTCGCGGCTGAACTCCGTCGTCGCCGAGGTGGATGCCTACTACGACGACTACCAGTTCGCGAAGCTGTCGGACACCCTCTTCCACTTCGCGTGGGACGAGGTCTTCGACTGGTACGTCGAGCTGTCGAAGACGACGTTCATGGCGGGCGGACCGGCCGCCGATGCCTCGCGCCGGGTGCTGGGTGAGGTCCTGGACGTCACGCTGCGGCTGCTGCACCCGATCGTCCCGTTCGTCACCGAGACGCTGTGGACGACGCTGACCGGCGGCGAGTCGCTGGTGATCGCCGAGTGGCCGGCCGACTCCGGCTTCCGGGACGCGGCGGCGGAGAAGGAGATCGGGCTCGTCCAGCAGGTGGTGACCGAGGTCCGCCGGTTCCGTTCCGACCAGGGACTGCAGCCCGGCCAGAAGGTCCCCGCCCGGGTGGAACTCTCAGGGACGGCGCTGGCGGCGCACGAAGCCGCGATGCGTTCGCTGCTGCGGCTCCAGCCGGCCGGTGACGACTTCAGCGCCACCGCGTCGCTGCCGGTCGCGGGGGCCACGGTCGCCCTTGACCTGTCCGGTGCGATCGACATCGAAGCCGAGCGCAAGCGGCTGACGAAGGACCTCGCGGCGGCGGAGAAGGAGAAGGCGCAGGCCAACGGCAAGCTCGGCAACGAGGCCTTCCTCGCCAAGGCGCCGGAGAAGGTCGTGGACAAGATCCGCGGCCGCCTGGAGACCGCGGAGGCGGACATCGTCCGGATCACGGCGCAGCTGGCGGCTCTGCCCAAGGCGTAGCACCGGTCGTCCGCGCAGGCCCCTCGTCCGTACGGGCGGGGGGCCTGCGGCGTCCCCGCCCCCGGCCGCCCCGTTCGCGTACCGGCCAGAGCAGGACGTACCCCGTCGACACGGCCACGAAGGCCAGCCGGATCAGACCGCGGGCGGAGTCGTCGGGGACCGCGAAGACGCTGCCGTAGAGGATGAGCAGCGCCAGCCAGCTCCACCAGGGGACCAGGCGGCGCTGGCCGATGACGTCCCAGAGCAGGGTGCCGAGCAGCACGGACGCGGTGTAGTACGTGTAGACGCTGGGGTCCAGGACTATCCGGGCATTGGCGCCGAGCAGGACGACGGCCGCCCAGCGGCCGCGCCAGACGGCCAGTGCGCCGAGCGCGAGGCCGAGGGCGGCCTGGGCGGGGCGGTCCCAGGAGGGGGTCTCCGGGTCGCCGACGCCCAGCCAGCGCAGCGCGGACGCCGGATGGTTGGGGATGGCGAACTTCGCGGCGGCGAAGGACTGGGGATCGCCGACGAAGAAGGGCAGCCAGGCGACGGCGACCAGGCCCGCGCACCACAGGCCCGCCCGCAGCCACTTCTCCCTCGGCAGCGCGAGGAGCAGGGGGAGGAAGGCCAGGGCGGTGGGTTTGGAATCCATCGCGAGGGCCAGGAAGGCGCCGGTCAGGGCGGCGTTGCCGCGGGTCACCGACCGTACCGCGAGGGTGGTGAAGAACAGGGCGAGGACGTCGTCGAGGTGCCCGAAGCGGACCGCGACCTCGATCCACATGGGGATGAAGGCCAGCCCGGCGATCAGGACGCGCTGCCGCAGCCGCTGGTGGTTGGTGCCGGTGCCCAGGAAGTGGTGGGCCGCGCTGCGGCCCGCGAGGACGACGATGACCAGGCCGAGCAGCGACATCAGGGCCGCGGCGAGGAACTGGCCGAGGGCCTCCGGGAACGGGTTGAACAGGCCGGCGGTCAGAAAGCTGAGCGGGCCCATCTGGAGCTCGGGGTGGTGGGCGTAGAGGTTGAGCCCGCCGGTGCCGTCGCCCGAGGTGCCTTGGTAAAGGAGCGCGCCGCCGGTGCGCAGATAGTGCCAGGAGAAGCCGCCGTGCGGTTCGACGACGAGGAACCACAGGACGGTCCAGGCGGTGAGCAGCACCAAATGCATCCGCTGACTGATTGCCGGCACCCGTCTTCAGCTCCTGCCTTCCGGTCGGTGTGCAAGGTGGCGCGCGAGGTGCGCACCCGTCCCGCCGTGGAAGAGGGAGAAACGCCGCGGACAGTTGTCCCGGACCGGCCGGTACCGGCCGCGGACCGGCGGGTTCGGCGGGTGAGGGCCGCGCTCGCGGCGCTTTCATGGCGCTCTCATGGCCCTCTCATGAACGCGAGGCACCGTGGACCGGAATGCCGGAGTTCGCTCCGGCCGTACCGCACCGCACCGCACCGCACGTCCCGTAACGAGGAGCCGCGCCCCATGAACAAGCCCCTGCGCCGGGCCTCGGTCTTCTGCCTCGCCCTGATACTCGCGCTGATGGGCTGGGTCACCTGGATCCAGGGCGCACGGGCCAGCGACTACATGGACGATCCGCACAATCCCCGGGTGGCGATCGGCAAGTACGCGGCGCCGCTCGGCAACATCCTCGTCGACGGGGAGCCGGTGACCGGATCGGCCGCCACCTCCGCCACGCTGAAGTACAAGCGGACCTACAAGGACGGCCCGCTGTACGCGCCGGTGACCGGTTTCACCTCGCAGATCTTCGGCAGCAACCAGCTGGAGAGCCTGTACGGCGACCTCCTGGACGGATCCGACAGCCGGCTGCAGAACCCCGCCGACGCGGTGCTGCACACGCGGGCCAAGGGCGGCGATGTGGCCACCACCATCGACTCCAAGGTGCAGAAGGCGGGGTCCCGGGCGCTGGGGGACAAGAAGGGCGCGGCCGTCGCCCTGGACCCGGCGACGGGGCGGATCCTGGGCATGGTCAGCACGCCCTCGTACGACCCGGGGAAGTTCGCCGGCTCCGGCAGCGCGGATCAGAAGGCCTGGAAGGCGATGTCCGAGGACGGCGACGAGCCCAATGTGAACCGCGCGCTGCGCCAGGCTTTGCCGCCCGGCTCGACCTTCAAGCTGGTGGTGGCCGCGGCCGCCCTGGAGAACGGCCTGTACTCCTCGGTGGACGAGCCCACCGACAGCCCCGACCCGTACACCCTGCCCCACACCCGCACCGAGCTCACCAACGAGAACGCCTCCGCCCCCTGCAAGAACGCCACCCTGCGCACCGCGCTCCAGTACTCCTGCAACACCGTCTTCGCGAAGATCGCCGCCGATCTGGGCCAGGACAAGGTCGCGGCGCAGGCCGAGAAGTTCGGCTTCAACGACGGGAAGGTGGACGTCCCGGTGCGGGCCGCCAAGAGCGTCTACCCCAGGGACATGGACGCGGCGGGGACCGCGCTGTCGGGGATCGGCCAGTTCAACGATCAGGCGACGCCCCTGCAGATGGCGATGGTCTCCTCGGCCATCGCCAACGGGGGCGAGCTGAAGACCCCGCGGCTGGTCGACAAGCTGACCGACGGCGGCGGCAACACCGTCCAGCAGTACGGCCCGAAGACGTACGGCGGCGGCAGGGCGATGTCCGCACACACGGCGGAGCAGCTGCGGTCGGCGATGCGGACGGTCGTGGACAAAGGCACCGGATCCGGCGCGAAGATCGACGGACTGACCGTCGGCGGCAAGACCGGTACCGCCCAGCACGGTGTCGACAACAGCGGTACGCCTTATGCGTGGTTTGTCTCGTACGCGAAGAACGACGCGGGGCAGCAGGTGGCGGTCGCCGTGATGGTCGAGGACGGGCATGCGGCGCGCAACGAGGTCTCCGGCAACGGGCTCGCCGCGCCGGTGGCCCGCGCCATGATGAAGGCTGCGCTCTCCTAGGGGAAGGGGGGCTGCCCTGGGCGAATGCGGCGGGGGCGGCGCGGCGCGAGCGCTGTCGGAGGTGCCTCGTAGACTTGTCTTCGTGAGCGAGCGCCCCCGAAACGACGACCCCGACCCGACCACCCCCGACCCGGCCGACGGCTTCGAGGAGCTGGTCGAGGCCGAGACGAACCGCGACCCCGACCTGGCGGTGATCGAGGCCGGCAGCCGGACGCTGCGCGCGCAGGCCGGGCCGCCGCAAGGCGACGGCGTTCCCGCCCGGCCCGCCGACCCCGAGGTCGACCGCGCGCTGCGCGCCGTCGAGGACGAGCTGGCCGGCCGCTGGGGCGAGACGAAGCTCGACCCGTCGGTCCAGCGGATCGTGGCGCTGCTGGACATTCTGGGCTCGCCGCAGCGCGCCTATCCCGCCATCCACATCACCGGCACCAACGGCAAGACCAGCACGGCCCGCATGATCGAGGCTCTGCTGGGCGCGTTCGAGCTGCGTACCGGCCGCTACACCAGCCCGCACGTCCAGTCGGTCACCGAGCGGATCAGCCTGGACGGGGCCCCGATCGAGGCCGAGCGGTTCATCGAGACCTACCGCGACATCGCGCCGTACGTGGAGATGACCGACTCCCAGCAGGAGTACCGCCTGTCGTTCTTCGAGGTGCTGACGGCGATGGCGTTCGCCGCCTTCGCGGACGCCCCGGTGGACGTCGCGGTCGTCGAGGTCGGCATGGGCGGCACCTGGGACGCGACGAACGTCATCGACGGCGATGTCGCCGTGATCACCCCGATCTCGCTGGACCACACCGACCGGCTGGGCGAGACGCCCGAGCAGATCGCCGGTGAGAAGTCCGGGATCATCAAGAAGGACGCCACGGTCGTGCTGGCCCAGCAGCCGGTGGACGCGGCGTCGGTGATGCTCAAGCGCGCGGTCGAGGTCGATGCCACGGTCGCCCGTGAGGGCATGGAGTTCGGCGTGCTCTCCCGGGAGGTCGCGGTCGGCGGCCAGATGCTGACGCTGCGCGGGCTGGGCGGCGAGTACCCGGAGATCTTCCTGCCGCTGTACGGCGCCCACCAGGCGCACAACGCCGCGGTGGCGCTCGCCGCGGTGGAGGCGTTCTTCGGCGTCGGCTCGGACCACGCCCGGACGCTCGACATCGACACCGTCCGCTCCGCGTTCGCCGCGGTCACCTCGCCGGGCCGGATGGAGGTCGTACGGCGCAGCCCGACCGTCGTCCTGGATGCGGCGCACAACCCCGCGGGCGCGCTGGCGGCGGCCGAGGGGGTCACCGAGGCGTTCGGTTTCAGCCGTTTGGTGGGCGTCGTCGGCGCCAGCGCGGACAAGGACGTACGGGGCTTCCTGGAGGCGTTCGAGCCGATCTTCGCCGAGGTCGTGGTGACCCGTAACTCCAGCCATCGCGCGATGGACCCCGATGACCTGGCGGCGGTCGCCGTCGAGGTGTTCGGCGCCGAGCGGGTCGTCGTCGAGCCGCGTCTCGACGACGCGCTGGAGGCGGCCATCACCCTCGCCGAGGAAGAGGGCGAGTTCTCCGGTGCGGGTGTGCTGGTGACCGGCTCCGTGATCACGGTCGGCGAGGCCCGACTGCTGCTGGGGAGGAGCTGACGATGCGGACCCTGTGTGCGAGCACGCTGATCGGTGAATTCTTTGTGATCGGTTTCGCCGGGCTGGTGGCCATGCAGCTCAGCGATCTGCCGACGGCAACGGTCTGGATGGTCAGCGGAATCGCGATGCTGCTGAGCGTCCTGCTGTGCGGAATGCTGACCCGTCCCGGCGGGGTCCAGCTCGGCTGGGCGCTGCAGATCGCCCTGATCGCCAGCGGCTTCGTCATTCCGACGATGTTCTTCCTGGGCGTGCTGTTCGCGGCGCTGTGGTGGGCCTCGGTGCACTTCGGACGCAAGATCGACGAGGCGAAGGCCCGCTGGGCGGAGACGCCTGCGGCCGGCTGAGCCGTAGTGGGTGAGGAGGAAGGCGGGGGCAGGCGTTGTCCGTCGGACACGCCATGTAGCCTCGGTGCACCCGCTGACCGTTTGTACGTATACAGGGAGCCCCTTCGTGAGCCAGCGCACGCTCGTTCTTCTCAAGCCCGACGCCGTCCGACGTGGTCTGGTCGGCGAGATCATCGGCCGGATCGAGAAGAAGGCCGGCTGGACGATCGCCGCGCTGGAGCTGCGCACCCTGGACCGTGAGCTCCTCGAGCAGCACTACGCCGAGCACGTGGGCAAGCCGTTCTACGAGCCGCTGGTGGGGTTCA
Organism: Streptomyces sp. NPDC053427; assembly: GCF_044544985.1. Lineage (NCBI taxonomy): Bacteria > Bacillati > Actinomycetota > Actinomycetes > Kitasatosporales > Streptomycetaceae > Streptomyces > Streptomyces sp. NPDC053427. The sequence goes on along the minus strand of NZ_JBITYA010000002.1, from coordinate 382,937 downwards.
TGTCCTCCGGACCGGTGGTCTCGCTCGTCGTCGAGGGGGAGCGGGTCATCGAGGGCGTGCGCGCGCTGGCCGGGCCGACTGACCCGATTGCCGCACCGAGTGGGTCCATTCGTGGGGACTTTGGCACGATCACCCGAGAGAATCTGATCCACGCCTCGGATTCCGAAGAGTCCGCGGAGCGCGAGATCAAGATTTTCTTCCCCGGGATTTCCTGACACAACGTCAGGCCCATAACCCTTGTGACCAGGGGCGACCGATGGAATCATCGGTCGCCCCTTGGCATATGCGACTCGATCGGGGGAACGCATCCCCGCGACACGACGTCACCATTAAGGGGGGCGGGTGCGTGTACGGCTGACAATGGCGCGCAAGGCTCCACCGTGTTCGAGTGGGTGGCACGACGAGACTACGATGGAGCTTCCGCGTTATTCAGCGCATCACCTCCTGCCGACCTCAAGTAAGCATTCGCTCCAGTTGGGAAGGCCAGACGTATCCTCATGGGGAACAACATGTCGTTCATCGGCCGTGACATGGCTGTCGACCTCGGGACCGCCAACACGCTGGTGTACGTCAGGGGCCGCGGCATCGTCCTCAACGAGCCGTCGGTCGTGGCCATCAACACCAACACCGGCGGCATCCTCGCAGTGGGCGCCGAGGCGAAGAAGATGATCGGGCGCACGCCCGGCAACATCGTCGCCGTACGCCCCCTCAAGGACGGCGTGATCGCCGACTTCGAGATCACCGAGCGGATGCTCCGCTACTTCATCCTGAAGATCCACAAGCGGCGCTATCTGGCCCGCCCGAGGGTGGTCGTGTGCGTTCCCTCCGGGATCACCGGAGTTGAGCGCCGCGCCGTCATCGAGGCCTCGACCCAGGCCGGCGCGCGCCAGGTCCACATCATCGAGGAGCCGATGGCCGCGGCGATCGGCTCCGGCCTGCCGGTCCACGAGGCCACCGGCAACATGGTCGTGGACATCGGCGGCGGTACGACCGAGGTCGCGGTCATCTCGCTCGGCGGGATCGTCACGGCCCAGTCCATCCGGGTGGCCGGCGACGAGCTCGACAACGCGATCATCCAGCACATCAAGAAGGAGTACAGCCTTCTGCTGGGCGAGCGCACCGCCGAGAGCATCAAGATCACCATCGGTTCGGCCTACGACCTCGAGCAGGACGAACACACCGAGATCCGCGGCCGCGACCTGGTCTCCGGCCTGCCCAAGACCGTGGTCATCTCGGCCGCAGAGGTCCGCAAGGCCATCGAGGAGCCGGTCAACTCCATCGTCGACGCGGTCAAGACGACCCTCGACAAGTGCCCGCCGGAGCTGTCCGGAGACGTCATGGACCGCGGCATCGTGCTCACCGGAGGCGGCGCCCTGCTCCGCGGCCTCGACGAGCGGCTGCGCCGCGAGACCGGCATGCCCATCCACATCGCCGAGGACCCGCTCGACTCCGTCGCGCTCGGTTCCGGCAAGTGCGTCGAGGAGTTCGAGGCGCTGCAGCAGGTCCTCGACTCCCAGCCGCGCAGGTAGGACGTCCTGGGGCCCGGCCCCGTCCGCGGCGCGCCGTACGGGGCGCCGCGGGGCCGGCGCCACACCCGCAGTACCCGATTCATCCGCTGAATCGTTGATATACAGGCACGACAGGTGCAACACGTCCGTACGGCCGATGACTCCGTACGGGCGCTGCATCTCCACAGGCACGGTGCGCTGACGCTTCATCGGCTGGCACCGCTCATAAAGGCACAACGCTCAACTCCCGAACGAGACCGGCGCGGGCCCGCAGCCGGCCGGTCCTACGAGGAAGGACACGGCCGCCGCACGTGAGGGACACACGAGAGAGCCGGCTGCTGCTGGTGCTGCTGGTCGCGATCGCGTTCGCGCTGATCACGGTCGATATCCGCGGCGGTGAACAGTCCCCGCTCGATGGTGCCCGGCAAGCCGCCGCCTCCGTCTTCGGACCGGTCGAGAACGGCGTCGCACACGTCGTCAGCCCGGTCGGCAACGCCGTCGGCGCCGTACGGGACTCCGGGGAACGGCACAACCGCATCGCCCGCCTGGAGCAGGAGAACGCCGCCCTCAAGGCCAAGCTCGGCTCCTCCGACCGCAACCGCAGCCGCGCCACCCAGCTCGACAAGATTCTCAAGACCGCCGGCACCGGCCAGTACGGCATCAAGGGCGCCCAGGTCATCGCCATCGGCGCCGCTCAGGGCTTCTCCTGGACCGTCACCATCGACGCCGGCAGCCGCGACGGCATCGCCCGCGACATGACGGTCCTCAACGGAGACGGTCTGGTCGGCCGGGTCACCACCGTCGGCGCCGACACCGCCACCGTGCTGCTGGCCAACGACCCCGACTTCACCGTCGGCACCCGGATGGAGAAGACCAACGAGATCGGCTTCGCCAACGGTCAGGGCGGCCGCTCGCTGCGCGTCCAGCTGCTCAACGGCAAGGCCGCGGTCAAGAAGGGCGACCGCCTGGTCACCTTCGGCTCCAGCGCCGACAAGCCGTTCGTGCCCGGCGTTCCGGTCGGCCAGATCGTCAAGGTCGAGCCGTCCAACGGCGATCTGACCCGCACCCTCCAGGTCCGCCCCTACGTCGCCTTCTCCCAGCTCGACGTCGTCGGCGTGGTCGTCCAGCCGCCCCGCCAGGACCCGCGCGACACCGTCCTGCCGGCCAAACCGGCCAAGCCGAAGCCGGCGCCGACGGTCACCGTCACGGCCACCCCCACCGCGAGCGACGACGACCCCTCCAGGAGCTGACCGATGCGCATCAACCGGATCCTGCTCGCGACCCCGCTGGTGGTCGTCGCCCTGGTCGTCCAGGTCGGAGTCCTGGCCCGCCTCCAACTGCCCGGCGCGGTACCGGACCTGCTGCTGCTGGTCGTCCTCGCCCTCGCACTGGTCTACGGTCACGTCGGCGGCTGCCTGGTCGGCTTCGGCGCCGGGCTGCTCGCCGATCTCGCGCCGCCCTCCGACCACGCCATCGGCCGGTACGCGCTGGTGCTCTGCGTCATCGGCTATGCCGCGGGCCTGACCAAGCCCGACTCCGGCCAGCACCGCTCGGCGACCGTCCCCCTGATGGTCGTCATCGGCGCCGCCATCGGCTCGACGCTGATGTACGCGGGCGTCGGCGCGCTGGTCGGCGACACCGCGGCCCGGCACGTCGGCCTCGTGGGGCTGCTGCTCAGCGCCACCCTCTACGACCTGCTGCTCGCCCCGTTCATCGTCCCGCTGGTGATGGCCGTCGCGCGCAGAACGGAGAACGATCCGCTGGCCGCCGACGGTTCGGGCGGCAAGGGCGGTTCGGCGGGCAGCCGCGACCCCGCCTACGGCTGGCTGAGCACCGGCACGGGCTTCAAGTCCAGCCGTGGCGGCCTGAAGAAGGCCGGCCGGATCGGCGGCCAGCGCGGCGGGCTGCTCAGCATGCCCTCCCGCGGCAAGGCGGACCGCCTCAAGGGGGTCAAGCGGCCGTGAGCGGCGCACGTACCGCAGGGGCGCGGGCGACCATCGGACAGACAGTGGGGGCGCTGTGAGCAAGCCCTCCCGTCGCCCGGCCACCACCCCTCAAGGAGGCGCTGCGCGCCATGAGTAACATCCCTGAGACCGGCCGGACCTCCCGGGTCACGGTCCGTCTCATCGCGATCCAGATCCTGGTCTTCTCGCTGCTGCTCACCCTCGGCGGCCGGCTCTGGTACCTCCAGATCCGCAACGGCCAGGAGTACGCCAACGAGGCCAAGTCCAACCACGTCCAGCAGGTCGTCGAGCCCGCCACCCGTGGCGCCATCCTCGACGCGCGCGGTGTGCCGCTGGCCGACAACCAGACCCGGCTGGTCGTCTCCGCCAGCCGCACCGACCTGCTGAAGATGAAGGACGACGGCAAGGCCGTGCTCGGCCGGCTCTCCAAGGTGCTGGGGATGTCCGAGCGCGAGATCCGCAACAAGGTCCGGCTCTGCGACGCCAAGACCCCGCAGCCCTGCTGGAACGGCTCCCCGTACCAGCCGATCCCGATCACGGACGAGGCCACCACCCAGCAGGCCCTCCAGATCCGCGAGCGCAGCGAGGACTTCCCCGGCATCAGCGCCGAGCCCACCGCGGTACGCCGCTACGCCGCCCCTGGCAACGCCAACACCGCCCAGGTCCTCGGCTATCTCTCGCCGGTCACCGATGCCGAGATCAACAAGGCCAAGAACAGCCGCTCGCCGCTGCTGCGCTCCGACCAGATCGGCCGCTCCGGGCTGGAGCGGACGTACGACAGCGATCTGCGCGGCAAGGCCGGCGTCACCCGCTACGAGGTCGACAACCTCGGCCGGGTCATCGGCAAGGCCAAGAGCGACCCGCAGATCCCCGGCGCCAACGTCATCACCAGCATCGACGCCCGCGTCCAGGCCGTCACCGAAAAAGAGCTGGACCAGGCGATGAAGGACGCCCGCAAAGAGGTCGACAAGAACACCGGCACCAACTACAAGGCGGACTCGGGCGCCGCGGTCGTCATGGAGGCCAAGACCGGCCGGGTGGTGGCGATGGCCTCCAGCCCCGCCTACGACCCCAACGCCTGGGTCGGCGGCATCTCCGGCAAGGACTACGCCCATCTGACGGGCAAGAAGTCCAACTACCCGCTGCTCAACCGCGCCATCCAGGGCCAGGCCGCCCCCGGCTCCATCTTCAAGGTCATCTCCACCACGGCCGCGGTCAACGCCGGCTACCCGTTCGACGGCCACTACCCCTGCACCAGCGCCATGAACATCGGCGGCCAGACCTTCAAGAACTTCGAGTCGGAGAACTTCGGGCCGATCAGCCTGGGCCGCGCGCTGGAGGTCTCCTGCGACACCGTCTTCTACGGGCTGGCCTACCAGCAGTGGCAGAAGGACGGCGGCAACCGGCCCAAGAGCGACCCCGCGGACTGGTTCTACCGGACGGCCCACCAGTTCGGCCTCGGCAAGGAGACCGGCATCGACCTCCCCAACGAGGTCAGGGGCCGGATCCCGGACCGCCAGTGGAAGAAGGACTACTGGAAGGCCAACAAGGACGGCTGGTGCGCGCAGGGCAAGAACGCCGACGACTATGTCTCCAAGATCGCCAAGGAGAACTGCGAATCCGGCATGAAGATGCGCGCCGGTGACTCGGTCAACTACTCCATCGGCCAGGGCGACACCCTCGTCACCCCGATCCAGATGGCCACCATCTACGGTGCCCTCTCCAACGGCGGCACCCTCTACAACCCGACCGTCGGCAAGGCCGTCGTCAGCCCCGACGGCAAGCACGTACGCGAGATCGAGCCCGTGTCGCACGGCAAGCTGCCCGACAGCCGCAAGACGCTCCGGCAGATCGACAGCGCCCTCGCCGGCGTCGCCACCCGCGGCACCGCCGCCTGGCGGTTCGGCGGCTGGCCGCAGGACAAGATCCCGATGCACGCCAAGACCGGTACCGCCGAGGTCTACGGCAAGCAGACGACGTCCTGGTTCGCCACGTACACCAAGGACTACACGATCGTGATGACGATCTCCCAGGGCGGTACGGGCTCCGGCGCCTCGGGTCCGGCCGTACGCAAGATCTACAACGCCCTCTACGGCGTCAGCGACGAGGGCGCCATCGACCCGAAGGCCGCGTTGCTCCCGAAGCCGGAGGCCAAGCTGCCCACGATCGAGGACGACGGCACGATCGAGGCCCAGGCCATCAAGCCGTACGTCCCGCCGAAGCCGTCGTCGTCCGCATCGGGGGAGCCTCAGTGACGACCAGCCATACGTCCCGGACGTTCTCCATCCGCCGCTACAGCCCCGAACTCGGCACCTGGGGCAAGCTCACCGCGCGCGACTCGCTGGTGCGCAAGCTCGACTGGGTGCTGCTGCTGGCCTGTGTGGCGCTGTCCATGATGGGTGCGGTGCTGGTCTTCTCGGCCACCCGTAACCGCACCGAGCTCAACCACGGCGACGAGTACTTCTTCCTCCTGCACCACCTCCTCAACACCGGTATCGGCCTGGCGCTGGCCGCAGCCACCATCTGGCTCGGCCACCGCACCCTGCGCGGCGCCATCCCCGTCCTCTACGGCATGTCGGTCATCCTCGCGCTGCTCGTCCTGACGCCGCTCGGCGCCACCATCAACGGCTCGCGCTCCTGGCTGGCGATCCCCGGCGGCTTCTCCCTCCAGCCGGCCGAGTTCGCGAAGATCACCATCACGCTCGGCATGGCGGTGATCCTCGCGGCCCGGGTCGACGCCGGCGACCGCCCGCACCCCGACCACCGCACCGTCGTCCAGGCCCTCGGCCTGGCGGCGATCCCCGTCGGCGTCATCCTCCTGATGCCCGACCTCGGCTCGGTCATGGTCCTGGGCGCCATCATCCTCGGCGTCCTGCTCTCCTCCGGAGCCTCCAACCGCTGGATCCTCGGCCTGCTCGGCACCGGCGTCGTCGGCTGCCTCGCCATCTGGCAGCTCGGCCTGCTCGACGACTACCAGATCGCCCGCTTCGCCGCCTTCGCCAACCCCAGCCTCGACCCGGCCGGCGTCGGCTACAACACCAACCAGGCACGGATCGCCATCGGCGGCGGCGGACTGACCGGCTCCGGCCTCTTCCACGGCAGCCAGACCACCGGCCAGTTCGTCCCCGAGCAGCAGACGGACTTCATCTTCACCGTTGCCGGCGAGGAACTCGGCTTCCTCGGCGCGGGCATGATCATCTTCCTGCTGGGTGTCGTCCTGTGGCGCGCCTGCCGGATCGCCCGCGAAACCTCCGAGCTGTACGGCACCATCGTCGCCGCCGGGATCATCGCCTGGTTCTCCTTCCAGGCCTTCGAGAACATCGGCATGACCCTCGGCATCATGCCCGTCACCGGCCTCCCGCTGCCCTTCGTCTCCTACGGCGGCACGTCGATGTTCGCCGTATGGATCGCCATAGGGCTGCTGCAGTCGATCCGGGTGCAGCGCCCGGTGTCGGCCGGCTGAGGGCTGGTCGAGGCCCTCGCCTTCGACCTGCCCGACGCCATCCGCCTGCTCACCGACAGTGACGTGGCCGGTTCGCCTGGACGCCCTGCGGGCGGCCGGACGGACCAACCTCGCGCACCCGATCACCGACCACCATGCGGTCACCGCCGCCAACGCCCTCGCGGAATTCGGCCTCGGCGCCTACGAAGACACTTCCGATGACTCCGTCTCCCCGTGGCTGTACTGGTGGCGCGGCGGCACCCTGACCTCGCTGACCGCGGTCGACGAGGAGAGCCGCACGCTCGCGATCGAGCCGCCGGAGGAACTCCTGGCGATCCTGCAACGACTGGACGCCCGGGGCCCGTCCTAGCGGCGCGGCGCCGAGGGGGCCGGCGCGCCTGCCCCGGCCCCCTCGGCGTACAGCTCGAACCACAGCGACCCGGACCGCGGCGGCCCCGCGAACGGGGTCGTGCCCCAGTGATCGGCGAGCCGGGTGAGCAGCAGCAGCCCGAGGTCGGCGTCCTCGTCCGCCCGGGGTGCCGCGGGGACCCGTACGGGCCCGGCGGCCGCGTCATGGACGCTGATGTGCAGACCGTGCGGCGCGGTCAGCACCCGCAGCAGGATGTCGGCCGTCCCGGGGGTGCACAGATGGGAGCGGGTGACCGCTTCGGAGGTGAGCAGCGCCGCGGTCTCCAGCAGGGGGTGCAGCCGGGTACGGCGCAGTACGGGGCGCACGAAGTCGCGGGCGAGCCTGGGGGCGACGGGGCTGCTGGGCATGGTCAGCAGATGGGGGCGGCCGCCGGGTGGGATGCGGCCGGGTGTCGAGACGACGGCCGGGACGGTGGGGGGCTGCACGAGTGTCTCCCTCCCCGGAGGGCCGAGCGAACGCCTGGCGCCACCCGGCGTGGACGTCCGGTAACACACCGTAAGTCACCGCCGGTTGTGCGCGCCAGTGCCTCCGGTGCCCCCGGAGGCGCCGTCGGCAGGGTGGTCGCCCCTGGGCCGGATGACTAGATTCGATGCATGGCGGACACCGTGCGGGAGATCGAGCGGAAGTACGAGGCCACCGACCAGACGGAGCTGCCCGACCTGACCGCGGTGGAGCGGGTCGCGGCCGTGGTCGAGCGGGGCGTGGTGGACCTGGACGCCACGTACTACGACACCGCCGAGCAGAGGCTGGCCGCGGCCGGTATCACGCTGCGCCGGCGTACCGGCGGTGAGGATGCGGGCTGGCATCTGAAGCTGCCGGTTGCGCTCGGGGTCCGGGACGAGGTGCGGACGCCGCTCTCCGACGCCCCGCCGCCGGAGCTGACGGCGCTCGTACGGTCGCGGACGCTCGGCCGCGAGCTGGCGCCCGTCGTCCGGCTGCGGACGCGGCGCACGGTGCGGCTGCTCCAGGACGCCGACGGCACGGTGCTCGCCGAGCTCGCGGTCGACGCGGTGCGGGCGACCCGGGCCGACCGGACCGGCGCCGAGGCCGCCTGGCACGAGATCGAGGTGGAGCTGACGGGGGAGAGCGGGGGCGGTGCCGCGTTCCTGGACGAGGTCGGCGGGGTGCTGGCCGCGGCCGGCGTGCGGCCGGCCGCGGCGGCGTCGAAGCTGGCGCGGGCGCTGGCCGAGACGGACGAGACGGCCGCGGGGAGCGCGCCCCGCGAGCCCGGCGTGGACGGCACGCGCGACGAGCACGGCAAGCGCGACAAGCGCTCGGGCAAGCCCGGCAAGCCCGGCAGGCGGTCCGGCAAGAAGGCGCACACCGCCGGTGACGTCGTCCTGCGGTACGCCCGCGAACAGGTGCGGGCGCTCATCGCGCTCGACCCGGCCGTACGCCGCGACCTGCCCGACTCCGTGCACCAGATGCGGGTCGCCACCCGCCGCCTGCGCAGCACCTTCCGCTCGTACACCCAGGTCCTCGACCGGGCCGCCACCCGGCCCCTCGGCCTCGAACTCCAGTGGCTGGCCGCGGAGTTGGGGGTGGACCGGGACCGTGAGGTGCTCACCGCACGGCTGAGCGGCGCGCTGGCGCGGCTGCCCCGGACGCTGCGGCTCGGCCCGGTGTCCGCCCGGCTGCGCATCTGGTCGCAGCGGCGTCGTCTGGGCTCGCGGCGGGAGGTGCTCGCCGTCCTGGACGGCGAGCGCTATCTGGAGCTGCTGCGGAGCCTGGAGGCCCTGCTGGCCGATCCGCCGCTGCGTCCGGCCGCCACCCGGCCGGCGCCGGAGGTGCTGGTGAAGGCCGTACGGAAGGACTACGCGCGGCTGGCCGACCGGGTCGAGGCCGCGCTTCAGGCACCGGCCGGGCCCGGCCGGGACGAGGCGCTGCACGCCGCGCGCAAGGCGGCCAAGCGGTTGCGGTACGCGACGGAGGCGGCCCGCCCCGTGCTCGGCAAGCCCGCACAAAAGTTCACCAAGCGAACCAAGCGGGTGCAGCAGCTGCTCGGCGACCACCAGGACAGCGTGGTCGCCCGCGGCGCCCTGCGCGAACTGGCGACCCAGGCCCAGCGGGCCGGCGAGGGCGGTTTCACCTTCGGCCTGCTCTACGGGCGCGAGGAGGCCCTGGCGGCGGAGCGGGAGCGCGAACTGCCCGGAGTGTGGGCGAAGGCGGCGCCGCCGTCCGGCTGGTAGGGCGCAGGCCGTCCGGGGGGTGCCCTCGGCCGGGTTACGCTTGAGAATCGCCCTTGTCAGCTCACGAAAGTTCGTCGAGATGTCTGCCGAATCGGTCTTCCCACAGCTCGAGGCCCTGCTCCCGCATGTGCAGAAGCCCATCCAGTACGTCGGCGGTGAGCTGAATTCCACCGTCAAGCCCTGGTCGGAGTGCGACGTGCGCTGGGCGCTCATGTACCCCGACGCGTACGAGGTCGGGCTGCCCAACCAGGGCGTCATGATCCTCTACGAGGTCCTCAACGAGCAGGAGGGCGTCCTCGCCGAGCGCACGTACAGCGTGTGGCCGGACCTCGAGGCGCTGATGCGCGAGCACAACGTCCCGCAGTTCACCGTCGACGCCCACCGCCCGGTGAGCGCCTTCGACGTCCTCGGCGTCTCCTTCTCCACCGAGTTGGGCTACACCAACCTGCTCACCGCCCTGGACCTCTCCGGCATCCCGCTGGAGGCCAAGGACCGCACCGAGGACCACCCGCTGATCCTCGCGGGCGGCCACGCCGCCTTCAACCCGGAGCCGATCGCGGACTTCCTGGACTGCGCGGTCGTCGGCGACGGCGAGCAGGCGGTGCTGGAGATCACCGAGATCATCCGCGCCTGGAAGAACGAGGGCCGCCCCGGCGGCCGCGACGAGCTGCTCTTCCGTCTCGCGAAGACCGGCAGCGTCTACGTCCCCAAGTTCTACGACGTCGAGTACCTGGCCGACGGCCGCATCTCCCGCGTCGTACCCAACCGCTCCGGCGTCCCGTGGCGGGTGTCCAAGCACACCGTCATGGACCTCGACGAGTGGCCCTACCCCAAGCAGCCCCTCGTCCCCCTGGCCGAGACCGTCCATGAGCGGATGTCGGTCGAGATCTTCCGTGGCTGCACCCGCGGCTGCCGCTTCTGCCAGGCCGGCATGATCACGCGTCCCGTACGGGAGCGAAGCATCACCGGCATCGGCGAGATGGTGGACAAGGGTCTGAAGGCCACGGGATTCGAGGAGGTCGGCCTGCTGTCGCTGTCCTCCGCGGACCACACCGAGATCGGCGACATCGCAAAGGGCCTCGCCGACCGGTACGAGGAAGACAAGATCGGCCTGTCGCTGCCGTCGACCCGTGTCGACGCGTTCAACATCGATCTTGCCAACGAGCTGACCCGCAACGGCCGCCGCTCGGGCCTGACCTTCGCGCCCGAGGGCGGCTCGGAGCGGATCCGCAAGGTCATCAACAAGATGGTCTCCGAAGAGGACCTGATCCGGACCGTCTCCACGGCCTACGGCAACGGCTGGCGGCAGGTGAAGCTGTACTTCATGTGCGGTCTGCCGACCGAGACCGACGAGGACGTCCTCCAGATCGGTGACATGGCGGTCAAGGTCATCGCCGAGGGCCGCAAGGTCTCCGGGCAGAACGACATCCGCTGCACGGTCTCCATCGGCGGCTTCGTCCCCAAGCCGCACACCCCCTTCCAGTGGGCCCCGCAGCTCTCCGCCGAGGAGACCGACGCCCGCCTGGAGAAGCTCCGCGACAAGATCCGCGGCGACAAGAAGTACGGCCGCTCCATCGGCTTCCGCTACCACGACGGCAAGCCCGGCATCGTCGAGGGCCTGCTCTCCCGCGGCGACCGCCGCATCGGCTCGGTCATCCGGGCCGTCTACGAGGGCGGCGGCCGCTTCGACGGCTGGCGCGAGCACTTCAGTTACGACCGCTGGATGAAGGCCGCCGAGGAGACGTTGCCCGCCTTCGGCGTGGACGTCGCCTGGTACACCACGCGCGAGCGCACCTACGAGGAGGTCCTGCCCTGGGACCACCTCGACTCCGGCCTCGACAAGGACTGGCTCTGGGAGGACTGGCAGGATTCCCTCGACGAGACTGAGGTCGAGGACTGCCGCTGGACCCCGTGCTTCGACTGCGGCGTCTGCCCGCAGATGGACACCGAGATCCAGATCGGCCCCACGGGCAAGAAGATGCTGCCGCTGACGGTCGTCAAGTAACCAGCATCCGTACGCCATTTCGGCCCGGCCCCGCAGCGCGCGGTGGCCGGGCCGAGGCACATACGAAACGGCAAGGGGGAGGGCCGGATGGAGCCCAGGGACGGGGAACGGCGGGTGCCGGCGCGCGAGGAGCCGGGCGAGGGCTGTCTGACCGCGGTGGTCCGACTGCCCGTGCGGGTGGTGGTGCTGGTGCTCGTGGTGCCGGTGCGGATCGTGTGGGACGCGCTGGTCGTCTGCGCCAGGGCCGTGGACCGCACGGTGCTGCGCCCCCTGGGGCGCGGGCTGGCCTGGCTGTGGCGGTACCTGGTCGCGGTCCCGGCGGTATGGGTGTGGCGGTACGTGGTCGTGGCGCCGGTCGCCTGGGTGTGGCGGTACCTCGTCGTGGTCCCGGTCGCCTGGGTGTGGCGGTACCTCGTCGTGGTCCCGGTCGCCTGGGTGTGGCGGTACCTCGTCGTCCTCCCGGTGGTGTGGCTGGTCCACCACCTGGTCGTGGTGCCCGCCCGGTGGCTGTACGCGGCGGTGCTGGCGCCGGTGGGCCGGGGGATCGTGTGGCTGGCCCGTGGTGTGGGCGCGGCGCTGGTCTGGCTGGGCATGGCGGTGTGCGTGTGGCCCTGGGTGGCGCTGTGGCGCCATGTGCTGGCGCCGCTCGGGCGGGCGGCCGGAACGGCGCTGGCGTGGCTGGTCCACCACCTGGTCGTGGTGCCCGCCCGGTGGCTGTACGCGGCGGTGCTGGCGCCGGTGGGCCGGGGGATCGTGTGGCTGGCCCGTGGT
>NZ_JBITYA010000002.1:0-370531 GCF_044544985.1 Streptomyces sp. NPDC053427 | reverse complement strand
GGTGTGGGCGCGGCGCTGGCGTGGCTGGCGCGCGGCGTCGCGGCGGCCGTCGCGGCCCTGGTCCGATGGGTCGTGATCGTCCCGGCCGTCGCACTGTGGCGGTGGGTGCTCCAACCGGTCGGACGGGCGCTGGCCACCGCGGTGACCGTGGTCGCCCGTGAGGTCGCCGATGCCGTCGGGCTCTGCTGGCGGGCCGCGGGATTCGTCTCCCGGGCGATCGGCCGCTTCCTGCGGACGCTGCTGCGCCATCTCGTCGCCGAACCCGTCCGCTGGGTCTACCGGACCCTGCTCACCCCGCTCGGCCACGGCATCCGGGACGGCATCTGGCGCCCGGTCCGGCGGGGCCTGGCCGATGCCGGCCGCGCCGTCCGCGGCGCGCTGAGCGCCGCCCGGCACAGCGCGCGCCGGACCCGCCGGGAAATCCGCCACGCCCTGTTCGGCGCGCCCGGAAAACCGGCCCGGGAAGAAGCCGAACCGCCCCGGCGGGAACCGGGCACTCCCGGGGCACGTACTCTAGGTAGCAGTACGACCGCACTCACGAAGGACTGAGCGAACTGGGCAAGCGACAGCCCGAAGGCCCGCCGCCCGCACCGGCGGTGCAGCGCATCCGACTGCGCTACACCAAGCGCGGCCGCCTCCGGTTCACCAGCCACCGCGACTTCCAGCGAGCTTTCGAGCGGGCGCTGCGCCGCGCCGAGGTCCCCATGGCCTATTCGGCGGGCTTCACCCCGCACCCCAAGGTGTCGTACGCGAACGCCGCCCCGACGGGTACGGGCAGTGAGGCCGAGTATCTGGAGATCCAGCTCACCGAGCGCCGCGACCCGGTCAAGCTCCGCGAGCTGCTGGACGAGTCGCTGCCGACGGGGCTCGATGTGACCGACGCCGTCGAGGCACACACCAGCGGTCTCGCCGACCGGCTCGAGGCCTCGGTGTGGGAGATCCGGCTCGACGAGGTCGAGCCCGCCGCGGCCGCGGCCGCCGTCGAGGCGTTCCTCGCGGCCGAAGAGGTGCAGGTCCAGCGCCGCACCAAGAACGGCATGCGCAGCTTCGACGCCCGTGCGGCGGTGCTGAGTCTGGAGGCCGCCGAATGCCAGGGCGATAGGCCCGACGGCAAAGCCTGTGCGATACTGCGGCTGGTTGTTCGGCATCTGACACCCGCCGTACGACCCGACGACGTCCTGTCCGGTCTCCGAGCTGCGGCCGACCTGGCGCCGCCGGTCCCCGCTGCGGTGACCAGGCTGGCGCAGGGGCCGCTCGATGCGGAGTCCGGCACGGTGACCGACCCGCTTGCGCCCGACCGCGACGCTGCCACGGCCGCCCCATCCACGGCCGCCGGGCCACGTGCCGCGAAGGCGGCGAGCGGGGCCTCCCCGGCAGCCGGGGAAGGCACTGCGTAGGACCGTCGTCGCCGCGTCGCCGATCAGCCAGGGAACGTCCCCGGCCCGGCAGACGCACTGACCAGGAGACTTTCGCCGGTCCCCGACCTACGGGCCCGGCGAGCGAGACGACAGCTCCCGTGCGGCGCCCACGCCCCGGACGGCGGAACCGCGCTCATCACGCGGGCCGCAGCCGGATTCAGGCGCGGCGCCCGGGAGCGTGACGGGAGAACCGCCCGCATGCTCGAACCAATTGAGCCCAACGAATCCGCGCCGTCCACGGACCGTGGCGTGGACGACAACCACTCACCCAGTGACACCCTGCCGCCGCGCCGCAGGCGCCGCGCGGCATCCCGGCCGGCCGGTCCGCCGGTCGGCACCGCCGAGGCCGCGGTGGTGAGCGCCGAGAGCCCGGCGGCGGCGCAGCCCGCCGCCGAGGAGCCCGCCGCATCCGCGGTCGTCACCGGCGACGAGGCCAAGCCCGCCCGTACCCGCCGCCGCGCCACCCGTAAGGCGACCGCGCCCGCCGGGTCCCCGCAGGCCGGCGACGCCGAGCCGGCCGAGGCCGAGGTCCCGGCCGCCGTCGAGGCCCCGGCGGCCGAAGAAGCGGCCAAGCCCGCCCGTACCCGCCGCCGCGCCACCCGTAAGGCGACCGCGCCCGCCGGATCGCCGCAGGCCGGCGACGCCGAGCCGGCCCCGGTTGCTGTCGAGGCGCCCGCGCCCGCCGCCGAGGCCGCCCCGGCCGCCGCGCCGGAGGACGACGCCAAGCCCGCCCGTACCCGCCGCCGCGCGACCCGCAAGGCGACCGCGCCCGCCGGGTCCCCCCAGGTGAGCGCCGCCGAGGAGACCGCCGCGGCGGTCGCTTCCGTCGTCGAGCCCGTGGCCGCACCCGTCGCCGAGGAGGAGCCCGCCGAGGCCCCCGCCGCGGAGGCCAAGCCGGCCCGTACCCGCCGCCGCGCCACCCGTAAGGCGACCGCACCCGAGGGCGCACCGCAGCCCGTCGAGGAGGCCGCCCCCGCCGCCCGCGAGGCCGAGCCCGCCGAGGCCGCCGAGCCCAAGCGCCGTGCGCGGCGCCGTGGCGAGCGGGCCGTGGAGCCGGTCGCCGAGCCGGCCCGCGCCGAGGACGAGGCCGCGCCGGAGGCTCCGGCGCGCGGCCGCCGCCGGGCGCAGCGGCCGCCGACCGCCGTCTTCCAGGCGCCGGTCTTCGCCGAGCCGATGTTCCAGACCCCGGAGAGCGCGGCCGCCGCGCACGCCGCGGCCCGCCAGGAGGAGACCGCCGTCGAGCCGGCCGCCGAGGAGCAGCCCGCCGCCGGTGCGCGTCGCCGCCGCCGTCGCGGTGCCCCGGTCGAGCCGCAGGTCGTTGCGCCCGTCGAGGAGCCGGAGGCCGAGGAGGCCGCTGAGCCCGAGGAGGCCGAGGAGGCCGAGGCGCACGGCGACGAGGAGTCGGGCGAGCGTCCCTCGCGTCGCCGCCGTCGTGGCGGCCGTCGCCGCCGTCGCGGTGAGCTGGCCGAGGGCGGCGAGGAGCAGCCCGAGCAGGGCCGTACGGCCGAGGAGCTGGAGGCCGAGGAGGCCGCCGAGTCCGAGGAGGAGGCCGAGGAGGCGGAGGCCGCCGAGGAGCAGCAGGGCGGCGGCTCCAGCAGCAGCCGTCGTCGCCGTCGCCGTCGTCGCCGCAGCGGTGAGCCCGGCGAGGCCGAGGCCGGTCAGACCGACGACCCCGAGCGCACCGTCGTCAAGGTCCGCGAGCCCCGTAAGAAGGACGAGTCGACCAGCGCCGACGAGGTGCAGTCGATCAAGGGCTCGACGCGCCTGGAGGCCAAGAAGCAGCGTCGCCGCGAGGGCCGCGAGCAGGGCCGCCGCCGGGTGCCGATCATTACCGAGGCGGAGTTCCTGGCGCGCCGCGAGGCCGTCGAGCGGGTCATGGTCGTCCGCCAGAGCGGCGAGCGCACCCAGATCGGCGTGATGGAGGACAACGTCCTCGTCGAGCACTTCGTCAACAAGGAGCAGGCGACCAGCTACGTCGGCAACGTCTACCTGGGCAAGGTGCAGAACGTTCTGCCCTCCATGGAGGCCGCCTTCGTCGACATCGGCAAGGGCCGCAACGCCGTCCTGTACGCCGGCGAGGTCAACTTCGAGGCGCTGGGCATGGCCAACGGGCCGCGCCGCATCGAGACCGCGCTGAAGTCCGGCCAGTCCGTGCTGGTGCAGGTCACCAAGGACCCCATCGGCCACAAGGGCGCCCGGCTCACCAGCCAGGTCTCGCTGCCCGGCCGCTACCTGGTCTACGTGCCCGAGGGCTCGATGACCGGTATCAGCCGCAAGCTCCCGGACACCGAGCGGGCGCGGCTGAAGCAGATCCTCAAGAAGATCGTCCCCGAGGACGCGGGCGTCATCGTGCGCACCGCCGCGGAGGGCGCGAGCGAGGAGGAGCTGGCGCGCGACGTGCAGCGCCTCCAAGCGCAGTGGGAGGAGAT
This sequence comes from Streptomyces sp. NPDC053427, assembly GCF_044544985.1. Lineage (NCBI taxonomy): Bacteria > Bacillati > Actinomycetota > Actinomycetes > Kitasatosporales > Streptomycetaceae > Streptomyces > Streptomyces sp. NPDC053427. Next base: position 366,684 of record NZ_JBITYA010000002.1, on the reverse strand, counting down.
CCAGAAGAAGGCGAAGGCCGCTTCCACCAGCTCTCCCTCGCTGCTCTACGGCGAGCCGGACATGACCGTCCGAGTCGTCCGCGACATCTTCAACGAGGACTTCTCCAAGGTCATCGTCAGCGGTGACGACGCCTGGGAGACCATCCACGGCTATGTCGCCCACGTCGCGCCGGACCTCACCGACCGGCTGCAGAAGTGGACCTCGGACGTCGACGTCTTCGCGACGTACCGCATCGACGAGCAGCTGATGAAGGCGCTGGACCGCAAGGTCTGGCTGCCGAGCGGCGGTTCGCTGGTGATCGACAAGACCGAAGCCATGGTCGTGATCGACGTCAACACCGGGAAGTTCACCGGCCAGGGCGGCAATCTCGAGGAGACCGTCACCAGGAACAACCTGGAGGCGGCCGAGGAGATCGTGCGCCAGCTGCGGCTGCGCGACCTCGGCGGCATCATCGTGATCGACTTCATCGACATGGTGCTGGAGTCCAACCGGGACCTCGTCCTGCGGCGCCTCCTGGAGTGCCTGGGCCGCGACCGCACGAAGCACCAGGTGGCCGAGGTCACCTCGCTGGGCCTGGTCCAGATGACCCGTAAGCGGGTCGGCCAGGGCCTGCTGGAGGCCTTCTCCGAGCCGTGCGTCCACTGCAACGGCCGCGGCGTCATCGTCCACATGGACCAGCCGACGTCCGTCGGCGGTGGCGGCAAGCGCAAGAAGAAGGGCAAGGGCGCGCCGGCCGAGCCGCACGTCCACGAGGTCGAGGCGGCCGAGCCGACCCCGGACGGCGGCGCGCCGGAGCTGGAGCCCGCCCCGGTGACCGAGGCCGAGCTGCAGCCCGCGGTGGCCGACGCCGACGAGTGGTTCAGCAGCCCGGCGGAGGCCGAGGCGGCCGCCGGACGCGGCCGTGGCCGCCGCCGGGTGAGCCGGAAGGTGTCCGCTCCGGCGGGCGCCCCCAAGGCCGCCGCGGAGGCCGCCGCGATCGTGGTGCCGGCCGAGCCGGTGGCGGAGCCCGTCACCGAGCCGGAGCCGGCCGCGGAGGCCCCGGTGGCCGAGCCCGTGCCGCCGCGTCCGCGCCGCCGTGCGACCCGTAGGGCGAGCGCTCCGGCGGGGTCGCCCGAGGTGTCCGCGGAGTCCGCGGGGACGGTCGTCATCGCGGCGCCGGCCGCCGAGGCGGAGCCCGTCGTCGAGACGGTGGCCGAGCCCGTGGCGGAGCCGGTCGAGGCGCCCGCCGAGGTCGAGGCCGCGCCCGCCGCCAAGAAGACGGCGAAGAAGGCGACGACGAAGAAGGCCGCGGCCAAGAAGACGACGACCGCGAAGAAGACCACGGCCAAGAAGGCGGCGGCGAAGAAGACCACCACCGCCAAGAAGGCCACGGCCAAGAAGACCACCACGAAGAAGGCGACGACGAAGAAGGCGGCGGCCAAGAAGACCGCCGCCGCCGAGCAGGCCTCGGTGGCGTCGGTGTCCGCTTCCACGGAGGACTGAGCACGACACCGGCCCCGGACCGCTGCGGTGGTCCGGGGCCGGTTTGACCCCCTGGTCGAGGCCCCGTAACCTTGACCGTCGGTGTCTGTGTGACACCAAACCCCTGAGCAAACACCTCTCGGCTCCGCCGAGGGAGGCCGCTCGTCCACTCGGATTCCACGGGCCGTATCCCGAGCCCGTGTGAGCGGCTGGCATCAGAGGATCCGTTCCTAGCGAAAGAGAGTTCCGCGTGTACGCGATCGTGCGCACCGGCGGACGCCAGCAGAAGGTTGCTGTTGGCGACGTCATCGAGGTTGACCGCATTTCCACCAGCAAGGTCGGCGACACCGTCGAGCTCTCCACGCTGCTGGTCGTCGACGGTGACGCGGTCACCAGCGACCCCTGGGTCCTGGCCGGCGTCAAGGTCCAGACCGAGGTCGTCGACCACCACAAGGGCGACAAGATCCGGATCCAGAAGTACAAGAACAAGACCGGCTACAAGAAGCGGATCGGCCACCGCCAGCTCCACACGGCGCTGAAGATCACCGGCATCGACGCTCCGGCGAAGTAAGGGACTGAGGAGACATGGCACATAAGAAGGGCGCATCGTCCACTCGGAACGGTCGCGATTCCAATGCTCAGCGGCTCGGCGTGAAGCGCTTCGGCGGTCAGGCCGTCCTCGCCGGTGAGATCCTGGTCCGCCAGCGTGGCACCCACTTCCACCCGGGCACGGGCGTCGGCCGCGGCGGCGACGACACCCTGTTCGCCCTTGAGGCCGGCGCGGTGCAGTTCGGCACCCACCGTGGCCGCAAGGTCGTGAACATCGTCCCGGTCGCCCAGTAATCACGGCACGGACGTAGCACAGCACACACCAGGGGCGGACCGCCTCCCGCGCGAGCGGGAAGGCCGGTCCGCCCCTGGTGTGTTACGACAGAGACATTCCGCAGTACGCAGACATTCCCGTTTATCTGGAGGCACCCCCACCATGACCACCTTCGTGGACCGCGTCGAGCTGCATGTCGCCGCGGGTAACGGAGGCCACGGCGTGGCCTCCGTGATGCGGGAGAAGTTCAAACCGCTGGGCGGCCCCGACGGCGGCAACGGCGGCCGCGGCGGCGATGTGATCCTGGTCGTCGACCAGGACGTCACCACGCTCCTCGAATACCACCACCACCCGCATCGCAAGGCCACCAACGGTGCGCCCGGCGCGGGCGACAACCGTTCCGGCAAGAACGGCCAGGACCTGGTGCTGCCGGTCCCCGACGGCACGGTCGTGCTCGACAGGAACGGCGAGGTCCTCGCCGACCTCGTCGGCCAGGGCACCACCTTCATCGCCGGCCAGGGCGGCCGCGGCGGACTCGGCAACGCCGCGCTGGCCTCCGCCCGCCGCAAGGCCCCCGGCTTCGCGCTGCTCGGCGAGCCCGGCGAGGCCCGCGACATCGTCCTCGAGCTGAAGACCGTCGCGGACGTGGCCCTGGTCGGCTACCCCAGCGCCGGCAAGTCCTCCCTCATCTCGGTCCTCTCGGCCGCCAAGCCGAAGATCGCGGACTACCCCTTCACCACCCTGGTGCCCAACCTCGGTGTGGTGACCGCCGGTTCGACCGTCTACACCATCGCGGACGTCCCCGGTCTGATCCCCGGCGCCAGCCAGGGCAAGGGCCTGGGCCTGGAGTTCCTGCGGCACGTCGAGCGCTGCGAGGTGCTCGTCCACGTTCTGGACACCGCGACCCTGGAGTCCGACCGCGACCCGGTCTCCGACCTCGACACCATCGAGGAGGAGCTCACCCAGTACGGCGGTCTCGACAACCGTCCCCGGGTGGTCGTCCTCAACAAGATCGATGTGCCGGACGGCAAGGACCTCGCCGACCTGATCCGCCCCGACCTGGAGGAGCGCGGCTACCGCGTGTTCGAGGTCTCGGCGGTCGCCCACATGGGCCTCAAGGAGCTGTCGTACGCGCTGGCCGACATCGTCGCCAAGGCCCGTGCCGCCAAGCCCGTACAGGAAGCCACCCGTATCGTCATCCGGCCCAAGGCCGTGGACGACACGGGCTTCACGGTCACGGCCGAGGGCGAGAACTTCTTCCGCGTCCGGGGCGAGAAGCCCGAGCGCTGGATCCTGCAGACCGACTTCAACAACGACGAGGCCGTCGGTTACCTCGCCGACCGCCTGAACCGCCTGGGCGTGGAGGACGCGCTGCGCAAGGCGGGCGCCCACGCCGGCGACGGCATCGCCATCGGCGCCGAGGACAACGCCGTCGTGTTCGACTGGGAGCCGATGATGGCGGCCGGGGCGGAGATGCTGGGCCGCCGTGGCGAGGACCACCGTCTGGAGGCGCCGCGGCCGGCCACGCAGCGCCGCCGGGACCGGGACGCGCAGCGGGACGAGGCCGACGAGGAGTACGACGGCTTCCGCCCGTTCTGACGGCGCCCCCCGGCGGCCCTTGCGGGCGGACCGGGTACGCGCGACAACGGGGAAGGCCCCGGGAGGAACTCCTCCCGGGGCCTTCCCCGTGTCCGCCGGATGTCGCAAAGCCGCTGTGCGGGGCCGTGGGCGCCCCGCTGCGGGCTAGACGGCCGCCGGTGCGTCCGAGGCGCCGCTGGACTCGCGGTCGGCCGTCTCGTCGGCTTCTGCGTCGTCCACGGCACTCTGCGCCCGCTGCCCGGGGATACCCGCCAGCCGGCTCTCCATCCGCACCCGCCGTTCGTCGGCCTTCGCACCCAGTGCCAGCGCGGCCTGGTTGAAGCGCACCGGGGACGGCGGGTCCGACGGGCCGAGCAGATGCTCCTTGAGCTCGGCGCGCTCGGCGGCGAGGGTGTCGCGCTCCGGGTTGCGCACGGCCTCCAGGAGCCCGGCCACGCCGTCCGCCTCGGGCGTGAGGATCGTCGCCGCCCGGACGGTGGGGAAGTTGGCCCGGAAGTCGGCCTCGTCCATCCCGGAAGTGTTGGCGACCGCGTACGGCTTCTCGCTGGTCAGGTAGTCGGAGACGACGCTGGAGACGTCGCTGATCAGCACGTCGGCCTGGTTGAAACAGCCGAAGATGCCGGGCCTGGCGGTCGTGATGATCAGGTGCTGCCACTGCGGGAAGGAGTTCCAGTACGCCTCCTCCCAGGCGTCCACGGCGGCCGACACGGCGGCCGAGCGGCCCTCCTCCGGGGTGCCCTGGAGCCGCATCCGCTCCAGCTCGTCCGCGCTCTTGCGGAAGCCGGAGGTGGTGAGCCGCTGCAGCTCCTCGGTGCGGCGGTCCAGCTCGGCGGCGGCCTCCGGGCCGGGCTGCGCACCGCTGCGCCGGCCGTTGGCCTCCGTGATCATCGCCTGGATACGGGCGTTGGCGGCCTTGGCCCGCGGGTCGACGGAGCCGGTCATCGGGTGCGGCTTGTACACCAGCCGGACGTCCTCGTCGGCGAGCAGCTCGCGGACGATGTTCTCGCCCGCCAGGATCACCGAGGTGTTGCCCGGGTTGCCGTCCCAGCCCTCCCAGGTCGGGGCGTACAGCACGGTGGTCGGCCGGCCGGCCGGGGCGCCCTCGTACGGCAGGATCGGGGACAGCTGCGGACGGCCGACCTCGACGACGTCCTTGTCCTCGACGCCGATGTCGGCGAGCTGGTAGCGGTCGCGGGCCGCCGGGCCCGCCACCCAGACCTCGTCGTAGGCCTTCGCGTACGGGTTGCAGGACGAGAGCTTGTCGCTCTCACCGTGGTTGATGAAGGCGTGCTTGATGGAGGGGATGCGCAGGATCTGCGAGGTCTTGCCGGAGTTCGCCGGGTGCAGCAGGACCTTGAGCGCGGAGTGCTCCAGACGCATCAGGTTGGCGACCTTGGGGATGCAGACGATCGGGATGTCCGTGGCCTCGATCTTCTGGACCATGAAGCGCTCGCGGAGCACGATGATCGGGTTGCCGTCCAGGTCGGCGAGGGTGCTCAGCCACATGTTGGCCTGGTAGGCGGACGAGGCGCCGCCGGAGAAGTACATGCCGACGGTGGGCCGGTACTCCGCGAGCCAGTTGTCCAGCCACTCCAGGGCGCGCCGCTCCGAGACGACCCGCTTCTTGGGCAGCAGCCAGGTGCCCAGGTAGACGGTGCCGGCGGCGGACAGGACCAGGGAGACGGCGATGCCGATGCCGCCCCAGTACGCGTCCGTGGTGATCGAGGTCAGCATCATGCCCGTCGTGGTGGGCACCGAGAAGCGCAGCAGCCGCCGGCCGGTCTGGCGGGAGAGGATGCGCGGCGGGGCGTCGGACAGCCGCAGCGTACTGGCGTCGATGTTCCGCGTCACGAACGGCAGACTGCGGGTCCGCCGGACCAGCACCGCGACCGCCTGGCACACGAAGTGGGTGCCGTAGAAGAGCAGCAGCGTGATGGTGAGCGGCGCCTGCTCCTCGAGCGGGTTGATGCCGTCGATGTGCAGCAGACCGACCAGTATCAGCATGTCGCGCAGCAGCTGGCGCACTGTGACGTCGAACCGGATCCGGCCGAGCACGGACAGCAGGCCGGGCTGCTTGTGCTGGAGGATCAGGTCGAGTCCCAGGTTGACCACGGACGCGGCGATGAACAGCGGGATGACGGGCAGCAGCGCACCGACGAGCTGAGCGGCGAACGCGAGCATCATCGCGATGAGGGCCGCGAGCTGTACGGCTCGGCGGGGGACGATTCCGGCGGAAGGCACGGGGGAGGGCTCCTGGCAGCAATAAAGGTCAGGGGGAGGCCGAGGGGGGCGGCCGGGTCCCGCGCTGCGACACCGCCGGAGCGGCGAAACGGGACCGATGGACACCCGACCGTATGACCTTGTTGGCCTTGGTGACAATCTGCTGTGGCTCTCATCACCGCGAAAGCGGACCAATCGAACGCAACCTGTTGGCCGCGGCCGCCGTCTTAGAAATTCCCGGACAACACCGGGACGTCGCCGGCCGGTGGCACGGGCATTCCTTCGGGTGTCCCTAGGTATAGGGGACCGGACGGCGGCGACGCCCCGGCGAACCCCGGTGTCCGCGCGGGCGTCCGTCAGGCGATATCGAAGCGCACCGGTGGGCCGACCTGCCGTAGATTGCGCCCGTAGGGGCCGTACGACGAATCGGGCACGGATCGTCCGTACGGCAGCGGGACCGGCGAGCACAGGGGTTACAGAAGTGGCAGGCGCAACAGGCGCAAGGCAGGACGTGGCGGACGCCCGGCGGATCGTGGTGAAGGTCGGCTCGTCCTCGCTGACCACCGCCGCCGGGGGGCTGGACGCGGACCGCGTGGATGCGCTGGTGGACGTGCTGGCCAAGCACCAGGACAAGGAGGTCGTGCTGGTCTCCTCCGGTGCCATCGCGGCCGGCCTGGCGCCGCTGGGGCTGGAGCGGCGCCCGCGCGACCTGGCCCGGCAGCAGGCCGCCGCCAGCGTCGGGCAGGGCCTGCTGGTGGCCCGCTACACCGCGTCCTTCGCCCGCTACGGCCGCCGGGTCGGCCAGGTCCTGCTGACCTCCGACGACACCAGCCGCCGCGCCCACTACCGCAACGCCTACCGCACCCTCGACCAGCTGCTGGCCATGGGCGCCGTACCGATCGTCAACGAGAACGACACGGTCGCCACCGATGAGATCCGCTTCGGCGACAACGACCGGCTGGCGGCGCTGGTCGCCCATCTGGTGCGCGCCGACCTGCTGATCCTGCTCTCCGACGTGGACGGCCTCTACGACGGGGACCCCGCCACCCCCGGCACGTCCCGGATAGCGGAGGTCACCGGTCCCCAGGACCTGGAAGGCGTCTCCATCGGGAGCGCGGGCAAGGCCGGCGTCGGCACCGGAGGCATGGTCACCAAGGTCGAGGCGGCCCGGATCGCGGCCGCGGCCGGCATCCCCGTCGTCCTGACCTCCGCCGTGCACGCCGCCGACGCGCTGTCCGGCGGCCCGACCGGCACCCACTTCCTGCGCACCGGCCGGCGCTCCGCCGACCGGCTGCTGTGGCTGGCGCACGCCTCCACGCCGCAGGGCGCGCTCATCCTGGACGACGGCGCCGTGGCGGCCGTCGTCGACCGGCACTCCTCGCTGCTGCCCGCCGGCATCGCCTCCGTCGAAGGGGAGTTCTCCGCCGGGGACCCGGTCGAGCTGCGGGACGCCGGCGGCCGCGCGGTGGCCCGTGGGCTGGTCAATTTCGATGCCCGGGAAATCCCCCGTTTGATGGGACGTTCGACCCGCGATCTGGCCCGTGAGCTGGGCCCCGCCTACGAGCGGGAGGTCGTCCACCGTGACGATCTCGTGCTGCTGCACCGCTGAGAACCTGCCGCGCCACTGACGGCCGTCACGCCGGGAAAACACCGCGGGGCCATCGGAAATCACCCTCCCCGCGACGGTGTGAAGTCCAGCCTTTCCGCGGAGACCTTCGCGAAAACCGCCCCGCGAGGGCCCGCGGGCTGGTCAACTTTGTTGCGGGGGCGCCGTAGGGGAGCGGCGCCCGCAGCGCGCGAGCGCACACGCCGAAGTACGACCGCACAATCGGCTCCGCACCTCGGGAGGGCGGAGCGATTCGCATCACAGGAGGCCGCCGGTGAGACGAGGGCGCCCGGGGGCTCTGCCCCGAGGGACGGCGGAGCGCGCACTGACCAGCGTCCGGGCCGGCGACGACGCCGACCGCCCGGACGACGAGCGTACGGAGCGGAACGGGACGGCCCCGGCGGCGCCGGAGGGCGAGCGCCGGGAGGCGTCCCGGCTGTGGCACATCACCCTCAGCGTCTCGGGGGCCGAGGCTCCCCTGAAGGAGGTCCGGCGCTCGCTCGAACAGCTCGCCCACGACCATCCCTTCCTGCTGACCAGCCGTTACGCCAACGACCATGCGGAGATCCGCTACTGGGAGGAGGCCCGGGACCTGCACGACGCCGCGGCGGTCGCGCTACGGCTGTGGGGCGAGCACCGCTCGACGGCCAAGCTGCCGCCGTGGGAGATCGTCGGCCTGGAAGTCATCGACCGCGAGACCTACCACCAGCGCATCGCCGAGGGCTACGGACCGCCTCCGGCGTCGCCGGTCGGGGTGCATCCGTACTAGATGCCGCTGTGCTGGTCGTCCAGTACTGGATTCCGTGTACTGGATTCCCGTGTACTGGATTCCCGGGTACTGGATTCCCGGGTACTGGTTCACCCGTATCGGACCACCTCGTACCGGATGGCCTCCTACGGGATCACCCCGTACCGGATCACCTCCTACGGCGTCGCCCCGTGCGGGTCGCCCCGTACGCGGTCATCTCGCACTGGATCACCCCGTACCGGACCGGGAATCACGGGAATACCGCCCCGGACCCACCGCGTTGTGGCCCCGCAGGGGGCCCTCGCATCCCCTACGGGATGTGTTCGCCCACCCCCTACGGGCCCGCCCCGCGGTCCCGTACGTCCCGCACTGTGAAATCCGGCGTGGCCGCGGCCTGCCACCGAGCTACGCTTCGGCCATGACCAGCAGCGCATCCCACACCTCGCCCGTCCTCGAGACCGCCCGCCGCGCGAAGGAGGCGGCCGCCCACCTGGCGCCGCTGCCGCGGACGGCCCGTGACGGGGCGCTGCTCGCCATCGCCGACGCCCTGGTGGCGCGCACCGACGCCATCGTCGCCGCCAACGCCGAGGACATCGCCAAGGCGCGCGCCGCCGGCACCTCGGAGTCGATCGTGGACCGGCTCACCCTGACCCCGGAGCGGATCGCGGCGATCGCCGCGGACGTCCGCGACGTGGTGGCGCTGCCCGACCCGGTGGGCGAGGTCGTGCGCGGCTCGACCCTGCCCAACGGTCTGGACCTGCGCCAGGTCCGCGTCCCCCTCGGCGTCATCGGCATCATCTACGAGGCGCGGCCCAATGTGACGGTCGACGCCGCGGCCCTGTGCCTGAAGTCCGGCAACGCCGTGCTGCTGCGCGGCTCGTCCTCCGCGTACGCCTCGAACACCGCCCTGGTCCAGGTGCTGCGGGACGCCGTCGAGGGCGCCGGGCTGCCTGCCGACGCGGTGCAGCTGGTGCCCGGCGAGAGCCGCGACTCGGTACGGGAGCTGATGCGCGCCCGCGGCCTGGTGGACGTGCTGATCCCGCGCGGCGGCGCCTCGCTGATCCGTACGGTCGTCGAGGAGTCCACCGTCCCCGTGATCGAGACCGGCACCGGCAACTGCCACGTCTACGTCGACGAGGCCGCCGACATCGACATGGCGATCGACATCCTGATCAACTCCAAGGCGCAGCGGCCCAGCGTCTGCAACGCCGCGGAGACCGTCCTGGTGCACGCCGGGATCGCCGAGAAGTTCCTGCCGCGGGCCCTGGAGGCGCTGACCGAGGCCGGGGTGATCGTGCACGGCGACGCCGCCTGGCAGCAGGCCGGCCCCGGGCTCGTCGCGCCCGCCGACGACGAGGACTGGGCAGCGGAGTACCTCTCGTACGACATCGCGGCGGCCGTGGTGCCCGACCTGGACGCGGCGGTGGCGCACATCCGCCGCTGGACCTCCGGCCACACCGAGGCCATCGTCACCACCTCGCAGGCCGCCGCCCGCAGGTTCACCCAGTTGGTGGATTCCACCACCGTCGCGGTGAATGCCTCCACCCGCTTCACCGACGGCGGCCAGTTCGGCTTCGGCGCCGAGATCGGCATCTCCACCCAGAAGCTGCACGCCCGCGGCCCCATGGGCCTGCCGGAGCTCACCTCCACCAAGTACATCCTCACCGGGGACGGGCACACCCGCTAGCGCCGTACGGCGTGGTGGGCCGGGGCGGGAGCCGTTGCGGGTCGCGGTTGGTGGTTCTCCCGTGGTCGTGGTCGGCGGGTCTCCCGCGGGGTGCGGCTGGTCGTTCTTCCCGGGCGGATCCCTGCCCAAAACGCGCGGCCGGGGCTACCCTGGACGGGTGCCGGACGACGTGGGGGGCAAGCCGTTCCCGGACGGCGAAGAGCCCGACGAGCACCACCACGGGAGCCACGGAAAAGCGGATGAGGAATTCGCTTCCGTGGTCTTCGACGAGGAATTCGTCCGGTCCGCGCGGATCCATGAGCCCTCGGCGGTCGAGCGGATGCTGGCCGCGGCCGAGGCGCGCGCCGAGGCCGAGGCGGCCCGCTCGGTGCCCGGGTTCGGTCCCGAGAGCGCTGACGGCCCCCAGGGCCGGGACGAGGCCGTAGGGCGCGCCGACGACTACGACGTGTACGGCGGCTACGGGGAATACGCCGAGCACGGCCCGTACGGCCCCTACGGCGGGTCGCTGCGCCCCTACCGCGGCGCGCCCCGCTGGCACCGGCCGATGGCCTGGGTGCTGGCCGTCGTGATGGGCATCGGGCTGGTCGCGCTGGCCTTCAGCGCGGTCTATCGCGGGGCCTCCGGCAAGAACCAGGGCCCGGCGCCGCGGCCCGCCTCCAGCGAGCCGTCCTCGGGCGACCCCAAGGGCGTCCGCACGATACGGCCCGGGCTGCTGCCCTCCGCGTCCGCCGAATCCGCGCCGTCGGCCTCCGCGGGGCACCGCGCGCACTGACCGCGCACCCGGCGGGCCGGGCGAGGGGAATCCGGCGGGCCGGGCGGTGGGCGAAACGGAGCGGTCCGGTGAAGTTGGCGTCCGTCCCAGCGTTTACCTTCGCCCCGGCGGACCTACCCTAGTTGTATGACCGGGCCTGGTGACCCTCCCGAAGGGACGCCCAACGGCGCCCCGGGCGGCGGTGAGGACGAATACCGATCCGTTGTCTTCGACGAATCGTTTGTGCGCGCGGCGCGACTGCAGGAGTTCTCCGCCGACGAGCGGCTTGGTGAGCAGCACTCGCCCGCCGTCAAACCCCGCCACCGCTGGCTGCTGCGCGCCGCCGGCGGCTCCCGGCAGGCGATCCTGCTGGTGCTGTTGATCGTGCTCGCTTTCGGTACCGCCGTCTACATGGGCGTCCGCCATCCGTACAAGACTCCCGAGACCGCCCGGGTGCAGCCGCTGCGCTCCTCGGTCGTACCGCTCGCGCCGAACGGTGCCGTGCCGGGGGCGACGCCCGAGGATCTCTTTGCGCACAGCCCGGCGAAGGACTTCGCGGTCGGCGCCGCGGGTGTCAATCTGCCCTCCGTCGCCCGTACCGAGCACTTCTCCGACGGCCAGATCGTCTCCGCCCTGACCATCGCGAAGGATTACCTCGTGCGCTCCTCGCTGGATCCGGCCACGCTCACCGGCGGTTCCGTACGGCCGGTGCGGCTGCTGCTGGACACCGGCCAACTCGACCAGTTCGACCGGAGCATGACGCATCCCGACGACAACGGACGCCTTGCGGCGACCGGCTGGCTGGTCCGCTTCGACCCCCGGCAGACCCGGCTCGCCGACCGGAACGTACGGGTCAACGGCACGCTCTCGGCGACGGAATCGAGCCCGGACGCGCTCGATGTCACCGCCGACTACACCTTCGTCTACGCCGTACGGCCCACCGATCAGGCGTTGAAGACCGGCCCCGCCGACCATGGTGTGGGCAAGGTCACCCCGGGCGCCGCCTCGCTGTTCACCGTCCGGCGCGAGGTGCACTTCCGTATCGACCGGGACGGCCTGGCCGACCACCGCCTGGAAGTCGTGCAGAGCAACCTCCAGGCAGGGCCGCTGGCCTGCTCCTCGATGCCGGCCGACACCCTGCGCCCGCTGCTTGCCGGGCAGCGCGCCGGGTACGACCGGCCGACGAGCACCGACCCCTACGCCAGGGGCCGGGCCAATCCCTCCCTCTGCGGTGACCTGGCGCCTAGTGCCCAGCCGAGTCCGAGCCGTCCGATCCGTTAGCGCCGTCCGATCCGTTCGTGCCGCCGCCGGGGCGGGAGCCGCCACGGAAGACCGTGTCGCGCAGCTTGCCGCCCAAGTCGCCCGCACCGCCCGCGATATCGCGCACCAGGCCCATCAGCGGGTCCTTGCTGTTGCGCACCGAGTCGGCGTAGTGGGCCGCGGAGTCCCGGAAGGAGTCGGACACCGAGGCGTCCTTGTCCTCGTCCCGGCGCGGGTAGTGGCCGTCCATGATCCGCTGGTAGTCGCGGCTGGCCGCCCACTTCTTCAGCTCGGCCGCCCGCACGGTGGTGAACGGGTGGCTGCGCGGCAGCAGGTTCAGGATCTTCAGCACGGAGTCGCGCAGATCGCCGCCCGCCTCGTACTCCTCCGCCTGCTTGAGGAAGGCGTCGACGTTCATCTCGTGCAGATGGTTGCCGCCCGCCAGCTTCATCAGACCGCGCATCGAGGCCTGCAGATCCTGCCCGGCCAGCAGGCCGGCCCGGTCCGCGGACAGCTCCGACTTGCGGAACCACTCGCGCAGCGCCGTCACGATCGCCATGACCGCGACATTGCCCAGCGGGATCCAGGTGACCTTCGCCGCCAGATTCGTCAGGAACAGCAGGATCGTGCGGTACACGGCGTGACCGGACAGCGCATGGCCGACCTCATGGCCGATGACGGCCCGCATCTCCTCCTCGTCCAGGAGCTCGACCAGGCCGGTCGTCACCACGATGATCGGCTCGTCCAGGCCGATGCACATGGCGTTCGGGGTCGGGTCCTGGTTGACGTACATCGGCGGGACCTTCTCCAGGTCCAGGATGTAGCACGCGTCGCGCAGCATGTCGTTGAGGTGCGCGAACTGCTGGTCGCCGACCCGGACCGAGTCCGACAGGAACATCAGCCGCAGGCTGCGCTCCGGCAGCAGGCCGCTGAGCGTCTTGAAGACCGTGTCGAACCCGCTCAGCTTGCGCAGCGCCACCAGCGCCGAGCGGTCCGCCGGGTGTTCGTACGCCCGGGACGAGATGCCGGGGAACCGCCTACGGTCCCGGCTGGGTACGTTGTCGCTGCCGCCTGGGCTCTCCGTCATTGGGGCCTCCCCCTGTTCGACTTCGTGTGTTTCAGACTAGAGGACGCCACCGACAGCCGATTGGATGCTCGGGCGTACGCTGGCGATCGCACCAATGCCCGTACACGTTCGTACAAAAGGGAGCGCCCTCATGCTGCATTCGAGCATGCTGCTCGCCGCCGTCCAGCAGACCTCCAGGGCCGACGGCCCCGGCTGGATCCTGCGCACCGTGATCGTCGTCGGCGTCCTGGGCGCGATCCTCCTCGCGTGGTTCCTGCTGCGCGGTTACGGCAACCAGGACTGACCCCCGCAGCCGCCTTCGGGGGGCCGTGGGTGGAGTCGCCGTGAGCCCGCGGTGAGGGGACGCTTACGATGTGGCGGAAGTTACTGTCCGACCCCAGCCCGGATTGGTCCTGCCGACGATGAGCCTGCACCCCACCGCACAGTCCCTGGTCTCCCTCGCAGCCGAGCCCGGACACGAGGGCGGCCACGCCAGCCTCAGTCCCTTCCTGACCGGCGGTGGCGCCCTGTTTATCCTTCTTCTCCTGCTGTGGATCACGACCCGCTTCAACCGCGACCGCTGAGCCCCGGCACCGGCCCCCCGTCGGCGCGCGGCGCCCAGTAGGGTCTGCACGCATGGGAGAGCACACAGGGCCCGTGAAGCGGCGGCTCGGAGTGATGGGCGGGACGTTCGACCCGATCCATCACGGTCACCTTGTCGCCGCCAGCGAGGTGGCCAGCCAGTTCCACCTCGACGAGGTCATCTTCGTACCCACGGGACAGCCGTGGCAGAAGATCCACAAGACGGTGTCTCCGGCCGAGGACCGGTATCTGATGACGGTCATCGCGACCGCGTCGAATCCGCAGTTCTCCGTCAGCCGCATCGACATCGACCGTGGCGGCAAGACGTACACGATAGACACGCTGCGTGATCTGCGGGCCGAGCACCAGGACGCGGATCTTTTCTTCATCACCGGCGCCGATGCGCTCAGCCAGATCCTGACCTGGCACGATGCCGCGGAGCTGGTGTCGCTCGCGCACTTCATCGGGGTGACCAGGCCCGGCCATGTCCTCGCGGACCCGGGGCTGCCCGAGGGCGCGGTGTCGCTGATCGAGGTGCCCGCGCTGGCCATCTCCTCGACCGACTGCCGAGCGCGCGTCGCCCAGGGGGACCCGGTCTGGTACCTGGTGCCCGACGGAGTGGTGCGCTACATCGACAAGAAGCAGCTGTACCGCAGCGACCGCTGACGCACCTGACGGAAAGGGGCACCGGTGAGCGACCGACACGATCCGTACGGGCCGCAGGACCCGTATGCCCAGGACCCGTACGCCCAGGAGCGGCAGGGCCGGCCGGGCTACACCTACGACGCCTACGGGCAGCCGGTGTACCGCGACGCCTCCCAGGGGCCGTACGAGCAGTCCTACGACCAGTACGGGCAGCCGGTGGCGCCCGCGGCCCAGTCGTACGACGGCTATGACGGCTACGACCCGTACGGCGGGCAGCAGGGCCACCAGGGTGCGCAGCAGGGTCACCAGGGCGGCCAGCAGGGCCACCAGGGCGGGCAGCAGTACCCGGCGCAGCAGGAGTACGGCTACGACGCCTACGGCCGCCCGCCGGTGCAGCAGCAGAGCTATGCGCCGCAGTACGACCCGTACGCACAGCCCCAGCAGCAGCCCGGCCAGCAGCAGCCGGGCCACCAGGCCCAGCAGGACTGGATCCCGCAGCAGGCGCCGCGACCGCCGTACGAGCAGCCCGTGTACGACGAGGAGCCCCCGCCCGCACCCCGTGCGGAACCGGCCCCGTCGGCGCCCTCGGGCAACCCCGGCGGGCCCGGGACGGTGGCCGGTGCGGACGGCGACTACCGCACCGAGCAGTTCTCGTTCATCGAGGAGCCGGACGAGGACTCCGAAGACGTCATCGACTGGCTGAAGTTCACCGAGAGCCGCACCGAGCGGCGCGAGGAGGCCAAGCGGCGCGGCCGCAGCCGGATCGTCGCGCTGTCCGTCGTGCTCGCGCTCCTGGTGGCCGGCGGCGTCGGCTATCTGTGGTGGGCGGGGAAGCTGCCGGGGCTGGCCGGACCGGGCACCGACCGGTCCGCCGAGGCCGGCGGGCAGAAGCGGGACGTCCTCGTCGTCCATCTGCGGGACACCCGGAGCGGCAACAGCTCGACGGCGCTCCTGGTGGACAACACGACCACCCACAAGGGCACCACCGTCCTGTTGCCCAACAGCCTCGTCCTCCCCAAGGACGACGGGACGCCCACCACCTTGGCCAAGTCGGTCAAGGAGGACGGCGCCGACGCCACCAAGGACTCCCTCAACACCCTCCTGGGCACCGACCTCAAGGCCAGCTGGCGGCTGGACACTCCGTATCTGGAGAACCTCGTCGAGACGGTCGGCGGCATCACCCTCGACACCGACGCCACCGTGCCGGGCGCCAAGAAGGGCGACTCCCCGGTGGTCAAGCAGGGCCGCGCCCAGGACCTCAACGGCCAGGCGGCCGTGGCGTACGCCACTTATCAGGGACCCGGCGAGCCCCAGACCAGGCAGCTGCAGCGCTTCGGGCAGGTCATGCAGGCCACCTTGAAGAAGGTCTCCAGCGAGGCGGACGGCGCCACCGCCACCGTCAAGACGCTGCTCCAGGTCCTCGACCCGCCGCTGACCGAGGCCGAGCTGGGCAGCTCGCTGGCGCAGCGGGCGGAGCTGGCGAAGACCGGCGCGTACCGCACCACCCTGCTGCCGGTGCAGGCGAACGGCACGCTCGGCCAGGCCGCCTCGAACGCCGTGGTCAAGGACGTGCTCGGCGGCACGGTCAAGAAGACCGCCCCCGATGCCGTCGCCCGGGTCGCGGTCCGCAACGCCAGCGGTGTCCGGGGCGCCACCGGAAAGGCGCAGGTCGCGCTGCTCAACGGCGGCTACACCTTCGTCGACGACGGCAGCGTGACGGTGGCCAGGGCCGCGTCCCAGGTGACGTACGCGGACGCCGGCAAGAAGGCGAAGGCCGTGGAGGTCGCCAAGACGCTGGGGCTGTCGGCCGGTGCCGTCAAGCAGGGCAAGGGTGCCGCCAACGCGGACATCACCGTCGTCCTGGGCCAGGATTTCAAGGGCTGACCAGCGGGTTCGGGGCGCTCGAACCCCGATCGGACCTCCGGCCCAACGGTCGGCCGGAGGTTCGATCGAACGGGGAGGCGAAAAGCCCGCCGGGAGTGTCGGTGGTCCGTGAGACCCTTGAGGGGTACTCCACCGTCTCGCCGGCCGCCTCGGCCGGCGGACTGCCCCCGACCCGGAAAGCCGCTTGTGACCGCCACGGACCGCTCCATCGAGCTCATCAACGCCGCCGCTCAGGCAGCGGCCGACAAGCTCGCGCACGACATCATCGCGTACGACGTCAGCGACGTCCTCTCGATCACCGACGCCTTCCTGCTGGCGTCGGCGCCCAGCGACCGCCAGGTCAAGTCGATCGTCGACGAGATCGAGGAGCGGCTCAACAAGGACCTCGGCGCCAAGCCGGTGCGCCGCGAGGGCGACCGCGAGGCCCGCTGGGTGCTGCTCGACTACGTCGACATCGTGGTGCACGTCCAGCACAGCGAGGAGCGTGTCTTCTACGCGCTCGAGCGCCTGTGGAAGGACTGCCCCGAGATCGACCTCCCCGAGGAGGCCAAGGCGACCCGCGGCAAGGCCGCCGCGCACGCCGAGGCCACGGCGGGCGCGCAGGACGGAGAGCTGCACTGAACGGCACGAAATCCGACCGTGGCCGTCGCGTCGTCCTGTGGCGGCACGGCCAGACGGGCTGGAACCTCGAGCGCCGCTTCCAGGGCTCGACGGACATCGAGCTGACCGAGGCCGGCGTCGGGCAGGCGCGTCGCGCCGCCCGGCTGCTCGCCGCCCTCAGGCCGGACGCGATCATCGCCTCCGACCTGAGGCGCGCCGCCGCCACGGCGAACGAGCTGGCCGTCCTCACCCAGCTGGACGTGACGCACGACGCCGCACTGCGGGAGACGTACGCGGGCTCCTGGCAGGGGCTCACGCACGACGAGATCCTCGCGCAGTACGGCGAGCAGTACACGGCCTGGAAGCGCGGTGAGCCGGTGCGCCGCGGCGGTGGCGAACTGGAAACCGAGGTCGCCGACCGTGCCGCCCCGGTGGTGCTCAACCACGCCGACAAGCTGCCCGCGAACGGCACCCTGGTCGTCGTCAGCCACGGCGGCACCATCCGTACCACCATCGGCCGCCTCCTCGGCCTGGACGCCCACCACTGGGAGGGCCTGGGCGGCCTGTCGAACTGCTGCTGGTCCGTCCTGGGCGAGGGCGCCCGCGGATGGCGCCTCCTGGAGCACAACGCCGGCACCCTCCCCGAGCCGGTCCTCGGCGACGACGACTGACCCCGGACCGGCCGCCGCCACCGGCCTTCCGGGACCGGATTTCACATCTGGGCAGGTCGCAGGCTAAAGTTCATCTTGTTCGCGGCGCCGCCGGGGGAGACCCGGAGGAGCGGAACAAGACCCGGGGCTATAGCTCAGTTGGTAGAGCGCCTGCATGGCATGCAGGAGGTCAGGAGTTCAATTCTCCTTAGCTCCACAACCCGGAAGATCCCGTCCCCTCCGTCGAGGGGGCGGGATTTTTGCATGAGGTCGTCGGCGGTCATGGCGGCTGCGTCGTACGGGGCGGCAACGCCGACGCGCTCTCCCACTGGCGCTCCAGGTCCGCGCGGGCCTGCGAGGCGGGCCGCAGTGGGTCCGGGCAGCCGATCAGCGGGTCGAGGATGCCGCGCAGCGCCGCTGTCAGCTCGCGGCTCTCCTCATCGGCGCGGACCTCCATGCCTCGGGCGCCGCCCTCCAGTTGGTCATCGCCGGCTGCACCCTCGCGTACGCCGCGCTGCTGATCACCGGTGCGCGGCTGGGGGAACTGCTCGGCCCGCGGCGGGCGTTCCTCGCCGGGCTCGCGGTGTTCACCGGCGCCTCGCTGGCCTGTGGACTGGCCGTGGGCACCGGCCAGTTGATCGCCTTCCGGGTCATCCAGGGGGCGGGCGCGGCGGTGATGATTCCGCAGGTGCTGGGGCTCGTCCAGCGTACGTACACCGGTGCGGCGCGGGCGCGGGCGCTCGGGGCGTACACCGCGGTGATGGCCGTCGGCGCGGCGGGCGGGCAGATCGCGGGCGGGGCGCTGGTCGGCGCGGCGGTGCGCCGTTGATCGCGCCGCGGGTGGTGCGGGCCCCGGGGATGCCGCTTGCGGTGGTGCGGATCGCCGTGGTGATGGCCGTCAATGCGGGCTCTATGCGCCGCGCTGGTGGGCGTCGGGCCGGCGCTGAAGGACGGTGGGGACGGCGGCGTCTGGGCATGTGCCGGGTATGTTGCGGTCGGTTCCGGGCTCGGGTTCGCCCACGGTCCCCATCTGTCCGGTGCGTTGGCATCCGTACGCAAGGAGCACGCGGCGGATGCGAGCGGCCTGGTGGTGACCGTCAACCAGGTGGGGCTGCTGCTCGGGACATCGCTTTTCGGGACGCTCTTCCTTAATCGGCTGGGCGCGACGGGGGCGGATGCGGGGCCGCGGGCACTATGGGTGACGCTGCTCTCGCTGGCGGGCGCGGCGGCCGTGGGCGGGCTCGCCGGGTCGGCGAAAAGGCGGACCTGACCCCGTCGGTAGTCCGTGGCAGAATCGGACGGCGCCCAGGGGAGGAGTGATCGCGATGCCGCCGAGCATCCTTGAGGAGGTCAATGACCTGCTCGAATTGGCCGAGGCGCAGGGATATGACTGGTTGCCGGAATACGCGCTTCGCTTCACCTGCCCCGTCGACGGTCCCTGGACCGCCCGCCGCGGCGGCGACGCTTCCGCTTTGCAGTGTCCCTCGTGTGGTTCCTCCCATGTCGCCCAGGTGCTGGGCGACAATGGCGGCATTTCTTTCGTCTGCACGGCCTGCGGCCACAGTTGGAGCTGACTGATGGGCGCTCATAGCAGGAAATGCGACTGGTGCGGCAGCGGCACGCCCATCGTCCGTGACATGGAGCCGGTCAATTCCGATTACCAGTACTGGTGCGAGGAATGCGCCCGCGCCCTGGTCATAAAGGGCGACCCGATCGAGACCTACCGCGAGCTGGACGGGGAGCCGATCTACGGACGGCTGCTGGACGAGCACTGCACGCTGAAACGCTTCTACTCCTTCGCCACCGCCTGACCGGGCCGACCCGGCTCACCGGCCCGACCGGCCCCGGCGGGCGGAATTCGACGCCCCGCGAAGCCCTTTCCGGCCGATCCGGGCGGACCGCAACTCCCGCATCGGCACATGCGGGAGCGCCATCGCCGGGCGACAGACGCGGTGCGAGAACGCCGCCGAACCGACGCCCTCCACCGCGGCGTTACGCATTCCGCGGGCCCTGCGGCGGATGCGCAAGGGTCCGGGGCGCTGCGCCCTTTGCCGTCATGCCGCCGGAGACGCCGGCGCTCCCTCCTCATCCGCCGGGCGGGGGTCACGGTCGGGTCCAGGGCGCTCGCCGCGCCGCCACAGCCGGGCGGCGGTCAGCGCGAGCAGCGCCAGACCGGCGAGCGGGTAGACGTCGGAGAGCAGCATCTGGACGCCGTTCTGGTGCAGTTCCTGGTGGTGATTCCAGCGGTGCGGCACCCACCACAGCGCGAACGAGCTGAACAGGACGCCCATCACCGAGACGGTCGTCCAGCGGCGCCGGGCGGCCCGGCCACTGCGGCCCAGCGCCTCGGAGCCGAGCAGGATCAGCATCGGCACGGCCCACACCCAGTGGTGCGACCAGGAGATCGGGCTGACCAGCAGGGCGGTGGTGGCGCAGGCCACGGCCGCCCAGGCCCGCCGGCCGCGCAGCAGCGACCGGACCGCCAGCGTCAGCCCGAGCCCGGCGGTCAGCGCGGCCACCACGAGCCAGGCCGCACCCGGGTCGTGGGTGTGCAGCAGCCGGGCGAGGGCGCCGCGCAGCGACTGGTTCGCGGTGATCTCCACCTCGCCGACCCGGTCGGCGGCGAAGACGATCTCGGTCCAGAAGCGATGGGTGTCCCGCGGCAGTGCGAGCGCCGCGAGGAGGGCGGTGACGAGGAAGGTGAGGGTGGCCACGGCGGCCTGCCGCAGCCAGGGGTTCCAGGCGGCCCGCGCGCCCGCGCCGGAGCGCAGCAGTTTCACGGCGCGGACGACGCCGGCCAGCGCGAGGAAGACGGCGAACAGCGCCGGGGTGAGTTTGATACCGGCCGCGATGCCGGTGCCGATGCCCGCCCAGCGGTTGGTGTCCTTGCGGGTGAGGTCCCACAGCACCAGCACGGCAAGGAGGAGGTTTATCTGCCCGTAGCGCAGGGTCGTCCAGACCGGCTCGACCCACACCAGCAGCGCGGCGACCGCCAGCGTCGCCGCGGGCCGGGGCAGCCGCCGCGGCCGGCCGACCAGGCGTAGGGAGAGATGGACGACGCAGACGAACAGGGCGAGGTTGCCGGCGGTGGCGAGGGTGCGCATCGCCGGGACGCCGACGAGGGTGAGCGGGGTGAAGAGCAGCGCGGCGAAGGGGGGATAGGTGTTGGGCAGGTGGGCGGAGGTCGCCACCATGTCGTAGAGGTCCTCGCCGTTGCGGGCGGTCCAGCCCTCGGCGCGGTAGACCATGAGGTCGATCATGGTCACATGGGCGAGCCGCTGCGCGACCCAGAACGCGGTGAAGGAGACGGCGCAGGCCAGGGCCGCCATCAGGGTCGGGTGCCGGCGGAGGAGGCCCCGGAGGGGGGCGGAGCCGCGGGGGTCGGTGGGCTGTTCCAGCTCCAGCGCGGTCACGGCGTACGGCTCCCCAGGACGAATCGGGCATGGACGCTCGACAGTACCGTGGCGTCCGGCCGGAGGGCCCCGGCAGAACGATTTGGCAGAAGCCCGGGAGAGCCGTGTAATGTAGGCGATGCCGCAGCGGGGAACCGGGCGGAAACGCAGCAAGGGGCTATAGCTCAGTTGGTAGAGCGCCTGCATGGCATGCAGGAGGTCAGGAGTTCAATTCTCCTTAGCTCCACAGAATACGGAGTGGGTCGTCCGAGTCGGACGGCCCACTTTGTTGTGCGTTGTTGTACGGCACCGCCCGGACCGTGGGGAGTTCCTCCCGGGGTGTCCTGAAATTCGGTCAGCGGGCCGTCCGATGTGGCGAGTTGGCTTCCCTTTGCGGGCACCCTCGGTTCCGTTCCTGCCCGATCCTTGCCATTCCTTGGTCTCTTCTTGGTGATCGCATGCCCCTGACATGAACAGTTCACCGAAAGAGTGGCGGATCGCGTGAGCGTCACCAACGCCTTCACCGCTCGTGCGGCGACGCGCACCGGCGCACCGGAGCAGCGCGTCACCACGCAGCGCACCGCATCGCCACAGCAGGGGGTCATATGAGATCAACCCGCACCAGAGTTCCGCGCGTCCGCACCGGTCTGGCCTGGGCGGCGGCGCTGCCGCTGGTCGCCGGCGCGCTCGCGCTCGGCGCACCCGCGGCCGATGCCGCGGGCCACGACGGCGGCCGGCACGCGCTGCTGGGCACCAAGCCGCTGTGGGCCACCAACAAGACCGACCGGGGCGCCACGTCCGGCTCCACCGGCATCTCCGCCCGCGTCTACCTCGCCGGCCGCGACGCCAAGGGCCTGGCGAGCTACGCCAAGGCGGTGTCCGACCCGCACTCCGCCTCGTACGGGAAGTATCTGAGCGCCGCACAGGTACGCGCCCGCTACGGTGCCACGCACGACCAGATAGCCAAGGTGACCGACTGGCTGAAGAAGTCCGGCCTGAAGGTCACCGGAACCACCAATCGCTATGTCACGGTCCGGGGCGACGCGGCCGCCGCGCAGCGCGCCTTCGCCACCGACCTGCACAACTACCTCAAGAGCGGCCACACGTACCACGCGCCGTCGGCCACCGCCTCCGCGCCCGCCTCCCTGGCCGACGCGGTCCTCACGGTCACCGGCCTGGACAACGCGCCCCGGCTCGCCAGGCACCACTCCACCGAACTGCCGCCGCCGTCGCCGGTCTTCCGCAACTCCGGCCCGTTCTCCTCGTACTACGGGTCCAAGACCGACAAGAGCCTGCCGTCGGCCTACGGGAACAAGGCGCCGTACGCGATCAAGGGCTACACCGGTAAGCAGCTGCGCGCCGCCTACGGGGCGAAGAAGTGGACCGGCAAGGGCGTCACCGTGGCGATCACCGACGCCTACGCCTCGCCGACCATCGCCCAGGACGCGGGCAAGTACGCCGCCCGCAACGGCGACCAGCCCTACCGCCGCGGCCAGCTCTCCCAGGTGCTGCCCAAGGACTACTCGCACATCGAGGACTGCGGCGCGGCCGGCTGGTACGGCGAGGAGACCCTCGACGTCGAGGCCGTCCACGCGGTCGCCCCCGACTCCGACATCGTCTACGTCGGCGGCGCCTCCTGCCAGGACGACGATCTGCTCGACTCGCTCGGCAAGATCGTCGACGGGCATCTCGCCGACATCGTCTCCAACTCCTGGGGCGACATCGAGGCCAACGAGACGCCGGACGTGGCCGCCGCCTACGACCAGCTCTTCCAGCAGGGCGCCGTCCAGGGCATCGGCTTCTACTTCTCCTCCGGCGACAACGGCGACGAGGTCGCCAACACCGGCATCAAGCAGGTGGACACCCCGGCGAACTCCGCCTGGGTGACCGCCGTCGGCGGCACCTCGCTGGCCGTGGGCAAGCGCGACACGTACCAGTGGGAGACCGGCTGGGGCACCCTCAAGGCGACCCTCGCCAAGAGCGGCGGCGACTGGACCGGCTTCCCCGGCGCCTTCACCGGCGGCGCGGGCGGTGGCGTCAGCCACTCCGTCCAGCAGCCCTACTACCAGCGCGGCATCGTCCCCGACGGGCTCTCCACCGTCGCCCTCAAGGGCAGGATGCGTACCGTTCCGGACATCGCGGCGGTCGCCGACCCCAACACCGGATTCCTGGTCGGCCAGACCCAGACCCTGCCCGGCGGCAAGCTCGGCTACGACGAGTACCGCATCGGCGGCACCTCGCTGGCCGCGCCGGTGATCGCCGGCGTCCAGGCGCTGGCGCAGCAGGCCCGGCACGGCGTGGCCATCGGCTTCGCCAACCCCGGCATCTACCAGCGCTACGGCACCGCCGCGTACCACGACGTCACCGACCACCCGCTGGGCGCCGGCCGTGACCTGGCGGTCGTCCGCGTCGACTATGTCAACAGCACCGACGACAGCAAGGGCACCACGACCTCGCTGCGCAGCCTGGGCAAGGACAGCTCGCTCAAGGCGACCGTCGGCTACGACGACGTCACCGGCGTGGGCACCCCGGGCGCCGGCTATGTGAGCTCCTACCGCCCCTGAGGCGCTCCGGACGCCCCGGTGACCGGGGCGTCCGGGCGGCGGGGCCCGGCCGGGGGAATCCTCGGCGCGGGCCCCGCAGGCCCTGCGGTACCCTGGCGCCATGCGTGCCGTACGCCTTCTGCTTAGCGGGCCGCGCTGATCAGTCCCGACCGGGCCAACCGCTGTGGCCGCCCGGGCCGGCATCGGCGTGGCGTCCCCTCCTGTGTGAGGGGCATTTTTGTTTCCGCAGAAACCGTGTCCGCAGCAGCCGCAGGCAGAGACGATTGATGGAGCTTTGAGGACGATGAGCGAGACGACCACCTCCCCTGCTGGTAATGGCGCGGGCGGTGCCCCCACCGAGGTGGCAGCGCCGCACCGCTACACGGCCGCGCTGGCCGCCGACATCGAGGCACGCTGGCAGGACTTCTGGGAGACGGAGGGGACCTACGAGGCCCCGAACCCGGCAGGTGACCTGGCCGGCGACGCCGACCTGGTGGCCCGTCCCAAGAAGTTCATCATGGACATGTTCCCGTACCCGTCGGGCGCGGGCCTGCACGTCGGCCACCCGCTGGGCTTCATCGCCACCGACGTCTACGCCCGCCACCAGCGCATGACGGGCCACAACGTCCTGCACACCCTGGGCTTCGACGCCTTCGGCCTGCCCGCGGAGCAGTACGCCGTACAGACCGGCACCCACCCGCGGGTCTCCACCGAGGCCAACATCGTCAACATGCGGCGCCAGCTGCGCCGCCTGGGCCTGGGCCACGACCAGCGCCGCTCGATCGAGACGATCGACCCGGCGTACTACAAGTGGACCCAGTGGATCTTCCTGCAGGTCTTCAACTCCTGGTACGACCCGGAGGCGGACGCGGCCCGCCCGATCGACACCCTGGTCGACCAGTTCGAGTCCGGCGCCCGCCAGACCCCCGACGGGCGGGCCTGGAACGACCTGAGCGCCCTGGAGCGGGCCGACGTCCTGGGCGAGTACCGCCTGGCGTACGCCTCCGACGCGCCGGTCAACTGGTGCCCCGGCCTGGGCACGGTGCTGGCCAACGAGGAGGTCACGGCCGAGGGCCGCTCCGAGCGCGGGAACTACCCGGTCTTCAAGGCCAAGCTGCGCCAGTGGAACATGCGCATCACCGCCTACGCCGACCGCCTGCTGAACGACCTGGACGCGCTGGACTGGCCCGAGGCCATCAAGCTGCAGCAGCGCAACTGGATCGGCCGCTCCGAGGGCGCGCGCGTCGACTTCCCCGTCGGCGACTCCGACAAGATCACGGTCTTCACCACCCGCCAGGACACCCTGTTCGGCGCGACCTACATGGTGCTGGCGCCGGAGCACGACCTGATCTCGGGCTCCAACGGCACGCCCTCCATCGTCCCGGGTGCCTGGCCCGAGGGCACCCACGAGGTGTGGACCGGCGGCCACGCAACCCCCGCCGACGCCGTCGCCGCCTACCGCAAGCAGGCCGCCGCGAAGTCGGACGTCGAGCGGCAGGCCGAGGCCAAGGACAAGACCGGCGTCTTCACCGGCGTGTACGCCACCAACCCGGTCAGCGGCGAGCGGGTCCCGGTCTTCATCGCCGACTACGTGCTGATGGGCTACGGCACCGGCGCGATCATGGCCGTCCCGGCGCACGACGGCCGCGACTTCGCCTTCGCCCGCGCCTTCGAGCTGCCGATGCGCTGCGTGGTCGAGCCGTCGGACGGCCGCGGCATGGACCCCGCCACCTGGGACGACGCCTTCGCCTCGTACGACGCGAAGATCGTCAACTCGTCGAACGCGACGATCTCGCTGGACGGCCTGGGCGTGACCGAGGCCAAGGAGAAGATCACCCAGTGGCTGGAGTCCCAGGGCATCGGCGAGGGCACGGTCAACTTCCGGCTGCGTGACTGGCTGTTCAGCCGTCAGCGCTACTGGGGCGAGCCGTTCCCGATCGTCTACGACGAGGAGGGCGTGGCGCACGCGCTGCCCGCGTCGATGCTGCCGCTGGAGCTGCCGGAGGTCGAGGACTACTCGCCGCGCACCTTCGACGCGGACGACGCCGACACCCAGCCCGAGACCCCGCTGTCCCGTAATGAGGACTGGGTCAATGTCGAGCTGGACCTGGGCGACGGCAAGGGCGTGCGGCGCTTCCGCCGCGAGACCAACACCATGCCCAACTGGGCGGGTTCGTGCTGGTACGAGATGCGCTACCTGGACCCGCACAACGACGACGCGCTGGTCGACCCGGCCGTCGAGCAGTACTGGATGGGGCCGCGCGAGGGCCAGCCGCACGGCGGCGTCGACCTGTACGTGGGCGGCGCCGAGCACGCCGTACTGCACCTGCTGTACGCCCGCTTCTGGTCCAAGGTGCTGCACGACCTGGGGCACGTCTCGTCCGCCGAGCCGTTCCACAAGCTGTACAACCAGGGCATGATCCAGGCGTACGTCTACCGGGACGCCCGCGGCATCGCCGTCCCGGCGGCGGAGGCCGAGGAGCGCGACGGCGTCTTCTACTACGAGGGCGGCAAGGTCTCCCGGCTGCTGGGCAAGATGGGCAAGTCCCTGAAGAACGCCGTCACGCCGGACGAGATCTGCGCCGAGTACGGCGCGGACACCCTGCGCCTGTACGAGATGGCGATGGGCCCGCTGGACGTGTCGCGGCCGTGGGACACCCGGGCCGTCGTCGGTCAGTACCGCCTGCTGCAGCGCCTGTGGCGCAACGTCGTGGACGAGGCGACCGGCGAGGTCACCGTCGTCGACACGGAGCCGGACGAGGCGACCCTGCGGGCCCTGCACAAGGCCATCGACGGCGTCACCCAGGACATGGCGAACCTGCGGTTCAACACCGCCATCGCCAAGGTCACCGAGCTGAACAACCACCTGACCAAGACCGGCGGCCCGATCTCGCGCACGGTCGCCGACCAGCTGGTGCTGCTGATCGCCCCGCTGGCCCCGCACATCGCCGAGGAACTGTGGCGCAAGCTGGGCCACACCGACTCCGTGGTGCACGCCGACTTCCCCGTCGCCGACCCCGCGTACGTCGTGGACGAGACCGTGACCTGCGTCGTTCAGGTCAAGGGCAAGGTCAAGGCCCGGCTGGAGGTCGCCCCGACGATCTCCGACGCGGACCTGGAGGCGGCCGCGCTGGCCGATCCGGGCGTGGTCGCGGCGCTGGGCGGTGCGGGCATCCGGAAGGTGATCGTCCGGGCGCCGAAGCTGGTGAACATCGTCCCCGCGTAGCCGGCCGACGCGCGCCCGGGGTCGTCCTGGGCGCGCCGTCGCGTCCTGCATCGGGGGTTTCCCCTACGGGCAGGTTGGGGGTTCGTCTGGAACCCCTGGCCTGCCCGCGCCGTTTACGGTTGAGGGAGAGGGCGCGGGGCACGAACCGGCGCCTCCGAGACCGTTGGGGAGAGCCCATGGAAGTAGCCGTCGCGATCGTCGCGCTGCTCTTCGTGTTGTTCGTCGCTGCTGGGGTGATCGTCACGGTCAAGGCCGTCAAGGCGGCCAAGCGCGGTGTGGACCGTACGGTCGCCCAGGCCCGGCGCACCGTCGAGGACACCGGCCTGCACGCCCGTCGGCTCACCCAGCCGGGCGTGGTCGGCGAGCTGGCGCAGCTGCGGCTCTCGCTGCGCACCTCCATGCGCGCCACGCAGGAGGTGCTGCGTGGCGGCTCACCGGACGACGCCTCCCTCAGCGAGTCGATGAGCCTCTTCGCGCGCCTCAGCGCCCACGGCCATGAGCTGGACGAGGAACTCAAGCGCCTGGAGCGCGAGCCCGACCGCGCCACCATCGCGGCCCGCCTGCCGGAGCTGCGCGAGCGCATGGAGCGGATCACGCACTCCGCGGAGTCCCTGCGCTGGGCGGCCAGCGACCGGGCCCGGAAGTTCGCGGACGATGATCTGGCCGCGCTGACCGACCAGATCGATGTCGAGGCGGGCGCGCTGCGGCACTGGACACAGGAGCCGGCGCCGGGATCGGCGCAGGAGCCCGCCGGAGAGCCGGTGGCGTCGGCGGGCGCGGGCGGGGGCCCGTATTCCTCGGGCCCGGCGGGCGAGGAGTCTCCGGCGATCACGGCCCGGGACCCGCGCACCCGGCCGACCTACGCGTGGGAGAAGCCGCCGCGGGCGGAGGAGGAGGTCCGGGACGGGCGCCGGCCCCGGACGGAGCGCCCACCCCGGGCGGAGGGGACGTCGACGTGAACCGATCACGCAGCGCGCGAGGGGGAGGGGTGGGGCGGGGGCGGGGGGAGAGGCCTTAGTGTTGATGGCGGCGGCCGGAGGCCTCTTGGCAGAGCCTTGGCGAAACTTGGAGGATCTTGAGGAGGGGCCCGCACTGTCGGGTGCCGGGTTCCCCGGCTAACCTCCCAGTCATGTCCCGCCATGTCGTCATCGTCACCGATTCCACGGCCTACTTGCCACGGACGGCAATCGAGCGTCACCACATCACGGCCGTACCGCTGACCGTCGTCCTGGGGGACCAGGCCCTGGAAGAGGGCACCGAGATCTCCGCGAGATCCGTCGCCCAGGCGCTGCAGAAGCGCCGCTCGGTGACGACCTCGCGGCCCAGCCCCGCGACCTTCGCGGACACCTATCGCGCGGTCGCGGAGAGCGGTGCGAGCGGAATCGTCTCGCTGCACCTGTCCTCGGAGTTCTCCGGTACCTATGATGCGGCGGTGCTCGCGGCCAAGGAGGCGCCGGTGCCGGTGCGGGTCGTGGATACGGGGATGGTCGCGATGGCCCTCGGGTTCTGCGCCCTGGCGGCGGCCGAGGTGGCGGAGGCCGGCGGGGACGTCGACGAGGCGGTGGCGGCCGCGGAGAAGCGGGCCGCGGGCACCTCCGCCTATTTCTACGTCGACACCCTTGACTACCTGCGACGCGGCGGCCGGATCGGCGCGACGCAGGCGCTGCTCGGCTCGGCGCTGGCCGTCAAACCGATCCTCCAACTGGCCGACGGGCGGATCGAACTGCTGGAGAAGGTCCGTACGGCGTCCAAGGCCATCGCACGGCTGGAGGAGATCGCCGCGGAGCGGGCGGGGGAGGGCGAGGTCGACATCGCGGTCCACCATCTTGCGGCGGCGGAGCGTGCGGACGCACTGGCCCAGCGGCTTCGGGAGCGGGTCCCGGGACTGAACGAGCTGCATGTGAGCGAGGTGGGCGCGGTGATCGGGGCGCACACCGGGCCGGGGCTGCTGGGGGCCGTGGTCTCACCGAGGTGAGAGGCGTGCCGGGGCGCTCCTGTGGGTGACGTAGTTATCCACAACTGGCCCGATATCCACGGAATGTGAGGCGGCTCGGCGAGATCTGCGCGAGGTGCTTAGCGTCGGAGTATGAACTCTCGATCAGCTTCGTTTCCTCTGTCCGGGTCGGTCGATTCGGCGGGGTCGTCGTCCGGGTCGTCCGGGTCTCCGGGGTCGCTGTGGTTGTCGGGCCCGGTGGACCCGGTGAACCTGGCGGAGCCGGTGGACTTGCCGGGCCCGTCGGCCTCGTCGGCGCCTTCCGGCCGTTCGGTTGCATCGGTTCGGGAGCGGGCGGCCGCGTTGTTCGCCGACGCGGGAGCCGCGTTCTCGGGCCCGGGCCCGGGCGCGCCGCCCGATGCTCCCGATCCACCGCGCCGCGAGCACGACCCGCCGAGCGGCCGTCCCGACCACGGACCGCCTCGGCCTCCCGATCCGCCGGGCTCCCGCAGAGGGGAACGGCTGTGGCTCGCGGTGCGCGAACGGCTCCCCCTGTGGGTGCAGTTACGGTGCGGCACGGACCCGAAGGCGCTCGCCGCTCTGGCTCTGGTGCTCGTGGTGGCCGTGGGGTTCGCCGTGCATCACTTCTGGGGCGCGCGGCCGGAGCCGGTACGTGCCCCGGCGGCCGAGCGGTCGGAGGCGGCACGGGACGCCGGCTCCGGGCCGCCACCCTTGTCGCCGTCTCTCGCACCGTCCCTTTCGCCGCCCGGCTCGGCGGTGAGCGGGCCGCCGGGCGGTGCGGCGCGCGAGCTGGTCATCGATGTCGCGGGAAAGGTGCGGCATCCCGGGATCCATCGGCTGCCGCCGGGCTCGCGGGTGACCGATGCCTTACGGGCCGCGGGCGGCGCGCTGCGCGGGACGAGCATGCGTGGGCTGAACCGGGCGCGGCTGCTGACGGACGGCGAACAGATCGTGGTGGGCGAGGCGAGCGCGGGCGGTCCGGCGGATGCCGCGAGCGGTGCCGCAGGGGCCGGCGGCGCCGGGAGCGGGCCGTCGGGTGGCGAGGGCGGACCCGGCGGCCCGGTCAGCTTGAGCACGGCGACCGAGCAGCAACTCGACACCCTCCCCGGAGTGGGACCCGTGCTCGCCCGGCACATCATCGAATTCCGCACCCGGTACGGCGGATTCGCCTCGGTGGACCAGCTTCGTCAGGTGACCGGGATCGGCGACCGGCGGTTCGCCGATCTCCGCCCTCTGGTGCAGCCATGACCACCCCCCGCGCTCCCGTGCACTCCGCGGCGGAGTCGTCGTACGGCCACTCGGACCCGCATCAGGAGGGCCCGGCCGACCTCCGGCTGGTGGGACCGGCGCTGGCGGCGTGGGGTGCCGCGGCGGCGGGCCTGGGCGCACCGGGCGGCGTGGTGGCGGCGGCCTGCGCCGGGGCCGCGGTCCTCGCGGTGATCGCGTTGCGGGTGGCGGTGATGCGGCGCGGCGCCCGGTCCTCCCGGCGCTGGTCGCCCGGCGCGTTCGTTGCGCTGGCGGCGGTGCTGCTGTGTGCCGCGGCCGGGGCCGCGTCCGCGGCGCTGCATGCGGCGGATCTGCGGCGGGGCCCGCTGCCCGGCTGGGCGCAGCGCTATGCGCGGGTCACGGTCGAGCTGAAGGTCACCGGCGATCCTCGGCTGACCCGGCCCAAGGTGCGCGGCTCCCAACGGACGCCCCCGGCGCTGGTGTTCACCGCCGACGCCGTCCGGCTGGCCGCGCCGGACGGGGCGGCGACCGCCCTCCGCACGCCGGTGCTGGTCGTCGTCCAGGGCGCCGGCCGGGGACCGAAGGGCGGCGAGGCGCGCCGCGGGCCGCCCCCGGCCTGGCGCGGACTGCTGCCGTCGACCCGTATCCGTGTGGTGGCGCGCGCCGCCCCGCCGCTGTCGTCGGCCGACCGGGTCGCCGCCGTGCTGCGGGTCGGCGCCGATACGCCGCCGGTCAGGACCGGGGCGCCGGCCACCCTTCAGCGGCTGGCCGGAAGCCTGCGTGCCGGACTGCGCGAGGCCACCGACGGGCTGCGCCCCGATGCCCGAGCGCTGCTGCCCGGCCTCGTCGTGGGCGACACCTCGCGGGTGCCGCCGGACCTGGACGATGCCTTCCGGGCCACCGATCTGACGCATCTGCTCGCCGTCTCCGGCAGCAACCTGACCATCGTGCTCGCCCTCCTGATCGGCCCGCCCCATCTGGCGCTGCGTGCCGAACGCCGTGGTCTGGCGCCTCGCCTGGGCCTGTCGCTGCGCGGCACCGCCCTCATCGGCGGGGCACTCGCCCTCGCCTTCGTCGTGGTGTGCCGGCCGGACCCGAGCGTGCTGCGGGCCGCCGCCTGCGGGCTGATCACCCTGCTCGCGATCGGCAGCGGGCGCCGGCGCTCCCTGCTCCCCGCGCTCGCCGCCGCGGTCCTGCTGCTGGTGCTCTACGACCCCTGGCTCACTCGCAGTTACGGTTTTCTGCTCTCCGTCCTGGCGACCGGCGCGCTGCTGCTGCTCGCCCCGCGCTGGAGCGCAGCCCTCCAGCGGCGCCGGGTGCCGCCCCGCCTGGCCGAGGTGCTGGCCGCCGCGGCCGCCGCGCAGGCCGTCTGCGCGCCCGTCGTCGCCGTGCTCGCCGCCCGGGTCGGCCTGGTCGCCGTGCCCTGCAACCTGCTCGCCGAACTGGCCGTGGCCCCGGCCACCGTCCTCGGCTTCGCGGTCCTCGCCCTCGCCCCGCTCGCTCCGCCGGTCGCCCAGGTGCTGGCCTGGTGCGCGGCCTGGCCGGCGGAAGGCATCGCCAAAATCGCCCGTACGGGAGCGTCGCTGCCCGGAGCGGAGCTCGAATGGCCCGGCGGCTGGCCGGGCGGCCTGTTGCTGGCGGCCGCCACCGCCGCCCTGGTTGCGGTGGGCCGCAGAGCGCTGCGCCGCCGCTGGCTCTGTGTGCTCTGCGCCCTGGCCCTGATCCTGGCGATCTGCCGCCCGGCCCCCTTCACCCGTATCCTCACCGGCTGGCCACCACCGGGGTGGCGGGCCGTGGTCTGCGATGTCGGGCAGGGCGACGGCCTGGTCCTGGCCGCCGGCGACGGCACGGCGCTCGTCGTCGACACCGGCCCCGAGCCCCGCGCCATCGACCGCTGCCTGGCCGACCTCGGTATCCGCCGCATCCCGCTTCTCGTGCTGACGCACTTCCACGCCGACCATGTGGACGGCCTCCCCGGCGCGTTGCACGGCCGCGAGGTCGGCGCCATCGAGACCACCACGCTCCAAGATCCACCGGGCCAGGCCGAGTTCGTACGCCGCAAAGCCGCGGCAGCCGGGGTGCCGATCATTCGCGCCGTACCTGGGGAGCGCCGCCGGCTGGGCCCGCTGACCTGGGAAGTCCTCTGGCCGCCCGCCCCCGCGATCCCGGGGGTACCGGCGTCGGCTCCCGACCTTCCCGGCCCCAACGACGCCAGCGTCACCCTGCTCGTCCGCACGGGCGGGCTGACCCTCCTCCTGCCCGGCGATCTCGAACCCCCGGCCCAGCAGGCCCTGTTGGCGGCCCACCCGGAGCTGCCTGCCGTGGACGTCCTCAAGGTGGCGCACCACGGCTCCGCCTACCAGGACCCGCAGCTGCTACGGCGCCTGGCCCCGCGTCTGGCCTTGATATCCGTCGGCGCCGACAACCCGTACGGCCATCCGGCGCCCCGTACCGTTTCGACGCTGCGGGCCCTGGGTGCCCGGGTGCTGCGCACCGACACCGACGGATCCCTCGCGGTTCTGGGAAGCCGGGACCGGCTGACCGCGACGGTCCGCGGCCATCGGCGCCGGGACGGCCGGCGCCGGGACGGCCGGTCCTGTGGCACCCGGCCCTGTGGCCGTTGGAGGAAGGGGCGTGGGCTCAGGGGCGGCAGACGTCGTCCGGCAGACTCTGCCGGTCGGCGCAGGGCACGTGCTTGTACATCCGCATGATGTTCTTCGCCGTGTCGGAGTCCATGAACGCCAGGAACTTCGCGGTCAGAGAACCGTCCTCGGGCCGCCCGTAGGTGTAGAGGTACTCCACCGTCCAGAAGGGGTAATCGCGTTGCTGTCCCCATTCGATGTCCGGCTCATGTCCGTCCAGCCGCACGCTGACCAGGTGCGGCCGCTTCGCCGCCGCGTAGACCTCGGCGTAGCCGATGGCGCCCGGCACCCGGTCCACCGCGTCCAACAGGCCCTTGGTGCTGTTCACCTCGCAGCGCGTCAGTCGCGCTCGCTCGTCGCGGTCCTTGTCGCCGCAGTCGTACGACGACACCACACCCGGCTCCGAGCGGTGCAGCACGGACGTCTCGAACGCCCGGCGGGTGCCCGAGCCGGCGTCCCGGCTGACGAGGTGGATCGGCACGTCGTTCCCGTGCAGCTGCTTCCAGTTGGTGTACGTCCCGTCGTAGATCTTGCGGACCTGGTCGAGGGTGAGGTCGTCGATGCCGGCCTTCTCGTTCGCCACCAGGCTGAGCAGGATGACGCCCACCCGCTCGCCCTCCAGGCGCCGGTAGAGGGACGGCGCAGGCACATCCGATACGGCGATGAAGCCCGGCCCCTCGGCGGTTGCGGGCTTGGCCTCCCGGCTGAGGTTGCCCAGGCCGGACAGGCTTCCGCTCTCCAGGACGGTGATGGCGGCGCCCGCGCACCGGGCCCGGTACTGCCGGGCGATCTCCCGCATCGGTGGGGCGAAGGCCGTGGACCCGTCGATGGTCAGCCGCCCGGCGGCGCATTCGCTGGGCACCGGTGCCGTACGGCCGCTGAGCAGCAGCCCGCCGAGCAGCC
The DNA here is from genome assembly GCF_044544985.1 of Streptomyces sp. NPDC053427. Lineage (NCBI taxonomy): Bacteria > Bacillati > Actinomycetota > Actinomycetes > Kitasatosporales > Streptomycetaceae > Streptomyces > Streptomyces sp. NPDC053427. Next base: position 333,214 of record NZ_JBITYA010000002.1, on the reverse strand, counting down.
CCAGCAGGACGATGAACGTGCCGCCCAAGGCGAGGCTGAGCTTGCGCGGTCCCCAGCGCTGGGCGTTGCGCCGGATCCGTCCGCCGCTGATGAACCCGCCGACGGTCACCGTTCCGGGTCCGTCACCGCTCCCGGAGCCGGCTCCCGCCCCGGACCCGTCTCCGGGGCCCGAGAGCAGCACCAGCAGCTTGAAGTGATTGCGCTTGTTCAGCGGCACCTTGGGGACGAGCAGCCGGCCGCCGTCGTGCCGCAGTCCGCCGCCGTTGCGGGTCAGCATGCCGACCAGATCCGTCGGGTTGGCGTCCGGCACCTCGACCCCGATGACGGTGCGGCCGGCGAACTCCACGGTCAGCGGCTCCTGGTAGTCCTGCCGGACGATGTCCTTGCCGCCGTCGTTCTCGAACCGCAGCAGCGCCAGCGTCGCGTCGCTGATCTCCTGGTCCTGCCGCAGCAGCCGCAACTGCACCAGGCTGTGGGCATCTTGGGGGTTCATGCCGATCGCGGTGTCCATCTGGACGCGATAGCCGATCCGCTTCCGGCCCGGCAGAAAGCGCTCGACGGCCCAGACGACGGCCGTGGCCACGAGCCCGGCCGCGGTCAGGATCGTCTCGGTGTCCGGCAGAGCCACGGCAACCTCGCACAGATGATCGGACGGTGGGGTGTCTGCACTGTAGGGAGGCGGAACAGGACCCGATGGAGCTTCGGCAGCCGGTCATCAAAGGTTCATCCATCGTCCAGCGAACTGCCGTGCCACGAAAGGACGTTGACCGCCATCCGGCCCACCGGCCGACGGGCCCGCCGCCGTCGGGTGAGGATCGCCGCCCCATCCCCGTCCCGGACCTCGCCCCCCGCCCCCGTCACCCGGATATGGCCCCGTCCCGGACCTCGAACCGGGACACCGAACCCGGCACACCGAACCCGGGCCCCGACCCAGACCCCCGACCCAGACCCCCGACCCAGACCCCCGACCCTGGGCCCCGAACCCGGACCCCCGAACCCGGACCCCCGAACCCGGACCCGTAATCTCCAGATTCGGTAGGCTTGCGGCCATGAGGATGAGCGAGGGCGTCGAATGGGGCCTGCACTGTTGCGTGACGCTGGCCTGGCTGGAGGGTGAGGGGCCCGTGTCGACGGCCCGGCTCGCGGCCTCCTTCGAGCTTCCGCAGGCCTATCTGAACAAGCGGTTGCAGGCGTTGGTGCGTGCCGGAATCCTCAGCTCCACCCCTGGCGCCCGCGGCGGGTTCCGCCTCGCTCGGCCGCCGGAGCGGATCACTCTCATGGACGTGGTCGCGGCGATCGAGGGGCCGGAGGACGCATTCCGGTGCACCGAGATCCGCCGTCAGGGGTCCGGCGCTGAGGCGTCCGACAGGGAGTACGGGCGGCCCTGCGGTATCTCGACGGCGATGCGCAAGGCCGAGCTGGCGTGGCGCCGCGAACTCGCCGCGCAGACCATCGCCGATGTGGCCGCGGGCCCCTCCGCCGCGGTGGTCGAACGTACCCGCCGCTGGTTCGCCGCAGAGCGGACGCCCGGCGGATGAACACCACTCCGGACCGGAGCCCGTAGGGGACGTCCGGGGCAGCCCGCCGCCCAGCGCCCGCCGCCCAGCCCTGCCCGGTCCGCCCAGCCCGGTCCCGAGCCACCCGGTCCGCCCCGCCCCCCGCCCCCGGCCCCCGCGGAGCGCCTATTCGGCCTCCCGCCACCCCTCGTACTCCGCCGCGAGCCCGTCGAGCCGGGCAGGGTCGTAGGCCGCGGCCGGGTCCTCGACCACCACCAGCCACTGGGCGTCCTCCGCGTCGTCCTCGCCGGCCAGGGCGTCCCGTACGAGCTGGGGCTCCTCGGAGAGGCCGAAGCGTTCGGTCAGTTGCTCCGCCAGCTCCTCTGCCGCATCGCGGTCGGGCAGCACCAGGACATGTCGTAGGTGTTGTACATCGCTCACCGGACCATTGTCCGGTAGCGGGAGCGCCGCCGGGACGGCGGTGTCAGTGGGGCGTGGGATGCTGGACCGCGATGGCCAGGAAGACAGCTAACGACGACCCTCTCGCCCCCGTCACGATTGCCGTGGGCCAGGAAGACCTGCTCCTCGACCGCGCCGTGCAGCAGGTGGTGGCGGCCGCCCGCGCCGCCGACGCGGACACCGACGTGCGCGACCTCACCTCCGACCAGCTGCAGCCCGGCACCCTCGCCGAGCTCACCAGCCCCTCGCTCTTCGCCGAGCGCAAGGTGGTCGTCGTCCGCGGGGCCCAGGACCTGTCGGCGGACACCATCAAGGACGTCAAGGGGTATCTCGGCGCCCCCGCCGAGGAGATCACCCTCGTCCTGCTGCACGCCGGCGGCGCCAAGGGCAAGGGCCTCCTGGACGCCGCCCGTAAGGCGGGGGCACGCGAGGTGGCATGCCCCAAGATGACCAAGCCCGCGGACCGGCTGGCGTTCGTACGGGGCGAGTTCCGGGCGGTCGGGCGCTCCGCGACGCCGGAGGCGTGCCAGGCGCTGGTCGACGCGATCGGCAGCGATCTGCGCGAGCTGGCCGCGGCCTGTTCGCAGCTGACCGCCGATATCGAGGGCACGATCGACGAGGCCATCGTCGCGCGTTACTACACGGGCCGGGCCGAGACATCGAGTTTCACGGTCGCGGACCGCGCCGTGGAGGGCCGCGCCGCCGAGGCGCTGGAGGCACTGCGCTGGGCGATGGCGACCGGCGTGGCGCCCGTCATGATCACCAGCGCGCTGGCCCAGGGCGTCCGCGCCATCGGCAAGCTCGCCTCCGCCCCGCGCGGCGCCCGCCCCGGTGATCTCGCCCGCGATCTGGGGATGCCGCCGTGGAAGATCGACCGGGTACGGCAGCAGATGCGCGGCTGGTCGGCGGACGGCGTCGCCACGGCGCTCCAGGCGGTCGCCGCGGCGGACGCGGGCGTCAAGGGCGGCGGTGACGACCCCGAGTACGCCCTGGAGAAGGCCGTCGTGGCCATCGCGCGCGCGGCCCGGTCGCGCCGCTGACGGCCGGCGGCCTCACCGCGATCCGGAGCCCCGCAAGCGCTGAAGCGTCTCCCGTGCGCTGGTCTTCAGCATCGTCGCCACTTCATCGCCGGTCGGCTGGGTGCCGGAGCTGCTGCTCGAGGCGTAGTTCGACCACGTCGACTGATACGTCATCCAGCCGTCCCGCACCCCGAGGATCACATACGTGCCGTCGGTGCCGCCGTCCTTCTTCTTCTGGGTCACCAGATAGGCCTCGTCGCCGATGCCCGTCACCGACTCGACCTGGTAGTCGATCGAGCTCGCCTGCTTCTCGTACGCGCGGTAGCCGGCCGCGAACTCGGGGCCGGGGTCGGTCTTCTTGTGCAGGGTGAGGGTGCTGTAGAGCCAGGTCGAGGAGTACCCGGAGCTGCTTGCGTTCTTTGCCTTCAGCGAGGTGTTGCACCACATGGTGTCCACCGCGTCCTGCTGGGAGCCGCTGTGCTGTGGATTGGCGGTCGCGGGGTCCGAGCCGGTGGTTGCCCTGTTCGCCTCGACGGTGAAGTCGGCGTTCTTGAACGGCGTCATCGACGTGGCTGCGCACAGGTCGTCGGTGTACGAGTAGCCCGCCAGGTCAGCGCCGGGCTCCGAGGAGAAGGCGCCGGTGGCGAACATCACGGAGGCCCAGATCGCGGAGGCGGCGACCGCCCCGCCGATCGCCCAGATCCAGCCGGACACGCCCCGGGGCGCGCCGCCGGTGCCGCCCGCTCCGCCCGGCGGCACCGCCGGCGGGTAGCCGTAATTGCCGGGTGCCTGTCCGTACGGATTGACCCCAGGCGGACCAGGCGGACCAGGCGTGCCGGGCGCGCCAGGTATGCCAGGTGCCCCAGGTATGCCAGGCGCGCCCGGTATCCCGGGTGTCCCAGGTGCGCCATAAGGCGAGTACGGGTTGTTCTGATCCCCCGAGAGCGACATGCCCGCAGATTAGCGGATGAACGAGAAAACTCACCCTGGCCGGTCACTCCGGCGAGCGGACGACCGAACGGCCCCGCCGTACCGGACCGGCGAGCGCCCCCGAGCGGACGTGGCGGCCGACCTCGACCCACCGGCATCGACCCACCGCCCCGCCGCAGGAACGGGCCCGCCGGAGGAAGGGCCCCGCCACAGCACACCAACGCCACAGCACACCAACGCCACAGCACACCAACACCCCGCCACACCAAGGAGCCCACCACAGCAAAAGGCCCCGCCACCGCCCCGGGGAAGGGGCGAAGGCGGGGCCTTCAAGCATGCGCGGCCGTCGGCGGAAATCGCCGGCCGGGCCGGTGCGCCGCACCCGCGTGGCGAACGCAGGCCGTGTGCGGCGCGGTGCTGCACCGATCAAGGAGCGGAGAGAGGGGCCGCTGGGTCCCTGTCGGCAGGGGTACTGCAGGTCATGCGGTCAAGCGAAGGTTTCAGCCCTGGAGGCCGGCGACCTTCTTGGCCAGCGCCGACTTCTTGTTGGCGGCGGCGTTCTTGTGAATGACACCCTTGCTGACGGCCTTGTCGAGCTTCTTGGCCGCCGCGGCCTGGGCGGCGGTGGCCTTCGCCAGGTCGCCGGCCTCGATGGCCTCACGGGTGCGACGGATCGAGGTGCGCAGAGCGGACTTGACAGCCTTGTTGCGCTGACGAGCCTTCTCGTTGGTCTTGATCCGCTTCATCTGGGACTTGATGTTCGCCACGAAAGAGCCTTTTCAGGTTCGTTGGAGTTTCGAGTTGCGCCGCGCACGAGAGAGGGCACGAAGCGCAGTGGACCAGGCTACCAGCTGGGTCTACGACGTCCCAAACCGGTCCGGGTCCGCCGTCAAGACCCTCGTCCGGGCGGCCGTCAGGGCCGCCTTCCGGGTGCGCGGCGAAGCCTCCGGCCGAACCCTCCGGGTGCACCCGAACCGCCCCGGACGCCGCGCAAGGCGCCCCGCTCCCGCCGCCCGTTCCCAGGGTCCCGGCGCCCGGCCCCCGCGGCGATCCGGCCCCGCTCGCAAGCCCGTCCCGCCCCGCCCAGACCCACCCGCGCCCGTCGCTCATGGGACCATGGGGGAGACGTCACACAACCGAGTCCCGCCTACCCGCGTTCACTGAATGGATCCTGCGTGCCCGCGACCCCTACGAACGTGCCGGAGCCGAGCCGTACCGACCCGGCTCTCCTCCGTAACTTCTGCATCATCGCGCACATCGACCACGGCAAGTCGACGCTCGCCGACCGGATGCTCCAGCTCACCGGTGTCGTCGACCAGCGGCAGATGCGCGCGCAGTATCTCGACCGCATGGACATCGAGCGCGAGCGCGGCATCACGATCAAGTCCCAGGCGGTCCGGCTGCCCTGGGCCCCGTCCGAGGGCGAAGAGGCCAGTGGGACCACCCACATCCTCAACATGATCGACACCCCGGGTCACGTCGACTTCACCTACGAGGTCTCCCGCTCGCTCGCCGCGTGCGAGGGCTGCATCCTCCTCGTCGACGCCGCCCAGGGCATCGAGGCGCAGACGCTCGCCAACCTCTACCTGGCGATGGAGAACGACCTCACGATCATCCCCGTCCTCAACAAGATCGACCTGCCGGCCGCGCAGCCCGAGAAGTTCGCCGCCGAGCTGGCGAACCTGGTCGGCTGCGAGCCGGAGGACGTGCTGCGGGTGTCGGCCAAGACCGGCGTCGGCGTTCCCGAGCTGCTGGACAAGGTGGTCCGCGAGGTCCCGGCGCCGGTCGGCGTCAAGGACGCGCCCGCCCGCGCGATGATCTTCGACTCGGTCTACGACGCGTACCGCGGCGTCGTGACCTACGTCAAGGTCGTCGACGGCACGCTCAGCAAGCGCGAGCGCATCAAGATGATGTCCACCGGCGCCGCGCACGAGCTGCTGGAGATCGGCACCAACTCTCCCGAGATGACGGCCGCGGACGGGCTGTCCGTCGGCGAGGTGGGCTACCTCATCACCGGCGTGAAGGACGTCCGGCAGTCGAAGGTCGGCGACACGATCACCCAGCTCAGCAAGGGTGCCGTGGATCCGCTGGGCGGCTACAAGGACCCGAAGCCGATGGTGTTCTCGGGGCTGTACCCGCTCGACGGCTCGGACTACCCGGAGCTGCGCGAGGCGCTGGACAAGCTCCAGCTCAACGACGCCGCGCTGGTGTACGAGCCGGAGACCTCCGCGGCCCTCGGCTTCGGTTTCCGCGTCGGCTTCCTGGGCCTGCTGCACCTCGAGGTCGTCCGCGAGCGCCTGGAGCGCGAGTTCGGGCTGGACCTGATCGCCACGGCGCCGAACGTGGTCTACCGGGTGGACATGGAGGACGGCACCGAGCACACCGTCACCAACCCCAGCGAGTTCCCCGTCGGCAAGATCGACCAGGTGCACGAGCCGGTCGTCCGGGCCACGATCCTCGCCCCGAGCGAGTTCATCGGCGCGATCATGGAGCTGTGCCAGACCCGGCGCGGCACCCTGCTCGGCATGGACTACCTCTCCGAGGACCGGGTCGAGATCCGCTACACCCTGCCGCTCGCCGAGGTCGTCTTCGACTTCTTCGACCAGCTCAAGTCCAAGACCCGCGGCTATGCCTCGCTGGACTACGAGCCCACCGGCGAGCAGACGTCCGACCTGGTCAAGGTCGACATCCTGCTGCACGGCGACAAGGTCGACGCGTTCTCCGCGATCACCCACAAGGACAAGGCGTACGCGTACGGCGTGCGGCTGGTCGCCAAGCTGCGCGAGCTGATCCCGCGGCAGGGCTTCGAGGTGCCGATCCAGGCCGCCATCGGCAGCCGGGTCATCGCCCGTGAGACGGTCCGCGCCATCCGCAAGGACGTCCTCGCCAAGTGCTACGGCGGTGACATCTCCCGTAAGCGGAAGCTGCTGGAGAAGCAGAAGGAAGGCAAGAAGCGGATGAAGATGGTCGGCAGCGTGGAGGTTCCGCAGGACGCCTTCATCGCGGTGCTGTCCTCGGACACCGACGGCGACAAGAAGAAGTAGCCGGCAGCAGGAGCCCGTCGGGCCCGACGAATCCGTCGGGCGCACGGGCCCGCCGGAGGCGGCGCGCGCGAAGCGGAGCCCACGGCACGGAGCAGGGCGCAGGTCCCCAGGGGCCGGCGCCCTGTCGCGTTTGCCGGTGGCCGGATGCGGCCGTCCGCCCGGATGCGGCCGTCCGGGTGGGTATCGATGCGTATGCGGGGTGCATGTCCGGGGCGTGCGGAGCGTTGCGTGTCCGGTCCGTGCGCGCCGTGATACGGGGTGTGACCTGGAGGTTTGCACGGTTTCGCGGTCGGCGTAGCCCCGTGGCGGGCGGTGTGGGTGCTATGTGCACCTATCGCACCGGTCACATCGTGAACCAGTCGGCCGTAGCCCCTTACGCGTCGGCGCAACGCGCTCTACCCTGATCACTGCTCAAAGGTTACTCGCGAGTCACCAGCAACGAAGCGGGCCCCGGAGGATGCCGTGACGGACACCCACACGCTGATCGAAAACCGGCCGCCCTCGGTGGCGACCCTCTTCCTGGAGCGGGTGGCGGCCACTCCTGATACCGAGGCCTACCGCTATCCGGTCCCCTCCCCGGGCGGCGGCCCGGACGGCTGGAAGGCGCTCACCTGGACCGAGGCCGCGCAGCGCGTCTACGGCATCGCCGCCGGGCTGATCGCCCTGGGCGTACGGCCGGAGGAGCGGGTGGCGCTGGCCGCCAACACCCGCGTCGAATGGATCCTGGCCGACCTCGGTGTGCTGTGCTCCGGTGCCGCCACCACCACGGTCTACCCCAGCACCAACACCGAGGAGACGGCCTACATCCTGGCCGACTCCGGCAGCCGGGTACTGATCGCGGAGGATGCCGGGCAGCTCGCCAAGGCCCGCGAGAAGCGCGCCGAACTGCCCGACCTCGCCCATGTCGTGGTCATCGAGGAGGCGGACGCACAGCCCGCCGAGGGCGACCCCGACGGCTGGGTGCTCTCGCTCGCCGACCTGGAGAAGCGCGGCGCCGCCCATCTGGAGGCGAACCCGGACTGTGTGACGGAGCGGGTCGCCGCGCTGCGCGCCGACCAGCTGGCGACGCTGATCTACACCTCGGGGACCACCGGCCGTCCCAAGGGCGTACGGCTGTCGCACGACTGCTGGGCGTACATGGCCCGCGCGATCGAGGCGACCGGGATGGTCGCCGAGGAGGACGTGCAGTATCTGTGGCTGCCGCTGGCGCATGTCTTCGGCAAGGTGCTCACCGCCGGGCAGATCTCCGTCGGGCATGTGATCGCCGTGGACGGCCGCGTCGACAAGATCATCGAGAATCTGCCGGTCGTCCGCCCCACCTACATGGCGGCCGTCCCGCGGATCTTCGAGAAGGTCTACAACGGCGTCGCGGCCAAGGCCCGGGCGGGCGGCGGCGCGAAGTACAAGATCTTCCAGTGGGCGGCGGGAGTGGCCCGCGAGTACGCCAAGGTCTCGCAGGACAGCTTCCGGCGCACCGGCAACGCCTCGGTGCCGTTCGCGCTGGGCGCCAAGCACAAGGTCGCCGATGCGCTGGTCTACGGCAAGCTGCGCGAGGCGTTCGGCGGACGGCTGCGCGCGGCCGTTTCCGGCTCGGCCGCGCTCTCCCCGGAGATCGGCTACTTCTTCTCCGGCGCCGGCATCCACATCCTCGAGGGCTACGGCCTGACGGAGTCCAGCGCCGCCAGCTTCGTCAACCCCGGCGAGGCCTACCGCACCGGCACGGTCGGCAAGCCGCTGCCCGGCACCGAGGTGCGCATCGCCGAAGGGGACGGCGAGATCCTGCTGCGCGGCCCCGGCATCATGCAGGGCTACCACGGCCTGCCGGACAAGACCGCCGAGGTCCTGGAGGAGGACGGCTGGTTCCACACCGGCGACATCGGCGAGCTGTCCGCGGACGGCTATCTGCGGATCACCGACCGCAAGAAGGACCTGATCAAGACCTCCGGCGGCAAGTACATCGCGCCGGCCGAGGTGGAGGGCCAGTTCAAGGCGGTCTGCCCGTTCGTCTCCAATGTGCTGGTGCACGGCGCCAACCGGAACTTCTGCACCGCGCTGATCGCCCTCGACGAGCCCACGATCATGGGCTGGGCCAAGGAGCACGGCCTGGGCGGCAGGACGTACGCCGACGTCGTCGCCACCGACCAGGTGCGCGCGCTGATCGACGGCTATGTCGAGCGGGTCAACGAGGGCCTGCAGCGCTGGCAGCAGATCCGTAAGTTCCGGCTGCTGCCGCGCGACCTGGACATCGAGCACGGCGAGGTCACCCCCAGCCTCAAGGTCAAGCGGCCGGTGGTGGAGCGGGCGTTCAAGGACCTGCTCGACGAGATGTACGCCGGGGCGCGGGAGGCGTAGCGGCACGGCCGGGCAGGGTGGTCCGGGGTGGCGCGTACGCCGTCCCGGACCGCCCCGTCCCTCGTACGGACGTCCTTCCTCCGGTTGTCCACACAGGTCCACCAACGGACATCCCGCACATGTCGGCCAACTCCCCTGGCGTGTCAGCCGAATCGCCCCCCTTGAGCACCAACTTCGGTGACTCCGCGCTTATGGCTGCCCTCGGTCTGTCACTCTGTCGGTGGCGCATCCGGCGCTGACGCGCAGCTGCTCGGGAGTTGGTCTATGAGGACGACAACTTCACCACCACCGGACTCACTACCGGACTCGCCACGGGACGGCTCCACGGCCGCGCCTGCGGCATCCGGCAGCCACCCCGGTGGCGGGTACTCCCGCGCCGCCTGCCTGCCCGGTGACCCGCGGGCCGCGGCCGCCGCCCGGCAGTTCGTCCGGACGGTGTTCGCCGACTGGACCGCCCAGGCGCTGCCCGGCTCGCCGGACCTCACCGAGCGCCTCGCGGACGAAGCGGTACTGCTCGTCAGCGAGCTGGTCACCAACGCCGTGGTGCACGCGGGCACCGCCGTCGAACTCCGCTGCCGCCTGGAACCGGCAACCGGGCCCGATCCCTACGAGCACCCGGAGTCCGACCCCGGAGGCCCGGACGGCACCGGCGTGGTCATCGAGGTCTCCGACCACCACCCGGCCCGGCCGGTGCGCGCCCGCGAGGAGGGCCCGACGTCCGAAAGCGGCGGCCACGGACTGCAATTGATCAGCGCGGTCGCCGAGTCCTGGGGCATCACCTACCGCCGCGCCATGAAGACCGTGTGGTTCCGGCTGCCCGCGACTCCGGACGGCGTCGCCCGGCCCGAGCCGGAGGGCGCCGTCGACAACCAGCTCCTGCAGCGCGGACTGCGTGCCGCCGAACTCCTCGCGCCCACCCCGCGCCGAGCCGTCCGCCAGGTGTCCGAGGGCGACTGGGTGCACCAGGGCGCCCTCTCCTTCCTCGCCGAGGCCTCCGACCTGCTCTCCGGCCAGCTCGACGCCGACCAGGTCGCCTCGCTCGCCGCCCAGCTGACGGTGCCGCGGCTCGCCGACTGGTGCGCGGTGTGGCTGCACGACGGCGACGGCGGCGCGCCCGGCCGCGGCATCGAGGGGGACGGCGAGGCGCAGCGGCTCGCGCGCGTCTGGCACTCCAGCGAGAGCCTGATCGATGCCCTGCGCACCGTCCTGGAAAAGGACCCGCCGCCGATGGCGGGCGGCGAGACGGGCCTGAGCAGCACCCCCGCCGCGGTCCGCTGGCCCTGGCCGCCGGAGCCGGGCGGCTACGGCCCCGGCGGCGCGGCCCTGGCCTGCCCCCTGGTGGCGGGCGGCCGCCGGCTGGGCACCCTGCTGCTCGGCCGGTCCGGCCTGCTCCGGTTCCCCGACGAGGTGATCGGCCTGGTGGAGGACCTGTGCCGCCGGGTCGCCCGCGCCATGGCCACCGCCCGCGCCTACAGCCGCCAGGAGCGCATCAGCCAGGTCCTGCAGCGCCGGCTGCTGCCCCGGGGGCGGGCGCAGGTGCCCGGGGTGGAGTCGGCGGTGGTCTACGAGCCCCGCGAGGGCGCCTGGGCGGGCGGCGACTTCTGGGACCTCTTCGACGCCGGTGACGGCCGCTGGTGCTTCGCCCTCGGCGATGTGTGCGGCAGCGGCCCGGAGGCCGCCGCGGTGACGGGCCTGGCCCGCCCGGTGCTGCGGCTGCTGGCCCGCGACGGCTTCGGCGTCGCCGAGGTCCTCGACCGCCTCAACAAGACGATGGCGAGGGAGGCCGCCGATTCCGTCGCCGCGGTCGCCGCGGCCGTGGCGGCCGCCGGAGCGGGCGCCGAGGCCCCCGTCGAGATCCGCGACGAGGGCGAACAGGCCCGCTTCCTGTCCCTCCTCTACGGCGAGATCGTGCCGTACCACGGCTCCGGCGGCGCCCGCTGCACCCTCGCCAGCGCCGGCCACCCGCTCCCGCTGGTGCTGGGCGCCGACGGCGCGGTCCGGGTGGTCGCGGCGCCCCAGATGCTGCTGGGGGTGGTCGAGGATGCGGCGTACGTCAGCGAGTCCTTCGACCTCTGCCCCGGGGAGACGCTGCTGTGCGTGACCGACGGCGTGACCGAGCGCCGCTCGGACGGCCGCCTCTTCGACGACGAGGACGGCCTGACCACGGCCCTCGCCGCCTGCACGGGCCTCGGTGCCACCGCCGTCGCCGAACACATCCGCAGCACGGTCCACGCCTTCGCGCCGACGCCGCCGGACGACGACCTGGCGCTGCTGGTGCTCCAGGCCGCGGGGCCGGGGACGGCGGCGGAGCGGACGGGCGGCGCGGGCCTGCCCTGACCGCCCCCGCCATGACGGACACCGGACCACCCCCGTCATGACGGACAATGGACCCCATGCCTTCCGCACTGCCTGATGGTGAGCCGATGCCCGAGGACGGGGCACTGCCCCGCCATGCGCTGACCGGGGCGGCCGGGCGGCCCCTCGGCTTCTATCTGCATGTGCCCTACTGCGCGACCCGCTGCGGCTACTGCGACTTCAACACCTACACCGCGAGCGAGCTGCGCGGCTCCGGCGGCGCCCTGGCCTCCCGCGACAACTACGCCGACCATGTCGTCGAGGAGATCCGGCTGGCCCGCAAGGTGCTCGGCGACGACCCCCGCCCCGTCGAGACGGTCTTCGTGGGCGGCGGCACCCCGACCCTGCTGCCCGCCGCCGACCTCGGCCGCATGCTGGCGGCCATCCGCGACGAATTCGGCCTCGCACCGGGCGCCGAGATCACCACCGAGGCCAACCCGGAGTCCGTCGACCCCCGCTACCTCGCCGAGCTCCGCGAGGGCGGCTACAACCGCGTCTCCTTCGGCATGCAGAGCGCCCGGCAGCACGTCCTGAAGATCCTCGACCGTACGCACACCCCCGGCCGCCCCGAGGCGTGCGTCGCCGAGGCCCGCGCCGCCGGTTTCGACCACGTCAACCTCGATCTGATCTACGGCACCCCCGGCGAGACCGACGACGACTGGCGGGCCTCCCTGGACGCCGCCCTCGGCGCCGGCCCCGACCACATCTCCGCCTACGCCCTGATCGTCGAGGAGGGCACCCAGCTCGCCCGCCGGATCCGCCGCGGCGAGGTCCCGATGACCGACGACGACGTCCACGCCGACCGCTATCTGATCGCCGAGGAGCGCCTCGCCGCCGCCGGTTTCACCTGGTACGAGGTCTCCAACTGGGCCACCACCGAAGCCGCCCGCTGCCGCCACAACGAGCTGTACTGGACCGGCGCCGACTGGTGGGGCGCCGGCCCCGGCGCCCACAGCCACGTCGGCGGCGTCCGCTGGTGGAACGTCAAGCACCCCGGCGCCTACGCCCAGGCCCTGGCCGAGGGCCGCTCCCCGGGCGCGGGCCGCGAGATCCTGCCCGACGAGGACCGGCGGGTGGAGCGCATCCTGCTGGAGCTGCGACTGGTGGAGGGGTGTCCGCTCGACATCCTCGCGCCGGAGGGGGCGCGGGCGGCCGCCCGCGCGTTGGCCGACGGGCTGCTGGAGGCGGGGCCGTACGAGGCCGGGCGGGCGGTGCTGACACTCCGCGGGCGGTTGTTGGCTGACGCTGTGGTGCGGGATCTGGTGGACTGATACCCGTGTGACTGACGCGATGCGACGGTCCTGCGGGCCAGGTGCCCGTCTACCTGATCATCGATCCCGTCATGGGCCGGTGCATCCTCCTCGCCGAGCCCCCGGCGTCAGACCGCATCGCCTGCCGTAACGAAGTCGATCAACTCCTCCACCCGCCCGAGGAGTTGCGGCTCCAGGTCCTTGTACGACCGCACGCAGCCCAGGATCCGCTGCCACGCCGCCCCGGTGTTCTCCGGCCAGCCCAGCGCCCGGCACACGCCCGTCTTCCAGTCCTGACCGCGCGGCACCCTCGGCCACGCAGGGATCCCCACCGAGGAGGGCTTCACGGCCTCCCACACGTCGATGTACGGGTGGCCGACCACCAGCGCATGCGCTCCGGTCACCTCGGCCGCGATCCGCGACTCCTTCGAGCCGGGCACGAGATGGTCCACCAGGACGCCCAGCCGGGCATCCGGCCCCGGCGCGAAGCCCCGCACGATCGCCGGAAGGTCGTCGATCCCCTCCAGGTACTCCACGACCACGCCCTCGATGCGCAGATCGTCGCCCCACACCCGCTCGACCAGCTCCGCGTCGTGCCGCCCCTCCACATAAATGCGCCCGGCGCGCGCGACCCGGGCGCGGGCGCCGGGCACCGCGAGTGAGCCGGACGCCGTACGGGCGGGGCCGCTCGGCGCCGGCCGGCCCGACGGGCGTACGAGGGTGACGACGCGCCCCTCCAGCAGGAAGCCGCGCGGCACCATCGGGAAGACCCGGTGCTTGCCGAAGCGGTCCTCCAGCGTCACCGTCGGGCCCTCGGCCGTCTTCTCGCAGCGGATCACGGCGCCGCAGAAGCCCGTGGTGACCTCCTCGACGACCAGGTCGGGATCGGCGGCCACCTCGGGGGCGGGCCGCTGCTTCTTCCAGGGCGGGGTGAGGTCGGGGCCGTACTGCTTGCTGCGCATGGGGTCCAGTTCTCTCGGGGCGTCGGGTGCGGGCGGGCGCGGTCAGGAAGACGGCGGCACGCCGAAGCGGATGGCGAGGGCGTCCCGCTGGGCGCGCACGAAGGCCGCGTCCACCACGGCCCCGTGCCCCGGTACGTACACCGCCTCCTCGCCGCCCAGGGCCAGCAGCCGGTCCAGCGCGGCCGGCCACTGCTGGGGCAGCGAGTCCAGGCCGGCGTTCGGTTCGCCGGACTCCTCGACCAGGTCACCGCAGAAGACGATCTCCCGGGCGCCGCCCCGGCCCGGCACCAGAACCGCCAGATCGTGGGCGGTGTGACCGGGGCCGACATTGGCGAGCAGCACCTGCCGGTCGCCGAGGTCGACGGTCAGTTCGCCGTGGACGTGGTGGTGCGGGCGGACGAGGAGGTCGGCGGCCTCCGCGGCGGCTTCCGGGGCGAGGCCGTGCCGTACCGCGTCCCGCCGCAGCTCGTCCCGGTCGCGCCCGAGCAGATCGCCCACCCCGGCCGCGCCGAACACCTCGACGCCCGCGAAGGCGGCGGTGCCCAGAACATGATCGAAATGCGGGTGGGTGAGAGCGACATGCGTCACTTCCCGGCCCAGCACGCCGCGGATGGCGCGGCGCAGATCGGCGCCGTCGCGGATGGACGCGCCGGTATCGACGATCATCACCCCGGCCGATCCGGCGATCACGCCGATCGTCTCGTCCCAGCCCGGCATCCGGCGCCGCGCGACGCCTTCACCGAGCTGTTCCCACCCGGCCTCTTCCCAAGCAGTGTGCATACCGAGACGCTAGCTCCCTCGCGATAGCGTTGCCCGACAGACCGGCCACAACGGCCGATCACGGTCATCGTGCGGCGCTTCGCCGGCCGATCGTTGCGGCGGCTCTTGCCGCAGCTGTGCTACCCGGCCGTACACTGGCTTCCGGGTCTGGCACTCGGCCCGTGTGAGTGCCAGGAGTGACGAGACGGCAACCCGGCTGGACTGGAGGTGCGCAGAATGCTCAGTGAACGCAGGCTCGAAGTGCTGCGCGCCATCGTCCAGGACTATGTCGGGACGGAGGAGCCGGTCGGCTCCAAGGCACTCACCGAGCGCCACCAGCTGGGCGTCTCCCCGGCCACGGTCCGCAACGACATGGCGGCGCTGGAGGACGAGGGTTTCATCGCCCAGCCGCACACCAGCGCCGGGCGGATCCCCACCGACAAGGGCTATCGCCTCTTCGTCGACAAGCTGGCGGGCGTCAAGCCGCTGTCCTCCCCGGAGCGGCGGGCCATCCAGAACTTCCTCGACGGCGCCGTCGACCTCGACGATGTCGTCGGCCGTACGGTCCGGCTGCTGGCGCAGCTGACCCGTCAGGTGGCGGTCGTGCAGTACCCGTCCCTGACCCGGTCCACGGTCCGCCATGTCGAGCTGCTGGCGCTGGCCCCGGCCCGGCTGATGCTCGTACTGATCACGGACACCGGACGGGTCGAGCAGCGGCTGATCGACTGCCCGGCGCCGTTCGGCGAGACGTCGCTCGCGGATCTGCGGGCGCGGCTCAACAGCCGTGTGGTGGGGCGCCGGTTCGCGGATGTGCCGCAGTTGGTGCAGGATCTCCCGGAGTCCTTCGAGCAGGACGACCGCGGCACGGTCTCGACAGTGCTGTCGGTGCTGCTGGAAACTCTGGTGGAGGAGACCGAAGAGCGGCTGATGATCGGCGGCACCGCCAATCTCACGCGCTTCGGACACGACTTCCCCCTGACCATCCGCCCGGTGCTGGAGGCCCTTGAGGAGCATGTGGTGCTGCTCAAGCTGCTGGGGGAGGCCAAGGACTCGGGCATGACCGTACGTATCGGGCATGAGAATGCCCACGAAGGCCTGACGTCCACATCGGTCGTCGCGGTCGGTTACGGTTCGGGCGACGAGGCAGTCGCCAAACTCGGCGTGGTCGGACCGACCCGCATGGACTACCCCGGAACGATGGGAGCGGTACGCGCAGTGGCACGTTACGTCGGACAAATCCTCGCGGAGTCGTAAAAGTGGCCACGGATTACTACTCGGTACTCGGTGTCAGTCGCGATGCCTCGCAGGACCAGATCAAGAAGGCCTTCCGTCGGCTGGCGCGCGAACTGCACCCGGACGTGAACCCGGATCCCAAGACCCAGGAGCGGTTCAAGGAGATCAACGCCGCTTACGAGGTGTTGTCGGACCCGCAGAAGAAGCAGGTCTACGACCTCGGCGGCGACCCGCTCTCGCAGGCGGGCGGCGGTGGCGCGGGCGGCTTCGGCGCCGGCTTCGGCAACTTCTCCGACATCATGGATGCCTTCTTCGGCACGGCCTCGCAGCGCGGCCCGCGCTCGCGCACCCGCCGCGGCCAGGACGCCATGATCCGGCTCGACGTCGAGCTGAACGAAGCGGCCTTCGGTACGACCAAGGACCTCCAGGTCGACACCGCCATCGTCTGCACGACGTGCAGCGGCGAGGGCGCGGCGCCCGGCACCTCCGCGCAGACCTGTGACATGTGCCGCGGCCGCGGTGAGGTCTCGCAGGTCACCCGGTCCTTCCTCGGCCAGGTCATGACGTCGCGGCCCTGCCCGCAGTGCCAGGGCTTCGGTACGGTCGTGCCGACGCCGTGCCCCGAGTGCGCCGGCGACGGCCGGATCCGCTCCCGCCGCACGCTCACCGTCAAGATCCCCGCCGGTGTCGACAACGGCACCCGCATCCAGCTCGCGGGCGAGGGCGAGGTCGGCCCCGGCGGCGGCCCGGCCGGCGACCTCTACGTCGAGATCCATGAGCTGCCGCACCCGGTCTTCCAGCGGCGTGGCGACGATCTGCACTGCACGGTCACCATCCCCATGACGGCGGCGGCGCTGGGCACGAAATGCCCGCTGGAGACGCTGGACGGGGTGGAGGAGATCGACGTCCGGCCCGGCACCCAGTCCGGCCAGTCGATCCCGCTGCACCAGCGCGGTGTGACGCATCTGCGCGGCGGCGGCCGCGGCGATCTGATCGTCCATGTCGAGGTGCAGACGCCCACCAAGCTCGACCCCGAGCAGGAGGAGCTGATGCGACGGCTCGCCAAGCTCCGGGGTGAGGAACGCCCGACGGGCCAGTTCCAGCCGGGGCAGCAAGGGCTGTTCTCTCGGCTGAAGGATGCGTTCAACGGGCGGTAGGTGAGTCGGCCGGGGGTTCCGGGGGTTGTCCCCGGGGTGCGCTGTCAGCCGGGGCAGCAAGGGCTGTTCTCCCGGTTGAAGGATGCGTTCAACGGGCGGTAGACGGGGCCCGGCCCCGGTTCGGGGTGAAGCGGTGGGCGTGACACGATGTGGTCATGCCCACCCCGCTCAGCGATCTCTGCCGCTACCCGATCGTGCAGGCCCCGATGGCGGGCGGCGCCGCCCGCCCGGAGCTGGCCGCCGCCGTCAGTGAAGCCGGTGGTCTCGGCTTCCTCGCCGCCGGTTACAAAACCGCCGACGGCATGTATCAGGAGATCAAACAGCTGCGCGGGCTGACCGGCCGGCCCTTCGGCGTGAACCTGTTCATGCCGCAGCCCAGCCTCGCCGACGTCACCCCGGTCGAGGTCTACCGCGAGCAGCTCGCGGGCGAAGCCGCCTGGTACGAGAGCCCGATCGCCGAACTCGACCCGTACGGCGGCTCCGACGACGGCTACGAGGCCAAGCTGGCGATCCTGCGCGAGGACCCGGTGCCGGTGGTCTCGTTCGCCTTCGGCTGCCCCTCCCGCGCGGTGCTCGACGCCTTCGCCAAGGTCGGTACGTTCACCGTCGTGACGGTCACCACCGCGGCCGAGGCGCAGGCCGCGCAGTGGTCGGGCGCGGACGCGGTCTGTGTCCAGGGAATCGAGGCGGGCGGCCACCAGAGCACCCATCGCGACGACCCGCAGTCCGACGGCACCGGGGCGGGCGTCGGACTGCTCTGCCTCATCGCCCAGGTCCACGAGGCGGTGCAGATCCCGATCATCGCCGCGGGCGGCCTGATGCGCGGCTCGGCGATCGCCGCCGCGCTGGCCGCGGGCGCCTCGATGGCGCAGCTCGGCACGGCGTTCCTGGCGACGCCCGAGTCCGGCGCCAACCCTCTGCACAAGCAGGCGTTGACCAACCCGCTGTTCACCCGCACCGAGCTGACCCGGGCGTTCTCCGGGCGCCCGGCCCGCGGCCTGGCGAACCGTTTCCTTCGCGAGCACGGCCCGTACGCGCCGGCCGCCTACCCCGCCGTTCACCACCTGACCTCCGGGCTGCGCAAGGCCGCGGCCAAGGCCGGCGATGCGCAGGGCATGGCGCTGTGGGCCGGGCAGGGCCACCGGATGGCGCGCGAGCTGCCGGCCGGGCAGCTGGTCGAGGTGCTGGTGGCCGAACTGGAGGTGGCGCGCGCCGCGTTGAACCCGGGCAGCGGTTCCGGCGCCGAGGCCGGTGCCGCGTCATGACCGCCCCCGTCTTCCTCGTCGATTCGCTCGCGGACGTACGGGCCTGCGGGTCGCTGACCCTGGACGGGCCGGAGGGCCGGCACGCGGTGTCGGTGCGACGGCTGCGGGTGGGCGAGGAGGTCGTGCTGACGGACGGCCGGGGAACGGGCGCCTACGGCGCGGTCGCCGCCGTCGAGGGCAAGGACCGCCTCACCGTCGCCGTCACCGACCTCCGCACCGAGGCCCCGCCGACGCCCACCCTCACCGTCGTCCAGGCGCTGCCCAAGGGCGACCGCGGCGAACTGGCCGTCGAGACGATGACCGAGACCGGCGTGGACGCCGTCGTGCCCTGGTCGGCGGCGCGCTGCGTCACCCAGTGGCGGGGCGAGCGGGCCGCCAAGTCCCTGGCCAAGTGGCGCGCCACGGCCCGCGAGGCGGGCAAGCAGTCGCGTCGCCTGACCTTTCCGGAAGTCGCCGACCCGCTGTCGACCAAAGAGGTGGCCGCCCTCCTCGCCGACGCCGACTTCGCCGCCGTCCTCCACGAGGAGGGCAGCAGCCCGCTGGCCACCGCCGAACTCCCCACCGAGGGCTCGATCGTGCTCGTCGTCGGCCCCGAAGGCGGGGTCTCGCCCGAGGAGTTGGCCGCCTTCGCCGAGGCCGGCGCGCAGCCCTACCGCCTCGGCCCGACCGTCCTGCGCACCTCCACCGCCGGTACGGCCGCGACGGCATTGCTGCTGGGCCGTACCGGGCGCTGGAGCTGACCTCGGACGCCTTACGCCTGGGCCACCGCCCCGGCGGTGGATATCAGCTCGGTGAGGGTGCCGGCGAAGGTCGGCAGCAGCTGGAGACAGACGGCCCAGGCCTCGACGTTGCCGCCCAGGTGGTCTTCGGTGAGGGCGGTGATCAGGGCACGCAGGGCCTGACGGTCCGGGCTCGGCGGCGATGAGGTGACGGCGTGGACGAGGTGGTCCAGGGCCGCCCTGGCGGGGGCGGCGTGGGTCAGGACGTCCTCGACGGTGAGCGTGCCGTGTGCGAGGGCCTTCTGGGGCCAGGTGTCGCTGCGGCGGTGGCGCGGCAGTTGCGGCACCGGCGTGGTGCGCAGGGCCGCCACCTGGATCTCGCGGGGGCAGCCCGCGACCGCCGACAGGGTTCTCGCGGCGCCGTCCGGCAGCCGGCCGTCACGCAGCGCGTCGGCCATCGCGGGCCAGGGGATCGGGATCCCGTCGCCGAGGAGCTTCTGGAACGGCTGGCCTGTCAGCGCGACCGGTGACTCCTCGTCGGCGAGCAGGGCCCGCATCCGCTCCAGGCCGTCGGGGGCGTCCAGCAGTTTCTCCGTCCGGCGGCGGAGGGTCGCCGGGAGGCGGTCCATGGCCAGGATCTCGCGGACGGCGTCCGGGCCGCCGCGCTCCCATACGGCGATCAGCAGCCGCAGCCGGGCGGCCGGTACCTGGAGCCTGAGGCGGCCGACGACCTTACGGGCCACACCGAGGTCGCCGGACTCCAGCCCCGCGATGACCCAGTGACGGTAATGGCCGAGGTTGATCTCGTCGAGCGCGTCCAGCAGTTCCTGGGGGACTGCGGCGCGGGTACCGCCGCCGCGCAGCCGCCCCGCGAGCAGCCGCTCCCGCTCCGGCTGGTCGATGGAGCAGTGCAGGAACACGTTGGCGTCGACGGCCGGTTCGTCGAGGTCGAGGAGGCGCTCGACCTCCGCGGCGGGCAGCCGACGGCTGGACGCGCAGGAGGCGAGGGCCGGCACACCGTGTGCGGCCACGATCGCCTCCCGGACGGCCGGGGCGGGGTCGCCGTACACCAGGAAGTGCTGCACGGCGCGCGCGTCCAGATGGGGGACGAGCGCGAGTTGCGCCGCCTCGGAAACGCACTGGAGGACTTGGAGGAAGGGAGCGCGGGATTCCCCGGGGGCGGTGACCGGGAACACCGCGTCCAGGCGGCGCGGCCAGGTGGTGTTGCGCTTCTTGCGGGAGGTGGTCGAGACGGCGTCGGCGACCAGGTCGACGGCCGTGCCGTCGGCACGCCCCATCCGGGCGTAGAACGTCAGCCAGTTGACCGGGTCCGTGCCGAGCGGGGCGAGCAGATCGGCCACGGCCTTCCGGGTCGGTTCATGGTCGTACGGCAGCATGTCCAGCACTTCGCGGGCCGGTGTCAGTTCGTTCAGCACACGGTCGACGGGGAGCCGGCCGGCACGAATGCCGGGCCTGACCAGTTCGCCGGGGTGCCGCCAACGGGGGTCGTTCCACAGACCGGCCACCGCCTCGAAGGGCAGCGGGGCACCCGTGCCGGCGACCACCCCGGGGCGGTCCCGGAAGCTCTCCATGATCAACGCGTCCGGGCAGCCCTCCCAGCCGACGAGGACGGACAAGCAGGGCACATACCGCTGCTCCCGGGCGGACCACGTCGCGAGGGGCCGCCGGTCGTGCTCCCGCCGTATCAGATCCCAGCCGAGACCGGCGGGCTGCTCGACCTCCCGCTCCCCGAGACGCACCCGCAGCAGCGCGAGCGCATGTGCCGGGTCCGTCCACTCGCCGGCCGGCCGGCTCTCCCGGATACGGCCCGCCGGGTCCGGTGCCGCGGCGGCGGCCCGCAGCAGCTCGGCCAGCCCCGGGTGGCAGAGCTCGTCCCCCGACGCCTCGACGCCATCGGCCAGCTTCTCGATCCCGGCGGCCCCGCTCAGACCGGCGAGGTGGCGGCAGGCGTCGAGCACGACGGGCAGCGGAAGCTCCCGGCCCAGTCGGACGACGGCATGCCGGACCAGCTCGGGGAACGGGCCGCGCAATGCAGGTTCGAGCGCGAGGCCGTCGGCGTCCTTCAGCACGCACGGGACGAGCCCGTTCTCGGCGTACCAGCGCGCGTCCGCGGGGTCGGCGGCGGCGAGGATCGCCGACAGGACCCAGGGGACCCGGCGGTACCGCTCGACGTACAGCACCCGGGCGATCTCCGGGTCGCCGGTCCCGACCGCGCGCAGCAGGAACTCCCCGACGTCCTCGGTCATCGCACGCCGGCGACCCGAGGATTCCCACCGCGTCATCGTCTCCACCGCGTCCTCCGGCAGCCCGAGCCGGTCGGCGAGGGCTGCCAGCACCTCCGGACGCATCCGCTCCGCGAGCGCGTCGGCGGTGGCCGGGTCGGCGAGTCGCAACGCGTGGCAGAGGTACGGCGGCGTGCTGTCGGACATCCGGACGGGTCCTTTCCAGAAGCGGACGGTGCGCGGCCGGCGGGCGACGCCGTCTCAGCACCGGTACACAGCCGATCGTGGCACGGACCACTGACAACGCCGGGCACGGGGCCGGCACCCCGCGGCGGCCTCCGGCGTCACGCCTGCACGCGCGTCATCGCCCCGGCCGTCGCGAGGAGTTCGGGCACGGTCCCCGCGAACGTCGGCAACAGATGAAGGGCCACGGTCCAGGCGTCGGTGTCCGTGCCCAGGTGCTCCCGGGTGAGGGCCAGCGCGTCGTCCCGGAAGCGCTGGACGTCCTCCCCTTCGAAGCTCCGGTCCCTCGCCCAGCGCTGCAGGAGGTCGAGGGCCAGCTCGGCGGGGTCCGAACGGGTCAGCAGATCATCGGGGGTGAGCGTCCCGCGCGCCAGGGCGGGGGCGACCCAGTCGAACCAGGACGTCCAGTCGGCGGAAGCGCTGCCCAGGCCCGCCAGCAGCAGTTCCCGGGGGCAGTCCGGAAGTTCCACGAGCGCCGCCACCAGGTCCGCAGTGAGCGGCGCGGCGCGGTGCGCCGCCAGCAGGGCGGGCCAGGGCGTACGGAATCCCTCGCCGAGGAACAGCCTCAGCCGCTTCTCGGGTCGGCTGCTCGCCCTCATGAGGTATGCCGCGAGCCGGTCGGGTGACTCCTCGTCGGCGAGCAGGGCCCGTATCCGGTCGAGGCCGTCGGGGGTGTCCAGCAGTTTCTCCGTCCGGCGGCGGAGGGTGAGGGGGAGGCGGTCCATGGCGAGGATCTCGCGGACGGCGTCCGGGCCGCCGCGCTCCCATACGGCGACCAGCAGCCGCAGCCGGGTGGCGGGTACCTGCAGCCGTACCCGTTCCACGACCCGGCGGGCCACGTTCAGGTCGCCGGATGTCACACCGGCCGTCAGCAGGTCGCGGTCCTCGCTGACGCGCAGGTCGTCCACTGCCGCCAGCAGCTCCTGGGGGACCGGGCGGGTGCCGCCGCCGCGCAGCCGTCCGGCCAGCAGCCGCTCCTGCTCGGCCCGGTCGAGCGAGCGCCGGCGGAACAGCTCGGCGTCCACCGAGGGTTCGTCGAGATCCAGGAGGTATGCCCGCTTGGCGTCGTCGAGGCGCCCGGCGATCACGGCGATGCAGGCCGGGAGGCCGTGGGCGGCCACCACCGCGTCGAGGACCGCCGGGGACGGGTCGCACTCCAGCAGGAAGTGCTGGACGGCGAGCGCGTCGAAGTACGGGACGACGGCGATCTGGGCCTCCGGCGAGGCGCACCGGAGCATGCCGACGAAAGCGGCCCGGGAGTGCTCGGAAGGGCGGGGCGGGAACTCGGCCTCGCGCGGCCGTGGCCAGCCGACGCAGCGCTTCGTACGCGCGCCGGGACCGGCGACCGCCGCGATCAGCTCGGCGACGCTGCTACGGGGCGCACGCCCCAT
Source organism: Streptomyces sp. NPDC053427 (assembly GCF_044544985.1). NCBI lineage: Bacteria > Bacillati > Actinomycetota > Actinomycetes > Kitasatosporales > Streptomycetaceae > Streptomyces > Streptomyces sp. NPDC053427. The sequence goes on along the minus strand of NZ_JBITYA010000002.1, from coordinate 310,337 downwards.
CCGGGCATAGCAGGTCAGCCAGTTGACGGGATCCGTGCCGAGCGGGGCCAGCAGAGCGGTGAGGGCCGTGCGGGTCGGTTCGTGGTCGTACGGCAGCGCCCCCAGCACCTTCACCGCCGGAGCCACCTCGGCCAGCACTCGGTCCACGGGCAGCCGGCCCTCGCGGATGCCGCGCTTGAAAGCGGTGCCCAGGTGGACAGCGCGCCCGCGGGGCTCCGTAAAGGCCTCGAAGGGCAGCTCGGCGGCGTTCCATGCGGTCTCGCGGGGATCTTCGCGGAAGCTCTCCATCACCAGGTCGGCGGGGCAGCCCGCCCACTCGATGAGCCTGCACACCCGGGTGCCGTGACGGGCGCCGGGCGTCAGGCCGATGGGCAGTCGCCGGTGCTCGCGCCGGAGTACGTCCCAGTCGAGGCCCTCGGGCTCGACCGGGAGCGTACTGCTGTAGCGGAGCTTCATCAGCGCATGGAGGTGCGCCGGGTCCTCCCACTCCCCGGCGGGCCGGTGCGCTTCGAGGAAGGCCGCCGGATCGGCGGCCCCGATGGCCCGGCGCAACAGATCCGGCAGCCAGGGATGCCCACGATCCAGGGCCGGCGTCTCCTCGAGCAGGCGAAGGAACTGTGCGAACGGCTCCGTGCTGCCCCAGACCTCCAAGAGGGCGAGGCAGGCGTCCACCACGACCGCCGGCGGGAGATACGGCGCGCATCCGGCGAGGGTGCCGGCGGTCAGCCCGGGGAACCCGCTGGTCAGGATGGCGACCAGTCCCGGGCCTTCGGGCTGCCGGTAAAGGAGCGGGACGAGGCCGTCGTCGTCGTGCCAGCGTGGATCACCGAGGTCGGCGGCGTACAGCACGGCGGCCAGGAGGCCCGGGATCTCCTCCATCGCGCGCGACCGGTTCCCCGACCCGTCGCGGTACCACGCATCCCACAGCGCCCGCCCGACCACCGGATCGCCCAGCTCGGCCGCCCCCAGGAGCCATTCCTCGGGGGCTGTGGTCAGCGCGGCCCGCATCTGCACAGGGTCCGCCCCCAGCAGCTCCTCGATCATCTCCTCCGGCAGCCCGAACCGGTCGGCGAGGACGGTCAGCAGCTCCGGCCGCAGCCGCTCGGCGAGCGCGTCGGCGGTGGCCGGGTCGGCGAGGTCCAGCGCGAGGCAGAGCGCGGGGCGCGGGCTGTGGTGCATGGGGCGGGTCCCTTCACGGGGCGGGGTGAGCGAGTGTCGCCCGGTACGTGATCGATCGTGACATCGACCACTGACAACGCCGCCGCAGCACCGAACGGACCGCCACCGCAGGGGACTTCAGTGGTGAACGCGCGTCATCGCCCCGGCCGTCGCGAGGAGTTCGGGAAGCGTCCCGGCGAACGTCGGCAGCAGCTGAAGGGCCACGGCCCAGGCCTCGGCATCGGTGGCCAGATGCTCGCGGGTCAGGGCCCTGGCGCGGCCGCGGACCGCGTGCAGGCCCCGCAGGGCGGACCGGTCGGCGGCGTACCGTCGCAGACGGTCGAGGGCGGCGTGGGCGGGGGCCGCGCGGGTCAGGACGTCCTCGGGGGTGAGCCTCCCGCTCAGGAGGGCGTCGTGGAGCCGGTCGGTCCCGGCCCCGCGGAGGTTCGCCGGCGCCGCCAGCAGCAGTGCGCGCGGGCAGCCGGGGTGGTCCGCCAGCGCATCCAGCAGGCCGTCGGGGAGCGTCCCGGCCTCCCGCGCCGCGACCAGCGCCGGCCAGGGCGGCTCCAGGCCCTCGCTGCGCAACCGGTGCAGCCGCTCGCCGGGTCGGCTGCCCGCCCTCATGAGGAATGCCGCGAGCCGGTCCGGTGACTCCTCGGCGGCGAGCAGGGCCCGTATCCGGTCCGGGCCGTCGGGGGCGTCCAGCAGTTTCTCCGTCCGGCGGCGGAGGGTGAGGGGGAGGCGGTCCATGGCCAGGATCTCGCGGACGGCGTCCGGGCCGCCGCGCTCCCATACGGCGACCAGCAGCCGCAGCCGGGTGGCCGGTACGTGCAGCCGCAGCCGGCCGACGAGCGCGCGGGCCACGCCGGGATCGCCGGACTCCAGACCGGCCATGAGCCAGGGGCGGTGGTGGCTGACGCTGATCTCCTCCACCGTCGCGAGCAGTTCCGGCGGGACCGCGCGGATGCCGCCGCCGCGCAGCCGGCCGGCCAGCATCCGCTCCCGCTCGGCCCGGTCGAGGTCGGCGTAGCGGAACAGCTGGGCGTCCACCGCGGGTTCGTCGAGATCCAGGAGGTACTCCAGCTTCTCCGCCGAGAGGTCGTACGCGGCGGCCATCGCCACCTGTGCCGGGAGGCCGTGGGCGGCCACCACCGCGTCGCGGATCTCCGGGGACGGGTCTCCATGGACGAGGAGATGCTGCACCGCCCGCGCGTCCAAGTACGGGACGACCGCTCTCTGGGCTTCCGGCGAGGCGCACCGGAACATGCCCAGGAACGCCCGCCTGGCGTCCTGGGGCGGGCCGGCCGGGAACTGCGCCGGTGCCGGCCGTGGCCAGGCGGAGCAGCGCTTCCCGCCGGTGGTCGTCGAGGCGGCGTCCGCGATCAGCTCGGCGACGCTGCCGTGGGCGCGCCCCGTCCGGGCGTAGCACGTCAGCCAGTTGACGGGGTCCGTGCCGAGCCGGGTGAGCAGACCGGCCAGGGCCTTGCGGGTCGGTTCATGGCCGTACGGCAGGGCGTTGAGCACCGTCTCCGCGGGCGCCACCTCGGTCAGGACCCGGTCCACGGGCAGGCGGCCCTCGGCGATGCCGCGTTCGAGGACGTCCCGGAGGTCGGTCCGGTGCATCCGCAGCTCGGGGTGGAGGAGCGCCTCGAAGGGCAGCTCGGCGGCGAACCGCGCGGTCTCGCGGGGCACTTCCCGGAAGCTCTCCCTCACCAGGTCGGCGGGGCAGCCCTCCCACTGGACGAGCCGGAGCAGCCGGACGCGTTGCGGCAGGTCCGGGGCGCGGCGAGGATCGTGCCCGAGGGGCAGACGGTCGTGCTCGCGCCGGATCAGGTCCCAGTCGAGGCCGTCGGGCCGCACCGAGGGCCCGTCGCCGTAACGGAGCTCCAGCAGCACCCGCACATGCTCCGGGTCGGTCCACTCCCCGGCGGGCCGGTGCTCCCTGAGGAAGGACTCCGGGTCGGGGGCGTCGAGGGCCTGGCGCAACAGGCCCGGCAGCCAGGGGTGTCCGAGGCCGGCCAGTTCCGGCATCTCCTCGGCGAGGGAGAGGAAGCGCACGAGCGCGTCCGCGCCCCAGAACTCCACCAGGCCGATGAAGGCGTCCAGGACGACCGGTGGCGGGAGGTGCGGACCGAGCTGGGCGACGGAGCCGGTGACCAGACCGGGGAACCGGCTGGTCAGCGCGGGGACGAGAACGGGGCCGACGGCCTCTTCGTAGAGGACCGGGATCAGGCCGTCGTCCTCGTCGTACCAGCGCCGGTCCAGGGGATCGGCGGCGTGCAGGACGGCCGCCAGCAGGCTCGGGATCGCCTCCGTCGCGCGCAGCTTCCGCCCCGAGGCGTCGCGGAACTCCGCCCTCCACAGCGCAAGCCCGACCACCGGATCGCCCCTCTCCGCCGCCGCGGTCAGGAACGCCCCGGGATCCGCGGTCAGTGCGGCCCGCAGCCCGGCGGCGTCCGGTCCGGCCAGCACCTCCACCAGCTCCTCCGGCAGCCCGAACCGGTCGGCGAGGACGGCCAGCAGCTCCGGCCGCAGCCGCTCGGCGAGCGCGTCGGCGGTGGCCGGGTCGGCGAGTTGCAGCGCGTGACGGAGGTACGGGGGCGGGTCGGCGGTCACCTGGGCGGGTCCCTTCGCGGAGCGGTCGGTACGCAACCGGTGGTGCCGATCGTCGTACGTAACCGATCGTGACATGGACCACTGACAATGCGGCGTGCGCCCTCAACGGCCGCCGTGGCACGGCCCTTCAGGCGCGAGGGCGCCTCACCGTCCCGCCGTCGCGAGGAGTTCGGGCAGCGTCCCGGTGAACGTCGGCAGCAGCCGCAGGCAGGCGGCCCACGCTGCGACGTCCGTGGCCAGATGCTCGCGGGTCAGGGCCGCGGCGCGCCGGACCGGCAGCCGGCCCGGCGCGCCGGGCCCGCCGCGGGCGTGGCGTCGCAGCAGGCCGAGGGCGGCGTGGGCGGGGGCCGCGTGCAGCAGGATGTCCTCGGGGGTGAGCGTGCCGCGCGCGAGGGCGTCATCGAGCCATTTCGCCCCGGACTCGGCAACGGTGCCCAGCGCCGTCAGCAGCAGTGCGCGCGGACAGTCCGGAAGCTCGAGCAGCGCAGCCATGAGGCCCACGGGGAGCGTGCCGGTGCGCTGCGCCGCCACCAGCGCGGACCAGGGCGGCTCCAGGCCCTCGCTCAGGAGCCGGCCCAGCTGCTTCTCGGGGTGGCGCGCCGACCTGGTGAGATACGCCAGCAGCCGGTCCGGCGCCGCCTCCTCGGCGAACTGGGCGCGCAGCCGCTCCAGCCCGTCGGGCGCGTCCAGCAGCTTCTCGGTCGTGCGGCGCAGGGTGAGGGGGAGGCGGTCCATGGCCAGGATGTCCCGTACGGCGTCCGGTCCGCTGCGCTCCCAGAGGGCGACCAGCAGCCGCAGCCGGGTCGCCGGGACCTGCGGCTGCCGCCGGCCGAGCACGTCGCGGACCACGCGAGGGTGGCCGAGTTCCAGCGCGGCCCTCAGCCGCTGGGGATCCTCCGTGAGGCCCAGCACCGCTGTCAGCTCCTCCGGGAGCGGGCGGCTGCCACCGCTCCGCAGCCGGCCGGCCAGCATCCGCTCCCGCTCGGCTTGGTCGAGGTCGGCGTAGCGGAAGAGCTGGGCGTCCACCGCCGGTTCGTCGAGATCCAGGAGGTACGCCAGCTTTTCGGCGGAGAGGAGGCCGGGGAAGCGGGAGCCCGGCGAGGCCATCGCCACCAGGGCCGGGAGGCCGTGGGCGGCCACGACCGCCTCGCGGAGCGCCGGGGAGGGGTCCTCGTGTACCAGGAGATCCTGGACGGCCAGCGCGTCGAGGTACGGGACGACGGCCTTCTGGGCCTCCTCGGAGGCGCAGAGGAGCAGCTTCAGGAACCTGCGCCGGGAGCTGTCGGCGAAGACGGTCGGGAACGCCGCGTCCTCCGGCTGCGGCCAGCTGGTGTAGCGCTTCTTCCGGCTGTCCGTCGAGGCGGCATCGACGATCAGTCCGGCGACGCTGCTGCGGGTGGCGCGCTCCATCCGCGCATAGCAGGTCAGCCAGTTCACGGGGTTGGTGCCGAGCCGGGCGACCAGGCCGGACAGCGCCTTGCGGGTCGGTTCGTGGTCGTCCGGCAGATGCCACAGCACCCCCTCTGCCGGTGTCACCTCGGCCAGGACGCGGTCCACGGACAGCCGAGCCGTACGGATGTTGTGCTCGAGGCTGTGGGTGAAGACCGAGTAGGGGTGGCTCACGGGGCTGGTGAGCGCCTCGAAGGGCAGCTTGAAGGCGTACTCCGCGGTGTTGTAGGGGTCCTTGCCGAAGCTCTCCATCACCAGGTCGGCGGGGCAGCCCTCCCACTTGACCAGCCGGAGCAGCCCGTTGGTGTACCGGGGGTCGTCCTGGTCGAGGGGAAGCCGCTCGTGCTCGCGCCGGATCAGCTCCCAGTCGAGGCCGTCGGGCTCGGCCGGGAGGCGGTGGCCGTAGCGGAGTTCCAGCAGCGCGTGCAGATGTGCCGGATCGGTCCACCCGGCGGGCCGGTGCTCCCTGAGGAAGGCCGCCGCATCGGGCGCCTCGACGGCCCGCCGCAACAGCCCCGGCAGCCACGGATGTCCCGTGTTGAGATCCGGCACGTCCTCGAGCAGGTCGAGAAAGCGCGTGAGCGCCTCGGCGCCCCAGATCTCCTGGAAGTCGAGGCAGGCGTCCACGGCGGCCGGCGGCGGGAGGTGCTTGCCGAACTGGGCGACGGAGCCGAGCGTCACCCCGAGGAACCCGCTGGTCAGTACGGTGACGAGCGCGGGACCCCCGGTCACGTCGTGCAGGGCGTCGAACAGCCCGCCGTCCTCGTACCAGCGCGGGTCCGAAAGGTCGGCGGCACCCAGGAGCGTCGCCAGCAGACCGGGTATCTCCGCCGCCGGCTCCTGGTACCCCGAGTCGTTGCGGTACACGGCATGCCACAGGGCCGCACCGGTCTGCGGATCGCCGAGCTCGGCCGCCCCCAGGAGCCATTCCTCGGGGGCTATGGTCAGCGCGGCCCGCATCTGCACAGGGTCCGCCCCCAGCAGCTCCTCGATCATTTCCGCCGGCAGCCCGAACCGGTCGGCGAGGAGGGCCGACAGCTCCGGCTGCAGCCGCTCGGCGAGCGCGTCGGCGGTGGCCGGGTCGGCGAGGCGCAGCGCCAGGCGGAGCGCGAAGTGGGGGTCGTCGGTCACGGGGCTGATCCCTTCGTGGGGCGGCGGCCGAGCCGCGGGCGGTACCCGACGGTCGGTACGCAAACGATCGTGACATGCCCCACTGACAACGCCCGTGGACAGCTCCCGCGGACAGCGCGGCGGCGCGCCGACCGCCCCTCAGGGCCCGGTCGGCGCGCCGCCGTTCCTCTCACCTCACGAGGCGTCAGGCCGGTCGCATCAGACCAGCTGCGCATCCAGCGTGATGTTCTTGACCCCCGCCAGCGCCTGGCTCACCGGGCAGTTGGCCTTGGCGTCCTGGGCCGCCGCCTGGAAGTCCTCCTCGGACAGCCCCGGGACGCTGGCCCTGACGGTCAGCACGATGCCGGTGATGCCCTCACCCGGCTGGAAGGTGACATCGGCCTGGGTGTCGAGCGCGGCGACGGTGTACCCCTTGCCCGCCAGACCGTGCGAGAAGGCCATGGAGTAGCAGGAGGAGTGGGCCGCCGCGATCAGCTCCTCGGGGCTGGTGACGCCGTTGGGCTGCTCGGCGCGGGCGGGCCAGTTCACGTCGTACGTACCGACCTTGGAGGACTCCAGGGCGACGGTGCCCTTGCCCTCCAGGAGGTTGCCTTCCCAGTGGGTCTTGGCGGTGCGCGTGGTTGCCATGGTGGATAACTCCCGGTTGTGGGCGATAAGCATCTGCCGGGCCAGCTTAGTGATCCCCGGGCCCCGCGACCGGGCGATCGGGCCGCGGCCCGGTAGCATCCGAGGCCGTACGCACCGTGCGTACGGCGCGTGCACACGGTGCGCGCCGCGGAACCCTAAGGAGCTCACCGGTGGCGGGAGAACCGCAGGCCGACTGCCTGTTCTGCAAGATCGTGGCGGGGGAGGTGCCGGCGACCATCGTCCGGGAGACCGAGACCACCGTCGCGTTCCGCGACATCAACCCCCAGGCCCCGACCCACGTCCTGGTGATCCCCAAGGTGCACTATCCGGACGCCGCGGCCCTCGCCGCCGCCGAACCGCAGATCATCGCCGACATACTGCGCGAATCCCGTGAGGTCGCCGCCGAGGACAAGGTCGAGGACCGGGGCTACCGGGTCGTCTTCAACACCGGTGCCGGCGCCGGCCAGACCGTCTTCCACGCGCATCTGCACGTCCTCGGTGGCCGCGGCCTCCAGTGGCCGCCCGGATAACCAGCCATGTCCGTACGTGAATTGGTCGTCCTCGGCACCGCCAGTCAGGTCCCCACCCGGCACCGCAACCACAACGGCTATCTGCTGCGCTGGGACGGCCAGGGGCTGCTCTTCGACCCCGGTGAGGGCACCCAGCGCCAGATGCTGCGCGCCGGGGTCGCCGCGCACGACCTCAACCGGATCTGTGTCACGCATTTCCACGGTGACCACTCGCTGGGCCTGGCCGGGGTGATCCAGCGGATCAACCTCGACCGGGTGCCGCACCCCGTCACCGCCCACTACCCGGCCAGTGGCCAGCACTTCTTCGACCGGCTGCGGTATGCCACCGCCTACCGCGAGACGGTCCGGCTCAAGCAGCGCCCGGTGGCCGCCGACGGTGAACTGGACCGTTCGAGGTCCTACGTCCTGGAGGCGCGCAAGCTCTCCCACCCCGTCGAGTCCTACGGCTACCGCCTGGTGGAGCCGGATGCCCGGCGGATGCTCCCGGACCGGCTGGCCGCGCACGGCATCGCCGGCCCCGACATCGGCCGGCTGCAGCGGACCGGCGAGCTCAACGGCGTCCACCTGGACGAGGTCAGCGAGCTGCGCCCCGGCCAGAAGTTCGCCTTCGTGATGGACACCAGGCTGTGCGAGGGCGTGCACGCGCTCGCGGCGGGCGTGGACATGCTCGTCATCGAGTCGACTTTCCTGGACGAGGACCTCCAACTGGCCGTCGATCATGGCCATCTGACGGTCGGCCAGGCGGCCCGCGTGGCCGTGGACGCGGGCGTACGGCATCTCGTCCTGACCCACTTCTCGCAGCGCTACTCCGACCCCGAGGAGTTCGAGCGGCAGGCACGCGCAGCCGGGTTCGGCGGCGAACTCACCATCGCCCAGGACCTGATGCGCGTGCCGCTCCCCAAGAGGCACTAGGCGCTGCCGGCTCTTCCCGGAGCGCCTACGAGTGCCTGCGCCCGTCTGCGAGCGCCTACGGGCGTGCCGGCGCCTACGGCAGGTAGTACATCGGGTTGGGCAGCTTGAAGGTCCGGTTTCCGGCGCCGCCCTGCAGGTCGCTGTACTGGTCCCCGAAGTTGGCGACGATGTCGTAGCCGAGCGACTCGATGTGCCGGCGCGTGCCCGACTTGTACTCGACGGTCGAGCAGTCCGCCCCGCAGGGGAGGTAGGGGGGCGGGTTCTCCTTGTTCTTCAGGAACACATGCGTCCGGTCCAGCGGCACCCCGTAGCCGACGTTCTTGAGGTTGCGCACGCTCCACTCGCGCTGCGCCTCCTTGCGGCCGGTGATGAAGAAGACCTCGGCCCCCTTGTCGTGCGCCCAGTTGACCAGGCGGTTCATGCCGAAGACCGGGTCCATGTCGGTGGAGGCGAGGTACTTGTCCTGGCTCTCCGGGGTGAAGTGGAAGCCCACCTGGAGCTCGTAGTTGTAGGTGAGCAGGGTGGTGTCGTCCATGTCCAGGACGATGGCGGGCCTGGTCCGCTCGACGGGCTTGCCGTGCGCGCCGGACCGGTCGGCGGGTTTCGCGAGCGCCTTCGTCAGATAGCTGCGGGCCCTGGTCTCGATGCCGCGGACCTGTCGGGCGTAGTTGCTGTGCGGCGAGGCGTAGTGCTCGCCGTCGGCCGTCACCGTGTCGCCGTAGTACGCCTTGATCCGGTCCTGCACCTGGGTGAGGTTGGGGATCTCCTTGTCGGTGCGGGGGACCGAGTGCTCGGCGGTCGCCTGGCCGATGCCGAACACGGCGGTACCGGTGACCAGGGCGGCGACCGTCGCGGCGCCGAGGCGGGCGCGACGGGAGAGGACGGGACGGGGCATGCGCGGCTCCTTCGGATGACATGAACAGGCTCGGATTGCACTGCGAGTAGGTCTAACAGAGCCGTCAATTCGGTATCTACGCGCGAAGATTCAATGGTTGGTAAAGCCTCACGGAATGGGGGGTGTTGACGATCGCCGCGGGGCTCCTTACTCTCCGACTGCATATGAGGATGTCGACCAGATATGTAAACGAATAGGTAAGCGCCTCTCGACAGTGCAGGAGTCCCCCGCATGGACAGCCTCACCCTCACCGAGGTCCGGCTCACCCCGGTCCTGGTAGCCGACCCGCCGCTCCTCAACACCCAGGGTGTACACCAGCCGTACACCCCCCGCTTGATCATCGAGGTCGTGACGGCGGACGGCGCCACCGGACTCGGCGAGACCTACGGCGACACCGAATACCTCGAACTGGCCCGCCCGCTGGCCACCGCACTGGTCGGCCGCACGGTCACGGACCTGAACGCACTGCCCGCGCTGGCCGCCCAGGTGTGCGGCGACCCGCCCGCCGCCACCGGCCCCGACGCCGTTGACGCCGGCGGGCTGCGCGGCGTACGGACCGCCGACAAACTACGGCTCTCGGTGCTCTCCGGCTTCGAGGTGGCCTGCCTGGACGCCTGGGGACACGCCACCCAACTGCCCGTACACGCCCTGCTCGGCGGCAAGGTCCGCGACCGCATCGAGTACAGCGGATACCTCTTCTACCGGTGGGACGCCCACCCGGGCGGCCGCGGCGAACGCGACGACTGGGGCGCGGCGCTCGACCCGGACGGCATCGTCGCCCAGGCCCGCCGCTTCGCGGACCGCTACGGCTTCACGTCCTTCAAGCTCAAGGGCGGCGTCTTTGAGCCCGCACGGGAGATCGCGGCAATCAAGGCGCTCGCCGCCGCGTTCCCCGGCCACCCGCTCCGCCTGGACCCCAACAGCGCCTGGAGCGTGGACACCTCGCTCAAGGTGGCGGACGAGCTGCGCGACGTCCTCGAATACCTGGAGGACCCGGCGAGCGGCACCGCACAGATGGCGGAGGTGGCGGCCGGCACGCGGCTTCCGCTGGCCACCAACATGTGCGTGACGACCTTCGAGGAGATCCCCGAGGCATTCACCCGCGGCGCCGTGCAGGTCCTGCTCTGCGACCACCACTACTGGGGCGGCCTGCGCAGCACCCGCGAACTCGCCGCCGTCTGCCGCACCTTCGGCGTCGGACTGTCCATGCACTCCAACACCCACCTGGGCATCAGCCTCGCCGCCATGACCCAGGTCGCGGCGACCGTCCCGAACCTCGACCACGCCTGCGACACCCACTACCCCTGGCAGGCCGAGGACGTCCTCACCGAACGCCTCACCTTCCGCGACGGCCGTCTGGACGTCGGCGACGCTCCGGGCCTGGGCGTCGCCCTCGACCGCGACCGGCTCGCCGCCCTGCACCGGCGCTGGCTGGAGGACGACGGCACCTACCGCTCCCGCGACGACGCGGCGGCGATGCGGGTGGCCGATCCGCAGTGGGTCACTCCTGCCGTTCCGCGCTGGTGAGACCGCCGCGCGCGGGCGGACACGCCGCCCGCCGCGCCGCGCGGCCGCCCCGCCGCGCGGTCCTTCCCGGCTGACGACGATGCGGCCAATCCTCCCCAACGACCCCCCTTCCGCGTACGGTGTGGCACGGTCAGTGGCGGTGCGCCACAGTGGTCCCGTAAGTGATCTTTGAAAGGGGCTGTTCCATGGCACAGGAAGTGCGCGGCGTCATTGCGCCGGGGAAGAACGAACCCGTCCGGCTGGAGACGATCCTGGTGCCGGACCCCGGCCCCGGTGAGGCCGTGGTGAAGATCCAGGCGTGCGGGGTGTGCCACACCGATCTGCACTACAAGCAGGGCGGGATCAACGACGAGTTCCCGTTCCTGCTGGGGCACGAGGCGGCGGGTGTGGTCGAGTCCGTCGGGGCGGATGTCACGGACGTGGCGCCGGGGGACTTCGTCGTCCTCAACTGGCGGGCGGTGTGCGGGGCGTGCCGGGCGTGCCGGCGCGGGCGTCCGCAGTACTGCTTCGACACCCACAACGCCACGCAGAAGATGACCCTGAAGGACGGCACCGAGCTGAGCCCGGCGCTGGGCATCGGGGCGTTCGCCGACAAGACGCTGGTCGCCGCCGGGCAGTGCACCAAGGTCGACCCCGAGGTCTCACCGGCCGTCGCCGGGCTGCTCGGCTGCGGGGTGATGGCGGGCATCGGTGCGGCCATCAACACCGGCGGGGTGGGGCGCGGCGACTCGGTGGCGGTCATCGGCTGCGGCGGAGTGGGGGACGCCGCCGTCGTCGGTGCGCGGCTGGCGGGCGCGGCGAAGATCGTCGCGGTGGACATCGACGACCGGAAGCTGGAGAAGGCCCGGTCCATGGGCGCCACCCACACCGTCAACTCCCGTTCCACCGACCCGGTCGAGGCGATCCGCGGGCTGACCGGCGGCTTCGGCGCGGATGTGGTCATCGACGCGGTGGGCCGTCCGGAGACGTACAAACAGGCGTTCTACGCCCGGGATCTCGCCGGTACCGTCGTCCTGGTGGGCGTCCCCACCCCGGAGATGGCCCTGGAACTTCCCCTCCTGGACGTCTTCGGACGCGGCGGCGCCCTCAAGTCCTCCTGGTACGGCGACTGTCTGCCCTCCCGCGACTTCCCGATGCTGATCGACCTGCATCAGCAGGGCCGGATCGACCTCGGCGCCTTCGTCACCGAGACCATCGGCATCGAGGACGTCGAGCAGGCCTTCGAGCGGATGCACGCGGGCGACGTCCTGCGCTCGGTGGTGATGCTCTGATGACGGCCCGTATCGATCACCTGGTCACCTCGGGGACGTTCTCGCTGGACGGCGGCACGTGGGAGGTGGACAACAACGTGTGGATCGTCGGTGACGATGTCGAGGCGGTCGTCATCGACGCGGCACACGATGCCGAGGCCATCCTCGAAGCCCTCGGCGGCCGGACGCTGCGCGCCATCATCTGCACCCACGGCCACAACGACCACATCGATGCCGCTCCGGCGCTGGCCGCCCGTACCGGAGCGCTGATCCATCTGCACCCCGACGACCTGCCGCTCTGGAAGCAGACCCATGCCGACCACGCCCCGGACGCCTATCTGACCGACGGGCAGGTACTCACCATCGCCGGTACGGATCTGACGGTGCTGCACACCCCGGGGCACGCGCCGGGCGCGGTCTGCCTCTACGCGCCCGACCTGGGCACGGTCTTCACCGGCGACACCCTCTTCCGGGGCGGCCCCGGGGCCACCGGACGGTCCTTCTCCCACTTCCCGACGATCATCGAATCGATCCGGGACCGGCTGCTGACCCTGCCGCCCCGGACCGAGGTCCGTACCGGACACGGCGAGCCGACGACCATCGGGGACGAGGCCCCGCACCTGGAGGAGTGGATCACGAGAGGCCACTGAGGCCGGGCGGGCCACCGGGGGGCGGGCCACTAGCAGGCGGGCCACTAGGGGGCGGGCGAACAGATCCCGTAGGGGATACGAGCGCCCCCTACGGGGCCTCAACGCGGCGCGGACGGGGCGGTATTCCCGCGGCTCACCGCGGCTCACCGCGGATCGGCAGGACGCCGCCCGAGCCGGCGGTTCGGCAACGCGCCGCCCGAGCGGCATGCAACGCGCCGCCCAAGCGGCAGATGGCCGACGCGCCGCCCCAACCGGCCCGCACGCCGTTACCCCCTCACCCCTCCCCGCCCCAGCCCCCGGCCGCCCGCTCCAGGATGCGGGCGGCCACCGCGGGGGAGTCCACCAGCGGGTGCAGCGCCAGCGCCCGCAGCGCCGCGCCCCGGTCCTTGAACGTCGCGGCCTCCACCGTCGCCCGCTCCACCGCCTTGACCTGCAACATCAGCCCCAGCTGATCCTCCCGCAAGGGCGCGCAGGGCAGCGGGCGGGCGCCCTTGGACGTCACCTCGCAGACCGTCTCCACGATCGCGTCCGGCGCCAGCTGCGGCACCGTCGAACCGTTGCGGACATTGAGGATCAGCCGGCTGCCGCGGTCGCCCGCGATGGCGTGCATCAGCGCCAGCGCCACCCGGTCGTAGCCGCCGCCCTCCAGGTCGTGACTGTCGCGCTGCCAGCCGCCGCTCGCCTCCCGGCTGTGCGCCATGTACGTCTCCTCGCGCTCCAGCCGGGTCCGCTCCCACATCTCGTACGCCGCCTGCGGGCCGCCCGCCGCCGCGGCCCGCTCGAAGAAGCCGCCCTGCTGCTGGTCGAGGAACTCGCCGCGGGTCTCGGGGGTGTCCCGTACGGAGGCGAGGGTCTCGCGGCGGAAGTAGTAGTAGTGCAGATACTCGTTGGGGAGCGCGCCCAGGGTGTGCAGCCAGTCGGCGCCGAAGAGGCGTCCTTCCTCGAACGAGCCGAGCGCGGCCGCGTCCTCCAGGAGCCCGGGCAGCAGCTCGGTGCCGTCGAGCGTCAACGACCGCAGCCAGCCGAGGTGGTTGAGGCCGATGTAGTCGTAGCCCACGCGGCCCGGATCCGCGCCGGCCGCGCGCGCCGCCCGGCGCACCAGCCCCACCGGGGAGTCGCAGATCCCGATGACGCGGTCGCCCAGCACCTGCGACATCGCCTCGGTGACCATGCCCGCCGGGTTGGTGAAGTTGATGACCCAGGCATGAGGGGCGAGGGCGGCGACGCGTTCGGCGATGCCCAGCGCCACCGGGATGGTCCGCAGGCCGTACAGGACACCGCCCGCCCCGACCGTCTCCTGTCCCAGCACCCCCTCGGCCAGCGGGATGCGCTCATCGTGGATCCGGCCCGCCGTACCGCCCACCCGTATCGCGGAGAAGAGGAAATCGGCGCCGGTCACGGCGTCGTCGAGGTCGCGGGCGACGCGGACGGCCACCGGATCGGGACGCCCTTGCGCCAGCCGCGCCAGCACATCGGCGATCACCGCCACCCGCCGCGCGTCGGTGTCGTACAGGGTCACCTCGGAGACGGAGCGTGCCGGGTCGTCCAGCAGCGCGCGGTAGACCAGCGGCACCCGGAAACCGCCTCCGCCGAGAATCGTGAGCCTCATGAGGCGGAACGTACCGCAGCATCAGGCACACTGGCGGCACGTGCCGAGATGAGAGGGGCGAGCGCGGTGAGCAGTGGCCGACGCGATGTCCAACCGCCTGCGGGCCCGGCTCCCGTGCCGACGGCCCTCGACCCGCTCGCCGAGGTGCGGCACGCGGGCGATCCGCACACCGACGTCTATCTGACCGGCACGGTCTTCCTGGACATCATCTTCACCGGCCTGGACTCCGCCCCCGTCCGCGGCACCGAGTCCTGGGCCCGCGGCATGGGCTCCAGCCCGGGCGGCGTCGCCAACATGGCCACCGCGCTGGCCCGGCTCGGGCTGCGCACCTCCCTGGCCGCCGCGTTCGGCGACGACATGTACGGCGAGTACTGCTGGGAGGCGCTCGCCCAGGGCGAGGGCATCGACCTGACGATGTCCCGTACGGTCCCCGGCTGGCACTCCCCGGTGACGGTCTCCATGGCCTACGAGGGCGAGCGCACGATGGTCTCGCACGGCCATGAGGCGCCGCCGCCCGAGTCCGCCTTCGACGGCGCGCACGCCCCGGGCTGCCCGCCGCCGTCCCGCGCCTGCGTCGCCTCGCTGGTGCCCGGCCGTCGGGAGGGCTGGCTGGGCTGCGCGGCCGGCCGCGGCAGCCGGATCTTCGCGGACGTGGGCTGGGACGACAGCGGCCGCTGGGACCCGGCCGACCTCGCCGACCTCGACCACTGCGAGGCCTTCCTGCCCAATGCCGAGGAGGCGATGCGCTACACCCGCACGCAGTGCCCCCGAGCGGCCGCCCGCAAGCTGGCCGAACGGGTCCCGCTCGCGGTGGTCACCCTGGGCGCCGAGGGCGCCTGCGCCGCGGACGGGCGGACCGGGGAGATCGCCGAGGTGCCCGCCATCGCCGTGGAGGCGCTGGACCCCACCGGCGCCGGAGACGTCTTCGTCGCCGGGTTCGTCACCGGCACCCTCGCCGACTGGCCGCTCACCGACCGCCTGGCCTTCGCGGGCCTGAGCGCCGCCCTGTCCGTGCAGGAATTCGGCGGCTCGCTCTCGGCGCCCGGCTGGGCCGAGATCGCGGCGTGGTGGCAGGGCGTACGGATGTGCGACGCCGCGGCGCCGGCCGCGCTGCGCCGCCAGTACGGATTCCTGGACGATGTGCTGCCCGCCGCCTACCGGCCCGCCCCGCTGGCCCGTGCGGTGCCCACGATCGGCTTCCGGCGCCCGGCCTGAGCGCCCGCTCCGCCCGTGCGGCGCCGGGCCGGCCGCCCCCGCCCGGGAAAAGCCTTCGGGCATGTCGGTGCACCGTCGTACTCTTGTATCCCAAGGAGAGTCCGGCCTCAGGCGCCTCGTTCCCAGCAGCGGGTACCTCTGAATGAGCAAAGGATGGGGGTTGAGCAGGCTGCAGAGCCGGCCCATGACGCAGACACCCACACAACCGCAGGCCAGCGCCCAGTTCACCGTTCCGGCCAAGCATCCGATGGTGACGGTTCTGGGATCCGGTGATTCGCTGCTGCGGGTGATCGAAAAGGCCTTCCCGGCGACCGACATCCATGTCCGGGGCAACGAAGTCAGCGCTGTCGGAGACGCCCGGGAAGTGGGCCTCATCCAGCGCCTGTTCGACGAGATGATGCTGGTGCTCCGCACCGGACAACCGATGACGGAGGACGCTGTGGAACGCTCCATCGCCATGCTGCGCGCGGCGGAGGACGGCGAGGGCGCGGTCGGCGAGACACCCGCCGAGGTGCTGACCCAGAACATCCTGTCCAACCGCGGCCGCACGATCCGGCCCAAGACCCTCAACCAGAAGCGCTATGTCGACGCCATCGACGACCACACCGTCGTCTTCGGCATCGGCCCGGCCGGCACGGGCAAGACGTATCTCGCCATGGCCAAGGCCGTCCAGGCGCTGCAGGCCAAGCAGGTCAACCGCATCATCCTGACCCGCCCCGCGGTCGAGGCCGGCGAGCGGCTGGGCTTCCTGCCCGGCACGCTCTACGAGAAGATCGACCCGTATCTGCGCCCGCTCTACGACGCGCTGCACGACATGCTCGACCCCGATTCGATCCCGCGGCTGATGGCGGCGGGCACGATCGAGGTGGCGCCGCTGGCCTACATGCGCGGCAGGACCCTCAACGACGCCTTCATCATTCTCGACGAGGCGCAGAACACCAACCCCGAGCAGATGAAGATGTTCCTCACCCGCCTCGGCTTCGAGTCGAAGATCGTCATCACCGGTGACGTCACCCAGGTCGACCTGCCGGGCGGCACGAAGAGCGGTCTGCGCCAGGTCCGGGAGATCCTCGACGGCGTCGAGGACGTTCATTTCTCCCTCCTCACCAGCAAGGACGTGGTCCGGCACAAGCTCGTCGGCCGTATCGTCGACGCCTACGAGAAGTACGACAGCCGCAACGGCCAGAACGGCAAGTAGCCGCACGGCCGGTCAGCACCGAACCCGCTCAGCGCGAGAAGCGAGACGAAACACCTCCCATGTCGATCGACGTCAACAACGAGTCCGGAACGGACATCGACGAGCAGGCCGTCCTGGACGTCGCCCGCTATGCCATTGCCCGGATGCGCATCCACCCGCTCTCCGAGCTGTCCGTCATCGTCGTGGACGCCGAGGCCATGGAGCAGCTCCACATCCAGTGGATGGACCTGCCGGGTCCGACGGATGTCATGTCCTTCCCGATGGACGAACTGCGTCCGCCGGCCAAGGACGACGAGGAGCCCCCGCAGGGGCTCCTCGGTGACATCGTGCTGTGCCCCGAGGTCGCCAAGAAGCAGGGCGAGGAGGCCCCGACCGGCCACAGCATGGACGAGGAGCTCCAGCTGCTCACCGTCCACGGCGTGCTGCATCTGCTCGGTTACGACCATGAGGAGCCGGACGAGAAGGCCGAGATGTTCGGCCTCCAGGCGGCGATCATCGACGGCTGGCGGGCGGAGCGGGGCCTGACCGGTCCCTCGCCCGCCCCCACCATGTCCTGACCGGACGTCCACGATGACCACCCAGCTGATCGCGGTCGCGGTCCTCCTCGTCGTGATCGCCTGGCTCGCGGCCTGCGCCGAGGCGGGCCTGGCCCGTACGACGAGCTTCCGCGCCGAGGAAGCCGTCCGCTCCGGCCGCCGCGGCAGCGCCAAGCTCGCCCAGGTCGCCGCCGACCCCACCCGCTATCTGAACGTCGCGCTGCTGGTGCGGGTCGGCTGCGAGATGGCCGCCGGCGTCCTCGTCACCTACACCTGCCTGCGCTCCTTCGAGGAGACCTGGCAGGCGCTGGCCGTCGCCATCGCCGTGATGGTGCTCGTCTCGTACGTCGCCGTCGGCGTCTCGCCGCGCACCATCGGCCGCCAGCACCCGCTCAACACCGCGACGGCCGCCGCGTACGTCCTGCTGCCGCTGGCCCGCATCATGGGCCCCATCCCGCAGCTGCTGATCCTCATCGGCAACGCCCTCACCCCCGGAAAGGGCTTCCGCAAGGGCCCGTTCGCCTCCGAGGCCGAGCTGCGCTCCCTGGTGGACCTGGCCGAGAAGGAGTCGCTGATCGAGGACGAGGAGCGCCGCATGGTGCACTCCGTCTTCCAGCTCGGCGACACCCTCGTACGGGAGGTGATGGTGCCCCGCACGGACCTGGTGTCCGTCGAGCGTTTCAAGACCATCCGCCAGGCGCTGACCCTCGCGCTGCGCTCCGGCTTCTCCCGGATCCCGGTGACCGGCGAGAACGAGGACGACGTCGTCGGCGTCGTCTACCTCAAGGACCTGGCCCGCAAGGTGCACATCAGCCGGGACGCGGAGACCGAGCTGGTGTCGTCGGCGATGCGCCCGGCGGTCTTCGTGCCGGACACCAAGAACGCCGGTGATCTGCTGCGCGAGATGCAGCAGGACCGCAATCACGTCGCGGTGGTGATCGACGAGTACGGCGGTACAGCCGGCATCGTCACCATCGAGGACATCCTGGAGGAGATCGTCGGCGAGATCACCGACGAGTACGACCGCGAGCTGCCGCCCGTCGAGGACCTCGGCGACGGCCGCTACCGGGTCACCGCCCGGCTGGACATCGGCGACCTCGGCGAGCTCTACGGCATGGCCGAGCTGGACGACGAGGACGTGGAGACGGTCGGCGGACTGCTCGCCAAGCTCCTGGGGCGGGTGCCGATCGCGGGCGCCACGGCCGAGATCGACTTCTCCGGCGACGCCCACGATCCCGGGCTCAAGGCGCTGCGACTGACCGCCGAGTCCCCGGCCGGCCGCCGCAACAAGATCATCACGGTGCTCTGCGAGCCGGTCCGCCCGGAGGGCGACAGCGGCGCCGACGCACAGCGCTCCGAGAACTGACGCCGCGCCGTCGGCGGCGTCCGCGCGGGAGGAGCTGCCCGGCGGCAGGGGCGTCGAGGACGAAGAGATGCCCGATGCCGACGCCCGGGCTCCGATCCACCTGGCAGGTCCTGGGCGGACACCACCTAGGGCCGATCGTGGCCGCGCTCGCGGCGCGGGTCGGGCAGGCGGTGCGTCATGAAGGGTCTGCCGGTGGTGAACTCGCGGAATTTCAGGGCGGCTTCGGAGAGGTAGCCGTCGCGGTTCCACACCAGCGTGAGCACCCGGTGGCAGTCGGGCGCGTCCATGTGCACCCAGGCGACCGGGACGCGTGAATCCGTACCGGCCCGGCGGGAGATCGCCGGGATGAGGCCGATGCCGAGGCCCGCGCTGATCATGTCCTGGCTGGCGGCCGGTTCGTCGCCCTCGCAGGACAGCAGCGGCGTGAGTCCCTCGGACGCGAACAGCCGGTCGAGGAGGGCGCGCTGCCAGTTGCCGCGGCGTGTGGTGACGAAGGGCTCGTCGGCGATCTCGCGGATCGTCACGCTCTCCCGGCCGTCGAGCCGGTGCCCGTAGGGGACCGCGAGCAGCACCTCCTCGCGGAAGAGCTCGACCGACTCGAGGTGCGTACCGGTCAGCGGCTGCGAGGCCACGCAGAAGTCGACCTCTCTGGCGCGCAGTTGGCGGTCCATCTCCTGCGCGTTCGACTGGAAGAGCCGGACGTCGGCACGCGGACAGGCGGCCCGGAAGCTGCCCAGGAGCGGGCTGATCGTCAAAAGGGTCTCGGAGGCGACACCGACCCGGCCGAGCCCCATGTCGCGGGCCTCACGGACAGCCCTGCGGCCGTCGTCCAGCTCGCTCAGGGCGCGGTCGACATGGCGCAGGAACATCGCGCCGTGCTGGTTGAGCCGGATGCGGCGGCCCTGCCGGTCGAAGAGCGGGGAGCCGAGCTCGGCCTCCAGGCGCCCGATGGTGCGGCTGAGCGAGGGCTGGGCGACGCGCAGCTCCTCCGCGGCGCGGCTGATGTGCTCGTAGCGGGCGACGGCCTGGAAGTAACGCAACTGCAGCAGATCCACGGTCCACCTTCATGTATGCGCTTATGCCGTCCGCGTCATTTTCACACGGCGAAACCCGTCGTGGAGTGCATAAGCGCTTCTCTCCACGGTCGCACCCGGACTCTCCGCCGGTCGGCGCCAACGGATCGCCCCGGCCCGCGCGTTCCTCAGGGACGCCCCCGTGCCGCTCCTCGACGCGTCCCCTTCCGTGGCCGACGGCTCACCGCGCCTCACCGCGCCTCACCGCGCCTCATCGTGAGGCGGGAGCGGCCGCACTGATCCCCAGTGCACTGCAACTTTTCTGCATTCCAGGTTTCGGGACGCTGGATTCCGTCCCGATGACCATGGAAAGATCGATCGGGCCGGTTGCCGAGGGCCGCCGACCGCGATACCCGAGAGGAAAGTTGCAAGGAATGCGTGCATTCAATGCGGCGATGGGGGCGGTCGCCGTGTCGGCGCTGTTGGCGGGCTGTACCGGCAGTTCGGGGGGCAAGGACGACTCCGCGGGGAGCGGCGGCGGGAAGGTTTCCGTCCGGTTCGAAGTGGTGTCGAATCTTCCGCTGAATATCTCCATGACCGGTACCCGGGGTTCCGGTGGGCAGGTGGAGGAATTCAAGAGGATCAGGGGGCCGTGGTCCAAGACCGTCACGGTGGAAAGGGACCGCTATCCGGGAGTTTCGGTGGCGCCGGTGAACGCCGCCGAAAAGGGGGAGGTGAGGTGCGAAATGCTGGTCTCGGGGAAATCCGTCGACACGGATTCCGGCAAGGGCACCGGTCCCTCCCTCGTTGTGGACTGCAGCGGCGCCACGTAATGGCTGCTGCCTGCTGAAGAGCGGTTGCCCCGGCGCAGGGGAGCGGGGCAACCGCCGTCTTCAGTTCGCTGCGCGACGTCCAGGACAGCGGGTAGATCATCAAGGGGCTGGAGCACCCGCTGATCGGCACGCTGCGGTTCGAGACCACGACGCTGCGGGTGCCGGCCCGCCCGGACCTGACCGTGGTGAGGCACAACCCGCTGCCGGACTCGGACACGGCGGCGAAGCCGGCCCGGCTCGTCTCTCCGGAGGGACGAGCGCGCAGGCGCCCTCTCGCGAGCGTCGCCGAGTGCGGGGGAGGGACGTACCCGGTGGCCGGCTGATCCCCGTAAGGCCGCGGCGGGGGCGGCGCATATGCTCGCCCGTATGACCGACTCCGCACCGCTGGACCCCGAAGACCGCAAGATCATCACGCTCGCGCGCTCGGCGCGGGCCCGCAACGGTGTGCCCGAGGGGGCCGCCGTACGCGACGAGACCGGCCGCACGTACGTCGCCGGGACCGTGGCGCTGGAATCGCTGAAGCTGAGCGCGTTGCAGACGGCCGTGGCGATGGCCGTGGCCAGCGGCGCCACCTCCCTGGAGGCCGCGGCCGTGGTCACCGAGGCCGAGCAGGCCGCGGACGCGGACCGGGCGGCCGTACGGGACCTCGGCGGGCCCGGGACCCCGGTCCTGGTCGCGGGCCCGGACGGCGCCCTGCGCGCCAGCGTCCCGGCGGGCGGGCCGGCCGCCTGAGCGTGCGCGATGGTCGGCGCGGCCCCGGCGATCAGGGAGAATGGGCGCCATGAGCGTCCGTACTGACTCCTCCGCCCCGCACCGCGCCGGCTTCGCCTGCTTCGTCGGCCGTCCGAACGCGGGCAAGTCCACCCTCACGAACGCTCTGGTCGGTACGAAGGTGGCCATCACCTCCAACCGGCCGCAGACCACCCGCCACACCGTGCGCGGCATCGTGCACCGCCCCGAGGCCCAGCTGGTCCTGGTGGACACCCCCGGCCTGCACAAGCCGCGCACCCTGCTCGGCGAGCGGCTGAACGACGTCGTACGGACCACCTGGGCCGAGGTCGACGTCATCGGCTTCTGCCTGCCCGCCGACCAGAAGCTCGGCCCCGGCGACCGCTATATCGCCACCGAGCTGGCCGGCATCAAGAAGACGCCCAAGGTCGCCATCGTCACCAAGACCGACCTGGTCGACTCCAAGGCGCTGGCCACTCAGCTGATCGCCATCGACCAGCTCGGCAAGGAGCTGGGCATCGAATGGGCCGAGATCATCCCGGTCTCGGCCGTCGGCGACCAGCAGGTCTCCCTCCT
The DNA here is from genome assembly GCF_044544985.1 of Streptomyces sp. NPDC053427. Taxonomy (NCBI): domain Bacteria; kingdom Bacillati; phylum Actinomycetota; class Actinomycetes; order Kitasatosporales; family Streptomycetaceae; genus Streptomyces; species Streptomyces sp. NPDC053427. The sequence goes on along the minus strand of NZ_JBITYA010000002.1, from coordinate 288,517 downwards.
CGCCGACCTCCTGGTGCCCCTCCTCCCGGAGAGCCCGGCGCTCTACCCCGAGGGCGACCTCACCGACGAGCCCGAGCAGGTCATGGTCGCCGAGCTGATCCGCGAGGCCGCGCTGGAGGGCGTACGGGACGAGCTGCCGCACTCCATCGCGGTGGTCGTCGAGGAGATGATCCCGCGGGAGGACCGCCCGGCCGACAAGCCGCTCCTCGACATTCACGCGAATGTCTACATCGAGCGGCCCAGCCAGAAGGGCATCATCATCGGCCCCAAGGGCAAGCGCCTGAAGGAGGTCGGGATGAAGTCCCGCAAGCACATCGAGGCGCTGCTCGGTACGCCCGTCTTCCTGGACCTGCATGTGAAGGTCGCCAAGGACTGGCAGCGCGACCCGAAGCAGCTGCGCAAGCTCGGCTTCTAGGTGTATTGACCCGGAGCGTTGTTCACGCGGGTGATGGGTGGCTGGCCGTTGAGTGCGGTGTGGCAGCGGTGGTGGTTGTAGGTGTGGAGGAAGTCTGGCAGGGCGGCTGTGCGTTCGTCGTTGCTGGTGTAGGGCCTGATGTAGGCCCATTCCTCGGCCAGGGTGCGGTGGAAGCGTTCGACTTTGCCGTTGGTCTGGGGCCGGTAGGCGCGGGTGAGTTTGCCGGTTGCTCCGAGGTCGGCCAGGGCCTGCTTCCAGGCCAGGCCCTTGCGGTAGGACCAGGCGTTGTCGGTCAGGACGCGTTCGATGCGGGTGATGCCGTGGGCGTGGAAGAACGTGGCGGCGCGGGTGAGGAAGTCCGCGCAGGTGGCGACCTTCTCGTCGGGGTGGATCTCGGTGTAGGCGAGGCGGGAGTGGTCGTCGACGGCGGAGTGCAGGTAGTCGAAGCCCATGCCGCGGATGGGCCGGTCTGCGGCGCGGCCGTGGACTTTGTGGCCGCCGCCGTCGGGGATCCGGCCGAGTTTCTTGACGTCGACGTGGACCAGTTCACCTGGGTGTTGGCGTTCGTAGCGGCGGATGATCTGGCCGGTGGGGCGGTCGATGAAGGCCAGTCGGTTCAGGCCGTGGCGGGCAAGGATCCGGTGGACGGTCGACGTGGGCAGGCCCAGGATCGGGCCGATGCGGGCCGGGCCGAGCTTGCGGTCCTGCCGCAGGCGGCACACCTGTGACTCGGTGCGGGCCGCAGTGCGGTGCGGTGTGGTCCTCGGCCGGCTGGAGCGGTCGTGCAGGCCCGCTTCACCTTCGGTCCGCCAGCGGCGGACCCATTTGTGGGCCGTGATGCGGGAGACGCCCATCTCAGCGGCCACGTGGGCGACGGGACGGCCGGAGCGGACACGTTCGACCAGCAGCCGCCTGCCGAAGACGGTCAGTCGGGCATTACGGTGGGACACGAAGGCCTCCGTGCGGTGAAGATTCGACACCTCCACCACACACGGAGGCCTTCGCCGTAATCAAGACCCAACCGTTAACAACGCTCGTGATCAATACATCTAGGGCCTGCACCGCGAGGGGGCCGGCGAACGGCCCGTCCGCGCCGCCCGGCCCTACGCCACGCCCCGGATACGCCGCACCAGCAGCGCCCCCGCCAGCCCGATCGCCGCCGCCACCATGTACAGGACGCGATAGCCGCCGAGGTGGTTCACGATCGGCGCGGCCAGCGCCGGCGCGGCGACCTGCGGCAGCGAGTTGGCGATGTTGATGACGCCGAGGTCCTTGCCGCGGTGGGTGGCGGCCGGCAGGACGTCCGTCATCAGGGCGAAGTCGACGGAGGTGAAGACGCCGAAGCCGACGCCGAGCAGCGCCGCGGCGCACAGCGCGCCGGTCCAGGTCTGCCAGGTGCCGAGCAGCAGGGTGGCCGCGGCCATGATCGCCCCTGCCCACAGGACGAACGGCTTCCGGCGTCCCGCCCGGTCCGACCAGATGCCCCCGACGACCACGGTGGCCAGCAGGGTCACGCCGTTGACCGCCGTCAGGATCAGCACCCCGCCGTCCGGATCCGGATGGTGCAGCGCGTCCCGCAGGTAGTACAGGAGATAGAGCAGCGCCAGCGCGTTGCCGAGGTTGATCAGGAAGCGGGTCAGCCAGGCCCAGCCGAGGTCGGGGTGGCGGCGGGGGCCGAGCCAGAAGCCGGCGAGGAAGGCGCGCCAGGTGAACGGCGGGCGGGCCGCGGCCGGCAGCACCAGGTCCCGGTGGCGGAGCGGGTAGGGGAGCGTGCCCAGGAGGGTGAAGGCGGCGCAGGCCAGGTAGCCCGCGGTGATGCCGCCCGCCACGGTGGCCAGGCCGGTGCCGACGACGACGCCGAGGACCTGGGCCGCGCCCAGCCAGCCGCCCACCGCGCCGCGCTGGAGGTGCGGGACGCGGTCCGGGACGGCCGCGGTGACCGCCGCGAACGCCGCGTTGAGGGTGAGCTGGACCAGGCACCAGCCGACCGCCATCGCGGGGACCGTACGCGCCCCGGCGAGCAGCACCAGCGCCGCCGCCCCGCCCAGCACCCCTGCCAGGATCCAGGGCGTACGGCGCCCGTACCGCGAGGTCGTACGGTCCGAGAGCGCGCCGAACAGCGGGTTGGAGATCAGGGAGACCGCGGCGCCGAGGCCGGTCACCCAGGCCAGCACCGTTTCCTTGGAGGTGCCGGGCGGCGCGAGTTCGGCGGCCTGCAGGGCGAGGAGGATCTGGATCGGGCCGTACCAGCCGACCCAGATCGCGCCGTTCGCCAGCGAGAGGGAGAGGGTCCAGCCGCGGCCGACCCGCTCGGTCGGTTCCGTCAGGGCCGCGGGAGCGCTCACCCCCGGGCCTGGGCCCGCAGCGCGTCCCGCAGCCAGCGGTAGGACGCCTTGGGGGTGCGGGCCAGCGTCGCGTAGTCGATGTGCACGAGGCCGAAGCGCCGGGCGTAGCCCTCCGCCCATTCGAAGTTGTCCATCAGCGACCAGACGAAGTAGCCGCGGACGTCGACGCCGGCGGCCATCGCGTCGTGCAGCGCCCGCAGATGACCGTCCAGGAAGGCGATCCGGTCGGTGTCCTCGATGCCCTCGTAGGAGCAGCCGTTCTCGGTGATCATGATCGGCGGCAGGCTCGCGCCGTAGCGCTCCCGGAAGGAGAGCAGCAGTTCGGTGAGCGCGTGGGGGACCACGGGCCAGCCGAAGTCGGTACGCGGGTAGCCCTCGATCTCCCGGGGTGCGAAGGGCAGTTCGGGGGGCAGCGCGATCCCGGCGAAGTCGGCGGGTCCGCCGGCGTCCGGCTGTGGGGCGCCGACCAGGGTGGGCTGGTAGTAGTTGATCCCGTACCAGTCCAGCGGCTGGGAGATGATCTTCAGGTCGTCGGCGACGGGCCCCGGGAGCATCGCCGCGAGGCCCTCGTCCGGGTAGCGGCCGAGCAGGACGGGGTCGGCGAACAGCCGGTTGAGGAGGAGGTCGTAGAAGTCGGCGGCCTCGGTGTCGGCCGCGGATTCCGAGGCCTTCCAGGTGGGGCCGTGGGAGTTGGCGATGCCGATGCCGGTGGCGCCGCGGGCGCGCAGGGCCTGGACGGCGAGGCCGTGGCCGAGCAGCTGGTGGTGGGCGGCCGGCAGCGCGTCGAAGAGCAGCGTCCGGCCGGGCGCGTGCTGCCCCAGCCCGTAGCCCAGCAAGGTGAGTTCGGCCGGCTCGTTGAGCGTGATCCAGCGCGCCACCCGGTCCCCGAGCCGCGCCGCCACGGCGTCCGCGTACGCCGCGAAGTGCTCCGCGGTCTCCCGTACGAGCCAGCCGCCGCGCTCCTCCAGGGCCTGCGGGGTGTCCCAGTGGAACAGCGTCGGTACGGGCGCGACCCCGGCCGCCAGCAGTTCGTCCACCAGCCGGTCGTAGAAGTCCAGCCCGGCCGCGTTGACCGTCCCGCCGCCGTCCGGCACCACCCGCGGCCAGGCCACCGAGAAGCGGTACGCGCCGACGCCGAGCTCCTTCAGGAGCGCGACGTCCTCGCGGTAGCGGTGGTAGTGGTCGGTGGCGATCCGGGCGTCGGACCCGTCCTTGATCCGCCCGGCCTCCGCCGTGAACGCGTCCCAGGCGGAGCGCCCCCGCCCGTCCTCGTCCACCGCGCCCTCGATCTGGGCGGCCGAGGTCGACACGCCCCACAGGAAGTCGCGGGGGAAGCGGGGGAGGGGCGGCGCCACCGGCTCGGTTGTCATGCGCCGGATCTTCGTTTACCGCCGGTAACACCGTCAAGAGGTCCGACCGTCCGGGGAGTTGGGCGGCTCCGCTGGACAGCCGCTGGCCGCGTGGCCCATAATTTGGCCATGCGGTCAAAAAATAATCCCGGCGGCCAGGACGGCGTCGGGGAGGGCGAGGGCGAGCGGGAGTCCCCGGAGCCGGAGCGCTCGTTCATCGAGAAGGCGCGCCGCGCCCAGATCATCGACGCCGCCGTCGAGACCATCGCGGTACGGGGGTTCGCGAAGGCCTCGCTGGCGCAGATCGCGGAGCGGGCGGGGATCAGCAAGGGCGTGATCTCCTACCACTTCGCGGGCAAGACCGAGCTGATCGAGCGGCTCGTCGAGCAGGTCTACGGGGACATCGGCGCCTTCGTCGGCGCCCGGCTCGAAGAGCACACCGGGGCGTCCGCGAGGCTGCGCGTCTATATCGAGTCGGTCGCCGCATATATGCACGACCACCCGACCCGGCTCGCCGCGCTCGGCGAGGTCTTCAGCCACTTCCGCACCGCCGACGGAGCGCCGCGCTACGGCGTCGCCTCGAGCGAACCGATCTACACCGCGCTGGAGAACGTCTTCCTGGAGGGGCAGCGCAGCGGCGAACTCCGCGCGTTCGACGTCCGCGTCATGGCCGTCAGCCTCCAGGCCGGGATCGACAACATGTTCGCGTACTGGAGCGCCCGCCCCGAGCACGACCTGGCGGCCCACGCCCGCGAACTCGCCGCCCTCTTCGAGCACGCCACGCGCGCGCCGGCCGCGCAGCCGGGCACCGAACCGCCCGGCACCGAACCGCAATGAACTGAACTGCACTGAACGGGGGAGTACTTGATGACGGACGAACCGGGGTCCACGGCCGTACAGGCCGGACCCGCACCGGCCGCCGCGCGCCCGCCGCGCGCCCGCATGCTCTATGTCGACAATCTGCGCATCCTGCTGACGGCGCTGGTGGTCCTGCACCACACCGCCGTCACCTACGGCAACATCCCCGCCTGGTACTACACCGAGCCCGCACGGGACGGCTCCGGGCTGCTCCTGGACGTCTTCGTCATGTTCAACCAGGCGTTCTTCATGGGCTTCTTCTTCATGATCGCCGGGTACTTCACGCCGCCCTCCTACGACCGCAAGGGCACCCGGCCGTTCGTCCGGGACCGCCTCAAGCGGCTCGGCATTCCGCTGCTGCTCTTCCTGCTGCTGATACGCCCCCTGACGGGCTTCGCCGGGTACGCCGACCTGCGGGCCGAATTCGCCGCCCGCGGGGAGTCCCTGCCCTACTGGATCTACTACGTGCTGAGCTGGGACGCGGGCCCGATGTGGTTCGTCGAGGTGCTCCTGGTGTTCGCCGCGCTGTACGCCCTCGTCCGACGCCGCGGAGCGCGCCGCCTCCTCGCCCCCGGCGGTGACGCCGGCCGCGAACCGGTGCGCACCCCGCGGCCCCTGCGGCCGCTCGCCGTCGTCGTCTTCACCGTCGCCCTGGCGCTCGCCACGTACCTGTGGCGCTTCCCCGTGCCGAACGGCACCTATGTCCCCTACCTCGGCCTGCCCACGCCCAGCTACTTCCCGCAGTACGCGAGCTTCTTCGTCCTCGGGGTGCTCGCCCACCGCCGCGGCTGGCCGGGCATGCTCTCCAAGGCGGCGGGCCGGGCGGGCTTCGTCGTCGCCTCCGTCGCGACGCTCGCCTACCTTCCGGTGGCGATGACCGCGAAGGAGGGCGCGCTGGACGGGCACGGCACCTGGCAGTCGCTGGCCTCGGCCACCTGGGAGTCGGTGTTCGCCATCGGAGTCGTGATCGGCCTGACCGTCCTCTTCCGTGAGCGATTCAACCGGCAGGGGCCCGGCACGGCGTTCCTCTCCCGCCACGCCTTCGCGGTGTATGTCCTCCACGCGCCCGTGCTCGTCGGCCTCGGTTACGCGTTCCGCTGGCTGCACGCCCCGGCGGCGGCCAAGTTCGCCCTCGTCGCCGCGCTGGCCCTGCCGCTGTGCTGGGCCGTCGCCTACGCCGTCCGCTCCCTGCCGCGCGCCGACCGCGTGCTGTGAGCCCCGCCGCCGGACCCGGCCCGGCGGCGGGCGGCCCCGTCTACCCGCCCTCCTTCATCACCCACGTGATCAGCTTCCGCTGCTCGTCGGTCAGCCGGGGATCGGCGCAGTACACCGTCCGCCCGTCGACCGTGAGCTGATAGCGGAAGCCGTCCGGCACCCCGAGGGGCGGAGTGTCATGGGCGTCGGCGAGGGACTGTTCGGCCAGGGCGTGCCACTCGCCGGCATCGGACCGCGCCGAGGTGTCGACCTCGGCGCGACGCTCGACGCCGGCGAAGCCACCGGTGCGCCGGATCTCAATACGCATGGTGGGCTCCTACCCCGTAGGGCGCGGGGCACTGCACCCGAGGCCCCTCGTTGGCCCGTCTGCGTCCACGCGCCCAAGGGCCCTACTTGGTGCCCACGCCGACCTGGGTCCACGCCTTGACCATGGCCTCGTGCTCGTCGCCGGCGCCGAAGCGGGCGCGGGCGGCGGCGATGGTCAGCGAGGCGAAGTCGGTGAACCGGGCGTCCTTGGCGAGCTCGCCGCCGGTGAGCACGTCGTACCAGACCTGTCCCGCCTTCTCCCAGGCGTTGCCGCCGAGCGCCGTGGCGGCCAGGTAGAAGGCGTGGTTGGGAATGCCGGAGTTGAGGTGCACCCCGCCGTTGTCGTCGGCGGTGTCGACGTAGCCCTTCATGTTCGCGGGCTGCGGGTCCTTGCCCAGCACATCGTCGTCGTACGCCGTCCCCGGCGCCTTCATGGAGCGCAGTGCCTTGCCGGTGACGTTCGGGCCCAGCAGCCCGGAGCCGATCAGCCAGTCGGCCTGGTCGGTGCTCTGGCCCAGCGCGTACTGCTTGATCAGGGAGCCGAAGACGTCCGAGATGGATTCGTTGAGCGCCCCGGACTGGCCCTGGTAGTCGAGGTTGGCGGTGTACTGGGTGACGCCGTGGGTGAGCTCATGGCCGATGACGTCGACCGGGATGGTGAAGTCCAGGAACAGGTCGTTGTCGCCGTCGCCGAAGACCATCCGCTCGCCGTCCCAGAAGGCGTTGTCGTACTTCTGGCCGTAGTGGACGGTGGCGTCCAGCGGCAGGCCGGCGCCGTCGATGGACTTGCGGCCGTAGACCTTCAGATAGAGCTCGAAGGTGGCGCCCAGGCCGGCGTGCGCGCGGGTGACGGAGACGTCCTTGGCGGGACCGTCGGACTCGGCATGCACCTTGGTGCCGGGCACCGTCTCCTGGTGCTTGGCGTCGAAGATGGTGCGGTTCGGCTTGTCCGCGGCGGCACCGGGCTCGCCGGGGGTGATGCCGCGGGCAACGATCTCGCGGCGGCGGGCGCGGTGGGTGTCGTCGTGCTCCAGGGTGCGGCGGGCGTGCTCGTGCGCGTCGGCGAGATTGCTGAGGATGTGCGGCGGGACGATGGTGCAGAAGACCGGGGTGGCGGGCATCTGGGTGCGGTCCATGTGAGTGAGGTCCATGAACAAAAAGGTGGCACCCTGTAACCCCGATGTCACTGCCCGCCGACCAGATTCCTGAAAACGTGTGGTTCGTCGCACTTGGGCCGTTACGTCCCTCCGGTCCCGCATACTGATACGCGACGACCGGTCATCGCGATCCTCGGTTACGCTGCTGAGCATCATGCGTTTCGGGCTGCTTCTCCTTAGCTGCCGCGGCGAGGGCCTGTAGTCGTAGGCCGACCCCCTCCCCGCGGAGTTCGGTGTTGCGGAAATCCGCCCCGTCGGCCTCTCCCTGGCTCCTGAGGAGCAAGGGGGACACCCATCCTCCAGTGGACACACGAGGAGCCCCACGCATCATGACGAATCCGTCGAGCCCCGCCGAGAACGCCGTAGGCCGCCGTACCCCCGTCACGGCCGCGACGCAGCGGCAGCGGCCCTCCGGGATGCCGATCCACAAGTACGGCCGCTACGAGGCCGTCGACATTCCGGACCGTACGTGGCCGGACAACCGGATCACGGTCGCGCCCCGCTGGCTGTCCACGGACCTCCGCGACGGCAACCAGGCGCTGATCGACCCGATGTCGCCGGCCCGTAAGCGGGAGATGTTCGACCTCCTGGTGCGTATGGGCTACAAGGAGATCGAGGTCGGCTTCCCCTCGTCGGGCCAGACGGACTTCGACTTCGTCCGCTCCATCATCGAAGAGGGCGCGATCCCCGAGGACGTGACCATCTCCGTCCTGACCCAGGCCCGCGAAGAGCTGATCGAGCGCACCGTCGAGTCGCTGCGCGGCGCCCACAGCGCCACCGTGCACCTGTACAACGCCACCGCGCCGGTCTTCCGCCGGGTCGTCTTCCGCGGCTCGAAGGAGCAGGTCAAGCAGATCGCGGTGGACGGCACCCGGCTGGTGATGGAGTACGCCGACAAGCTGCTGGGCGACGAGACCGCCTTCGGCTACCAGTACAGCCCGGAGATCTTCACCGACACCGAGCTGGACTTCGCGCTGGAGGTCTGCGAGGGCGTGATGGACGTCTGGCAGCCCGAGGAGGGCCGCGAGATCATCCTGAACCTGCCCGCCACCGTCGAGCGCTCCACGCCCTCCACGCACGCCGACCGCTTCGAGTGGATGTCGCGCAACCTCTCGCGCCGCGAGCACGTCTGCCTGTCGGTCCACCCGCACAACGACCGCGGCACCGCCGTGGCCGCGGCGGAGCTGGCGATCATGGCCGGCGCGGACCGCATCGAGGGCTGCCTGTTCGGCCAGGGCGAGCGCACCGGCAACGTCGACCTGGTGACCCTGGGCATGAACCTCTTCTCCCAGGGCGTCGACCCGCAGATCGACTTCTCCCAGATCGACGAGATCCGCCGTACGTCCGAGTACTGCAACCAGATGGAGGTCCACCCGCGCCACCCCTACGCGGGCGACCTGGTCTACACCGCCTTCTCCGGCTCCCACCAGGACGCCATCAAGAAGGGCTTCGACGCGATGGAGGCCCAGGCGGCGTCCGTCGGCAGGACCGTCGACGAGATCGAGTGGGCGGTCCCGTACCTGCCCATCGACCCCAAGGACGTCGGCCGCTCCTACGAGGCCGTCATCCGCGTCAACTCCCAGTCCGGCAAGGGCGGTATCGCCTACGTCCTGAAGAACGACCACAAGCTGGACCTGCCGCGCCGGATGCAGATCGAGTTCTCCCGGATCATCCAGGAGAAGACCGACTCCGAGGGCGGCGAGGTCACCCCGGCCGCCATCTGGTCCGTCTTCCAGGACGAGTACCTGCCCACCCCGGACAACGCCTGGGGCCGGATCGCGCTGCGCTCCGCCCAGACCTCGTCCACCAGCGACGGCACCGACGCGCTGACCGTCGAGGCCGTGGTCGACGGCGCCGACACGGTGCTGACCGGCACCGGCAACGGCCCGCTGGCGGCGTTCTTCGACGCGCTGCACGCCGTCGACGTGGACGTGCGCCTGCTGGACTACGTCGAGCACACCATGAGCGAGGGCGCCGGCGCCCAGGCCGCCGCGTACATCGAGTGCGCGATCGGCGACAAGGTGCTGTGGGGCGTCGGCATCGACGCCAACATCGTCCGCGCCTCCATCAAGGCCGTCGTCTCGGCGGTCAACCGCGCGGCGCGCTGACGCGGACCGCTTCATCACGGCGCCCCCGCCGCTCGCGCAGAGCGGCGGGGGCGCCGTGTGCGTCCGGCTGATGGGCCGCGACCCCCTCGTTCCGGCCAAGACCTCGGTCCTGGTCGGAGGGCGTTGCCGCCGGTGGCCGGGTGCGCCACCGGGTATCGGCCCCCTGTCATCCGGCCAGTTGCCCTGTACAAGGTACTGACGGCGCATCAATGATGTGGCTAACATCACGTCCCATGACGGCAACGGGGCCGCAGGGTGACGGAGGGCTGACGTGATGCACAAGATGTGTGTGATGGGCGTGCGCACGTCCTGGCGTACCGTCGCCGACGGGGAATTCTTCTGCCCGGACTGCGGCGGGGACCGTAACTATCTCCGCCGGGCGGGCCGCCGTCGGCTCACCGTCCTCGGCGTGCCCCTCCTCTCGCGCGGCGCCGCGGGCCCGGTCCTGGAATGTTCCGCCTGTCACGGGCACTTCGGCCTGGACGCCCTCGACCACCCCACCACCGTCCGGCTCTCCGCGATGCTCCGGGACGCCGTCCACACCATGACGCTGGCCCTTCTCGCGGCCGGTGGCACGTCCTCCCGCGCGGTCCGCGAGAGCGCCGTCGCCACGGTCCGGGCGTCCGGTTTCGCCGACTGCTCCGAGGACCAGCTGCTGACCCTCCTTGCCGCGCTCGCCGCCGACACCGGCCGGCTGACCGGCACCTACGACGCGGTGACCGGCGGCGACTGCGGCCACCACGGCCTCGACCCGTGCGGCACCGCGCTGGCCATAGAGCTCCACGAGTCCCTGGAGCCGCTGGCGCCCCATCTCGCCCCGGCCGGCCGCGAATCCCTCCTTCTCCAGGGCGCCCGGATCGCCCTCGCCGACGGCTCCTACACCCCCGCCGAACGCGAAGTCCTGGCGACCGTCGGCGCCGCGCTGATGCTCTGCCCGGCCGATGTCAACCGGCTGCTGGCGGCGGCGCGGACGCCGTCCTGACGGCGGGATTCCACCCTCCGGAACTTTTTGGCGCCTGGGGCGGATCGGCCTGCCGCGAGCTGCCGACGGTTGCGACGGTCCCGGCTGCTCCCGGCTGCTCCCAGCTGCTCCTGGCGGTCCCGACGTCCTCCGCGGCCTCGGAGGGCACGGGGACCCGCGCGAAAGCGGCCGGCCGCTCGATGCAACCGAGCGGCCGGCCGTGGTGTTTCAGATATGCGAAACGAACTACGGGGGTGGTGACGATGGACTACGCGATACGCATCAGGCCGACGCCGGCACCGACGCCGCCGCGTCGACCCCGGTCTCGGACCCGGGCTCGGACGTGAGCCTGACGGGAAGGGTCCGGTAGCCGCCGGAGATGAATCCCTCGATCGGCACCAACTGCTCCGTCGGGACGGCCAGTTGCAGGTCGGGGAAGCGCTCGAAGACGGCCGGCAGGGCGATGCGGGCTTCCATGCGGGCGAGCGGGGCGCCCAGGCAGTGATGGACGCCGTAGCCGAAGGCGAGGTGTTCCTGGCCGGGGCGCTGGATGTCGAAGTCGGCGGCCGTGGTGCTGTGCTGCTCGGGGTCGCGGCCGGCGGCCACGTACGACGGCATGATCGCCTCGCCCTTGCGGATGGTGGGGCCGCCCGGGATCTCGATGTCCTCGACCGCGAAGCGCAGCGGGAGATTGGCGATGCTGGGGTCCCAGCGGAGGGTCTCCTCGATGACGTCGTTCCAGGAGGCCTTGCCGCTGCGGACAAGTTCGAGCTGCTCGGGGTGCGTGAGCAGGGCGTGCACCGCGTTGCCGATCAGGTCCACGGTCGTCTCGTGACCGGCGACGATGACCAGGAGGAGGGTGTCGACCAGCTCCGTCTCGGTCATCCGCTCGCCGTCGTCGTCCCGCGCGCTGACGAGCAGGCTGGTCAGGTCGTCGTCGGGGGTCTCCCGCTTGAGGGCGACCAGGTTGCTGAGCAGCGTATGGACTTCGATGGCCGTCTGACCGGCCTGTTCGGGGGTGAGAGTGGGGTCCATGATCGCATCGGAGAGCCGGGACAGCTCGGCGCGCATGTCGCCGTCCGGCACGCCGAACAACTCGCAGATGACCTGCATGGGGAGGCGGTGAGAGAAGGTCGCGCGGAGGTCGACGACCTCTCCGGCCGGGACGGCGGTGAGCTCGTCCAGCAGCGCGGCGGTGATCCGCTCGACGCGCGGGAGCATCGCGTCGGTGCGGCGCGCGGTGAACGCCGGGGCGATCAGCTTGCGCAGCCGGCGGTGGTCCGCGCCGTATGCGGTGAACATATTGGTGACGCCGACCCAGGTCTGCAGCCAGCTGTCGTGGTACTCGCCGCGCTGCCAGGCGGGCCAGTGCTGGCGCGGGTCCTTGGAGACCCGGGGGTCGGTCAGCAGGTCCTTGAGGAGGGAGTGACTGGTGATGGCCCAGGCCTGGACGCCGGCGGGTATCTCTATGAGGACCGCGGAGCCTAGCTCGCGGAGGCGGGCTGCCTCTCCGTGGATATCGGCTCCGGTCGGGTCGATGACGACGGGCTGCTGTCCCATGGGGTAGCTCCTGCCTGATCGGGGGTGATGGGGGTGAAACGGGCCGGAAGGGCTGCGAGTGCACGGTGGAAGGCGCCGGGACGCCACTCCAACTTGTCGGGTGTCACCGCGAGTTCGATGTCGGAGAGCCACGCGGTGAGCCGCTCGATCGCCGTGGTGGCGATCACGAGTGCATGCCGCTGGACGGGGCAGGCGTGCGGTCCCGACGCCCATGCCAGGTGCGAGCCGCCGCCCGTACGCGTCTGATCGAGCGTCGTCGTACCGAACTGGCCGTTGGCGGCGGCGTAGGAGACCAGTACCAACTGGCCCTGGCGTACCCAGGTGCCGTGGAAGAACACATCGCGGCGGGGGTAGTGCGCCGAGTAGTTGGTCATCGGCGGGTCGTTCCACAGCACCTCGTTGATGGCGTCCTGCGCGGTGAGGGCGCCGCCGGAGAGGGTGTTGTAGTAACGGTCGTCGGACAGCATCCGCGAGAGCGCGTTGCCGATGAGGTTGGTCAGCGGTTCGTTGCCCGCCGCCATCGTCAGAACGATCTGCGGGATCACTTCCTCGTCGGACAGCCCGTTGGGGTGGTCCATGAACCAGGAGGTGAGGTCCGGCCCGCGCTGGGCCTTCTTCGCCGCGATCAGTTCCATGATGTAGGAGGTGAACGCGGCGTCCGCAGTGGCGGCCGACTCGGGATCGGCGGCCTCCATCAGCCCGCCGATCGCCGAGATCAGACGGTCGTTGTAGGAGTCCGGCATCCCGAAGAGGTCGTTGAACATCATCAGCGGCAGCCGCCGGGCGTACTCGCCGATGAGATCGACCTCACCGTTGGCCCCGAACGCCTGGATGAGGGTGTCCGCCGCGTGCCGGACCTTGGCGCGCAGGATGTGCGGTTCGACCAGCTCGAAGCTCTCGGAGATGACCTGCCGGTAGCGCCGGTGCGTCTCGCCGTCGTTGAACAGGGCGTTGGGCCGGTAGCCCAGCATCGGGATGACCTGGGAGTCGGCCGGGACGGACTTCTGCCAGTCCCGGGAGTCCTTGGACCAGGTGGCGGTGTCGTTCAGCAGGTCCAGCGCGGCCCGGTAGTCGATGACCAGCATGGCCGTCACATCGGGGGCGATCTCGACGGGCGCCAGCGCGCCGTACTGGCGCAGATAGTCGTAGAACCGGTTCGGTTCGGCGGCGAACTCCGGCCCGTACAGCTTGAGGGGGGCGTAGGGATCGGGCCGGCCGAGCGGGTGGTGGGCGGGCTGCTGCCAGCCGCTGGTGTCGATGCCGCCGCCGGTGTCGACGCCGCCGTGGGCGTGCGCCGGGCAGCCGGGCGGGGGAGTGGCACCGGGGGGGTGCGGGGATGTCACGAATTCTCCTGGGACGACGGGGGTGTCAGGGGCATGCCAGTGCCGCGCTCAGGGCCGTCACGGGGGCGTGAACGCGCCGGCCGGTTGTCCTGCGCCCCTACTGGTTTTCCTGGGGCGTGTGCGCCAGCACATGCGAGACCAGCGCGATCAACGCGTCGACGGACTGGCCACGGTCCCGGGCGTCGCACAGCACCAGCGGCGTGTCCGGGTGCAGATCGAGGGCCTCCCGGAGCTTGTCGACGTCGTAGTGCGGCGCGTCGGGGAAGGCGTTGACCGCGACCGCGTAGCGCAGCCCGGCCTCCTCGATGATGTCCATCACCTCGAAGGAGTCCGCCAGCCGGCGGGTGTCCGCGAGGACGAGGGCGCCCAGCGCGCCGCGCGCGATGTCCGCCCACAGCGGCCGGAAACGCTTCTGCCCCGGGGTGCCGAAGAGATACAGCACCAGGTCTCCGGGCAGCGTCAGCCGCCCGAAGTCGATCGCGACGGTGGTGGTGGTCTTGTCCCGGACGCCGGCGAGATCGTCGACGACCGCGCCGGTCTGCGTCATGACCTCTTCGGTGTGCAGCGGCGGGGTTTCGGACAGCGTACGGATGAGCGTGGTCTTGCCGACTCCGAAAGGCCCCGCGACCAGGAGCTTGACGAGTGTCTGGTCGGCGCCGGAAAGGTACATGCCGCCGGTGCTAGGACTTGAGAGAGCGGAGTCCATCGAGAACCCTCTCCAGGATCTGCCGGTCGAATTGCTCGGCTTCGGGAATGGGGACACGGGCGAACAGCCGCCCGGCATCGACGAGATCGGCCACCAGCACCTTCACCACGCTGACGGGCAGCTGAAGGTGGGCGGCGACCTCCGCCAGAGACAAGGCCCCCGGCTGCAACAGTTCCAGGATGCGCCGCTCTTCGGGGCGGACCTCACTGGTGACCGGCATCCCCGCGCTGTGCAGCAGGGAGAGCCGGTCCAGGGTGTTGCGGCTGGGGCGGGCGCGGCCGCCGGTGGCCAGATAGGCCGGTACGAGGCGCCTGTTGCTCTGGCGGGGGGTCATGCGGAGTTGCCCAGATCTCGCGCCGGGCTGCTCATGACCTTGGCGCCCAGGGTCGACACCTGGATCTGCATATGGTGCGCGACGACGCCCATGTTCACATCGGGCGCCGCGAAGACGGCCAGGCAGGTGTTCTCGCCGGCGGGTATCGCGAAGACCCAGCCCTCCTCGGATTCGATCACCGTCTGCCGCAGCTTGGCGTCCTGCTGCTCGGCGAAGGCCGCGGTCACCGCGCGTCCGGCGCCCTGGAGCGCGGACATCATGGCCGCCACGCCCTCGGCGGCGTCCCGCTGGAGACCGGGCGAGGAGCCCTCGATGAATCCGTCACCGGAAATAACGGCTGCGTGGATAACATGCGGCAGCTCCAGGAGAGGCGCCAGCACCCAGGACTTGTCCTCGATGTTGCGGCGGCGAGCGGGGGCGGGGGTGTTCATGACTGGGGGTTCCCTTCGGTACTGCGAGGGGGCTGTGACTGTTGTGCTGCGGCCCGCCCGGATTCGGTGCCCTGCTGGAGTGCGGCCCAGCGGGAAGCGGTCTCTTCCGGGGTGCGCGCGGACTGCGGTTCGCTGCGCAGGGCGTTCTGGTCGTGCTCGGACACCGGATTACGGCGGCGGCGACGCGGAAGCTCGGGCTCGTCCCCCGCGAGGGGCCCGGCGGCGGGCGCGGCTGCAGGCGCGGGAGCGGGAGCGGGCGCGGGCGCGGGAGCGGGAGCGGCGAAAGAACTGGTGTCGTACAGATCCGCCGGGTTGGGCGCCGGAGGGGAGGCGGGCGAGGCGGCGGGAGCCGGGGACTGGTGCGCGGCGCGACCCGGGTTGCGGGTCGGCAGGGTGCCCCGGTCCTGTGCGCCGGATCGGTGCGGAACAGGAGCCATTACGGACATGGGCTGCTGGCTCTCGTCGAGGATGGTGAGCAGGGGGTCGCCCGGGATGTAGACGATCGCGCGCACCCCGCCGTACGGGGACGCCTCGATGTGCACCCGGTAGCCGTACTGCCGGACCAGCTGGCCCGCCGCCGCGAACCCGGTGCGTGGCGGGTCGCCGAGCTGGGTGAGCATCAGGTCGCCGTCACCGGACAGCAGCGTCGCGGCGTGCTTGAGCTCCTCCTCGTGCATCCCGACGCCGTAGTCGTCGATGATGACCGAGGCACCGCGGTTGCCCTGCTGGAGGGTGACGTTGACGGGCAGTTCCTGGTGCGAGTGGTGCAGCGCGTTGGCCAGCAGCTCGGTGACGGTGATCGCGATCGGCTCGACCGCTCGGGCGACGACGGCGATCGGGTCGCGCAGCTGGTTGGTGACCTGTACGCGCTCGTAGCCGCGCAGCCGGGAGGTGGCGCCGACGACGAGCTCGGCGAGGTAGGAGTCCTCACGGGTCAGCCCCGGCCAGGCGGCACAGACCACACCCGTCGCCTGAATACGCCGCAGCGCCTGCTCGTTGAGGAAGTCCGCCGCCAGGAGATCCTGCGCGACGTTCGGGTCGTCGTAGCGGTGCTGCATCCCCTGCAGCTGGGTCTGGAGCTGGTAGAGCAGCGCCTGGATGGTGGTGGTCGCGCCCCGCAGCGTGGACTGCGCCGCGGCGTCGACGCGTTCCCGCTCCTTGGCGACCGCCTCGGCGATCTGCTCCAGCACGTTGTTCAGTGCCTGGTCGGTCTCCGACCCGGCGAACCGGGAGTCCAGCAGCCCCCGTACGGGCACGTGCGGATGCGCCAGTGCCAGGGTCAGATCGGGGAGGCGGGCCCCCGCCAGATGCCGGATCTCGGCCTCGGTCGCCCGCAGCCGGGCCGTCAGCTCCGTATTGGCGTGCAGTGAGGCGGAGTTCTGCTCCTCAGCGGTGCTGAGGCGCTGTCTCAAGGCGGCGCTTTGCATCCTCGCGCGGATCACAAAGGCCGCGAGCACCAAGGCGGCGGCCGTTCCAGCGCTGAGGCACCACAACAGCGCCTCGGGTATGGATGTCATCGGGATCCTCGGGTGGGGGAATGTGGTGACCGGCACACAGCGGTGTGTTGCCGATCATCACGCGATGCTACCGGGGACATGACGTCCTGTGAGGCCCCCGGTAAGGCCTGCGTGAGAAATGCAGAAGGTCGCATTCCGCCCTTTGTGCGGCAGAGGGTTACGTGTTGCGGCCCCGCGGTCGTGGGGACGACGGCGGGGCCGAGACGTTTATTGATGCGGTATTAACTTGCCGGTGATGGAGCGGTCTTGATGCTGTTCACGAACGTGGACCAGCTTGCGGCCGATATGACCAGGACCGGGCCGTGGGGGTCCTTGCTGTCGCGGACGGGGACGACGCCGGGGCGGTCGTCGCGGACCTCCAGGCAGTCGCCGCCGTTGTGGTCGCTGTAGCTGCTCTTGCGCCAGTGGGCGGCGCCGGGGAAGTCGTGGGCGACTTCGATGCAGTCGCCGCCGTGCCCGTCGCTGTAACTGCTCTTGCGCCACTGAGCGCTGCTCAAGTTGTACTCGCGCATCGTCTGTATTCCTCAGCCGCCGATTCGATCAGGGAGAGGGACGCCTCCGGAGACAGGGCGACGGCCCTCAGCAGATCGTAGTCCTTCTGTACGCGCTTCACCGTGGCCGGTTCGTCCAGCAAATTGCCCGAATACGCGCCTTCCGTATAGACCGTTGGCGGGGCGTCCTCGAATTCCATGAGCTTCAGCATCCGGCCGATAAAGGGGACCGGCCCCGCCGCGAAGGGGAGGATCTGCATCAGGGTCCTGCGGTCGCGGATGAGCCGGGCGATGTGGTCCAACTGCTCGGCCATGGTGACCGGACCGCCCACGGGTACACGCAGCACGGCTTCGTGCAGGATCGGCCTGTAGTCGAGCCGTGGGGTGTTGTCGAGGATGCAGGCCCGCGCTATCCGGGACGACGCCTTCCCCTCGATGTACTCGTCCTCCGCGAGTGGATTGCCCGCGATCGTCAGGGCCCGCGCGTACGCCTTTGTCTGCAACAGCCCAGGCACCGTCATCGACTCGAAGTCGCAGATCTTCGTGGCGAGCTTCTCCAGCTCCGCGGCCTTCGCGAAATACGCCGCGAACGGTGACTTCTCCAGCAGCTTCCGGCACAGCCGCTCAAAGAATCCGTCGGTCTCCAGTGTGACGTCGAGCTGGGCCGCCAATTCCGGCGACGGCTTGCGCCACCCTGCCTCGAATGCGCCGATGTAGGCGGCGGAGACGAACACCCGCCTCCCGAGCTCCTCCTGGGTCAAGCCGGCCGACAACCGGCGATCTCTGAGTTCCGAGGCCAGGAACTCCCACCCGGCCTCCTGCGTCTCGCGAGGTCGGCGATTGGGCATGGGCGCCACCTTCCTTTCCGGAAGGAGGCTAGTGCCGCTACGTCACCGAGAGGATACGAACAGTGAAATCTCTCCGGTGCCCACGCCCGCTCGCCCATACGCGAGAATGTCTCCATGAGTCTGTTCCGCGACGACGGCATCGTGCTGCGCACCCAGAAGCTCGGTGAGGCGGACCGGATCATCACGCTGCTGACCCGGGGCAACGGGCGGGTGCGGGCCGTGGCCCGCGGTGTGCGGCGGACGAAGTCGAAGTTCGGGGCGCGGCTGGAGCCGTTCTCGCACGTCGATGTGCAGTTCTTCGCGCGGGGCGGCGAGCTGATCGGGCGCGGGCTGCCGCTGTGCACGCAGAGCGAGACGATCGCGGCGTACGGCGGCGGGATCGTGCAGGACTACGCCCGCTATACGGCCGGAACGGCCATGCTGGAGACGGCCGAGCGGTTCACCGACCACGAGGGCGAGCCGGCCGTCCAGCAGTACCTGCTGCTGGTCGGCGCGCTGCGCACGCTCTCCCGCGGCGAGCACGCGCCGCACCTCGTGCTGGACGCCTTCCTGCTGCGCTCGCTCGCCGTGAACGGTTATGCGCCAAGTTTCGACAGCTGCGCGCGGTGCGGAATGCCCGGTCCCAACCGGTTCTTCTCGGTCGCGTCGGGCGGTGTGATCTGCGGGGACTGCCGGGTGCCGGGGAGCGTCGTACCCTCCTCGGAGGCCATCGTCCTCCTGGGCGCGCTGCTGACCGGTGACTGGGAGACGGCTGATGCGTGTGAGGCGCGCCATGTCCGGGAGGGCAGCGGGCTGGTCGCGGCGTATTTGCAGTGGCACCTGGAGCGGGGCCTGCGCTCTCTCCGGTACGTAGAGAAGTAGCGAACGACCTCGAAGAACGACCCTCGGAACGGGCCGGTTCCCAAGAAGGATCGGCCCGCAATACAGATACGTACGTCAAGGCACATAGGAGTTGTGGGGCGCATGGCACGACGCGGGATTCTGGGGCGTAACCGGCGCGAGTACGAGACGCCCGAGCCGCACCCGTCCGGTGCGCGTCCGCCGAAGATTCCCGGCGAACTCGTCCCGAACCACGTGGCGGTCGTGATGGACGGCAACGGCCGCTGGGCCAAGGAGCGCGGGCTGCCGCGCACCGAGGGCCACAAGGTCGGCGAGGCCGTCGTCCTGGACGTCCTCAAGGGCTGCATCGAAATGGGCGTGAAGAACCTTTCGCTCTACGCCTTCTCCACGGAGAACTGGAAGCGGTCGCCCGACGAGGTCAAGTTCCTGATGAACTTCAACCGGGACGTCATCCGCCGGCGCCGTGACGAAATGGATGCGCTCGGTATCCGTATCCGCTGGGTCGGGCGGATGCCGAAGCTGTGGAAGTCCGTGGTGCAGGAGCTCCAGATCGCCCAGGAGCAGACCAAGAACAATGACGCGATGACGCTGTATTTCTGCGTGAATTACGGCGGTCGCGCGGAGATCGCGGATGCCGCGGCGGCCATCGCCGCGGACGTACGGGCCGGAAAGCTGGACCCGTCGAAGGTGAACGAGAAGACCGTCGCGAAGTACATGTACTACCCGGACATGCCGGACGTGGATCTTTTCGTGCGGCCGTCGGGCGAGCAGCGGACGTCGAATTACCTGATCTGGCAGAGCGCCTACGCCGAGATGGTCTTCCAGGACATTCTGTGGCCGGACTTCGACCGCCGGAACCTGTGGGAGGCGTGCCTGGAGTACGCGAAGCGGGACCGCCGGTTCGGTGGCGCGCAGTTGGCGGCGGGCGAGTCCGCGACGTGAGACGGGGCGGCCCGGCTTCCCGCTGTACGGGGGGCCGGGCCGCGGGCGTCAGGAGTGCCAGAGCTCGCTGAGGTGCGTGACGTCACCGGAGCCGTTCACGGTGATCTCGTAGAGGTCGCCCGAGCAGGCCAGCGGCTGCTCGACGGTCTCGTGCCGCAGGCAGGCGGTGAGGTGCGCGGTCAGCTGGGCGAGGGTCGCCGTACGGTGGTCGACCGCGCCGGTGCTCAGCTCGGCCGTGGCGCCGGAGGCGAGCCGCAGCCGGGCAGCCTTCCCCGTCCCCGCATATCCTCCGCCGTTGGGGTCGCAGGCGAACTTCGCCTCCCTGGCGGGCACGGTGCCGCCGGCCGGTGCGCCCGTGAGCTGCACCATCCGGTGGCCCTTGGCCAGTGTGCGGGGCGTGCAGTCGGAGGACGGCTCAGGGTCGGCCGACAGGTCCTTCGAGGGCGAGGCCGAGGGGCTCGGTGAGGACGTCGGCGTGCCGGACGGTGCGGGCGCCGGGGACGAGGCGGACGGTGCGGTGGCCTCCGGGGAGGCCGACGCGGGCGCGTCCTCGCCCTTGCAGGAGGTGAGCGTGGTCAGCGTCGCAGCGAGGACGGCTGCGGCGAGCAGGCGGCGGGTGAACATGTCGGCGTTCTCTCTCGTTCATGGCGCCGCCGCGGGTACGCCGGCTGCGCCGTTGCGGGCCGGAGGCCGACGGGGGACAGAACTCCCCGAGAACGAGCATGCGTACCCCCGTGGTGCGCGAAGATCCGCGCCGATGCCTCGGCGAAGGTTAACACCGGCGTGTACCTGACAGATCTGTCAACGGAAACGACCACACGGGAAACGACCACCGGGGAAACGACCACCGGGGAAACGCACACGGAGCGGGCCGCCTTCCGAAGAAGGCGGCCCGCTCCGTATGCGTGGTGCTACTTCTGCTCCGCAGCCCGCTCCGCGCAGTCTCCGCACGTCCCGAAGATCTCGATGGTGTGCGCGACATCGCGGAAACCGTGCTCCGCGGCGATCTGGTCGGCCCACTTCTCGACCGCCGGGCCCTCGACCTCGACGGCCTTGCCGCAGGCGCGGCACACCAGGTGGTGATGGTGATCGTCGGTGCTGCACCGGCGGTAGACGGCCTCGCCTTCGCTGGTGCGCAGTACATCGACCTCGCCGGCGTCGGCGAGCGACTGGAGCGTTCGGTAGACGGTGGTCAACCCGACCGAATCGCCCCGGTGCTTGAGCATGTCATGGAGTTCCTGCGCGCTGCGGAACTCGTCGACCTCGTCGAGTGCGGCCGACACCGCGGTCCGCTGCCGCGTCGACCGGCCGCGTACCGGAGATCCCGCGCTCGTCGCCACCGTTGCCTCCTAGGACGTCAGGACTGTCAGGAATTCCCCTGCCACGTGCGTCGGCCATTGTGCCAGGTGATGACCGGAACCCTGGGGGAACGCTTACACCTTCGGCTGACTGCGTTGTCTTCGTCGTCTCCGCCGTCTCGGTGTCCGTGGATCCGCGTGCCCGTGGATCCGTCCGTCACACGCTGACGTCGTCTGCGGCGGGGGTGCGGCTGCCAGGTACCTCCAGGGTGCACCCCTTGCCCGTACTCGCGGCAGTCCTGGCGCGTTTTTTCGCCAGCGGCGCGGCGAGGGCGGTGAAGAGCACGAAGAGGCCGATCGCGAAGAGGACGATGGTCGCGCCGGACGGGACGTCCACGTAGTACGAGGTGGCGGTGCCGGTGAGGGTGACCGTGACGCCGATCCCGAGGGCGGCCGCGAAGGTCACCGCGAAGCTGCGGCTGAGCTGCTGGGCGGCCGCGACGGGGATCACCATCAGGGCGCTGACCAGCAGCAGGCCGACGACCCGCATGGCGACGGTGACGGTGACCGCGGCGGTGACGGCGACCAGGAGGTTCAGCAGCCGTACGGGCAGGCCGGTCACCCGGGCGAATTCCTCGTCCTGGCAGACCGCGAACAGCTGACGGCGCAGCCCGACGGTGATCGCCAGCACCAGGGCCGCCAGGACGCAGATCGTGACCATGTCCTGCGGCGAGACCGTGGTGATCGAGCCGAAGAGATAGGTGCTGAGGTTGGCGTTGGAGCCCGCGTCGGAGAGGTTCATCAGCATCACGCCGCCGGCCATACCGCCGTAGAACAGCATGGCCAGCGCGAGGTCGCCGCGGGTCTTGCCGTACCAGCGGATCAGCTCCATGACGACCGAGCCGACGACGGCGACCGCCGTGGCGACCCAGACGGGGCTGGTGTTGAGGAGGAAGCCGAGGCCGACGCCGGTGAGGGCGACATGGCCGATGCCGTCGCCCATCAGGGCCTGGCGGCGCTGGACGAGGTAGATGCCGATCGCGGGGGCGGTGACGCCGACGATCAGGGCGGCGAGCAGGGCCCGCTGCATGAAGGCGTAGTCGAGGATTTCCATCAGGTCAGCAGTCCCGTCCGGATCGGTTCCGCGGCCGCGTCGGCGTGCGGGTGGACGTGGTCGTGGCCGGGCAGGGCGTGCTGGCCCACGGCCTCGGGCGGCGGGCCGTCGTGGACGACGCAGCCGTCGCGCAGCACCACCGCGCGGTCGATCAGCGGCTCCAGCGGTCCCAGCTCGTGCAGGACGAGCAGGACGGTGGTGCCGCGGGCGACCTGTTCGCGCAGCGCGCTCGCGAGCACCTCCTGGCTGGCCAGGTCGACGCCGGCCATCGGCTCGTCCATGATCAGCAGTTCCGGTTCGCCCGCCAGGGCGCGGGCTATCAGCACCCGCTGGTGCTGGCCGCCGGAGAGCGCGTTGACGGAGTCCTTGGCGCGGTCCGCCATGCCCACCAGCTCCAGGGCGCGGTGGACGGCGGCCCGGTCGGCCTTGCGCAGGATGCCCAGCTTCGTACGGGCCAGCCGGCCGGCCGTGACGACCTCGCGGACGGTGGCGGGGACGCCGCTGGAGGCGGTGGTGCGCTGGGGCACGTAGCCGATGCGGGCCCAGTCCCGGAAGCGCCGGAACTCCGTGCCGAAGAGGGACAGCTCGCCGCCGGTGAGCGGGACCTGGCCGATGACGGAGCGCACGGCGGTCGACTTGCCGGAGCCGTTGGCCCCGAGCAGGGCGACGACCTCGCCGGAGCGGACGGTCAGGTCGACACCGCGCAGCACCGGGCGGGCGCCCAGCGAGGCGGTGGCGGCGCGCAGATCGATGACCTGTGGGGGGTGCGACTCGTTCATGGTGACCTCCGTCATTTGCTGCCGAGCGCCTTCTGGAGGGCGGCGAGATTGGCCCGCTGCACGCCGAAGTAGTCCTTGCCGCGCGACGTGTCCGTGATCCCCTCGAGCGGGTCGAGGACGTCGGTCTTCAGATGCAGATCGCCGGCCAGCGCCTTGGCCGTGGCCGGGTTGGCGATCGTCTCGAAGAAGACCGTGGAGACGTGGTGCTCGGCGGCGAGGGTGTGCAGGTCCTTGATGCGGTTGGCGCTGGGCTCGGACTCGGGGTCGATGCCGCTGATGGCCTCTTCGGTGAGCCCGTAGCGCTCGGCGAGGTAGCCGAAGGCCGCGTGGGTGGTGATGAAGGTGTCGGACGCCTTGTTCTTCAGGCCGTCGCGGAAGTCCGTGTCCAGCCGGTTCAGCTTCGTCACCAGCGCGTCGGTGTTCTTCCGGTAGTCGGCCTTGTGGGCCGGGTCGGCCTTGGCCAGGGTCTTGCCCACGCCCTTGGCGACCTCGGCGAACTTCACCGGGTCGAGCCAGATGTGCGGGTCGTTCGCGCCCTCTTCGCCGGAGTGGCCGGAGTGGTTGTCGCCCGTGGTGTGGTGGTGGCCGTCGACCTCGTTGCCGTGTGCTTCGAGGCGGGTGAGGGAGGCCGCGTCGGCGACGTTCTCGACGCCGGACTGCTCGACCGCTGCGTCCACGGCGGGCTGCAGGCCCTTGAGGTAGACGATCGCGCCGGACTCGCCGAGCTGGGCGGTCTGCTTCGGCTTGAGCTCCAGGTCGTGCGGCTCGACACCCGGCTTGGTGAGGTTGGACACCTCGACGTGCTTGCCGCCTATCTGCTCGGCGAGGAACTGCAGGGGGTAGAAGGACGCCGTCACCCGCAGCCTGCCGTCCGCGGTGCGGGCGCCACTCGAGGTGGAGCAGGCGGAGAGGGCCAGCAGGCCGAGCACCGAGACCCCGGCGACCGCTGCGGTGGATATCTGACGGCGTACGTTCATGACAGTCATTTTCAACAAAACTGGAAACGATTGTCAACAAGGCCGGGGTCGGTGTGAGCGGCCCGACAACGGGCCGGAACCGATTTGATCCAGGGGGTACGGCCGCCGGTACCCTGAACTATTCGCCCGCCCGTCTCCTGACCACCACCCCACACGGAGGCGCAGGGCGCTGCCCTATTCATCGTTCGTCGTCGTAATGAAGAGAGCACCGTGGCCGCCGACAAGATCGATACCATCGTCAGCCTGAGCAAGCGCCGTGGCTTCGTATACCCCTGCAGTGAGATCTACGGCGGCTCCAGGGCTGCCTGGGATTACGGTCCGCTCGGCGTCGAGCTCAAGGAAAACATCAAGCGCCAGTGGTGGCGCGCCATGGTCACCTCGCGCGAGGACGTCGTCGGCATCGACTCGTCGGTGATCCTGGCCCCCGAGGTGTGGCAGGCGTCCGGCCACGTCGCCACCTTCACCGACCCGCTCACCGAGTGCACCTCCTGCCACAAGCGCTTCCGCGCCGACCACCTGGAGGAGGCGTACGAGGCCAAGCACGGCAAGCTCCCCGAGAACGGCCTCGCCGACATCAACTGCCCGCACTGCGGCAACAAGGGCGGCTTCACCGAGCCCAAGCAGTTCTCCGGCCTGCTCTCCACCCACCTCGGCCCCTCGCAGGACACCGCCTCGGTCGCCTACCTGCGCCCCGAGACCGCCCAGGGCATCTTCACCAACTTCGCCCAGGTGCAGCAGACCTCCCGCAAGAAGCCGCCGTTCGGCATCGCCCAGATGGGCAAGTCGTTCCGTAACGAGATCACGCCGGGCAACTTCATCTTCCGCACCCGCGAGTTCGAGCAGATGGAGATGGAGTTCTTCGTCAAGCCGGGCGAGGACGAGCAGTGGCAGGAGTACTGGATGGAGCAGCGGTGGAACTGGTACCGCGACCTCGGCATCCGCGAGGAGAACATCCGCTGGTACGAGCACCCCGCCGAGAAGCTCTCGCACTACTCCAAGCGCACCGCTGACATCGAGTACCGCTTCAACTTCGGCGGCACCGAGTTCTCGGAGCTGGAGGGTGTGGCCAACCGGACGGACTTCGACCTCTCGGCGCACTCCAAGGCCTCCGGCCAGGACCTGTCGTACTTCGACCAGGAGGCCGGCGAGCGCTGGACTCCGTACGTCATCGAGCCGGCCGCCGGTGTGAACCGCGCGATGCTCGCCTTCATGCTCGACGCGTACATCGAGGACGAGGCCCCCAACGCCAAGGGCAAGATGGAGAAGCGCACGGTCATGCGCCTCGACCCGCGCCTGGCGCCGGTCAAGGTCGCGGTCCTGCCGCTGTCCCGTAACCCGCAGCTCTCCCCGAAGGCCAAGGGGCTCGCCGCCGACCTGCGCAAGAACTGGAACATCGAGTTCGACGACGCGGGCGCCATCGGCCGCCGCTACCGCCGCCAGGACGAGATCGGCACGCCGTTCTGCGTCACGGTCGACTTCGACACCCTCGACGACAACGCCGTCACGGTGCGCGAGCGCGACACGATGAAGCAGGAGCGGGTGAGCCTGGACCAGATCCAGTCCTACCTGGGCGGCCGACTGCTCGGCTGCTGACGCCGCACCATCGGCTCGGCTGCTGACGCCGTATCAACGGCTGCGCTGCTGACGCCGTACAACGCTGACAACGGTGGTGCCGGATCCCGTACGGGGCCCGGCACCACCGTTGTCTGTTTGTGCGGGAAGTGGGAATACCCCCTCGGCCCCGCCGCGTTGTGGCCCGCAGGGGGCCCTCGCCACCCCTACGGGTTCTGTTCGGGCGTGCCCTAGGTGACCTCGCCCCCCGGGCAGGTGCCCTGGCCGCCCCGGTCGGGTGCCTCGGACGCCCCCGGTCAAGCGCCTAGGACGCCTCGGGTCAGGCGCCCTGCGCGGCCCGGGCCGGGCGCGCCGCCAGTGTTGCGCACAGGGCCGCCAGGGGAAGCTCCGCCGCCAACGCCATGGCTGTCGCGGCGGCCAGTTCCGCGCCGGGGGCGGCGGTGGCCAGGTCGATGCAGGCGTCGGCCAGGAGGAGGACGGCCGCGGCGGCCGCGGGGGCGCGGTGGCGGGGGTCGGAGCGCAGGAGGCGGGTGCCGGCGGTCAGCAGACAGGCGGCTTCCAGGGCGTCCAGGGCCACCCAGGCCGCCGCCTCGGCGGGCGGGAGGGTGCCGGCGAGGTAGCCGAGCCAGGGGAGGAGGACGAGGCCGGCGCCGGCGAGGATCCGGCCCTGCCAACGGCGGGCGGGGCTGAGCCGTACCGCCGCGCGAGTGGTGCAACTGCCGTGGGAAACGGGGGAGTTGAGGGCGGTGAGGGCCATGGCGGAGGTCTCTTTCGGTGTCACGAACCCGGCCGTCGGGCTCGTGATCAACACTCCAGGTTGCGGCGGCCACAGTCGGTAACGAGGCTTTCCGACTTGGGGTGGCACTAGTTGCACCCCCGGTACGGCAACAGGCTTCATGGCAGGTCGCGGCGCCCCGCACGTACGGTTGGATCATGAAAATCCCGCCCCGGCCGCGGCGCGCGCTCACCCGCCTGACCCGCGATACGTACTTCCTCGCTCTGGGGGTGCCGCTGCACCTCCTCACGGGGTTCCTGCTGTTCATGATCTTCGGTCTTGTGTGGGAGATCGCCGTGGGGCGGGACACCAGCGTGCCGGTGGTCCTGGGCCTCGCGCTGATGCTGACGGTGTTCTCCGTTCCGGCGCTGACCGTCGCCGAACGCTGGCGCTTCCGGCGGCTGCTCGGGATCGACATCGCCCGTGCGGGGTGGCGGCGGCCGCAGCGGCAGTTCGGATACCACTGCCTGGTCGGGGCGCTGTTCGGAAGCCTCGAGGTGCTGCTGCTGTCCCTGCTGCTGACGGGTCTGGCCGCCGCCACGGTGTACGGATGGATATGGGGGGTTCCCTGGGAGTGGCGGGCCGACAACCCCGGCTACGCGACCCGGGCCTTCTACGTCACCCTCGCCGGCCTCGCCGCGCTCGCCGCGGTACCCGCCCTCGCCGGGGCCCTGGTACGCCTCGAGACGCACCTCGGCCCCGGCCTGCTGGGGCCCGACCCGAGCGAGGACCTGGAACGACGGGTGGTCGACCTCACCGAGAGCCGCGCCGGGGCGGTGGACGCCGCCGACGCCGAGCGCCGCCGTATCGAGCGGGATCTGCACGACGGCGCCCAGCAGCGGCTGGTCTCGCTCGCCCTGAACCTCGGGCTGGCCAAGGCCACGCTCACCGATCTGCCTCCGGAGGCGCGGGAGGTGATCGATGCGGCGCACCGCGAGGCGAAGGACGCGATCGAGGAGCTGAACAATCTCGTCCGCGGCCTCCACCCCGCCGTCCTGGACGAGCTGGGGCTGGACGCCGCGCTGTCGGGGCTGGCGGCCCGCGCCCCGCTGCCCGTACGCCTGCGCGTCGACATACCGGCGGACCTCCCTCAACGCACCTCGCCCGCCATCGAGGCCGTCGCCTACTTCGTCGTCTCCGAGGCGCTGACCAACATCGCCAAGCACGCACGGGAGGCGACCCGGGCCGATGTGACGGTCACCCGGCTCGGCGGGATACTTCGGGTGGTGATCGCCGACGACGGTGTGGGCGGCGCCGATACGTCCAAGGGGACCGGTCTGAAGGGGCTCGCCCAGCGGGTCCGGTCGGTGGACGGAACTTTCCGGATGAGCAGCCCTGTGGGGGGCCCGACCATGATGAGCGTGGAGCTGCCGTGCCCGATGTGAGACGTGCTGTGATCGCCGAGGATTCCGTCCTGCTGCGGATCGGGCTGGTCAAAGTGCTGGAAATGGCCGGCTTCGAGGTGGCCGCCGAGGCGGGGGAGGCGCAGGGGCTGCTGGCGGCGGTCGAGGAACACCGGCCGGACATCGCGGTCGTCGACGTCCGTATGCCGCCCGGCTTCACGGACGAGGGAGTGCGCGCCGCCCTGGCGATCCGCCAGCAGTGGCCGTCCACCGCCGTGCTGCTGCTGTCCCAGTACGTCGAGGAGCGCTACGCGGCCGACCTGCTCGCGACGAACACCAGCGGCGTGGGCTATCTGCTCAAGCAACGGGTCGCGGACGTCGAGGAGTTCATCGAGGCGCTGCGGCGGGTGGCGGACGGCGGTACGGCCCTGGACCCGCAGGTCGTCGCCCAGCTCCTGGTACGGCGGTCCAGCGACCCCCTCGAACGCCTCACCGGCCGCGAACGCGACGTCCTGGCCCTGATGGCCGAGGGCCGGTCGAATGCGGGCATCGCCGCCCAACTGGTGGTGAGCGAGAGCGCGGTGGCCAAGCACATCAACAGCATCCTGGCGAAGCTGGATCTGCCGAAGGCGGATGCGGATCACCGGCGGGTGCTGGCCGTGCTGCGGTTCCTGGGGGTCGGGGGATAGGGGGTGGGTGCGTGCACCGGTCGGCCCGAGCCGGTGTGAACCGCGCGTGGAGCGGCTGCGGGCCGCGTCTCCGGGCCGTCCCCGCGGGTCGTCCCTGCGGGCCGTCCCCGCGGGTCGGCCGCCCACGCCGCGGCGGCGCGGGCGGCCGGCGACCGTGGTCAGCGGCGCGGATAGACGAGGATGGGTTCGCCGCCGCTCGTGTGCGTGCCGAAGACCGCTACATCCGCGCCGATCAGATCCGGTACGAGCGTCCCTTCCGGCAGTGCGGACGCCTTCCCCGTGGCCAGATCCACCGAGGCCGGTGCATTGGTGGTTCCGCTGATGCCGACCTCCTTGGCGTTGCCGTACGCCGTGCCGTCCTTGTCGACCGCGAGCACCTCGATCTCGTTCCGGGCGCTGCTCGCCGTGAAGCACTGGCCGCGCTTCGCCTGAACGTCGAAGACGGTGGGACCGGCGATCACGTAGCGGCCGTCGGTCGACACGGTGGGTTCCAACTGGTCGTCGTTCCCGGACCCTGTGCATGCGACCGAGGCCATCACCTTGCCGGTACGGCCGTCGTGCACCGCCCAGACCGTTACGTTGGTCATCGCCTTCTTGGTCGGCCAGGCCGCCACCGCTTGCCCGCCCGGTGTGCCGTAGACCGTGACATCGGCCGAGCCCTGGCTCGCGGTCGCTCCGGCCGGTACGGCATCACCGCTGAACCAGCCGCCGGCCGCCCAGAAGGCCCGGAAGCCCCGGACCAGGGGGCCGGTCGGCGTCTGCCCGACGATCCGGGCGCCGCTCTCGCAGGATCCGATGAGGTTGGGGCACGGCCGGGGGGCCTTGAAGACCGGGCTCTTCTCGTCGTACGTGGTCACCTTGCCCGACACCACATCCACCACGGCCGTGGAAGCGTTCAGCGACACCAAGGCCTGGCCGCCGTCCCGCTGGACGGTGTACCCATGGGAGGCCAGGTCGGGGAACGTGGTCTCCTTGACCGGTGCCACCTGCTTGCCGGTGGCGGCCGTGTCGTAGGTGGCGAGACGGGTCACACCGGCGGCCTTGTTGACGGAGTCCCCGCCCTCGCTGCCGGTGGCGGCGAGCACGGCGTACTCCTTGCCGCCCTTGTGCGTCACGAACACCTTGACGTCGGTGGTGGTACTGGCGTCGGGGGACGTGGGCCGGGGCATCGGCTTGCTGCTCCAGCGGATCGCTCCGGTCCTGGCGTCGTGAGCGACGATGCGCGAGCTCTTGCCGTCGGCGGCGTTCGACCGGAGGAGCACCAGCCCCGCGTCGGGCGCGATGACGGGGCCGGCCAGCTCCTCGCCGCCGCTCCCCTCCTTGACCGACCATCCCTTGGTGTTGTCGAAGGCCGCGGGTATCCGCTTCTTCGGCGCGGTGGCGGCGGGCGTGCTCTGCTGTTGCTTCGGCTTCTTGTCCGTGCCGTCCGTGCCGTCCGATGAACTGCCGCACGCCGTCAGCGAGAGGGCGGCAAGCGCGGTGACCGTTCCGGCCGCCGCTCTCAACAATGGCTTCATCTCTGTCCCCCGCATGGTCCGTTGTGGCTCAGGCGAACCGAGTATGACCGATCCTCAGCACGAACCGACCGGGTACGGATGCCGATCGCGCGAAGATCACAGCGCTCGGCTCGGCTCGGCTCGGCTAGGCGTGGCTCGGCGTGGCACGTGCGCAGGGCGGGTGCGGGCGGCCGGTCCTACGCCTGCAGCCCCCGCAGGATCAGTTCCCGTACGGCCTCGAAGTCGGCCTCGATCTCCGGGCGGGACCACTCGGGGGCGTAACAGGGGTCGTGGAAGCGGCCGGTGGCGGAGAAGACGGCGCGGGCGGCGGTGGCGGGGGAGGGGGTGTGGAAGGTGCCCTGGGAGACGCCGGCTTCGATGATGGTGGTGAGCTGGGATTCGAGGTCGGTGACATGGCGGTCGACCGCGCCGCCGCTCTCGCCGATCAATGTCATGTAGGTGGCGAAGAGTTCGGGATCGTCGCCGGCCTTGTGGCGCTTGGCCTCGAAGAGGGCGGCGAGCCAGCGGCGCAGGAGGTCGTCGGCCGGGCCCTGGTCCGTGACGATCGCCGAGAGCTCCTGGCTCGTACGGTCCAGCCAGCGCTCGGTGACCGCCTCCCGCAGCGCCGCCTTGGTGCGGAAGTGGCGGTAGACGCTGCCATGGCTCACCCCCAGGGCGCGCGCGACGTCCACGACCGTGGCCTTGGCCGGGCCGTAGCGGCGCAGCACCTCCTCGGTGGCTTCGAGGATGCGCTCGGGGGTCAGTGTCTCGGGGGCCATGGGACGAGCCGGCCTTTCGGGAGAGCGGGCGAGGACGACGGGCGGGGACGCCTGGCAGACGCGCGGTGGGCGCACGCACCGGGTACGTCCGCGCCGGATGCCTGCACACCGGATGCCTGCACACCGAGTGCCTGTGCGCTGGGTGCCTGCGTACCGGGTATGTGCCCGCCAGGTACTACGGACCGTACCTGGCGGCCGCGCCCGTCGTCCCGGGCGGTCATCGCTCGCTGTCCAGGTGGGCCATCTGCTCGGCCGGATAGCGCTCGCCCGCGGCGGCGCCGGCCGGGACCGCGCGCTCGATGGCGGCCAGGTCGTCGGCGTCCAGCGTGAGGTCCATGGCGCCGAGCGCCTCGGTCAGCCGGTCGCGGCGGCGGGCGCCGACCAGCGGGACGATGTCCTCGCCGCGCGAGAGCACCCAGGCGATCGCGGTCTGGGCGACCGTGGCGCCCTTCTGCTCCGCGATCTTGCGGAGCGCGTCCACCAGGTCGAGGTTGCGCGCGAGGTTCTCGCCCTGGAAGCGCGGCGACATCCCGCGGAAGTCGTTGGCGGCGAGCTTGCGGTCGCGGCCGAAGTGGCCGCTGATCAGACCGCGGGAGAGGACGCCGTAGGCCGTGATGCCGATGCCCAGCTCGCGGGCGGTGGGCAGGATGTCGTCCTCGATGCCGCGGGAGAGGAGGGAGTACTCGATCTGGAGGTCGGAGATCGGGGCGACGGCTGCGGCCCGGCGCAGCGTCTCGGCGCCGACCTCGGAGAGGCCGATATGGCGGACGTGTCCGGCCTCGACCAGCTCGGCGATGGCGCCGACGGTCTCCTCCACCGGGACGTCGGGGTCGACCCGGGCGATGCGGTAGACGTCGATGTGGTCGCGGCCCAGGCGCTGGAGGGAGTACGCGGCGAAGTTCTTCACCGCGTCCGGCCGGCCGTCGTAGCCGCTGAAGCCGCCTTCGACGGTGCGCAGGGCGCCGAACTTGACGCTGATCAGGGCCTTTTCGCGGGCGGCGGCGGGGGCCGTCGCGAGGGCTTCGTTGAGCAGGAGTTCGTTGTGGCCCATGCCGTAGAAGTCGCCGGTGTCGAGCAGGGTGATGCCCGCTTCGAGGGCGGCGTGGACGGTGGCGAGGGATTCGGCGCGGTCGGCGTCGCCGTAGAGGGCGGACATGCCCATGCAGCCGAGGCCGAGGGCGGAGGTCTGGGGGCCGGTGGTGCCGAGGGTGCGGGTCTGCACAGCGGTCTCCTGGGGGCGGAGGGACGGGATGGGGTACCGGGCCGGGCCGGTGAGCGGAAGGGCGCATCGGCCCGGCCGGTGCATTCACTATGGCATGACGACTGACAGATTTCAATATCTGTCAGTCGTCATCTGTGAGCTTGCCGTCTCCCCTCGCGTTCCCGCAGGTCAGCGCACCGTGCGCGGCAGGCGTAGCGCGAGCACGGTCGTGCCCAGGACGATCGCCAGCTGGGTCAGCAGGGCGGCGAGCAGCGCATCGCGGATGCCGACCGACGGCAGCAGTGCGAGGAAGAGGGTGCCGAGGGTGGCCACGCCCAGGGCGAGACCGGACTGCTGGCTGGTGGTCATGACGCCGCCGCCCACACCGGCCTGCGCCACCGGCAGCTCGCTCAGCACGATGCGCACCACTGTCGGCAGGACCATGCCCTGGCCGGCCCCCAGGATCGCCATGCTCGGCGCGAGTCCGGCCACCGAGATGCCGGGCCAGCCGGCGTACACGGTCAGCGCCAGGACGAGCAGCCCGGTGCCCTGGATCAGCGAACCGGCGATCACCACCCGCCGCCCGAAGCGCTGCACCAGCCGGGGGCCCGCCAGCGAGGCGAGGAAGAAGGTGAGGCAGAGAGGCGCGAGGGACAGGCCGGCCGCGAACGGGCCGTAGTGCAGGCCGGTCTGGAGGGCCACGGCCACCACGAACATGAACCCGCCGAAGCCGATCGAGAACGGGACGATCATGGACAGGCCGCTGTGCACCGACGGGATGCGCAGCAGGGACGGAGGGACGAGCGGGGTGCGGCCGACGCGTTCGGCGCGGCGCTCGACGAGGAGGAACGCGGTGGCGGCGAAGGGGAAGACGGCCAGCAGGATCCACGACCACAGGGGCCACCCGGCCGCCCGGCCCTCGGTCAGCGGCAGCAGCAGGGTGATCAGGGCGAGGGCGAGCAGCGCGGTGCCGGGGCCGTCGACCCGGCTCGGATGCGGGGAACGGGTCTCGGGGACCGTACGGACGGCAAGCAGCCAGGCCACGGCGGCGATCGGCACGTTCACCAGGAAGACCGCACGCCAGCCGGTGCCCGCAAGGTCGGCCGCGACCAGCAGCCCGCCGAGCACCTGGCCGACGGCGCTGGCGACGCCCGCCGTCCCGCTGTAGAGGCTCATGGCCTTGGCGCGGTGCTTGCCGGTGGTCGTGGCCTGGATGGTGGCCAGCACCTGCGGCAGCAGCAGCGCGGACGCGGCGCCCTGGGTCACCCGGGCGGCCACCAGCGTCCAGGCGTCCGGGGCCACTCCGCAGGCGAGCGAGGTCAGTCCGAACGCGGCCAGGCCCCACAGGAAGAGCCGGCGGCGCCCGATCATGTCGCCGAGCCGGCCGCCGAGGACCAGCAGCATGGCGTAGGCGACGCCGTAGCCCGCCACCACCATCTCCAGCAGCGCGGGGCCCGCGCGCAGATCGTGGTCGATGGTCGGCAGCGCGACATTGACGATAAAGAAGTCGATCATCGGCAGGGCCGCGCCCAGAAGGACGGTCAGCAGACCTGTCGCGGTAAGTAACGGGGTGGCCGTCGACCGGGGCGAGGCAGCCGTGGGTGGGGCTGCGGGGGCAGTGGTCCGAACTCGGGTATCGCTCACGGAGTCGACGATCGTCGACCGCTCAGACGGGTACCAGAGTGTCCTTATCCTGGTACCAGCGCTACCTGGCAACCGGCTGGCGCCTGCGGCACGCTGGAGGCATGACCGTCGACGCGACCTTGACGCAGGCTGCCATATCCGCCGGAGCCGGAGCCGCCCCACGGTACGGCGCCGCGCCCCGCGACGACGCCGCCCGCCGGGCCGAGTTGGCCGCCTTTCTGCGCAGCCGGCGGGAGCGGATCACCCCGGAGCAGGTGGGGCTGCCGCGCGGCGCCCGCCGCCGCACCCCGGGGCTGCGCCGCGAGGAGGTCGCCCACCTCGGGGCGGTCGGCGTCACCTGGTACACCTGGCTCGAACAGGCCCGGGACATCCATGTATCGCCCCAGGTCCTGGACGCGGTCGCCCGCGCGCTGCTGCTGGACCGCGCCGAACGCAGCCATCTCTTCGCGCTGGCCGGGACCGTCGACCCGCTGCCCGGCACCGAATGCACGGGCGTGTCGCCCGCGTTGCGGCAGATGCTGCACCAGCTCTCGCCGTTCCCGGCCGCCGTCCAGAACAGCAGGTTCGACATCCTCGCCTACAACTGCACCTTCGGGCAGCTGATGTGCGACCTCGACGCGCTGCCCGAAGCGGACCGCAACTCCATGTGGCTGGCGTTCACCCACCCCCAGTGGCGGGCCAGCCTGGTCGATCTGGACGCCACGATGCGGGTGATGGCCGCCAAGTTCCGTGCGTCGATGGCCGGACACCTCGCCGAGCCCGCCTGGAAGGCGCTGCTCGCCCGGCTGACCGAGGCGTCGCCGGAGTTCCGCGAGATCTGGGCGCAGCACGAGGTCCTGCGCCCCCTGAGCGCCTGCAAGGTCTTCCGGCACCCCCGGGTCGGCATCCTGGAACTCACCGCCAGCAGCCTGTGGACGGGGCCCAACCCCGGGCCGAAGGTGCTGACGTACACACCCGTGGACGACGCCTCCCGCGAGCGCCTGGAACGCTTGGAGAAGCTGGCGCTCACCGGGATGTGAGGCGCCGCCGGGCTACGCCTTCGCGAGGCGCCGCCAGGCTACGCCTTCGCCGTGACGTGCCCGTTCCGGTGCTCCTCCTCGAACAGTTCCGCCGTGCGCCGCGCCGTCCGCAGCGCCCACCGCCCGGTCGTCAGCGCGCCCAGCAGCAAAATGGCCGCACCGCACCCGGCGATGATCCACCAGGCCGGGCGCCCGGCCGCGAGGAACTCGGCCCCCGTGGCGCCGGCCCCCGCCCCGCCCGCCAGTACGGCGCCGATCACCGCCACGCCCAGCGACTGCCCCACCTGACGGCTGGTCGAGGCGACCGCGGCCGCCACCCCCGCCTGGGTGCGCGGCATCCCCGACACCGCGGTGTTGGTGATCGGCGCATTGACCAGCCCGAACCCGATACCGAACAGCACATACCCGGTGAACAGCAGCGCCGTCGTCGCCTGCGCATCGAACGCCGCGAAGAGCAGCCCGCTCGCCCCCATGAACGTCCCCGCCAGCAGCAGCGACAGCCGGGGCCCGTGGCTGCCGACCAGCCGCCCCGACAGCGGCGCGAAGATCAGCGTCATACCCGCCATGGGGATCATGTAGAGCCCGGCGTCCAGGGCGGAGAGCCCGCGCACGTTCTGCAGATACAGGGTGTTGATGAAGAGGAAACCGGCGAGCGAGGCAAAGGCACAGACCGCTATGACGGTCGCCCCGCTGAACGGCGCGCTGTGGAAGAACCGCAGGTCGACAAGGGGTTCGCGGCGCCGGCGCTCGTAGCCGATCAGGGCCCCCAGCGAGACCAGCGCCACCACCACGAACGCCAGGATCTCCGGCGACGCCCAGCCCGCCTCCGGCGCCTCGATGATCGCGTACGTCAGCGAGCCCAGCAGCGCGATCACCAGCAGCTGGCCCACCGGGTCGACGCGGCGCGGCTTGGGGGCGCGCGATTCGGGGACGTAGCGCAGGGTGAGGAAGAGCGCGAGGGCGCCGATCGGGACGTTGATCCAGAAAATCGAGCGCCAGCCGACGGTCTGCACCAGCAGCCCGCCGATCACCGGCCCGGCCGCCATGCTGATGCCGACGACCCCGCCCCACACCCCGATGGCGCGGGCCCGCTCGCGGGGCTCGGTGAACGTGTTGGTGATGATCGACATCGCGACGGGATTGAGCATCGAGCCGCCCACCGCCTGCACCATCCGGAACGCCACCAGCCATTCCAAGCCGGGCGCCAGGCTGCACAACAGCGAACCGATGGCGAACACCACCAGCCCGACCAGGAATATCCGCCGCCGCCCGAGCCGGTCCGCGGTCGACCCGGACAGCATCAGCAGCGACGCCAGCACCAGCGTGTAGGCGTCGATCGTCCACTGCATCCCGGAGACCGACGCGCCCAGCTCGTGCTGCATGGACGGCAGGGCGACATTGAGGACGGTGTTGTCGAGGCTGACGATCAGCAGGCTCATGCAGCAGATCGCCAGCACGAGCAGACGCCGTCGGCGGCTGAGCTCGGCCATGGTTGAACGCTACAACGATCCGGGACTTCCGGCCCTGGCAGGGGCACCCGCGCAGTGCGGGACAATGACTTCCATGACTTCGCTGCGAATCGGTCCGCATACGGTGCAGCCCCCCGTGGTGCTCGCGCCGATGGCCGGGATCACCAATGCCCCGTTCCGGACGCTGTGCCGGGAGTTCTCCGGCGGCAAGGGCCTCTTCGTCAGCGAGATGATCACGACCCGGGCACTGGTCGAGCGCAACGAGAAGACCATGCAGCTGATCCACTTCGATGCGACCGAGAAGCCGCGCTCGATCCAGCTGTACGGCGTCGACCCGGCCACCGTCGGCAAGGCCGTCCGCATGATCGCGGAGGAGGACCTCGCCGACCACATCGACCTGAACTTCGGCTGCCCCGTCCCCAAGGTCACCCGCAAGGGCGGCGGCTCCGCGCTCCCGTACAAGCGCCCTCTCCTGCGCGCCATCCTGCGCGAGGCGGTCACCGGCGCCGGCGACCTGCCCGTCACGATGAAGATGCGCAAGGGCATCGACGACGACCACATCACCTTCCTCGACGCCGGCCGGATCGCCGTCGAGGAGGGCGTCACCGCCATCGCCCTGCACGGCCGCACGGCCGCTCAGCACTACGGCGGCACCGCCGACTGGGACGCCATCGCGCGCCTGAAGGAGCACGTCCCGGAGATCCCGGTGCTCGGCAACGGCGACATCTGGTCGTCCGACGACGCCGTCCGGATGATGCGCGAGACCGGCTGCGACGGCGTGGTCGTCGGCCGCGGCTGCCTCGGCCGCCCCTGGCTCTTCGGCGATCTGGTGGCCGCCTTCGAAGGCACCGGCGCACCCAAGGCGCCCGGGCTGCGCGAGGTCGCCGCCGTCATGCTGCGGCACGCCGCGCTGCTGGGCGAGTGGATCGGCGACGAGACGCGCGGCGTCATCGACTTCCGCAAGCACGTCGCCTGGTACCTGAAGGGTTTTGCGGTCGGCTCCGAGATGCGCAAGCGGCTGGCCATGACGGGGTCGCTGGCCGAGCTGGAGGACGGCCTCGGCGAGCTCGACCTCGACCAGCCCTGGCCGCAGGGCGCGGACGGCCCCCGCGGCCGTACCTCCGGCAACAACCGGGTGGTGCTGCCGGACGGCTGGCTCAAGGACCCCTACGACTGCGCCGGCGTCAGCGAGGACGCGGAGCTGGACACGTCGGGCGGCTGACCTTTGGCGCATGCCCTCCCCCGCATGACATCCGCCGGGTGACATCGGGCGGGTGATCCGTCCCGGGAGGCCTCGGCCGCGATATCGATGGAGCCCGTACGGGTCCCGACGAGGGACCGGGCGCGATCGAGGGAGATGCCGTGGTCAGCGGTCACCGTTCCAGCGGGGACACGGAGAAGGCCGTCCGGGCCAAGCTCGGCGATGCCCCCGTCCGGCACGAGCAGATGGCCGCGGTGGCCAACATCTACCGCGCCGCGGCCGCCGTACGGCAGCACTTCGAGAACTCCGTGCTGCGCGGCGTCGAGCTGACCTGGACCTCCTTCGTCGTGCTGTGGGTGGTGTGGATCTGGGGCGAGATGGAGACCCGCAGGGTGGCCGAGGAGGCCGGGATCTCCAAGGGCACGCTCACCGGCGTCGCCCGCACGCTCCAGGGCCGCGGCCTGATGGCGCGCAGCGCCCACCCGACGGACGGACGGCTCGCGCTGCTCGCGCTCACCCCCGAGGGCGAGGCGCTGATGACGGATGTCTTCCCCCAGTTCAACGCCGAGGAAGGGTTTGTCACCGGCCCGCTGAACGACGACGAGGTGCTGCGCCTGGCGGATCTGCTGCGCCGCATCGTGGTGCAGGTCGAGACGTGCGGCGAGGAACGCCGCCTGGAGCTGCTGGACGGCCAGGACCCGCACCCGCGGCGCAGCGGCCGCCGGCCGAAGGGCTGACGGCCGTCGCCTCCTTCGGGTTGCCAACTCCCGTGTGTGAACGGCTATGGAGGCGACCGTGCGGCGGCCGACGGGATTCCGTCAGCCGTCGGGGCCGGAGGGAGACGGCGGGCCCTTGCGCCGTATACGAAGCCGGACGGCCGGGGCGGGGATCCCGTCGGCCTCGAACGAATGGCCGGATCCCGACACTCGGGCCCCGCGGCATGGGAGCGCCTGGCGCATCGAGGCGGAGCTGACAGGGACGCATTCCTTGATCATTTAGCCGAAGGGGGTCCAAATGATGGACCCGCGTCACACATGAGCGCGTGATTCTCGCCACCCCTGATAGGGGGTCCGCTCACATGAGCATCCTGAGTCCGACTCCATCTCTCCAATGATGGCACTGGGTGCCACGCACTATGTGTTCGACTGATCAAGTGAATGGTTGCAATGAGTAACGCAATGGCGCCGTCCTGACTGCGTACCGGAATGATGCGTTCAGGTAATGAACTTAAGTCAGAAGGCTAGATCACTTTCGATCCGCTGGCTGACACCCGGTTACGCACGTATGTCGACCAAGTGGACGTACCCATACGCCTTCGATCTGGGTATGTTCCTCGCCGTCAGGGCAGCCCGTCGGCGAGGAGCCATTCCCGTGCCGGAAACACAAGATCCCCACGTAAGCCAGTCCGCGTCCGCGTCGGCGTCGGTGAAGTTCGTCTACGACTTCACCGAGGGCAACAAGGACCTCAAGGACCTCCTCGGTGGCAAGGGCGCCAACCTCGCGGAGATGACCAACCTGGGACTTCCGGTCCCTCCCGGCTTCACGATCACCACCGAAGCCTGCAAGGTCTACCTCGAGAGCGGCTCCGAGCCCGCGGCACTGCGTGCCGAGGTCTCCCAGCACCTCGAGGCCCTCGAGCGGCAGATGGGCAAGAAGCTCGGCCAGGCCGACGACCCGCTGCTCGTATCGGTGCGTTCCGGCGCGAAATTCTCCATGCCCGGCATGATGGACACCGTCCTCAACATCGGCCTCTCCGATGCATCGGTTTCCGGCCTTGCCGAGCAAGCCGGTGACGAGCGGTTCGCATGGGACTCCTACCGCCGCCTCATCCAGATGTTCGGCAAGACCGTGCTGGGCGTGGACGGCGAGCTCTTCGAGGAGGCGCTCGAGGAGGCCAAGCGCGCCAAGGGCGTCGTCGTCGACGTCGACCTGGACGCGGCCGACCTCCGCAGCCTCGTCGCGCACTTCAAGGACATCGTCGCCAAGGAGACCGGCCGCGACTTCCCGCAGGAGCCGCGCGAGCAGATGGACCTCGCCGTGCGCGCGGTCTTCGACTCGTGGAACACCGACCGCGCCAAGCTCTACCGCCGCCAGGAG
Source organism: Streptomyces sp. NPDC053427 (assembly GCF_044544985.1). Classification (NCBI taxonomy): domain Bacteria; kingdom Bacillati; phylum Actinomycetota; class Actinomycetes; order Kitasatosporales; family Streptomycetaceae; genus Streptomyces; species Streptomyces sp. NPDC053427. The sequence goes on along the minus strand of NZ_JBITYA010000002.1, from coordinate 249,338 downwards.
CGCATCCCCGGCGACCTCGGCACAGCCGTCAACGTCTGCTCCATGGTCTTCGGCAACCTCGGCCCCGACTCGGGCACCGGCGTCGCCTTCACCCGCGACCCCGCCAGCGGCCACCAGGGCGTCTACGGCGACTACCTGCAGAACGCGCAGGGCGAGGACGTCGTCGCCGGTATCCGCAACACCGTGCCGCTCGCCGATCTCGAGGGGATCGACAAGGCGTCGTACGACCAGCTGATGCAGATCATGGAAACCCTCGAGACGCACTACAAGGACCTGTGCGACATCGAGTTCACCATCGAGCGCGGCAAGCTGTGGATGCTCCAGACCCGCGTCGGCAAGCGCACCGCCGGTGCCGCCTTCCGGATCGCCACCCAGCTCGTCGACCAGGGCCTGATCGACGAGGCCGAGGCCCTCCAGCGGGTCAGCGGCGCGCAGCTGGCGCAGCTGATGTTCCCCCGGTTCGACCTGGACGCGAAGTCCACGACGCTCGGCCGCGGCATTGCCGCCTCCCCGGGCGCGGCGGTCGGCAAGGCCGTCTTCGACTCGTACACCGCCGTCAAGTGGTCCCGCTCCGGCGAGAAGGTCATCCTGATCCGCCGCGAGACCAACCCCGACGACCTCAACGGCATGATCGCCGCCGAGGGCATCCTCACCTCCCGCGGCGGGAAGACCTCGCACGCCGCCGTCGTGGCCCGCGGCATGGGCAAGACCTGTGTCTGCGGCGCCGAGGAGCTGGAGGTCGACACCAAGTCCCGCCGGATGACGACCCGGGAAGGTGTGGTCATCGAGGAGGGCGACCTCGTCTCCATCGACGGTTCCACCGGCAAGGTCTACGCCGGCGAGGTGCCGGTCGTGCCGTCCCCGGTCGTCGAGTACTTCGAGGGCAAGGTCGACGCGGAGGCGGCGGGCGCCGACGAGCTCGTACGCTCCGTGCACCGCCTGATGACGTACGCGGACTCGCAGCGCCGCCTGGCCGTCCGTACCAACGCCGACAACGCCGAGGACGCCGCCCGCGCCCGCCGGTTCGGTGCCCAGGGCATCGGCCTGTGCCGCACCGAGCACATGTTCCTCGGTGAGCGCCGCGAGATGGTCGAGCGCCTCATCCTGGCCGACACCGACGCCGACCGGGACGCCGCGCTCGCCGAGCTGCTGCCGCTCCAGAAGGCCGACTTCGCCGAGCTGTTCGAGGCCATGGACGGGCTGCCGGTGACCGTACGGCTGCTGGACCCGCCGCTGCACGAGTTCCTGCCCGACATCACCGAGCTGTCGGTCCGGGTCGCGCTCGCCGAGGCCCGCAAGGACGCCAACGAGAACGACCTGCGCCTCCTCCAGGCCGTGCACAAGCTGCACGAGCAGAACCCGATGCTGGGTCTGCGCGGCGTCCGCCTCGGCCTGGTCATCCCCGGCCTGTTCGCCATGCAGGTACGGGCGATCGCCGAGGCGTCGGCCGACCGCAGGAAGGCGGGCGGCGACCCGCGCGCCGAGATCATGATCCCGCTGGTCGGTACGGTCCAGGAGCTGGAGATCGTCCGCGAGGAGGCCGAGCAGGTCATCGCCGAGGTCGAAAAGACCGCCGGCGTCAGCCTCTCGCTCGCCCTCGGCACGATGATCGAGCTGCCCCGCGCCGCCCTGACGGCCGGCCAGATCGCCGAGTCGGCCGACTTCTTCTCCTTCGGTACGAACGACCTCACGCAGATGGTCTGGGGCTTCTCCCGCGACGACGTCGAGGCCAGCTTCTTCACCGCGTACCTGGAGAAGGGCATCTTCGGCGTCAGCCCGTTCGAGACCATCGACAGGGACGGCGTGGGCAGGCTCGTCCGCAACGCCGCCGAGGCCGGCCGCGCCACCCGCCCGGACCTCAAGCTCGGCGTCTGCGGTGAGCACGGCGGCGACCCGGAGTCGGTCCACTTCTTCCACGAGGTCGGCCTGGACTACGTCTCCTGCTCCCCGTTCCGTATCCCGGTCGCACGGCTGGAGGCGGGCCGCGCGGCGGCCGACTCCCAGGGCAGCGACAGCCGCTGACCCCTCCCGGTGCCGCGGACGCCCCAACGTCCGCGGCACCACCCCCGCTTCACCACCGGAGCCGGCCCCGCCCGGCACACGACCCTCAGCCACCGGGCTGTCGGCTCCGGGACCCGATGAGGGCGGCACCTTGTGCGGAGGTGCCGCCCTCACCCTTTTCCGCGCGCGGCCGCCCCGCTGCCTCACCCGGGCAGATCGGTCGTCGCCCCGATGCCCAGCCGCTCCGCCCGCCGGTACGCGGCCCGGGCGAGCGCGAGGGCCTGCCAGGGGAGCCCGACGGGCGCGTGGACCGTCCGGGCCGCGGCGGCCAGGGCGTCGGTCCCCAGGGCGGCGGCCAGGCCGGTCCGCCAGGCGGTGACGGTGGCCGGATCCGGCAGTGCGAGGAGCGCCCCGTCGGTGCCGCTGTGCAGGCAGACCACGCCGCGCAAGGCGGGCCGGGAGCCCGGGAACGTGGCGTTGGCCTTCACCGTGTACGCCTCGACTCCGGGCAGTACACCGGGTATCAGGGCCGTGGCCGTACCGGGGAACGGCAGGTCCGTACGCACGCGCTGCCCGGCGACCGGCGTGGCGAAAGCCCTCGCGCAGCGCGTCCGTACAGGACACGGGAGCGAGGACGGCCAGCAGATCGCCGCGCGTCAGGATGCGGGTCGGGTTGCCGGGCATGCCCGGGATGATCCCACCTCACCCGGCCGACGGGGCAAGGGCGGCACCTGTGCGGAGGTACCGCCCTCGCTCTTCTCCGGGCTCCCCCCTCGGGAGCTGTCGCCGTCCCTGTCGGCGTGGGAGGGCGACTCTTCAACGGAACGGCGAGCGGGCGGTCATTTGCCCATCACCCCCCACGGGATCGAGCAATCCGCTTCGCTCGCTTCGCCGTTGAATTGAGTACAGCATTCCCGTCGCCCGCCGGGTGGCGCGACCCTTTTCAACTCTGGCCAAAAGGGCATGGTGACCGCGCGTGTTGGCGTGCATACTCAGGGCGTACCGGGGGGTCAACCGAGGAAAGCAAGGTGGGGGTTCGGTGTTACGCGTCCATTTCAGTGGACTCGACCTGGCTCGGGTGCGCATTGCCGCACGCCCGGACGCACTGTGGGAGACCGTTTTGAGCTTTCACCGACTACGCGACAGACGCGACGATTCCGCATTCGGCAGATGGCGATCGGAAACGCGGGGAAGGTTGAATGGCGAAACGCGGCTGCTGGCCCCGCTGGTGCCCACCCGCGGCTATTTCCCCGATTTCCTCACGCCCGCCGAAGGGCTCCTCGGCATGGACGCGGCGCTCGAGGCGCTGCGGGAAACCCCGGCCGTCCGGCTGCACGACGAGCTCTCGCGGCTGTCCGCCGCCCGCCCGCTGCCCACCTGGATACGCGAGATGGCCGAGGGCAGCACCCGCTCGCTCGGCCGCCTCGCCGGCGTCCTCCAGCGCTACTACGAGGCCGCCGTCGCCCCGCACTGGCCGCGCGTCCAGGGCCGTATCGAGGCCGACCGGGCCGCCCGCGGCCGGGCCCTCCTGGACGGCGGCGCGGACCGGCTGCTCGCTTCCCTGCCGCCGATGCTCCGCTGGCGGGCGCCCGTTCTGGAAGCCGACTACCCGGTGGACCGCGACCTCCATCTGAACGGCCGCGGCCTGCTCCTGCTGCCGTCCTACTTCTGTCGCCGCACCCCGGTCACCTTCCACAACCCCGATCTGACGCCCGTCCTGGTCTACCCCGTAGAGCACCAGACGCCCCGCCTGGCCCCGCCCGAACCGCCCGAACGCTGTTTGAGCCGGCTGGTCGGCCAGACCCGCTCCGCGATCCTCCAGGGCATCGGCGTCGGCTGCACCACCAGCGAACTCGCCCGCCGCGTCGATGTCTCCCTGGCCTCCGCCAGCCAGCATGCGACCGTCCTGCGCGACGCCGGCCTCCTGCTGACCCTGCGCCAGGGCAACGCCGTCCTCCACACCCTGACCCCGCTGGGCGCGGCGCTGCTGCGCGGCGCGCGCCCGGCGGAGGTGCACGGATGAGCGGACGTCGCGGCCGCTTCCTCGCTCAGTACGGCCGGTCGCCCGCGATGGCGACGCGCTCGGCGACCCGGCGGTGCGTCCCGTAGTCGTTCACCGCGTAGTGCTGCGTGGCCCGGTTGTCCCAGAACGCGACGTCCCCGGCCCGCCACCGCCACCGCACCTGGAACTCCGGTACCTGCGCCTGCTGGAACAGCACCCGCAACAGCCGGTCGCTCTCCGTCTCCGCAAGCCCCACGATCCGCGTGGTGAATGACGCGTTGACGAACAGCATCCGCCGCCCGGTCTCCGGGTGGCGGCGCACCACCGGATGCTCGACCGGCGGGAACTCCCCCTGAAATGGCGCCAGTTGGGCAGCGGAGTAGAAGCGTGCGAACCCCGGAAGGTAGTCGTGCACCGCCCGCGCGCAATTGATCCGTGCCCGGATTTTCTCCGGCAAATTGTCGTACGCGGCGGCCATATCGGCCCACATCGTGTCCCCGCCGACCGGTGGAACCTCGCGCAGCTGCAACACCGCGCCCATCGCGGGCCGTTCGCGGAAGGTGACATCCGCGTGCCATACGTTCTCGAACGTCGGAACCGCACCGTCCGCCTTCTCGAACCGCACCACATCCTTCGCATCGCCCCGCGCGAGCAACGGATTGGTCTCCAGCTCTCCCCAATTGCGAGCGAATTCCCGCTGCGCATCGGAGGCCAGATGCTGACCGCGGAAGAACAGCACCTTCCACTCCAGCAGCGCCCGGTTCAGCTCCCCCCGCAGCTTCCCGGACAGCGGCCGGGAGAGGTCCAGCCCGCGAATTTCGGCCCCGATGGTGGCGGCCTGCGGTACCACCTCGAAGAGCTCGTACGGCCGGTCCGTCCAGCCGTCGGGGGTGCGGCGCAGGACGCGGCGGCCCTCGTACAGCCCGTCGGCGGGGATGCGGTGGGGGCGCAGGGTGGGGGTGGGGTCGGCGGGAGCGGGAGTGGCGAGAGTCGTCATCTGGTCCTCCTGGTGGGAAGGGGGAAGACAGGGAAGGGGTGGTGAGGATGCGAGGGAGGGGGAACGGGAGCGGGGGCGGGGGCTGCGTTGCGTGTCCCGAGCGGCCGGTCGCAGGGCGAGCCGGCGGGTCATGTCCGGGGCCGAGGGGTTACGTCCCGAGCTGACGGGTTACGTCCCGGGCCGACGCGTCATGTGGCCGGGCGGTCGCCGGAGGGCTCAGGCCGTACAGAAACAGCCGGCCGGGGGAGATCCCACCCGGCCGCGGCGGCGCAGAAAGCTCAGGCCGCGGGGCGCGCACTCGCCGTGGGGGCCGCCGTCGCGCGGCTCCGCCTCACGGAAGTTGGGGTGCGTGCTCATGCCACGCACCGTACCGCATCCGTCAGCCGCCGCTAGGTGGTGTCCGCAAAGTCCCGTCGTCCGCCCGGAGGGCGGGCCAGGCGGGACTTTGCGGACACCACCTAGGGCCGGTACGGCGCCCGGGGGAGGGCCGGCGGGAATCCGGTGCGCCGCACCGGCCGCGTCCACGCTCTTCTTCGCGGTCGTCAACGGCCTGGCCCTGGTCGTCGTGCTCCAGCGGGAACTCGGACCGGGCATCGACGTCCTCCCCGCCAGGCTGACGCTGCTGCCGTGGTCGGGCGCGATGGCGGTCGCGTCCTGGATCGCCGGCACGCGCCTGGTGCCGCGCTACGGCTCGCGCGTGATGTTCGCCGGGCTGACGGCCTTGCTGCTCGGCACGGTCTTCCTCCACGGCGCCGCTCCCGGCACACCGCTGTCCGGCGACGCGGCGCTCAACGGTGCCCGGCACGCGTTCTGGTGGGCGATCGCGCTCGTCGTCGCGACGGGTGGTGCCGCGGCATTCCTGGCCGCACCGGCCGGCCGGGAGAGGGCGAAGCGATCCGGCCGAGGGGGCCGACGGGGCTGGGATGATTGACGGGGCCGACGGGGCCGACCGGGCCGACCGGGGTAACGCCCCTCGGTCCGTCGGCCAACCCGTCGGCCACCCCATCAGTCATCGATACCGCTGCGCTCCACCCCCGCCACGATGTACCGCTGGAGCAGCAGAAACACGACCACCAGCGGCGCGATCGACACGGCCGCGGCCACGAACAGCTCATGCAGATTCAGGTTCTGCGCCGTGGTGAACGTGGACAGCGCCACCTGCACCGTCCATGCCTCCTGGTCCTGCCCGATCACCAGCGGCCACAGGAACGCGTTCCAGGCTCCGATGAACACGATCGTCCCGACCGCGGCAAAGACCGGCCGCGCGTTGGGCACGACGATCCGCCAGTACGTCCGCCAGTAGCCGAGCCCGTCCACCCGGGCCGCGTCCTCCAGCTCTTGCGGAAAGCCCAGGAAATACTGCCGAAAGATGAAGCAAGCGAATGCGCTGAACAGCGTGGGAATCACCAGCCCGCGCAGCGTCGAGACCCACCCGAGCGACGACACCAGCACAAAGCTCGGCACGAACGTCACCGCCGCCGGGACCATCAGCGTCCCCAGGATCGCGTAGAAGACGACATTGGCGTACCGGTACGGGATCCGCGCCAGCCCGTACCCCGCCAGCGAGGCGAGCACGACCGTGCCGACTGTCGTCGACACCGCAATCAGCGTCGAGTTGAGCAGCGCCCGCGCCATCGGCAGGCCCGGGTCCCGGAACACCTCGGTCAGATGCGACCAGCGGGGTTCGCCGGGGAAGAACGTCCAGTCGGGCGAGGTGATCTCCTGCTCGGACGCCAGCCCGTTCCGTACCAGCAGATAGAACGGCACGAGGAACAGCAGGGCGAGGGCGACGAGTATGACCACCCGCAGCGCGCGCCCGGCCCTGGTCAGCGCATCGTGCGTGCCCAACATCGACTTCGGCACCGGATGCGACTTCGGCTTCGGCACCGACTTCGACTTCGGCACCGACTTCGACTTCGGCACCGGATGCGACTTCGGCATCCTCAGTCCTCCTTCCGGCCGAGGCCGAACCAGCGGGCCTGGACGACCGTCGCCACCGCGATGATCAGCGCCAGGATCACCGCGCCCGCACTGCCGAGCCCGAGGTTCTGGTCCCGCCCGAGCGCCGTGTAGTAGAGGTAGACCAACGGCGGCCGGGCATACGGCGGATAGCCGCGCGCATCGCTCAGCAGGTTGTAGAACTCGTCGAACGCCTGAAACGCATTGATCACCAGCAGCAGCACCACGGCCACGGACGTCGCCCGCAGCTGTGGAAAGGTGATGTGCCGAAAGACCTGCCAGCCCGGCCGCGCCCCGTCCACCGCCGCTGCCTCGTACAACTGCGGTGAAATCCTTTGCAGCCCCGCAAGAAACAGAATCATGTAGAAACCGGCTTGCAGCCACAGCCGTACGGTGACGATGACCAGCCAGTACCAGGGCGGGTCGGTGGTGGACAGCCAAGCGGTCTGATCGGCCCCGAACCACCCCAGCACCGTATTGGCCAGCCCGAACCGCACCCCGTTGAAGATCGACAGCTTCCAGATCACCGCGGCGACGACATACGAGCAGGCGGTCGGCAGAAAGAACACCGACCGGAAGAACGCCTGGGCGAAGCGCAGCCGGTTGACCATCAGCGCGAGGGCGAGCGAGAGCGCGTAGGTCGCCGGGACGATGAAGACGGTGAACAGCAGGAACGTTCCCAGGCTGCCGAGAAACGCCTCATCGCTCAGCATCGTGGCGTAATTGCCCAGCCCCACGAAGTCCGTTTTCGTCGGCGTCACGGTGTTGTGCGCGTCGAAGAGGCTGAGGTAGAGGCTCCACACCAGCGGTACGTAGGTGAACAGCCCCAGCCCGATCGCGAACGGCCCGACGAAGACCCAGAACCAGAGATTCCGCCGCTGCGGCCCCAGCAACCGGCCGGCGCGGGATGTCCGGCTGGTCCGGGTGGCCTGGCTGGTCCGGGCGGTGCGGGCGGTCCGGGTGGACGCGGCGCTCACCGCCCCGACTTCTGCTTCTTCTCGATCCCCTGCAGCTCGGCGTTGACCTTGCGCACCACGCTCTTCAGCTCGCTCTCCGGGTTCGCGCCGTCCTTGATGATCCGGCTCAGCGCGTCCTGGTAGGCGTTACGGTCGGCGGCCGTCCACAGCAGCGGCTCGGCATGGCCGTACTCCGTCGCAAACCGCACCGCATCCGCGGCAACACCTTGCTGCAACTGCTTGGCCTTCCGTGCAAGCGAGATCCGCGCCGGAATGTGGAAGCCGTAGGACAGCGCAAAGTCTTGCTGAAAGTCGGTGCGATCCACCCACAGCCATTTCGCGAAGGCCTTGGCCTCCGTCTTGCGCCTGCTCCGCGCGCTGACGGCGGACCCGTAGGCACCCACCGGCACGGCAGGCTTCCCACCCGCGCCGTCCTTCGGGAACGGCAGCACCCCGAAGTCGTCCCCCAGCGCCTTCTTGATCCCCGGCAGTGCCCACAGCCCCGACCACTGCATCGCGGTCAGCCCCTGGATGAACGCGGCCGGATCGGACCAGTCCGTGGGCGCGCCCAGCAGCAACGACTTGTCCGCGTACAACTGCCGGATCTTGCCGAGCACCCGCGCCGCCGCCGGATCGTCGAACCCGACCTTGCCGTCGTCGGTGATCAGACTCAGCCCCGCCGCGTGCAACGGCGTCCCGCTGAGCACACCGACCCCGCCGTCGTTCCCGAGGAACAGCCCCTTGACCTTCTTCGTGCTCAGCTTCCCCGCCGCATCCACCAACTCATCCAGCGTCTGCGGAGGCTGAACCCCGGCCTCCTTCAGCAAACTCTTGCGGTAATAGAGCATCTGCATGTCAATGACCTGCGGAATGCCCCACACCTTCCCCTGCCAGGTCTTCGGCGCCAGCACCGCCTGAGGGAAGTCGTCCTTGACCGGCTCGACTTCAGCGGTCAGATCCACGACCTGCCCGCCCCGAATCTGATCCAGCAAGGGCCCGTTGACCTCGAACACATCGGGCCCGGAGTCGGTCAGCAGCGCCGCCGCCGTCTGCCGGTCGTAGTCCCCGGGCCGCCACTGCACCCGCACCTCGGCCTTCTTGTACGCGGCGGCATACCGCTGCACGGCACGCTGCGTCCCCGGCTCGCCGTACTGGTGGTACCACTGGCTGATCGCCGGCCCCGAACCCCCGCCACCACGCCCGGTGTTGGACCCACAGGCGGCAAGCGCCCCGGCCGCCGCGATGCCGCCGGATGCGGCCAACAGCCGCCGCCTGCCGATACCGACGCCGCTTCCCGTCGTCCCGCCCATGCGCGTGTCGCCTCCTGTGGTCGTGGCCCCGGAGTGTGTGCCGTTGGTGCTTGTCGATCACCGTGTCGTGCGCCCGACCACTCTGCCCCACGCGTGTGAAAACCGCATTGCACCTTGACGAATCGACCTTCCGAAACCCGCCGAAAGGTCATGCGGGCGCCCGCCGGCCGAAACCGACAACCGGGGCCTCCTGGCTACCGACAGCCCCCGCCCCGACGCCCCCTCCACGCACCCCCGCACCTACGGCTGCGGATACGCCACCGCGACCTGCATCCCGCACGCGTCGCACCAGAACGCCCACCCGTTGGCATCCACGGCATGCGAGCCACACCCCATGCACGGATCGGACACGAAGTTGGCCAGCTGCATCCCCTGACTGGTCCGCCGAGGCGCCGCCTGCCGCTCCAGCGCATAGCAGGGGATGCACAGCCCCCCCGCCGTGCCGGGCAGCTTCATGGTCCGCAACTCGCAGTGCGTACAGCGCATTCTGTCGACGTACTCGGGGGGCAGCGCTCGCAGCCGGTTGCCCTCACGGGGGGTCGTCACGTCGTCGTCCGCCTCCTACGCCGGGACCGTGCCGGTGCCCATGCACCGGGAGCATTGCGTCGTCGTGGGGTTGCCGTCCTGGGTCTCCCACTCGACGGTGCCGGTCCCTCGGCACTCCTCGCACGGCACTTCGGGCGGCATCGTCATGCCTCAAGAATTCCACGACTGGTTACGCCGCGTCAGCGCGTTGTCACTACCGCTCCAACCTCTGTGGGAACGGACAAGGCAGGAGACGGGACCTTCCGTCGGCGAGCCGCCGTGATCGGCCCTTCCACGACGGCGCCACGGAACCGGGCCCAGGAGGCCGGAGCGGGGCGCAGCATCGGACCGTCGGGGTCCTGGGAGTCGCGCACGCCATGGCACGCTGCCCGATCGGCAGTTGGCGGGGCGTCGGATCCGGCGGATCTTCTGGCGGTTGCCCGCTCACGCGAAGATCATCTCCGCCAGCCAGAAGTCGAGCAGGTCCGTGTCCCCCTGGATGTCGAAGGTGGCGGTGTCGGCCGGTCGCCGCCCGTAGACCAGCAGCAGGAGGTCAGTCAGGGGTGCGCTGACCGAGACGGTGGCCGGTCCGGGGGAGCGGTGCCAGGCGAGGGCATCGCCGGTGAGGTCGACGAGCCAGTCGGCGGCGGCTTCGGGTGGGGTGTCGGAGGCGTGGAAGTGGAGGGTGCGGCCGGGGCCGAGGAGGGCGCGGCGCTCGGGGTGGTGGTCGAACATCTCGGGGAGGGAGCCCAGTTCCATCCATTCGTCGAGGGCGTCGAGGGCGACGCGTGGGTCGACGGTGAAGTCCTCGCCGAGGGTCAGGGACGCGTCGGCGCGGTGGACGACCGTCTCGTGGGCCATGCGGCGGGCGAAGAAGCGGGGGGATCCCGAGGGCAGCGGGGTCCAGATGCGGGCGTCGGGGCCGGCGGCGCGGAGGGTGTCGGCAAGCCGTTGGGCGCCTTCGGTGAGCCAGGCGGCGAGTTCGGGGGGCGTGACCGCGGTGTCGCGGGGGAGGACGCGGAGGGCGGTGTCGGGCGGGGGTTCCGCTGCTCGGGTGCGGACGATCTCCTCGACCCAGCGGTGGGTCTCGCCCAGGTGCCGTAGCAGCTGGGCGAGGTTCCAGTCCGGGCAGGAGGGGACGGAGGCGGCGAGGGCCTTGGCGATGGCCGGCTCCGTGGCGTCGGTGAGGGAGGACGCCAGGAGCTCGGCCTGGTGGGCGATTTCGGTGCAGTGGTCGGCGTAGCTCAGGGGCGGATTCGGGCTCATGCGTTCACGGTAGGTGCTGCCACTGACACCGGACCGTTACGGCGCGTACCGACCATTACGGCACGTACCGCCCGCTGTGGCGCGTACCGGCCGCTGTGGCGCGTACCGGCCGGCTACGGCGCGAGCCGGAACCGCAGGCGGCAGATCACCGCGTCGGTGTCCCGCCGTACCGCATGCGCGACGACCGCGCCGCGCTGGTTCTGGAGCAGGCGCTGCCACAGGTGGGCGGGTTCGGCCTCGGGGATGAGGACGGTGACCCGGGTGCCGGGCTGATGGTGGGGCAGGTCGCGTACGTACTCGGCTATGGGGCGGCCGACGGAGCGGGTGGTGGAGGGGAGTTCGAGGAGTTCCACGCCGGGGTTCCACAGTTCCCAGTCGCGGCGCAGGGCCTCGGTGGCCGGGCGGTCCTCGGGGTCGCCGTGGGTGACGGTGACCGCCACCACCTCGTCGCCCAGGGACACCGCGGCGTTCAGGGCCTCGGAGGTCAGGAGGGAGAGGTGGGACACGGGGACGACGACGAGGGAGCGGGCGGCGCGGGGCGGTTCGGGAACGCGGCCCAGGCCCAGCCGCTCGCCGATCCGGCCGTAGGCGCGGTGGACGGCCTCGAAGGCGAGGACGAGAAGGGGCAGGGCGACGACGATCAGCCAGGCGCCCTCGGTGAATTTGGTGGCGGTGACGATGACGGCCGAGACGCCCGTGAGGACGGCGCCGAAGCCGTTCAGGGCGGCCTTGGCCTGCCAGCCGGAGGAGCGCTCGCGGCGCCAGTGCCGGACCATGCCCACCTGGCAGATGGTGAACCCGACGAAGACCCCGATGGCGAAGAGGGGGACGAGGGTGTTGACGTCGCCGCCGGAGAAGGCGAGGAGGGCCGCCGCCACGGCCGAGAGGGCCAGGACGCCGTGGCGGTGGACCTGCCGGTCCGCCTTCAAGCCGAAGACATGGGGGAGGTAGTTGTCCCGGGCGAGCAGGCTCATCAGGACGGGCAGGCCGCCGAAGGAGGTGTTCGCCGCCAGGGCGAGAAGGACCATCGTGGCGAACTGGACGACGTAGAAGGCCCAGTTGTGTCCGAGGGAGGCGTCCGCGAGCTGGGCGAGGACGGTGACGCCCTCGACCGGCTGGAGGTGGAAGCGGCCGATCAGGACGGACAGGCCGATCAGCATGATGCCGAGCAGGGCGCCGAGGGCCACCTCGGTGCGCTGGGCGCGCTTGGCGGCCGGTGCGCGGAAGGAGGGCACCGCGTTGGCGACCGCCTCCACGCCGGTCAGCGCCGAGCAGCCGGAGGCGAACGCCTTGAGGAGGAGCAGGGCGCCGACGGCGGTCGCGTTGTGCGCCAGGACGGAGGCGTGGCCGTCGGCGGTGACGGTGGAGGCCGGGGCGTCGCGGAAGAGACCGACGACGACCATGCTGAGGATGGATGCGATGAAGACGGCCGTGGGGAGGATGAAGGCCTTCGCCGAGTCGACGATGCCGCGCAGGTTGATGGCGGTGATCAGGACCAGGACGGCGAGGCAGATCCACAGGCGGTCGCCGTAGAGGCCGGGGAAGGCCGAGGTCAGGGCCGCTACGCCCGCGGTCACGGAGACGGCGACGTTCAGGACGTAGTCGAGGATGAGGGAGGCGGCTGCCACCAGGGCGGTGCGGCGGCCGAGGTGGGTCCTGGCGACCGCGTAGGAGCCGCCGCCATTGGGGAAGGCGGCGATCACCTGGCGGTACGAGGCGACCAGTACGGCGAGGAGGGCGGCGATGGCCAGCGTGACGGGGAGGGTGAACCCGAGGCCGTAGCCGCCCGCTGCCGCCAGGACCAGCACGATCGACTCGGGGCCGTACGCGACGGACGCCATGGCGTCGAGCGAGAGGGCGGCCAGGCCCTGGAGGGCGGTGAGCCGGTGGCGGGAGTCGGGGTCGGCAGTGCCGGGGCCGGTGGCGGTGGGGGCCGGCCGGTCCGCGGCGTCCACGAGCCGCCTGCCCCTCGTCCCGGTCTCGGCTGCGGTATCCGGCGGTTCTTCGGGCCGGCTGTCGGGCTGGGAAACCGTCGACATTGTTGTTCGTACCTCCGTACCGCACTGGGCTGTGCTGTGTGGCGCTGATCCAGCACAGCGTGTGGGGTGCGGTCGCCGTGCGCTCGCCGCCCTAGCGTGCCCTTGGCGGGTGAGGGGGTGATTTTCACGGAATCCTGACGCGCGGAAGCCGGTTCCCGCGCCCGGGGTGTGCGCCGGGGCGTCGGCCGGCCGCGCGCCGGATACCGACCGGCACGTCCGACGCACCGCAGAGGCGTGTCAGGGGTACGTCAAGGCTCCCGGCCGCCGTGTCAGCGCCGTATCAACGTCCGCGGCGCCCGGGCCGCGCGGTCCTAACGTCCTCGCCATGCGACGGCGAAGAGGCCAGGGAATACCCCCGCCGCGGGGGTGCGGCAGCCGACCGGTGGCCCGGGACCGCCGGCCGTCGGTCCAGGACCGGACCTGGGCGCCCGAGCTGCGCGCCGCGCTCTGGTGCACGGCCGGTCCGCTCGTCCTCATGGTGTCCGTCGATCTCGCCAACGGGAGCCTCACCCCGGCACGCCTGCTGTGCTGGGTGGCCGTCGCGACGGTGCTCTTCGCGGTCCTCCACCCGCCACGGGTGACGTACGGCGACGGCGTGCTGGCCTCGCGCGGCCTGGTGAGCACCCGCCGGGTACGGACCGATCTGCTGGTCCTCGTCCGCCACAGCGCCGGGACGGCACCGCGGTTGGTGCTCCGCGACGCCCTCGGCGGCCGGGTCGAGCTCGACCCCGAGGTCCTCACCGCGAACCCCCTCCTGTGGCACCACCTGGACCAGGGCGTACGCCGCTCCCGCGCCCGCGGGCTGCTCCGCTGCGGCGCCGTGCCGCTCCAGGCGCTCGGTGACCGGATCGACGGGGAGGGGGCGCGGGGGGTGTTCGAGGCGTCGGGCCTACGAGTGGACTGACGTCCCGCGCCCCTCGAACGCGTACCGCACGCCGGTGCATTCCTCGGAGGCGGCCCACAGCCGTTCGCCGACCGCGTCCTTCGTCGTCCACGGCGCCCGGAAGGACGGCGCCGGTGCGCCCCGCAGCCCGCTCTTCGGCCCGACGAAGGAATCCGGGCGCATATGGGGCGCGGTGGCGGCGCAGAGCGTGCCGAGGGCGCCGCCGTCCGCGGGCTGGGCGATGATGCGGTTGCCCAGTTCGATGACCCGCTCCGCGGTGGAGCGGCCCGCCATCCGGGCGCCCGCGGTCTGCAGATTGGTGGCGGCGTAGCCAGGGTGCGAGGCGGCCGCGACGACCCCCGAGCCGGCCGCCGCCAGCCGGCGGGACAGCTCGCGGGTGAAGAGGAGATTGGCGCTCTTGGAACGGGCGTAGGCGATCCAAGGGCGGTAGGAGCGTTCGCTGTCGGGTCCGGACGGGGCGGTGGGCCCCGTGCCGTCGGTGAGAGCGGCGAGGTCGATCCCGGCGAGGGCGTGCAGCATGCTCGAAACGGTGACGACGCGCGCGCCCGGGGTGGCGAGGAGCTTGGGCAGCAGCAGGCCGGTCAGCGCGAAGTGGCCGAGGTGGTTGGTGCCGAACTGCATCTCGAAGCCGTCGGCGGTGGTGCGGTACGGCAGCGCCATCACGCCCGCGTTGTTGATGAGCAGGTCGAGGCGGTCGCCGTCGAAGGTGTCGAGGCCGGTCGCGAAGTCCCGTACGGAGGACAGGTCGGCCAGGTCCAGCGGGCGGAACTCGGCCTCGGCGGTGGGGACTTCGGTGCGCAGCCGCTCCAACGCCGCGGCGCCGCGCGCCTCGTTGCGGCAGGCCAGCACCACGCGGGCGCCGTGCCGCGCCAGTTCGCGCGCGGTGACGTAGCCGATGCCGCTGTTGGCGCCCGTGACCACCACCGAGCGGCCGGTCTGGTCGGGGATATGGCTGGTGTTCCACCGGGTCACGCCGTACTCCTCGGTAGGGGAGCATCAGCGTACGCCCCGGGGGGTGCGCGCCGTCGCCCGGCCGGGGCCGCGTGCCCTGGCCGGGCCGGTGGTCATCCGCCTTCCGCCAGGCGCTTGATGGCCGACAGTCGGGAGTCCCAGTCGGCGGCGACCCGGTCCATCCACCGGGCGGTGACCCCGAGCCGCTCCGGTACGACCCGGTAGCGCGACTCGCGGCCCTCCCGGCGGCCGGCGACCAGGCCGGCCCGGTCCAGGATCCCCAGGTGTTTGACGATGGCCTGGCGGCTGACCGGCAGCTGTGCCGCCAGGGCCGTGGCGGTCGCCTCGCCGCGGTCGGCGAGGGCGTCGAGTATCCGGCGGCGGGTCGGGTCCGCCAGCGCGGACAGCACCTCCGCCACGGTGTCCGCGGGTGCGCCGGGACCCCGGCCGGCGCCCGCCTCCGCGTCCTGGCTCATGCCGCGAGCCGCTCCGCGTACTGCTGGATGTTCTTGACCTGCCCGGACCAGCCCTCGGAGTGGCTCTCGTACGAGGCGGTCCGCCTGCGCTCCTCGGGGATGGTCAGCGCCGCGAACCCGGTCTCCACCACGCGCAGGCGGGTGCCGTTGCCCTCCGGGGTGAGGGTGAATTCGACGAGGGTGGAGTTGCGCTCGGTCGCCACGTCCCCGGGGTGGGCGCTGGCCCAGCGGTAGGAGAAGTGGTGCGGCGGGTCCACCTTGACGATCACCGTCGGGAACTGGCCGTACTCGCCGTGGTCGAGGTGCATGATGCCGCCCGGCCGCAGATCGACCGGGGTCGGCTCGCCCTGTCCGAACCACGAGCCGACGTGCTCGGGCTCGGTCAGCACCGCCCAGACGCGCTCCACGGGTGCCGCGATGCTGATCTCCCGCTCGATGCGGTCCTGGTTGTCGCCGCTGTCCTGATGGGTGTCGGTGGTCATGAGGGGGCCTCCCGCCGCTCGTCGTCCGTTCTTACGTGCTACCCGATGGTTGCACGTAGCGTCGGGAGGTGCAACCCGTAGGTTGCGCGAACGGGGCGGGGTCAGGCGGCGACCGCGCCCCGGATCCGCACCCGGTACGCCGGTACGGACACCGACGGGTCGTCCAGACAGTCCCCCGTAGCGAGATCGAAACGCTGCTTGAGCAGCGGCGATGCCACGAACGGACGGTCCGCGGCGGAGCCCGTCAGGCCCCGGGAGAGGACCTGGGCGCCGGTGAACGGGTCCTGGTTTCCGATGGCGTACGCCCGGCCGCCGCGGTCGACGAAGAGGGCGGCCTGGGCGCCGTCGGGGAGCAGGGCGGCGACGCCGCGTCCGGGGGTCAGGTCGTCCAGGGCGCAGACGGCGAGCCAGCCGTCGGGGCCGAGGATCTCGACGGTGGCGGTCACGACGGCGGCGCCGGTCCCGGCGGCGGTGGCCGTCCCAGGGGCGGCGGCGGTCTCGATGGCGGTGGTCATCAGACGGAGGTCCCTTCCAGGGTGCGTACGGGCAGGGTCGGGCCGGCCAGCAGCGTCAGATCCGGCTTGACCTGGTCGCGCTCCGGCACGAAGCGGACCGACGGGTCCGGGGCGTCGGGCGCGTTGACGAAGGAGACGAAGCGGGCCAGCCGCTCGGGGTCGTCGAGGGTCTCGGCCCATTCGTCGCGGTAGTGGGAGACATGGGCGGCCATCAGCGCCTCCAGCTCCTCGCACAGGCCGAGGGAGTCGTGCACGACGACGTCGCGTACGTGGTCGAGGCCGCCCTCGATCCGCTCCAGCCAGGCGGAGGTGCGCTCCAGGCGGTCGGCGGTGCGGATGTAGAACATCAGGAACCGGTCGATCAGCCGGATCAGTTCGGCATCGCTCAGGTCCTGGGCCAGCAGATCCGCGTGCCGGGGGTCCGCGCCGCCGTTGCCGCCGACGTACAGGTTCCAGCCGTTGGAGGTGGCGATGACGCCGAAGTCCTTGCCGCGTGCCTCCGCGCATTCCCGCGCGCAACCGGAGACCGCGGACTTGAGCTTGTGCGGGGAGCGCAGCCCCCGGTAGCGCAGCTCCAGATCGATGGCCATCCGGACCGAGTCCTGGACGCCGTAGCGGCACCAGGTCCGGCCGACGCAGGACTTCACGGTGCGCAGCGCCTTGCCGTACGCGTGCCCGGATTCGAAGCCGGCATCCACCAGCCGGGTCCAGATGAGCGGCAGTTGGTCGACCCGGGCGCCGAACAGGTCGATCCGCTGGCCTCCGGTGATCTTGGTGTAGAGGCCGAAGTCGCGGGCCACCTCGCCGATCACGATCAGCTTCTCCGGGGTGATCTCGCCGCCGGGGATGCGCGGCACGATCGAGTACGAGCCGTTGCGCTGGAGGTTGGCCAGGAAATGGTCGTTGGTGTCCTGGAGGGCGGCCTGTTCGCCGTCCAGGATGTAGCCGCCGGCGCCGACGGACGGCGCGAGGGAGGCGATGATGGAGCCGATGGTGGGCTTGCAGATCTCGCAGCCGTCGCCGGTGCGCGCCTCCGGGCGGCCGTGCGAGGCCAGCAGTTCCGCGTACGACGTGAGCCGCAGGGTCCGGACGATCTCGTAGAGCTCGGCGCGGGAGTGCGGGAAGCAGCCGCACAGGCCCTTGTCGACGCTGACGCCGCTCGCCTCCAGCTCGTCGTTGACCAGGGTGGTCAGCGCCTTGACGCAGGAGCCGCAGCCGGTGCCGGCCTTGGTGCACTTCTTGACCTCGGGCACCGTGCCGCAGGAGTGCTCGGTGACCGCGCCGCGGATCGCGCCCTTGGTGACGTTGTGGCAGTTGCAGATCACCGCGTCGTCGGGGAGCGCGGCGGGGCCCAGGGCGGCCGGGGCGCCGACCCCGGTGGGCAGCACCAGTTGCTCGGGCGCGACCGGGGGGACGCTGCCGGTCAGCGGCCGCAGCATGCCGTACGCCTCTGCGTCGCCGACCAGCACGCCGCCCAGCAGCTCGCCCTCCTGGCCGATCACCAGCTTCTTGTAGACGCCGCTGCGGGAGTCGGCGTAGACGACGTCCAGGCAGCCCTCGGTGGTGCCGTGCGCGTCGCCGAAGGACGCCACGTCCACGCCGAGCAGCTTGAGCTTGGTGGAGAGGTCGGCGCCGGTGAAGCTGCCCGCCCGCCCGGCGATCGTGTCGGCGGCCGTACGGGCCATGTCGTAGCCGGGCGCCACCAGGCCGTAGACCCGGCCGTCGCTCGCCAGCGCGCATTCGCCGATCGCATGGATCGCGGGGTCGCTGGTGCGGCACTGCTCGTCGATGACGATGCCGCCGCGCTCACCGACCGTCAGACCGCAGTCCCGGGCGAGCTGGTCGCGGGGGCGGACCCCGGCCGAGAAGACGACGAGGTCGGTGTCGATGCGGGAGCCGTCGGACAGTTCCATGGCGGTGACCGATCCGCCGTCCGTGACGATCTCCTTGCCGCCGACGCCGGTGTGCACCTCCAGGCCCATCCCCTCGACGGTACGGCGCAGCGCGCCGCCGCCGCCCTCGTCCACCTGGAGGGCCATCAGCCGGGCGTTGAACTCCACGATGTGGGTGCGCAGTCCGAGGCCCTTGAGGGCGCCGGCCGCCTCCAGGCCGAGCAGTCCGCCGCCGACGACCACACCGGTGGCGGCGTTCCTGGCGTACTCCTCGATGGCCAGCAGATCCTCGATGGTGCGGTAGACGAAGCAGCCCGCGCCGTCCTTGCCGGGCACCGGCGGGACGAACGGGTACGAGCCGGTGGCCAGCACCAGCGTGTCGTAGCCGACGGTCAGGCCGGAGCGGGCGGTGACCGTGCGGGCGGCGCGGTCGACGGCGGTGGCCGGGTCGCCCAGGTGCAGTTCGATGCCGTGCCGGGCCATGAAGTCCGGGGCGGTCAGGCTCAGGTCGTCCGGCGTCCGGCCGGCGAAGTACGAGGTCAGCCGGACGCGGTCGTAGGCCGGCCGGGGCTCCTCGCAGAGCACGACCACCCGGGTCCGCTCGGTGACGCCCCGGTCGGCGAGCTCCTCCAGGAAGCGCTGGCCGACCATGCCGTGCCCGATGAGGACGATGGTGGGGCGGGCGGTGCCGGTGTCGGCAGTGCTGGCGGCTACGGCCATGTTCAAAAGCCTCCGTCGGTGGTGGGCGGATGGAGCGGCGGGGCAGCGGGGAGCCGTTCGTGGCCCTCCCGGAAACGGGCGGGCGCGCCCGCGGCACCGAGTTCGCCGGGGAGGATGCCGCCGACCGGCGCGCGGGCCGCCGACACGTCGAGCGGCCCGCCGCCGGTCACCACCACACGCAGTGCCGAGGTCATGTCCCTCAGCCTGCGGTCCCGCTGTTACCCGCCCGCATCCCCGTTGTTTCCCCGGCGGAACGCTGCCCTCAGTGGCGGGCCGGCCGCCGTGTGAGGCGGCGCGCAGGCATCCCCCGGCCGCCCGGCGCCCGTCACCCGTCGAGCCGTGCCGGGCACAGCCGCCGCGGATGCGCGTCCGTACGGAGCTTCGCGTCGACGCAGCCGCCCGGCAGCCCGTCGTGGGCCGTGCTGCCGAAGTTGGCGGTGACGGTCAGCGTGCCGTCGCCGAAGACCGTGCGCTGTACGGTGCGGTCGTCGGTGAGCCACCGGAAGGACGTCATCCGCTCGGTGCCCGCGGCGCGGTGCAGCGGGGAGAAGTACCGCTGCAGCGCGGCCAGTTCCGGCCCGTGCTGCCCGATCGCCGGGCCGTCGAGGACGTAGTTGAGCGGGGTGTTGTAGAGCATCGCGAGCAGCGCGCGGGTGGTCTTCTGCTGCGGCAGCTTGTCGTACGACAGCTCCCAGCGCTCCGCGTTGACGAGCGAGCCGTGCAGCGCGGTCTCGTAGAGCGGCACGCGGTACTTCGGGTCGTACATCGCGGTGGCCAGGTCGGCGGGCAGCCGGACCGGCCGGAAGAAGATCTTCGGGGCGTTCTCGGGGTAGTAGCCGCCCCACTTCTGCCTGTCGCGCTCCAGCTTCCACAGCCCGTCGGCCACCGGGGTGCCCGAGCCGTGGTCGAAGGCCAGCACCTGGTTGGCCCAGGGCTGGGCGGACTCCGAGCCCAGGACGAGGTTCTGGGCCAGCCGCCGCATCCGGGCGAGGCGCATCTCGCGGTCGCCCTTCCGGGTCATCTCGTGGCCCTTGCCGTGATCGCGGAACACCTCGCCGGTCGCGTCCACGTCGAGGAAGTAGCTGTCCGCGCCGTTGGCGACCATGCTGCGGGTGCGGTCGGCCAGATAGTGCTTGCCCGGCTCGGCCTTCTCGAAGGCGCGCGAGCTGAGATAGCAGCCACGGCCGCCGAACCCGGTCTCCGGGGTGCCGTCCGCCTTCCGTATACAGAAGTCGGGATAGACGCGGTCCGGCCAGGCCGAGGTGGGGCTGTCGGCCGACTTGGGGTCCTGCCCGTTGGCGAAGGAGTCGTAGGGCCCGACCAGATAGCCCGCCTTCTTCGCGGCCCGCACGGACCGGGCGTCCATCGGGTGGGGGCCCGCGTCGTAACCGAGCCACATCCGGTCCACGCCCAGCTTCTTCAGCCGGTCGATGCCCGAGGCGGTCCGGGCCTCGCCCCACACATACGCGTGGAAGGCGCCGAGCAGCCGGCCGTTGGCCGGGTTCCGCCGGATCTTCTCGCGCAGGCTGCCGAGCTGCCCGTGCTGGGCGAGGTAGGAGCGGTAGTCGGCGGCGGGGGCGGTCGGGCTGCCGTCGGTGAGGGCGAAGGAGACGTCGTAGTCGCGGGTGCCCTCGCCGGCGGAGAAGGCGTGCGCGGCGGTGGCCCGCAGGCGGCCGCCGGTGGAGGCGAAGCGCAGCGACGTCCCGATGTCGGTGGGGGTGAGGTAGCTGACGCCGCGGCCGGAGCCGCCCAGGGAGTAGCCCCACAGCGGCAGGGCCAGATCGGCGCCCACGTCCACGGTGCTGCCGGCCAGGCCGCCCCGCGCCGAGTTCCAGAAGGCGTCCCGTACGGGGATGTCCAGGCCCTCGCCGCGCGGCAGCTGGACGGCGGAGGCGGTTCGGTCGGTGCCGGTGACCGGCCAGCTGACGGATCCGTCGCGGTCCGACCGCAGCGCGATCCGCAGCCGGCCGCGCTCCGAACGGGCCGTCACCTCGAGCCCCTTGGCGGGATAGCTCCACCGCGCCCCGTCGGCCGTACGGGTCACCGGACCGGGCTTGCCCAGCCCGCCCCCGGCCGCCTCCGACAGCACCGTGCGCCGCCCGTCACCGGTGGTTGCGGTCACCGCGAGGGACGCGGTGTCGACGACGGCCGTGCCGCCGGTGACGGGGAGTTCGAGACGGCTGCCCCGGAGCGACCCGGCGGCTGCGCTGTCGCAGGCGGCGAGGCCCAGGCCGGTGGCGGTCAGCGCGAGGGCGGCGGCGACCGCTCGGGTGATCTTGGATGTCATGCGTCCTGGATAGTGACCGGGACTAAGAACCTTCTAAGAGTCGCCCGAGGGCCCCGGTGTCCGGCCTGCGGCCCGGACGCCGGGGCTCGTTGCGGCTACTTGCCGTTGCCGTTGCCGACGCTGTTGGTGCAGCCCAGGCTCGAGCCGACCGGGGTCGCCTGCGCACCCGCGTTGCCCTCGCCGTTGAGCAGGTTGCCGCCCAGGCCGTTCGCGACCCCGACCTCGCCGAGGACGTCGACGTTCAGGTCGTGCGAACGGCACGAGCTGCCCGACTTGACCTGCCACGTGTCGCCGCCTTTCCCGCCGCCGTACATGCCGCCGTCGGCGTAGGCGGTGCCGGCGCCGAAGAGACCGACGGTGCCGAGGACGGCGGCCACGGCGGCAGCCTTGCGAAGCTTGCGCATTTCATCTCCGATGGATCGAGCGGATGCGATCTGTAACAGATCAACTTCGTTCAGTGACGAAATGCTAATCAGAACTATCTGACAACCAGTCAGCGACGCGCCGGTCCCATGGCCGCCGCGAACGCATCCGGCCCGGAACCCACCCCCTTCGGCCCTGTCAGCCGGCGGCCCCGGAAGGCTCGGCCGCCGCCAGCCGCCGCACCGCCAGCTCCGCGTACACCGCCGCCCCGTCCGCCAGCACCGCATCGTCGAACTCGGCGAGCGGGGAGTGGTTGTTGGGGCTGCGCTCGTGGTCGGCGCCGGCCGGCGGCGCGCCGAGAAACGTCATCGCGCCGGGGACGTCGGCCAGTACACGGGAGAAGTCCTCCGAGCCCGGCAGCGGCTGCAACTGCGGCGCGAAACGCTCCTCGCCCAGCGCCTCGCGGACCACGTCCGCCACGAAGTCCGCCTCGCCGTGGTCGTTGACGGTCACCGGATACAGCTCGGCGAACTCCGCGTCCACGCCCACCCCGTACGCCGCCGCGATCCCCCGGCACACCTCCACCGAGCCGTCCTTCACCCGCGCCTGGGCGGCGTCCGAGAAGCTGCGCACGGTCGCCTCGAAGACCGCGGTCTCCGGGATGACGTTCGCCCGGGTGCCGGCCTGGAAGGTGCCCACGGTCAGGACCACCGGGTCGAAGACGTCGAAGGTACGGGTGATCCACGCCTGGAGCGCGGTCACCATCGCACACGCCGCCTGCACCGGGTCCTTGGCGCGGTACGGCATCGAGCCGTGCCCGCCCTCGCCGCGCACCGTCACCCGCAGCACATTGGACGCGGCCATCGCCGGCCCGCCGCGGGTACGGAAGACCCCGCTGGGCAGCCCGGCCGACAGCACATGGAGCGCATACGCCGCGATCGGCCGCCGCCCCGCCGCATCCAGCAGCCCCTCGGCCAGCATGTGCCGCGCGCCGTCGTAGCCCTCCTCGCCAGGCTGGAACATGAACAGCACATCGCCCGCCAGCCGGTCGCGGTGCGCCGAGAGCAGCTTGGCGGCGCCGGTGAGCATGGTGGTGTGCAGATCGTGGCCGCAGGCGTGCATCCGGCCGTCGTCGGCGGCGAAGTCCAGCCCGGTGCGCTCGGCGACCGGCAGCGCGTCCATGTCGCCGCGCAGCAGCACGGCCGGGCCGGGCCGCCCGCCGCGCAGCACCGCCGTCACCGAGCTGAGCGCGTCGCCGGTGCGGATCTCCAGCGGCAGGCCGTCCAGTCCGGCCAGCACCGCCTCCTGGGTACGGGGCAGGTCGAGGCCGAGCTCGGGGGTGCGGTGCAGCGAACGCCGCATCCGTACCAGGTCGTCGGAGAGGGCGCGGGCATCGTCGCGAAGGTTCATACGGGCTCCTTAGGCGGGGAGCCCTCCATTCTCGACCGCGGGGGCGAACGAGGACCAGCCCGCCACGGAGAAGGTTGCCGGACGGCCGTTCTTAACGCGCCTTCAGCCGTTCCTCAAGGCCGCCTTAAGGATCGGGAATTACGGCCTGACCTGCTGTTTCGATGCCACGCGCGGCCGTATTTTCGGCGCGTGACCAGCCGGCCCGACACCCCGCCCCCGCATCCCCTCTACGTGCGGCTCACCCCGCAGGCCGTACCGCCCCGTCCCGCGAGGGCCCCGCGCATCCCGGCGCCTCCCCTGCGGACCTCGCCGCGGGCCCTGCGCAGCGGGCTGGCCGCGGGCGCCGGGACGGTTGTCGCGCTCTGGCTGGCGCAGGCCGCTCCCTCCCTCCGCCTCGACGCGCTCTTCGCCACCGCCGCGCACCTGAGCGGACTGCTCGCGGCGTACGGCGTCCTCGTCATGCTGCTGCTGATGGCCCGCGTCCCGGCCCTCGAACACGGTGTCGGCGCCGACCGGCTGGCCCGCCGGCACGCCCTCGGCGGCCGCTACGTCCTCACCCTGTGCCTGGCCCACGCCGCCTTCGCGCTGTGCGCCGCCACCGCCGCCACCGGCACCGATCTGCTGACCGCCGCGCGCGGCCTGCTGGGCTACCCGGCCCTGGCCGCGGCCGTCGCCGGTACGGCCCTGCTGGCCGCCGTGGGCGTCTCCTCCGCCCGCGCCGTGCGCCGCCGCGTCCGCCACGAGACCTGGCGCGCCCTGCACCTGCTGACCTACCTCGGTGCCGCCCTCGCCTTCGCCCACCAGCTCGCCGGCCCCGACCTGGCCGGGCCGCTCGCCGGCTGGCTGTGGACGATGCTGCACACCACCGTCGGCGTCCTGCTGATCTGGTACCGGCTGATCGTTCCGGTGCGCCAGGCCCTGCGGCACAGCCTCCGCGTCATCGAGGTCCGCTCGGAGGGGCCGGGCGTCATCTCGGTGGTGATGCAGGGCCTGGCCCTGGACGCGTTGCGGGCGGAGCCGGGGCAGTTCTTCCGCTGGCGCTTCCTGGACCGCCGCCTGTGGCGTACGTCCCTGCCCTTCTCGCTCTCCGCCCCACCTCGGAACGACTCCCTCCGGATCACCGTCAAGGCGTGCGGCGACCACACCCGCCGGATCCGCCGACTGCGCCCCGGCGTACGGGTGCTGGCCACCGGACCGTTCGGCGCCATGACCGCCCACCGGCGCACCCGCCGCAAGGTCCTGCTCCTCGCCGGCGGCGTCGGCATCACCCCGATGCGCGCCCTCTTCGAAACCCTCCCCGGCGACCCCGGTGACCTCACCCTCCTCTACCGGGCGGGCAGCGCCGCCCAGTTGGTGCTGCGCGACGAGCTCGAAGCCATCGCCGCCGCCCGCGGCGCCGCCCTGCACTACCTGCTCGGCCCCTCCGACGCCCCCTTCGACCCCCTGGCCCCCCGCGCCCTGCGCAACCTCGTCCCCGACCT
Organism: Streptomyces sp. NPDC053427; assembly: GCF_044544985.1. Lineage (NCBI taxonomy): Bacteria > Bacillati > Actinomycetota > Actinomycetes > Kitasatosporales > Streptomycetaceae > Streptomyces > Streptomyces sp. NPDC053427. Next base: position 224,802 of record NZ_JBITYA010000002.1, on the reverse strand, counting down.
GCCCGAGCACGATGTGTATCTGTGCGGCCCGCCCGGCATGACCGAGGCCGCGAGCACCGCACTGGAACGGGCGGGCGTCCCGGCCTCCCGCATCCACACGGAGCGCTTCACCTTCTGAACCGCCCTCTCCCCCTCCAGGACTTGGACCCCATGGCCAGACATCGCAGACCGCAGGCCGTCCCCGCCGCCACCCTCCGGGCCCGCCGCCGGCTCGCCGCCTGCCTGGCGGGCGTGAGCGCCCTCACCGCCACGCTGCTCACCCTGACGGTGACCCCCGCCGGCCCGCCCGCCCCGGACCGGACCCCGGCGGGCCGCACCGCCACCGAACCGCAGGCCGCGCCGTGACCCCCGCCCGGCTCCGTCCGGCCGCACCCCGGGCCGTCGCACACCCGGCGCGGGATGCGCCGAATGCCCCGCCGCCCTCGGCCGGCCCTTCGTAAGATCAACCGGTGCCCCCTGACATATCACTGCTCACGCTGAGCCTGCTCTGCGTCGCCGCCCTCGCCGCCGGCTGGATCGACGCCGTGGTGGGCGGCGGCGGACTCCTCTTCCTGCCCGCCCTGTTGGTCGGCCTGCCGCACACGCCCGCCGCCTACGTCCTGGGCACCAACAAGTCCACGGCCATCGTCGGCACCACCGCGGCCGCCGTCACCTACGTCCGCAAGGCGCCGATCGATCTCCGCACGGCGCTGCGGATCGGGCTCGCCGCGGCCGCCGGATCGCTGGGCGGGGCGTTCTTCGCGGCGGGGATCAACAGTGCGGTGCTGCGGCCGCTGATCATGGCCGTACTCCTCGCGGTGCTGGCGTTCGTCCTCTTCCGGCCGACCTTCGGGACCGCCCCCGCGCCCTCGGAGCCGGTCACCCGGCGGCGGATGGTGGCCGCGATCCTCGTCGCGGGGCTGGGCATCGGCTTCTACGACGGTCTGATCGGGCCCGGCACGGGCGCCTTTCTGGTCGTCGCCCTCGCCGCCATGCTGCACATGGACCTGGTCACCTCCTCCGCCACGTCCAAGATCGTCAATGTCTGCACCAACGTCGGCGCGCTGACGATGTTCGCGATACAGGGCACCGTGCTGTGGCAACTGGGCGCGCTGTTCGCGGCGTTCAACCTCGTCGGCGGCCTGGTGGGGGCCCGGATGGCCCTCAAGCGCGGCGCCGGTTTCGTCCGGGGTGTGCTGGTGGTCGTGGTCATCGCGCTGCTGTGCAAGCTGGCCTACGACCAGTGGCTGGCCCGCTGACGGCGGCGGCCCCCCGGGCGGCCCGGCGGCGACGGGCGGTTCAGAACCGGCAGTGGTACATGCGGGCCATGTCCCGCACGCCGGGCACCCATGAGGTCGCCCGCGCCGCCACCCGGTAGGCCGTCGGCAGCTTCTCCATGCCGGGAATCTCCAGGGCGCTGATGTTCTCGACGATCTCCACCGTCGGGCTCAGCGCCGCTATCCCCGCGGCGTCCGTTCCCCAGTGCAGCGTCGCCCCGGCGTTCGCGACGACGCGGTTGAGGCGCTGGGTGCGGATGGCGAACCGGCTGAAGGCGTCGAAGGCCAGCTCCCCGCTCGGTACGTGCGCCATCAGCCGCCGCAGCAGGGCCGTGCCGTCCTCCTCGGTCAGATACATCAGCAGCCCCTCGGCGACGATGATCGCGGGCCGGTCCGAGGGCAGCTGCGCGGTCCATGCGGGGTCGGTGACGGACGAGGGGATCATGGTGCAGCCCGCGCGCTCCGGGTACAGCCGCTTGCGCAGCGCGATGACCTCGGGGTAGTCGATGTCGTACCACCGCACCCCGGGGCCGGGGTCGAGGCGGTGGACGCGGGTGTCGAGGCCGCAGCCCAGGTGGACCACCGTGGCCTCCTCGTGCGCGTCGAGGAACCCCGCCGTCCAGACGTCCAACTGCCGGGCCCGCAGCGCCACTCCGGCCGCATCCCCGGCCCCCATGCGCAGCTTCGTGAAGTCGTAGTCCAGCTTCCGCACGGTGTCGGCGGCCGTGGTGTCCCCGAGGATCGGCTTCTTCGCCCGGCTGTCGACCGCGCGGCCGTAGAGCGTGGCGAGGAGGGTTTCCTTCTCCTCGGTCAGCCGCACCTTCGCCTGCGGGGTGCTCGGGGTGCTCGGGGTGCTCGGGGTGCCGGAGACGCTGGGGCTGGTCGGACTGGTCATGCCGTAGAGACTACGGAAGTTTCAGAAAAATGTGAAGAGTGGGAAGTGGGGAAATGTTGGTCGCACGGATTCAGCCGCGGGCCGCCGCCACCGCGGCCTCGCCGCGGGCCCGCGTCGGTACCGCCATCACGGCCGTCAGCAGCACCACCGAGTCCTCCAGGGCTCGTAGCCCGTGCCGCTCGTGCGCGATCGCGATGACCTGACCGGCCTTCAGTTCCTCGCTGCCGTGCGGCCCGACCAGCCGGACCCGTCCCTTGAGTACCTGGAGGCTGGCCGCCGGCGGCGCATTGTGCTCGTCCAGCGAGGCCCCCGCGATCAGTGCGATCACGGTCTGCCGCAGCGGGCCGTCGTGCAGAAAGAGATGGGCGCTGCGGCCGTGCGCGGAGGCCCTGGCGTCGTCGAGCTGGTCACGGGCGAGGGTGTACAGGTCGTTCATGGCGCGGGCCTTTCCGTGTGAGCCGGTGGCGGGGCTCCCCTTCCATCGTTGCCGCTGCTCGGGTTGCCGCAACCGGGGCGTTCCCGTATGGGGCGGGGCGATCACGGCGAAACGGGGCGTCCGGGTGCATGCCCGCCAGGGGCGGCCCGTCACGGCCGCGGCGATGATCACGGTCCGTACGATTGCGAGGCGATCACCCCGTACGCCGTCGACCGAGATCCGCCCTGTTCCCCACCGCGAAGGATGCGCACCCGTGGCCGACCCCGAGCTGTTGCAGCCAGCCGAACTGTCCGATCCGGGCGGGCAGTCGGCTCGTTTCCTGACCGTCATGACGACCACCGACAGCGAGCGCAAGGCCGAGCGGCTGGCGCGCGGCGCGATCGAGGGCCGGCTCGCGGCCTGTGCGCAGATCAGTGCGCCGGTGACCTCGGTGTTCCGGTGGGAGAGCGCCGTCGAGACCAGCCAGGAATGGCAGGTGCTGTTCAAGACGGCGGCCGCGCGGTACGAGGCGCTGGAGGCCTACCTCCTCGACGCGCACGACTACGAGACGCCCGAGATCATCGCCACCCCGGTCACCCGGGGCGGCGCCGGCTACCTGGCCTGGATCGCGAAGGAGACGAACTGATGGGGCAGCGATGGGGGAGGACGGCGGCCGTGGTGCTCGGCGTCACGCTGGGCCTGGCGACGGCGCCGGTCGGCGGCGTGGCGGTGGCCGCCGGGCTGACCGACGGCGTGGTCGACGGCGTGCTCGATGACGACTCCGGCGGTACCGACCGCACCACCTGGACCAGCAAGGACGCGGCCGCCTACTGGACGCCCGAACGGATGGCCGCCGCCATAGCGCACGCACCCGGCGGAACCCGGCCCCGGCACGCGCCCGTACCGCCCACCGGGGCCACCACCGGGCCCCCGGCCGCGTCCCGAGTCGCCCCCGCCGCACGCCACTTCGGCGGCGTCCCGTCCGTCGGCGTGCTGTTCACCGTCGACAAGGACGCGAAAACGCACCACTGCACCGCGAGCGTGGTGCAGAGCCCGCGCGGCAATCTGATCCTCACCGCGGGTCACTGCAACCCGGGCCCACGCTCCGCCTTCGTCCCGCAGTACCGTTCCGGCGCGGCCACCCAGCCCTACGGCATCTGGGCGATCGGCGAGACCTTCGACTACGCCGACCGCGGCACCACCGGGGACGGCGCCGACCTCGACTTCGCCTTCGCCACCGTCGCACCGGACGGCCGGGGCCGCACGCTCGAATCGGTCACCGGGGGCAACACCCTCACCGCCACGCCCGGTTACACCAACCGCGTCACCGTCATCGGCTACCCCAGCGTCCGCAACGACCCGCAGGACCGCGCCGTACGCTGCGACACCCGCACCACCCGGCTGACCGGTACCCGCCAACTGCGCATGGACTGCGGCGGCTTCTACGGCGGTACCTCGGGCAGCCCCTGGCTGACGCACTTCGACGAGCGCACCCGCACCGGCCAGGTCGTCGGCCTGATCGGCGGCCTCAACGGCGGCGGTCCGACCGGCCCGCACAGCGACCGCACCTCCTACAGCCCGTATTTCGACGCGGCCGTCTTCGACCTGTACGCCCGCGCCATCCAGGAGAGCTGACAAGGGGGGCGGAGGCGGCCGGGCCCTGATCCACCGGACAGGCCCTGGGTGCTTCCGACGGATCTCCGTGGAGAAGGAGCGACGCCGCGGAGATCCGTCGGAAGCGCCCTAACGGAGCGCCTCCGCCACCCCCTTCTCCCGCGGCCCCAGGAACCGCGGATCGGGCCGCAGCACCGCGTCCGCCGCCGCCTTCCCCGCCGCGAAGATCTCCCGTACGCCGCCATAGGCCCAGGTCACATCGTGCTTGGCGGCGACCCCGACCCCATACGCGTCGATCCCGGCCGCCTCGCACAGCGCCAGCGCCCGCCGGATGTGAAAGCCCTGGCTGACCAGCACCGCCCGGTTCACACCGAAGATCCGGTGCGCGCGGCTGCAGGAGTCCCAGGTGTCGAAGCCCGCGTAATCGCTGACGATCTTCCGGGCCGGGACGCCGTGCCGCACCAGATAGCCGCGCATCGCGTCCGGCTCGTCGTAGTCGTGGGTGCTGTTGTCGCCGGTCACCAGGATGGCGCGGACCGTGCCGCGGGAGTAGAGGTCGACCGCCGCGTCCAGGCGGTGGGCGAGGTACGGCGACGGCTCGCCGTTCCACAGGCCCGCGCCGAAGACCACGGCGACCGGCGCGGACGGCGCCTCGGCGACCGTACGGACCCGGGGACCGGCCATCGCGTTCATCCACGTCGCGGGAGCCAGCGCCAGCACCGTCAGCGCCACGACGGCCTGATAGGTGCGGCGCCACCCTTGCCGGGTCCGCGGCGGCCGGATGCGGCCCGCGCCCTCGCGTATCCGCCGTGCGAGCCCCGGCAGCCGTCCTCGCATCCGTCTCCCCGTTCCCTTTTGTGATCGGTCGTGGTCGATGGTGATCAATGTCGCAAGCTGCGACGCGCGGTGGCCGGTGTTGGTTGCAGCGGCGACCTGGCATCGTGGCAGGAGAAGCGCAACGCCACAGCTCAGACGGCATCCGGCAGCCCTGGAGAGGACCGACGCCCATGACCATCGAGCCCCGGCGGCTGCCGTTCTTCGTCTACGGAACGCTGCGCCCCGGCGAGGCCAACTACGGCTGGACGCTGCGCGGCCGCACCGCCACCGAGGAGACGGCCCGGATCGCCGGCGCCCTGCTGTACGACGGCCCCGGATACCCGTACGCCACAGCCGGGCCGGCGGACGCGATCGTCCACGGCACCCTGATCCGGCCCCGCGACGCCGACTACGACGAGGTGTGCGCGGTCCTGGACCGGCTGGAGGACTACGCCCCCGGCGACCCGGAGAACGTCTACGAGCGCGTGGTCACCGAGGCCGTGTGCTCCGACGGCCGGACCGAACGGGCCTGGGTCTATCTGGCGGCCGAACCTCTCGCCGCACGGCTGCGCGCCGGCGGGACGCTGATCGAGGGCGGCTGCTGGCCGAGCGCCTCGGCGGCGGAGCGGTCCCGGCGGCCGGGTGCCCCCGATCGGGCCCCCGCTAACCTGGATGATCCCTCCCAAGCCGCAGAACAGGTGTGACCCGCGTGCCTCCTTCGCCCTCTCCCTCCTCGTCCGCCGCATCCGCCCCCGGGGCCCCGCTGCCCAAGGCGGAACTGCACCTCCACATCGAAGGCACCCTGGAACCCGAGCTGGCCTTCGCGCTCGCCGAACGCAACGGCGTCACCCTCCCGTACGCCACCCAGGACGAACTGCGCCGCGCCTACTCCTTCGAAGACCTGCAGTCCTTCCTCGACCTCTACTACGCGCTGATGGCCGTACTGCGCACCGAGGACGACTTCGCGGACCTCACCCACGCCTACCTCGCGCGCGCCAAGGAGCAGGGCGTACGGCACGCCGAGATCTTCTTCGACCCGCAGGCGCACACCGCCCGCGGCATCCCGATCGGCACCGTCGTCCGCGGCCTGTCCCGGGCACTGGACGCCGCCCCGGAGACCTACGGCATCACCACCCGGCTCATCATGTGCTTCCTGCGCGACGAGAGCGCCGAATCGGCCCTGGAGACCTTCGAGGCGGCCCGCCCCTACCTCGACCGGATCACCGCCGTCGGACTGGACTCGGCCGAGGTCGGGCACCCGCCGTCGAAGTTCAAGGAGGTCTACGCGCTGGCCCGGGAGGCCGGGCTCAAGTGCGTGGCCCACGCGGGGGAGGAGGGGCCGCCCGCGTACGTGTGGGAGGCGCTGGACGTCCTCGGCGTGGACCGCATCGACCACGGGGTGCGCTCCCTGGAGGACGAACGGCTGGTGGCCCGCCTGGTGGCGGACCGGATCCCGCTCACCGTCTGCCCCCTCTCCAACGTCCGGCTCCGCGTCGTCGACGACCTCGCCGACCACCCCCTCCCCGCCATGCTGGACGCCGGCCTCCTGGTCACCGTCAACTCCGACGACCCGGCCTACTTCGGCGGCTACGCACACGACAACTACACCGCGCTGCGCGACGCCCTCGGCCTCGACGACGCGACGCTGCGCACCCTCGCCCGTAACTCGTTCAAGGCCTCGTTCCTGGACGAGGAGACGCGGGCGGCCTATCTGAAGGAGATCGAGGCGCACTAGGAGCGGACGGGCGCGGGGCGCACCCGCCCGCCCCGGGCCCGGTCGGCGGAACGCCACACGGATGTCGCCACGGGGAAACGGAACCGCAACGACCGGCTGCCACGCTCCCGCCATGACGGAGCCGACAGCGCACCAGCCCGCCCCGCCGGCCGCTCCCACCGGCCGGGCCCCGCGCGACGACGCCCCCGTCCCCCGGAACGGCGGGGACCGCGGCGCCGCGCCCCTGGGGCCGGCCGGCCTCGCCATCGAGATCACCGCCCAGCTGACCAGCCAGCTCGGCCGGGTCCGGCTGCACGGCTTCCGGCGCCCGCCACGCCCCGGGCCCGCCCCCGGTGACACCGCCCCCACCCTGGTCGCCGTCGCCCACGGCAGCCGCGACCCGCGCGCCCTGCCCACCGTCCGCGCACTGCTCGACCGGATCCGCGCGCTCCGCCCCGGCCTGCCCGTACGCCTCGGCCATATCGAGCTGGACCGGCCGCTGCTCGCCGACACCCTCGACGAACTGCGCGGCGCGGCCGTCCTCGTACCGCTGCTGTTCGGCCACGGCCACCACGTCACCCACGACCTGCCCGCCGCCCTGGCGGCCGCGCCGCACCTCGACGGCCGGATCGCCGCGCCGCTGGGCCCGCACCCCCTCCTGGCGGAGGCGCTGCACGGCCGCCTCCTGGAGGCCGGCTTCCCCCAGGCGCCCGCCCGCCACCGCACCGCCGTCGTCCTGGCCTCGGCCGGTTCCCGGGCGGCCCGCTCCACCGAGGACACCGCCCGCATCGGCCGCCTCCTCTCGGCCCGCCTCGGCGGCATCCCCGTACTTCCCGCCCATGCCTCCGCCGCCACCCCCACCGTCCCCGAAGCCGTCCGGCTGCTCACCGCCCGCGGCCACGACCGGATAGCCGTCGCCGCCTGCTTCACCGCCCCCGGCCGCTTCGCCACCCAGTGCGCCGCACACGCCCCCCACACCGCCGCCGCGCCCCTCGGCGACCACCCCGCCCTGGCCCGCCTCGTACTCCACCGTTACGACCAGGCGCTCCTGGCGCGTACCGGATCCGACCCGCACGGCACCAAGGCGGCTACCGTCGCTGTATGACGGGCACACCATCGACAACCGGCCAGGCCCCCGGCACCCTGGGCTACACCGAGGCGGACGCCGAACGCTGGGTCGCCGAGCCCGACAAACGCCCCGGGCGCACCGCCTTCCAACGTGACCGGGCCCGGGTCCTGCACTCCGCCGCGCTGCGCCGCCTGGCCGGCAAGACCCAGGTCGTCACCCCCGGAACGCAGACTCACGTCTGGGACGCCAGCCCCCGCACCCGGCTCACCCACTCCCTGGAATGCGCCCAGGTCGGCCGCGAACTGGGCGCCGCCCTCGGCTGCGACCCGGACCTCGTCGAGGCCGCCTGCCTGGCGCACGATCTCGGCCACCCGCCCTTCGGGCACAACGGCGAGCAGGCGCTCAACCAAGTGGCCGCACCCTGCGGCGGCTTCGAGGGCAACGCCCAGTCGCTGCGCCTGCTGGCCCGCCTCGAACCCAAACGCTTCGTGCCCGCCCCGGACGGCACGGCCGTCAGCGTCGGCCTCAACCTCACCCGCGCCACCCTGGACGCCGCCACCAAATACCCCTGGCCGCGCGGCGCGCACCCCACCGACCCCGCCTCCCCGAAATTCGGCGTCTACGCGGACGACCTGCCGGTCTTCGACTGGTTCCGGCAGGGCGCGCCCCCCGCGGCGCGCAGCTTCGAGGCGCAGGTCATGGACTGGTCGGACGATGTGGCGTACTCGGTGCACGACGTCGAGGACGGGCTGCACGCCGGGCATCTCGACCCCAACCTCCTGCTCGCCGACGCCGAACGCGCCGAGATCTTCGCGGTCGCCGCCGTGCGCTACGCCCCCGGCGCCGATCCCGCGGAGCTGGCCGCCGCCCTGGACCGCCTCCTGGACCAGGAGTGGTGGCCGCACGGCTACGACGGCTCCGCGCTCGCCCAGGCCCGCCTCAAGGACGCCACCAGCCAGCTGATCGGCCGCTTCTGTCTGGCCGCCGAGGCCGCCACCAGGTCCGCATGGGGCACCGGACGGCTCACCCGCTACGGGGCGCAGCTGGTGGTTCCGGACGAAACACGGCTGGAATGCGCCGTTTTGAAAGCCGTCGCCGACCGGTACGTCATGCAGCGCCCCGACCAGGAGGCCCTCCGCGCCGACCAGCGCGTCGTCATCGCCGAACTGGGCGAGGCGCTGCTCGCCCGCGCCCCCGACGGCCTTGATCCGCAGTTCCGTTCGCTGTTCGACGCCGCCGAGGACGACACCGCCCGCATGCGGGCCGTCGTCGACCAGATCGCGGCCCTCACCGACGCCTCGGCACGCTCTCTCCACGCCCGCCTCACGCGTCCCCCTGGTAACGCTCAGGGCAACCGAGGGTGATCCTGGGGAGGAAGCCCCCCTTCCCCCATCACGCTCCGTGCGGGACGCTCGAACACGACTGTCGCGAACGGGGAACCCTGACGGCACCGACGCCATCACCGCGTAAAAGGAAGCGCCGGCAAGGAAGCGCGGACCGAGAAGCACGGACGAGAAAGCGGGACGACACAGCGCGACGGAGCGCGAACGGAAGCGGGGTCAGGAAAACGGGGGCAGGAAAACGGGGGCAGCACCGGGGCGTTCACGGACGCGGACGCGGCCGTACGGCACCGCAACGAGGAGGAAGCAAGTGGTCGACGCACACCAGACGTTCGTCATCGTCGGGGGTGGCCTGGCCGGGGCGAAGGCAGCCGAGACGCTGCGCTCGGAGGGCTTCACCGGCCGGGTGATCCTCATCTGTGACGAGCGCGACCACCCCTACGAACGCCCCCCGCTCTCCAAGGGGTATCTGCTCGGCAATCAGGAGCGGGACAGCGTCTTCGTCCACGAACCCGCCTGGTACGCCCAGGCCCACATCGAACTGCACCTCGGCCAGCCCGCCGTCCACCTGGATGCCGCGGCCAGGACCGTACGCCTCGGCGACGGCACCCAGATCGTCTACGACAAACTGCTGCTCGCCACCGGCGCCGAGCCCCGCCGCCTGGACATCCCCGGCACGGGACTCGCCGGCGTGCACCACCTCCGCCGCCTCGCCCACGCCGAACGCCTGCGCGGCGTGCTCGCCTCGCTCGGCCGGGACAACGGACACCTGGTCATCGCCGGCGCCGGCTGGATCGGCCTCGAGGTCGCCGCCGCCGCCCGCTCCTACGGCGCCGAGGTCACCGTCATCGAGTCCGCGCCGACGCCGCTGCACGGCGTCCTGGGCCCCGAACTCGGCGCCGTGTTCACCGACCTGCACCGCGAACACGGCGTCCGCTTCCACTTCGGCGCCCGCTTCACCGAGATCATCGGCCAGGACGGCATGGTGCTCGCCGTGCGCACCGACGACGGCGAGGAACACCCCGCCCACGACGTGCTCGCCGCCATCGGCGCCGCCCCCCGCACCGCCCTGGCCGAACAGGCCGGACTCGCCCTCGTCGACCGCGAGGACGGCGGCGGCGTCGCCGTCGACGCCGCGCAGCGCACCTCCGACCCGCACATCTACGCCGCCGGCGACGTCGCCGCCGCCCACCACCCGCTCCTCGGCAGCCGGATCCGCGTCGAACACTGGGCCAACGCCCTCAACGGCGGCCCCGCCGCCGCCCGCGCCATGCTCGGCCGAGAGGTCAGCTACGACCGCATCCCGTACTTCTTCTCCGACCAGTACGACCTCGGCATGGAGTACTCCGGCTACGCCCCGCCCGGCTCCTACGACCAGGTGGTGTGCCGGGGCGACGTCGGCAAACGGGAGTTCATCGCCTTCTGGCTCGCCGAGGGCCGCCTCCTGGCAGGCATGAACGTCAACGTCTGGGACGTCAGCGACGGCATCCAGCAACTGATCCGCGCCGGGAACCCGTTGGACGCCGACACCCTGGCCGATCCGGAGGTTCCGCTGGAGTCGCTGCTCCCTTAGCGTGCCTGTATGACCGCTCGGAAGACCGGCAGCCCCGCCGACCCCGCCCGCCCCGCCGCCGTCCCGGCCGTCACCCTCGATGACGTCCGGGACGCCGCCGGCCGGCTGGCGGGCATCGCCCACCGCACACCCGTGCTGCGCTCGCGGACCCTGGACGCGCTGGTCGGCGCCGAGGTCTTCCTCAAGTGCGAGAACTTCCAGCGGGTCGGCGCGTTCAAGTTCCGCGGCGCCTACAACGCCGTCTCGCGGCTCTCCCCGGAGCAGCTGGCCCGCGGTGTCGTCGCCCACTCCTCCGGCAACCACGCCCAGGCGGTCGCGCTGGCCGCCCGCGAACTGGGCAGCCGCGCCGTCATCGTGATGCCCGAGGACACCCCGCGCTCCAAACTGGACGCCACCGCCGGATACGGCGCCGAGATCGTCACCTACGACCGCTACACGGAAGACCGCACCGCCCTCAGCCGCCGGCTGGCCGAGGAGCGCGGCCTGGCCCTGATCCCGCCGTACGACCATCCGCACGTCATCGCCGGACAGGGCACCGCCGCCCTCGAGCTGATCGAGGAGACCGGCCCGCTGGACGCGCTGCTGGCACCGGTCGGCGGCGGCGGCCTGATGGCGGGCTCGGCCACCGTCGCCACGGCCCTGGTGCCCGGCATCCGCATGATCGGCGTCGAGCCCGAGGCGGGCGACGACACCCTGCGCTCCCTGGCGGCCGGCCATCCGGTCACCATCCCCGTCCCGCGCACCATCGCCGACGGCCAGGCCGTCGAGGCACCCGGCGACCTGACCTTCGCCATCAACCAGCGGCTCCTCGACCGCATCGTTCTCGTCACCGACGACGAGATCCGCGCCGCCATGAGGCTGGCCTTCGAACGACTCAAGATCGTCACCGAGCCGAGCGGCGCCAGCGCCCTCGCCGCCCTCCTCGCCCACCGCATCGACCTTCCCTCAGTGCCCGGACGGCCCGGGCGGGCCCCCCATCCGCCCCGGATCGGCGTGATCCTCTCGGGCGGAAACATCGGCATCGACCGCTTCCTGGAGCTGATGGCGGGCTGATGCGGGGCCCGGGGAAGGGGCGGGCGGCGGGGACTGTCCGACCCCGGCCGTAGAATTCACGCGTGGCAGGCAGGATCAACGATGACGATGTGAAGGCGGTACGGGACGCGGTCCCGATCGACGCCGTCGTGTCCGAGTACCTCCAGCTCCGCAACGCCGGCGGCGGCAACCTCAAGGGCCTGTGCCCCTTCCACGACGAGAAGTCCCCGTCCTTCCACGTCAGCACCGCCAAGGGCCTCTACCACTGCTTCGGCTGCCAGGAGGGCGGCGACACCGTCGACTTCATCATGAAGATCGACCACCTCTCCTTCGCCGAGACCATCGAGCGCCTCGCCTCCCAGGCCGGCATCACCCTGCGCTACGAAGAGGGCGGCTACACCCCCGGCCGCCAGCAGGGCGAACGCACCCGCCTGGTCGAGGCCCACAAAGCCGCCGCCCAGTTCTACGTCGACCAGCTCGACAGCCCCGAGGCCGAGATCGGCCGTAAATTCCTCGCCGAGCGGGGCTTCGACCAGGCCGCCGCCCAGCACTTCGGCGTCGGCTACAGCCCGGCCGGCTGGGACCACCTCACCCGCTACCTGCGCGGTCGCGGCTTCAGCGACCAGGAACTGGTCCTCTCCGGCCTCTCCCAGGAGGGCCGCCGCGGCCCCATCGACCGCTTCCGCGGCCGCCTGATGTGGCCCATCCGCGACATCGCCGGCGAGGTCGTCGGCTTCGGCGCCCGCAAGCTCCGCGACGACGACAACGGCCCCAAGTACCTCAACACCCCCGAGACGCCCCTCTACCGCAAGTCCCAGGTCCTCTACGGCATCGACCTCGCCAAGAAGGAGATCGCCAAGACCAACCGCGCGGTCGTCGTCGAGGGCTACACCGACGTCATGGCCTGCCACCTCGCCGGCATCACCACCGCCATCGCCACCTGCGGCACGTCCTTCGGCGAGGGCCACATCAAGATCCTGCGCCGCCTCCTGATGGACAACGCCGGCTCCGAGGTGGTCTTCACCTTCGACGGCGACGCCGCCGGCCAGAAGGCCGCCCTGCGCGCCTTCGAGGACGACCAGAAGTTCGCCGCCGAGACCTCCATCGCCATCACCCCGGGCGGCATGGACCCCTGCGACCTGCGGCTCGCCAAGGGCGACGCGGCCGTCGCCGACCTCGTCGAGTCCCGCACCCCCCTCTTCGAATTCGCCCTCCGCCACGTCGTCTCCCGGCACAACCTCGACACCACCGTCGGCCGCGCCGCCGCCCTCGACGAAGCCGCGCCCATCGTCGCCAACATCAAGAACAGCTCCATCCAGCACGAATCCGCCGTCCAGCTGGCCGGCATGCTCGGCATCCTGGACACGCAGTTCGTCGTCAAGCGCGTCTCCCAGCTCGCCCGCTGGGCCCGCGAGCGCGGCCGCGACGGCCAGCACCACTCCCGTACGCCCCACCGCGCGCCGACCGCCGAGGCGCCCCCGCAGCCGACCGCCCCCCGCGGCCCGGCCCTCAACCTCCGCAGCCCCGCCCACCGCGTCGAACGCGAACTCCTCAAACTCGCCCTCCAGCGCCCCGACCTGGTCTCCCCGGCCTTCGACGCCTACGGGACCGACGAGTTCACCGCCCCGCCCTACGCCACGGTCCGCCAGTGCATCGAGGACGCCGGCGGCGCCACCGCAGGCGCGGCCGACGCCGAGTACGTCCCCCGGGTCCGCGAGGCCGCCCCCAACGACACCGTCCGCGCCATGGTCACCGAGCTCGCCGTGGAGCCCCTGCACACCCGCCGCGACCCCGACGAGGCCTACGCCGGCGTCCAGTTGGTCGCCGTCCGTCTCGCCGCCGTCAACCGACGCGTCACCGAAATCCGCGGCACCCTCCAGCGCCTCGGCTCCCACGCCGACCCCGAACACCTCGCCGCCGTACAGAACGAACTCTGGGTCCTGCAGCAGTACGGCCAGTCCCTCCGCGAACGCGGCTACGCCGCCCTGTAGGGCCGGGGCGCGGCCCGGGGCCGCCGGTCGCCCGGCCGGGCTGCGCCGCACGCACGCAGCGGCTCGCTCCCCGCACACTGCGCATCCGTGGCCCGGGGACGCTCCCCGCCGCGGCGGAATCGGCACCCGGTCCAGGGCAACGAGGCAGTATGCAAGGTCACGAGGCAGAGGAGACCGGATGCTGACCGAGACCGAGTTCCGAACCGAAGATCTACCCGCTGCGGACCGGTTCGACTTCTGGAAAGAGCGCATGGCCCGAACCCATGCGCCGCTGGACCTGCACAGCGAATATGCGGAGGATTACCAGGCACAGCAGCGCGTGCTGGATTTCGGCACGGCTCACGTCTGGCCGACGGCGTACCAGTCCCTTCGATTCCGCCGGACCCCGAAGCTCATCCGCCAGTCCGATCCCGAGCAATATCACATCGGGATCCCTCTGCAGGGGGCCAACCGAATATCCTGGGGTGACCAGAAGATCGTCCAGGGGCCTTACGAGATACAGGTCTTCGACAGCTCACAGGCCTTCGAAATCAATTCTGCCAACGGCCGCGATCTGTTTTCGGGGATCGGGGTCGAAGTGCCCAAGGCGCTGCTTCACCTGCCGCGGACCAAGCTGGACGGACTGTTCACCCAACGCATATCCGGGCGGGTCGGGATAGGCGCCCTGCTCATGCAATTCCTCACCCAGCTGACGTCGGACACCAGCCCCTATCAGCCATCCGACGGCCCTCGTCTGGGAACGGCCCTGATCGACCTGCTGTCCGCACTGTGCGCGCATGCTCTGGAAACCGACCGCGCGATTCCTCCGGAATCCCGCAACCGGACCTTATTGCTCCGCATCCGGTCCTACGTTCAGCGGAACCTGCACGACCCGCGACTGACCCCCGGTGCGATTGCCGCCGTGCACGGCATCTCCACCAGCTATCTGCACTGCCTCTTCCGGACCGAGCAGGAGACGGTCGCCGCCTGGATCCGCCACCAGCGCCTGGAACGCGCCCGCCGCGATCTCACCGACCCCGCGATCTGCACTGTCGCCATCCACGCCATCGCCGCCCGCTGGGGCTTCACCCGGGCCGGCGACTTCTCGCGCGCTTTCCGTGCCGCCTATGGCATGACGCCCAAGGACTACCGCCACCAGGCCCTCCTCGGCCCCAAGCCGATCACATGAACCCATTGCTAAGAACTGTGCACCCGGTGCTAACGACTTCCGACGGTGTCACCGGCAAGCTGGGCGAGAGCTGCCGACCGGGTGATGAAGTCCCGGGTAATTCCCGAGTCGCGTAACCGACAATTGCCGGTCGGTGTCGCGCCAGGACCGGAAATGACATGTGCCGCATGGGGTGTTGCAACGGTCGGTGCAGCTGAACGGGTAAGTCACAGCGATCCATCAAAGGATAGAGACATGCTCTCCAAATCGTCGCGTCCCGGGCGCGCCATCGCCACCACGGCGGCATTGACCGCCCTCGGCGCCATCGGATTTGCCGGACCCGCTGCCGCCGCTCCTGCGGCGCCTACCGTCAAGGCCTGCACGCTGAAGGCATTTGTGCCGTACGAGAACGGAAAGGACATGTGGGGTACCGTCAGCGCCAACAACTGCGGCGGTAAGTGGGACAAGGTCACGGTCATCCTCTGGGCGGGCAATCCCGCACCGGGCGGCGTCCAGTGGTGGGCGCAGGACTCGGAGAGCAAGAAGGTCGGCAGTTCCGTGTCGACCTGGCCGGCGACCAAGCGCTGCTCGGCTCCGCTGATGTACCGGACCGAGGTGCTGGCGAGCAAGGGAGGGGCCTTGGTCAAGACTTTGAACAGCAGCGCGATCTCCATGGGCAAGTGCTAGGCCGTCCCCTTCGGGGCATCTGAATCGTTGGCGCGGTCGCGTAGATCATCGGCGGGTGATCTACGCGACCGCTTTCACGTACCGCACCGGCTGTCCTTCGGCGCAGCCGTCCGCCGGGTCGGCTCATGGGGGGCGTACGCAACCGGCTGCGGCTGCGGACGGTGCACGGGGGGCGGATCTTCACCGCTGCGCCGGCCCGAGCCGAAGGCCCCTCCCGGGCGGGGCCCCGGGCCGCCCCCACAACACCCCGCGGTAGCCGTCCGGTCACGGACCGGACTCAAAAAGTGGACGCACGCCCCTCGTGGCGGGAGTGTGTCGTACTCCACACTGAGGAGCGGTGCCTCAGTCCTCGGAGCGCGGCGGGTCCGGTTGCCCTGATCCGGAATCCCCCGCGGAACCGCACTTGACGTACGGGACGGACGGCGGCTCGGCCGCATCCGTACCCGACCTTTCTGCCGCCTTCGCAGCGATCACACTGGAGGTCGCCCCCGTGCAGACCCAGACCCTCGCCGACGCGCCGGCCCCCGCGGAGACGGCCACGGAGCCGGTCACCGTGCCGCAGCAGCCCAAAGTACCCACCGCCGAGGCGCTCACCGAGGAGATCGCCCCCGAACCCCAGGAGCCCCGGGACGCCCCGGGACCCCCGCCCCGCCCCGATGCGGGCGGCCCCTCCTCCGACCTCTTCCGCCAGTACCTCCGCGAGATCGGCCGGATCCCGCTGCTCACCGCCGTCGAGGAGGTCGAGCTCGCCCGCCGCGTCGAGGCCGGCCTCTTCGCCGAGGAGAAACTCACCAGCACCCCCGACCTGGACTCCCAACTCGCCCACGACCTCGACCGGTTGGTGGTTCTGGGCCGGATCGCCAAACGCCGCCTGATCGAAGCCAACCTCCGCCTCGTCGTCTCCGTCGCCAAGCGCTACGTCGGCCGCGGCCTGACCATGCTCGACCTCGTCCAGGAGGGAAACCTCGGCCTCATCCGCGCCGTCGAAAAATTCGACTACGCCCGCGGCTACAAGTTCTCCACCTACGCGACCTGGTGGATCCGCCAGGCGATGTCCCGCGCCCTCGCCGACCAGGCCCGCACCATCCGCGTCCCCGTCCACGTCGTCGAACTGATCAACCGCGTCATCCGCGTCCAGCGCCGGATGCTCCAGGAACGCGGCTACGAACCCACCCCCGAAGAAGTCGCCGCCCACCTCGACCTCACCGAGGAACGCGTCAGCGAAGTACTGCGCCTGGCCCAGGAACCGGTCTCCCTGCACGCCCCCGTCGGCGAGGAGGACGACGTCGCCCTCGGCGACCTCATCGAGGACGGCGACGCCGCCTCACCCGTCGAATCCGCGGCCTTCCTCCTGCTCCGCGAACACCTCGACGCCGTCCTGTCCACGCTCGGCGAACGCGAACGCAAGGTCGTCCAGCTCCGCTACGGCCTCGCCGACGGCCGCCCCCGGACCCTGGAGGAAATCGGCCGGATCTTCGGCGTCACCCGCGAACGGATACGGCAGATCGAATCCAAGACCCTCAACAAACTCCGCGACCACGCCTTCGCCGACCAGCTGAGGGGCTACCTCGACTGACGACGGCCCGCCCGATGCCCCTACGGCTCACGCCTCCTGCCGGAACGCCCCCGGGTGGGTCTCCTCGCGCACCGCCGCGAACTGCTGCCGCACCGCCTGCCCGACCGCCAGCTCGTCACCCGGCTCGAAGACCTGACTCGCGGCCGCCGGCCACTGGGGCGGGTCCACCCACGGCGAGCCGCCGCCCGGCCCCGGCTCCGCACCGGCCGCCGGGGCGAGCGTGCCATGGGCCACCCCCCACGCCCACGCCGCCTGCCGGGCCGCACCCAGCGCCGCATACTCCGCCGGCTGCGGCACCACGACCCGCACCCCGAACAGCCCCGGCGCCGCCGCCTGCACCGCACCCAGCTCCGCCGCAGCACCCAGCAGGAACACCCGCCGCACCACCATCCCCCGCCCCCGCAGCACATCCAGCGCATCGGCGAGACCGCACAGCATCCCCTCCACGGCCGCCCGCGCCAGATGCTCCGGCCGCATGCTCTCCCGCCGCATCCCGTGCAAGGACCCGGCCGTGTGCGGCAGATGCGGCGTCCGCTCGCCCTCCAGATACGGCAGCATCACCATGCCGTACGCACCCGGCGACGACTTCAGCGCCAGCTCGGACAGCCCCTCCAGGTCCGTCCCGAGCATCTCCGCGGCACCCCGCAGCACCCGCACCGCATTGGTCGTGTGCACGACGGGCAGATGCCGCCCGGTGGCATCCGCGAACGACGTGATCGTGCCCGTCGGATCCGCCAGCGCCTCGTGATGAATCCCGAAGACGGACCCCGAGGCGCCGAGCGACACCACCGCATCGCCCTCGCCGACCCCCAGCCCGAACGCCGCCGCCATCGTCTCGCCCGTACCCGCCGAGATCAGCAGCCCCTCCGGCGTGAACCCGGCCGTCCCGGACGGCCCCAGCACCTCCGGCAGCCGCACCTGATGGCCCAGCGCCAGCTCGATCAGATCCGGCCGGTACGACCCGGTCGCCGCCGACCAGAACCCCGTCGCCGAAGCCCCGCCCCGGTCCGTCGTATGCCGCGCGGGCCGCCCCAGCAGCTGCCACGCCAGCCAGTCGTGCGGCTGCATGACCTCGACGATCCGCGCCGCGTTCTCCGGCTCGGTGCGCGCCAGCCAGCGCAGCTTGGTCACCGGGTGCGCCGCCTGCGGCACCGTCCCCACGGCCTGCGCCCACGCGCTCCGCCCGCCCAGCGCGTCCACCAGGTCCGCGGCCGCGCTCTGCGCCCGCTTGTCGTTGCCGACCAGCGCCGGCCGTACGAGATTGCCCTCCGCATCCAGCGGCACCAGCCCGTGCGGCTGCGCCGAGACACCGATCGCCTGGACGCCCTCCAGCAGCCCGCTGCCCGCGGCCTCGCCCAGCGACATCAGCCACGCCTGCGGATCGGCCTCGGGCCCCTTCTCGACAGGGTGTGGCGCATACCCCCGCCTGATGACGGCACCCGTATCCGCATCGCAGACCACGATCTGTGTGCTTGCGGACGAACTGTCCAATCCGGCGACTATCCCCATGCCCCGATTTTGCCCCATGGGACGGATAAACGGATAAGGAGAGCGTCGGCGGGCGGTCGGCGCGGGTGGTCAGCGGGGGCCCGGCCCCCTGCCGGCGGCCGGGAAGATCACCGCAGGCTCAGGTGTTGCTGGTGCCCCAGTCGTCCTCGGCGTCCGGGCGCTGCTCCCGCAGCGAGCGCACCCGGTCGGTCACGGACGACGGCAGCCGGTCGCTCACCTTGGCCGAAACCGTGCCGAAGGCCCGCGACGCCGCCTGGCGCCCGCTGAGCGCCGCGGACTCGGCGGTGTTCCGGACGGCGGGGTTCTGCGCGATCCGCTGGGCGCCCTTGCGCAGCTGCTCGTACCGCTCCCGGCCGGCCCGCGTGCCGAGCACATATCCGATGGCCAGTCCCGCGATGAACGTGAGCCGGTAGCGCATCGCTCCACCTTCCCTCTCGTCGGTCCCGCGCGCCGTCGCCGAAGCCGCCGCGCCCCGATGCCGCTCGATCCCGCCCGATGCCCGTACGCACCGGACCGCCGGGCTGTGCCGCCCGCCTACCCGCCGGAGCCGGAGATCACCCGGAGCCGCCGGTGGGATACCGATTGGCGGAGCACCCCCCTGCTTGCGCTAATGTATGTGTCGCAGCGAGCGCGCGCCGTCCGGAGGCCCGGACGGGAGTGCATTCGAGGCACACAGAGCAATCCCCTGTAGCTCAATTGGCAGAGCAGCCGGCTGTTAACCGGCAGGTTACTGGTTCGAGTCCAGTCGGGGGAGCTCGGTCCCCTGTAGCTCAATTGGCAGAGCATTCGGCTGTTAACCGGAGGGTTACTGGTTCGAGTCCAGTCGGGGGAGCAGAGAGAACGAGGACCCCGCAAGGGGTCCTTTTTCTTGTGCCGTGGAACCGAACCACCCTTGATCGAAGTCCTCTTGGGCGTGCATGGCCGCACGAGGGCAGCCCAACGGCAGCCCACACGGGCAGCAGATCGTATGAGCGGCTATGCTGCGGCAGACGGCGCGCACAAATGTGCGCGGCGCGCCGTGAGGGGGCGGTAGCTCAGCCGGTTAGAGCAGCGGACTCATAATCCGTCGGCCGTGGGTTCGAGTCCCACCCGCCCCACCACAGCCTGGTGAAGCAGAAACGATCAGACCAGGTGAGACGCACTGACAAGGGCCGCCACGCACACCGTGGCGGCCCTTTTTTCGGCTCCCGGCCGTGATCCGGTGGCCATGCGCCGGTCCTGCGGTGACGGCGCGGTGGCCGCCGGAGCGGATCCGGGGGCGGGGGCGCGTGGCCCTCCCGCGAGCGCCCCGCGCTGTGCGCCCGCTCGATTGTTCGATGTCGCTGGCCGGTGGCCGGTGCGCCCTCCCCTCCCCGCGCGACCGCCGTCATGCCGGTTCCTCGCGCGAATGGCCCAGAGGTCACCGTTGGCGACGCGGTGGACCGGCAGGAAACGGTCCACGTAATCAATCGGCCGAGGGCGAGAGTTCGGCCCCCGGCGGCCGTCATTGTCAAGGCCGGTCAGCCATCCGGGAACGTCGAGACATTGACGCGGTGGTTCCTGTGCGGTGTCCGGAGTTTGCGGACAACTGCGGGACCGGCGACCGAGAAGAAGCCGAGGGAAATCCGAGTGGGAACTCGGGCGGAACTCGGGTGGGAAAGCGGTCGGCCCGGTGAGGGAGCGCAGGGTGTCCACCACCGCCGTCGGACAGGAGGTCTGACGGAACATCGCCTCGGCGGCTCTGCGACCACCGCGGGGGCGGGGATTCCGGTGGCGGTCGCCTCGGCCCGAACTCATGTGCGCCGAGGACGTCGGCCGTGACCGTTCTCACCCCTCGCCTGCGAGCGTTCCGCAGCAAACTGACTCCCATGTGGACGCAGATACTCACGGCAGCCGGAGTGCTCGCCCTGCTCACCGTGGTGCCGGGGCCGGACATGGCCGTGGTCACCAAGCGCGCGATCGCCTCCGGCAGGGCGGAGGCCCTGCGCAGCGCCGCCGGCATCACCACCGGGCTCCTGGTGTGGGGCGTATGCACCGTTGTCGGGCTCGCGGCGATCCTCGCGGCCTCGGCGGAGGCCTACTTCGTCGTCAAGATCCTGGGCGCCGGGTACCTGGCCTTCCTCGGTCTGCAGGCTCTCTGGCAGAGCCGCCGCTCCGCGCCGCGGACCGCCGAACCGACGGCCAAGGGTTCGGGGCGCGCCTACCTGACGGGTCTGACCACCAACGTCCTCAACCCCAAGATCGCCGTCTTCTACACCGGTCTGCTGCCGACCCTGACCCCGGACGGGATGCCCGCGGCGGCCGGCATGGCGCTGCTGGTCCTGCTGCACGCAGCACTGAGCCTGACCTGGCTCGGCGCGTACGCCTACCTCGTCTCCCGGGCGCGCTCGGTCTTCGAACGGCCCCGCGTCCGCCGCCTGTTGGACCGCGTGACGGGCGTGGTGCTCATCGGCTTCGGGGCGCGGGTCGCCATGGAGGCCAACTGAGCGGCCAACCGAGAGACCAACCGAGAGGGCTTGCTGAGGAGTGGCCCCCGGCCGGCGGTGAGGCGGTGGGCTAAGCCGCCGTCGATGCCCGGGGTCCCGTCGGCGACCGGCGCTACGCGGTGCGGGACGCCGAGGGCAAGTTCGGCCCTCTCCCCCTCGGCCTCCTGGCCACTGCCACCCCCGACCGGGTCCGCGCAGCCGACACCGGGCGCCAGCCAGGAGTGCGGAAGGCCGTTCGGGTGAATGTCGGGATGCGGCACCAGGTTTCTGCTTTGCGGAATACGGTGAGGGTGCTGGGGTCGAGGTCGCCGAACAACGGAGAGAGTGGTGGAGACGGTGGACGCCTTGGAGATCGCGCTGCTGGCCTCGGTCGATGAATCGACGAAGCGGTTCGTGGAGACGGTCGGCGGACTCACCGAGCGGCAGGTCGCCGGGGACACCTTGATTCCGCCCTGGACGCGAGGCCATGTCATCACCCATGTGGCGCGGGCCTCGGACAGCCTCTGCCGGTTGCTGGAGGGCGCGCGGACGGGCACGGAAATCCCGCAGTACGCCAGCATGGCCGCGCGCGAGGAGGAGATCGAGGCCGGGGCGGATCGGCCGGTCGCCGCGCTGGTCGACGACGTCATGGAGAGCGCGGCCCGCTTCGACGCGGCGGTGCGGGCGCTTCCCGAGGAGGCCTGGCGGAGCCGTGTACGGCTGCGCACCGGCGAACTGCGCACCCCCGGGAGCCTGGTGGCCACCCGGGTACGGGAGCTGGAGGTCCATCACGCGGACCTGGCGGCCGGATACACCTTCGCAGACGTACCGGAGGCCGCGGCCCGGTTCGTCATCGACGACGTCATCGGCGCGCTGGCGGTGCGGGACGGGGTGCCGGGGATGCGGATCGAGGCGACGGACGTGGATCTGGTCCGGGACATCGGGGCCGGCGGCGGCCCGCTCGTCACCGGACCGCTCGGGGATCTCCTGGCCTGGATCACGGGGCGGGGACGGGCGGCGGCGGGACTGTCCGTTTCCGGGGCCCGGGGTGTGCCGGATGCGCCGTACTGGATCTGAGATCGGACCCGGCGCCGGATCTGGGGCCGGGGCCGAGAGGTGGCGCCCGGACCTGTTCCGCGCGGACCCGTTCGTCATGCTCCGGGCCCGTACGAAGCGGTGTCGCCTGCCACGCGGCCGCGTGGGGATTGCCACCCAGTTCGGATGTCTAGGACGGCGTTCGGTGGGCAGGGGAGCGGGACGGTTCGGTATGTGGAATACGGCGCGGATTGCGGCCGTTACCGCCTCTGGATACGGACCGGACATCGACCCCCAGACCGGAAGCAGGAAGCACGCATGAGCACGGTAGAGCTCACCAAGGAAAACTTCGACGAGATCGTCTCCGGCAGCGACTTCGTCCTGATCGACTTCTGGGCCGAGTGGTGCGGCCCCTGCAAGCAGTTCGGCCCGGTCTTCCAGCGGTCGTCCGAGAAGCACGACGACCTGGTCTTCGCCAAGATCGACACGGAGGCCCAGCCCGAGCTGGCGCAGGCGTTCCAGATCCAGTCCATCCCGACCGTGATGATCGTCCGCGACAACATCGCGGTGTTCGCCCAGCCCGGCGCGCTGTCGGAAGCCGACCTGGAAAACGTCATCGGCCAGGCCCGCGAGCTGGACATGGACGAGGTCCGCGCATCGGTCGCCGAGGCCCAGCAGGCCGAGCAGGCGCAGAGCGAGCAGGGACAGCAGGCGCAGGGCAAGTGAGTGAACTGCTGCTGATCCGGCACGGCGAGACCGAGTGGAGCCGGAACGGCCGGCACACCGGCCGGACCGACCTCCCGCTCACCGCGGGCGGCGAGGAGCAGGCCCGCGGGCTGCGCCCGCTGCTGGCGGGCCGCAAGATCGGGCAGGTGTATGCCAGCCCGATGGCGCGAGCCCTGCGCACCGCCGAACTCGCCGGTCTCGGGCAGCCGCAGATAGACCCCGACCTGCAGGAATGGGACTACGGCGGTTACGAGGGCGTCACCACGGCCGAGATCCACCGCAGCAGGCCCGACTGGTACCTGTTCCGCGACGGCGTCGCCCCCGGCCCCGCCGAACACCCGGGGGAGACGCCCGCACAGGTCGGCGCGCGCGCCGACCGGGTGCTGGCGCGGATCGCGCCGCACCTCGAGGCGGATGAGGGAGACGTGGCCCTGGTGGCCCACGCCCACTTCCTGCGCGTTCTGACCGCCCGCCGGCTCGGCCTGCCGGCCGCCGCGGGCGGGCTGTTCACGTTCGAGACCGGGGCGGTCGGCGTCCTGGGGACCGAGCACGACCGGCCCGCGGTGGTCGCCTGGAACACCCGGAGCCTGTGAGCCGCACCGGTGGCCGGATGACTGGCCGCCGGATGCCCGGCTGCGGGACGACCGGCTGCCGGACGACCGGCTGCCGGGCGGGCCGTTACGGGGCGGCCATTGGGGTCTTCGCGCACCCGCAGGGCGGGGCCTTCGTGGACCCCCGAAGTGGGGCGCCGGCGGACCCGCAGGGGCGCTAGGAAGCCATGGGATCGAGGTGCAGGGGCTGCACCTTGCCCTCGATCATGGCGCCCAGCCCCTGCACCGCGCAGGTGTCGGGGCGGTCCGCGATATGCACCGGCATATTGGTGGCCTGCTGGATCATCGACTCCAGACCGGGGGTCAGCGCACTGCCGCCGGCGAGCATGATGCCGCGTTCCCCGAGGTCCGCCACCAGATCCGGCGGGCAGTTGCGCAGCACCGCCCCGATGCCGTCGAGGATCGCGGTCAGCGGAGTGGTGATGGCCTTGAGCACCCGCTCGGTGTCGACACGTACGGAGCGCGCCAGGCCGCTGACCACATCCCGGCCGTGCACCTCCGTCGAGGAGGCGTGCGCGTCGTCGCCCGACAGCATCAGCTGGAGCGGGCGGACGGCCTGGCCCGGCAGCATCAGCTCGTGCTGCAACCTCATGTGCTGGATGACCGCGTGGACGATGGTGTTGCCGCCCACCGGAACGGTCTCCGCGGCCACGATCGAACCGACCGAGAGCACCGCGATCTGCGTGGTGCCCGCCCCGCACACCACGATCATGGTCGCCTCCGCCTGCTCCACCGGCAGACCGCAGCCGACCGCCGCCGCAATCAGCGTGTCCACCAGCTCCACCCGCCGGGCGCCCAGCCCGGTCAGCGTCTCCACGGCGGCGCGCTGCGCCAGCGGCTCGCTGCCGTACGGCATACACACCGCGGCCCGCATCGAGGGCCGGCGCCGCCAGGTCTTGCGCAGCTTGTCGCCGACCAGGTTGCGCAGCAGCCGCTGGGCCATGTCGATGTCCACGACCGTGCCGCCGGTGATCGGATGCACCACGCGGATGTGGTCGGGCGTACGGCCGTCCATCACCTCTGCCTGGTTGCCGACGGCCAGCAGCGCCCCGGTACGGACGTTGACGGCGGCGACCGAGGGTTCGTCGACGATCAGCCCCTGGTTCCTGACATACACCCGTGTCCGGGCTGCGCCGAGGTCGACGGCAACGGAGCAGCGCCGAAGCTGGGCGATGCTTATGGTCATGGCGAATTCCTCCCCTATGGGCCAGTTCGGGTGGAGTGCTGGAAAGGGGCACTCCCGGCCATCGTGTGGCGAGCGGCTGCCGACTGCCCGTTGGGGAGGTCCGGTCGGGGGACGCGGCGGGCCGGGCACGCGGCGGGTCGCGGGCGCGGTGTGTCCAGGGGCGGAGGTCAGTCCACCAGTCGCTGGAACAGGCCCCAGGTGAATTCCGCGACAAGGGAGTGCGGCCCGGCGTCCTCGTCGGGGTCGGGGACCGTACAGGCCAGCGCCCAGCGGGTGGGGGCGCTGCCCTCCATCGGGCGGGCCGGGGGAAAGGCGCGGGCGACCTCGTCGACCGTGCAGGACCACGGCACGAGGTCCGCGGTCGTACGGAGCGTGGGGGCGGCGGCGCCGGGGGCGCGCACGAGCCAGGCGTTCCATACGACGCCGCGCGCGGCGGTCAGGATCTCGAACCGCAGATCCGGCCAGAGCGGGACCGGCCAGGTCAGCGCCTCGCAGGGCAGATCGCCGATGCGACGGGCGCGCACGGTCTCGGGGGCGCCGAGCAGCGCGCGGTAGGGCTGCAGGCCGCCGGGCGCCCGGGGGGCGTGCATCCGCGCCTGCCAGCGGCGGTTGGCCGCGCGCAGATCGGCGCGCGAGACGCCCAGCGTGCGCAGTGCGTCCTCGACGAGACCGGGCTGGTGGTCGGCCATGCGGCGCAGCAGAACGAGCTGGAAGGCGACGGGGCCGGGCAGACCGGAGGGGTCGGCGGGGCCGGTGGTGCCGGTGGGACCGGGGTCGGCGGGGCCGGTCGGAGCGTCATTGTCAGTGGCGGCGTTCATGAGGGACATGGTCGTGGACGCCCGGGGGGTCAGGGAGGTCCCGGACCGGGGCGTGGGTGTCGTGGGTGTCGTGGATGTCTTGGACGTTGTGGGCGTCGTGCGGGGAGGGGGTGCGTGGCGGGGACTGCGAGGGGCCGGGGTGAGAGTCGGGGCGGGGGCCGGGACAAGTGCCCGCGGGGAGGAAGAGCACGGAATTGACGTAGCGGCGGTGCGGGGCGAGGGAACGGCGGAGCAGGCCGTGCTCGGCGACATGGGAGGTACGGGACTGATGGGCGGACAGATCGAAGTCGGCCAGCGGGGTCCAGTGGCTGTGTGGCAGGACCCAGCCGTGATAGCCGTGGGCGGCCGTCCAGTCCAGGACGGGCGCCAGCGGCTGGATCCGGGTCTCCAACTCGACGAACAGCGCCGGTAGTTCGCGCTCAATGGTGCGCGCCGCGCCGCGCAGCACGGCCAGCTCGCCCCCGTCCACGTCGATCTTGATGAACGTGACCGAGGTCAGCGCCAGCGAATCCAAGGGCAGGCAGGGGACGTCCAGCGCGGCGCCGTGCAGTTCTCGGCGGACGAGCGAGGAGACCCCGCGGTCACCGCGGCCGTCCGCCGGCAGCCAGAGTGTGGCGCAGCCGGAGTGGTCGGCGGCCGCGGCGGAGACCACATCGACGTGCGCGGGGGTGACCGAGGCGATCAGGCGGGCCAGATGCGGGACGGGCTCGATGGTGACGACCCGGTCCGCCCGCCGGGCCAGCCGCCGGGTCCACGGCCCGAGCCACCCTCCGACGTCCACGGCCGTGCCGCCCGGCGGACAGAAGTCGGCCAGCCGTCCGAGCTCCGGTTCGAACCGGGGATAGAGCCCGGCCGCCACCGCCGCCACCAGCCGGCCGGGCAGCCGCGGCCCCAGCCGCGCGGCAAGCGTCACGACCTCGACTCCACATCGGGCACGACCGGGGCGGGAGCGGGGGGTGCGGCGGCCGGTTCAGGTGTGGCTGACACGGTGGAAGTCGCAGATGCGGCAGGTGTGACTGATGTCGTGAAAGGGGTGGGTGCGGCGGGTGGTGTTGGCGTGACTGCCGGGCCGTCGGGCGGGGTGGGGGCCGGGCCGTCGGGCGGAGTGGGGGCCGGGCCGTCGTCCGGAGGTGCCGGGGGCACCGGAGGCGCCGGGTGCCCGGGGACCCCCGGGGCCGCACCCGTGAGTCGGCAGACGATGCGGTCGTGCTCGGCATCGGAGACCTGCTCGCCGGAAGAGGGAAGGAGCTGGGGAATGCCGTCGAGGATCGGATAGCGGCGGCGGAGCCGAGGGTTGTAGAGGACGTCGTCGGGCGCGAGAAGGGACAGCGGCCCCTTGTCGAGCGGACAGGCAAGGATCTTCAGCAACGGGTCATCGGACTTCATGACTCAACTCCGGGGTGCCGGCGGGTGGTTCGGGACCGGGTGGTTCGGGGCCGGGTGGTTCGGGACCGGGTGGTTCGGGCGCGAGGTGCGGAGCGGCGGGGGAGCGAGGGCAGGGGGTGCGGATGCGCATGCGGATGTGGGTGTGGGGCCGGTTCCGGGGGCGGGGTCGACGGCGGAGGTGGGGGCGGGGCCGGGGGCGGGGGCGTCATGGCGGGGCAGGGCGAGCAGGACGGCCAGGGCGACGGCCGTGCCGCCGAGCCGTAACGTCAGCCGTAGGGGATCGGCCGGCAGCGGTTCGCCGAACGCGACGGTGCCGCAGGCGACCGTGAAGACGCAGGTGATGGTGGAGCAGACCGGGACGATGACGGAGGCGCGGCACCGCTGGAGGGCGGTCTGCGAGAGCACCAGGCCGGTCGCCCCGGTGAACAACAGCAGGTAGGGATACGGCGAGCGGAAGAGCTGCCCGGCTGCGGCCGGAATGTCGTGGGTGGTCAGCAGGCCGGAGACGCCCTTGATGGCCAGTGAGCTGACGCCGTAGAGCAGCCCGACGGCCACCCCGTAGGGGACGCCCGCGGTCGGCAGGCGATGGCGGCGTCCGGCGCGCCGTTCCGCCGAGCCGTACAGCAGCAGTCCCGCGGCCAGCGAGGGTATGGCGAGGGCGAGCAGCGTTGTGGGCGGCGCGGTGCGGGCGATGGTCCGGGCGTCGTCGCCCTGCAGGGAGGCGACGACCATCACCAGCGCCACGAGGATCGCCACGATGCTCCGCCGCTCTCGGCCGCTGGTCCGCTCGCCCAGCACCACCGAGGACAGAAGCAGCAGCAGTACCAGGCCCGAGACGAAGATGCCCTGGGCGGCGGCGAGGGGGAGGGTGCGATAGACGGCGAGCTGGGCGGCGAACCCGGCGGCCAGGGCGAGCGAGCCGCCGATCCACAGCGGGCTGCTGAGCAGATGGCGGACGACTCGGGCGGGCTGACGGGTGCTCAGTGCGGGCAGCGTGGACAGGGCGCGTTTCTCCAGCACAAAGCCGGTGCTGTACAGGACGTTGGCGAGCAGCGCGGACGCCACGCCCCACCAGGGCATCGCCCTGCTCCTTTCGCCGTAGGTGTTCGTCCGATGTCCGGGGCCGTGCGAGTGCTCGATGTGTGTCTCGTGGGTTGGGTGTTCGTGTGTCCGGCGTGTGTGTCGTCGTCGTGCGGCCTGGTGCTGCGCTGTGCCGTGTGGCGCCTCCTTCCTCTCTTTCGGCAACGATTACAGAGAGTTATTGGTTCCCGGGGGTTTTTACGGTCCGTAGTGGGTTGGGGGTTGGGGAGGGGCTTCTTCGGCGGGCGTGGGCCAGGAGGATGGAGGCCAGGGACGGGACGTGGCAGGCGGCGCGGTCGAGGGGGCGTAGGGGGCGCGGTACGTCGTGATAGGGCGCGCCGGCGATTCGTATGACGTCGAAGCCGGAGGCGGTGAGGAAGCCGCGCAGGGCGCGGGCGGTGTAGAGGCGCAGATGGCCGACGACCTGGGTGCCGGGGCGGCCGTGGATGTGACGCAGGCTCACCTCCGAGAAGACGGGCTGGACTCCGGCGAGCAGAAGTCCGCGGTTGTACCAGGCGGCGAGGTTGGGGGTGGAGAGCATGAGGTGGCCGCCGGGGCGCAGCACGCGGTGGAGTTCGTCCAGGGCGGCGTCCGGGTCGACGAGATGCTCGATGACCTCGCTGAAGAGGACGGCATCGGCGGAGCCGGTCGCGAACGGCAGTCCGCCGTCGGTCAGTTCGCCGCGTACGGCACAGGGGATACGGGTCCGGGCGCGGCGCAGTGCGTCCTGGGACCAGTCGATGCCGACCAGGCGGTGCCCGGTCAGTGCGTCCGCGGCGGTGGCGGCCGCGGTGCCGTCGCCGCATCCGATGTCCAGGACGGTCGCGGCGGGGGTTCCGTTGCGTACGGGCCCGAGGGCGCGGGCCAGGAGGCGGGCCTGCCGTCGGCTGCGGGCGGTGCCGGATGCGACCGGGACGGCCGGGTTCTCGTAGAAGTCCCGGAGTCCGGCGGGGGGCCGGGGCGAGGAGGGGGGCCGGGCCGCGGCGTCGGGGTGGGCCGTGGCATCGGGGCAGGGGGTCATCGGGCGTCTCCTTCGGTGGCGGCGAGGGAGGCGGCGAAGAGGGCGCCGAGGCGGGCGCCGGCCGCGTCGTCCAGGAGGGCGTGCGACCAGCGCAGCGCCAGCTGGATGCGGCCGCCGACGGACACGGTGGTGAAGGTCAGTCCGCGCGGCATCCGGGCCGGCGCGGAGAACCACACCGCGGTCGGCCGCCCGGCGTCGCCGAAGTCCAGCGGGTAGGGGATGCGCCCGATGTTGGAGAGGAGGGTGCTGGAGGTCCAGGGGGCGGCGGCGGAGCGGAGCGTGCGGGTGAGGGCGCCGCGGATTCCTATGGGCAGTACCGGCAGGGTCAATACTGTCCCGGCGAGGCCGAGTTGGGAGCCCGGTACGGATTTGAGGGCGCGGGTGCGGGCGGCCGTGCGGCGCAGCAGGCGGGCGACCGCGTCGGGGTCGGGCGGATCGGCGGAGAGCAGCTCGGCGTCCCGGCGTTCCTCGGGGCCGAAGCCGACCGGGACCAGCCGGGTGCCGTTGCCGATGGGCATCTCGCTGCCGCGCGGCCGGTCGTCGACGGGCATGGTGATGACGACGGGTGCGGTGGGCCGGCCGTGCTGCCGGTTCCAGCGGGCGATCGTCAGGCAAGTGGCGACGAGGAGCTGGTCGTTGACGGTGTACGGGGCCCGGCCGCCGACGCGCGGCGGCCGCGCCGGGACGGGCAGTTCGGTGAGCAGCATGCCGTTGTGGCGAGCGCCGGGGTGGGGGTTCCCCTCGTCCCCGGTGTCGGGGGCGAGGCGGACCGGGCGGGCGAGACCGGGCCCGGGGCCCGCCGCGCCTGCGCCGGGTCGGGCCGGCCGGTCCGTACGGGCTTCGGGGGCGCGCACCGGTGGTGGGGCGGGGGAGTTGTCGGCTCCGCCGTACAGCTCGGCGGCGGTGGCCAGGACGCGGAGGCAGGCCGGGCCGTCCAGTGCGGTGTGGTTGATGGTCAGGAGGAGGACGGTGCCGTCGGCCGCGTCCGGGCGGTGCTCGATCACCTCGAGGCGGACGGGGGGTGCGGCGTCCAGTGGCGGGCAGTCGGCGAGGGCGCGGACCCGGGCGCGGGCGAGGGCGTCGGGGCCGGGGGGTGCAAGGACGACCGGCTCCCTGTCGGGGGCGGCGGTGAGCTGCCATTCGTAGCGGCGGCGCCACCAGCGCACCGGGGCCTGCCGCATCAGGATGCGCGGGTGGTCGGACAGCGCCCGGTGGAACGCGGTGCGCAGCCGCTCATGGTCGATCCGGCCCGGGAGATGCACCTCGAGGTGCACGGTCTCCGGTTCGTCGGCCCCGAGGCAGTGCCGGGAGATCTCGTCGACGACGGGGAAGGGGAGGCGGGTGGTGGTGGGTTGGCGAGTGGTGGGTTGGTGGGGCGCGTGGGGTGGGGTGCCGGTGGGGGCGGCGGTCCGGTCGTCCGGCTCGTGGCGGGGCGGCTGGTGCAGTGCGGTCATCGTTCGGTCTCCTCCCCGTTGTGCGGCGGCACGGCCGGTCGCTGCCG
Organism: Streptomyces sp. NPDC053427; assembly: GCF_044544985.1. Classification (NCBI taxonomy): domain Bacteria; kingdom Bacillati; phylum Actinomycetota; class Actinomycetes; order Kitasatosporales; family Streptomycetaceae; genus Streptomyces; species Streptomyces sp. NPDC053427. The sequence goes on along the minus strand of NZ_JBITYA010000002.1, from coordinate 194,360 downwards.
GTCGGCCCAGTCGGGGCCGGCGCCCGGCGTCCGCCCCCTGGCCCGGATGGGGCGCCCGACGTCCGGATTCCCGCCCTCCGCATTCCCGATGTCCGGACCGGCGTCGGGTCCCGGCCGCGCCACGTCCCGCGCCCGCCGGGGCAGCGGGGGAGGGGACGGAGGGGACGGCGGGGTGACGGGTGTGGCCGGAGCGTCGGAACCCGCGCCCGTCCCGTCGCCCGGAGCCGGAGCCGGACCTGGACCCGCTCCAGCACCCCCGCCCACCCCCGGCACGGTCACCACCGCCGCCGCCAGCGCCACCAGCGCACACCCCTGGGCCAGCGCACTGAACGCCCCCTGATCCGCGGCGATCGGCTCGCCCGCCCCGAGGGCCGCCGTGATCCCCGCGCCCGCCATGGCCAGGAACGCCACCGGCACCAGCAGCGCGGGCCGGAATCGTGCCGCCACCGCCAGCAGCGGCACGACCACGGCGAACGGCCCCGAAGCCAGGGCCACCACGGCCGTCAGCGCCAGCACGCCCAGCACCCACGACGGCGCGGGGGGCGGCGCCACCGGAGCGGGCGGTGGTGTCCGCGGGGTGCGCCGTACGAGTGCCGAGGCGAGGAGCAGCAGCACGCCGACCGCGCCGCCGATGAGCCCGAGGTCGTAGGTGGTGGCCGGGGCGTAGGAGAGCTCGATGGTGCCGCCCGCGCCGGCCGGGACGAGGAATCCCTGCTGCCAGCCGTCCAGCCGTACCGGGGTCAGCGGCCGGCCGTCGAGGGAGGCGTGCCAGCCGTCGTTGGCGTTCTCGTACATCTGGAGATAGACGGCCGTGCCCGCGCCGACGGCGACCGTACGCCGGTCGCCCGCCCAGTCCTTGGCGGTGACCTTCCGGTCCGGCCGTCCGGTGGCGGCTGCCGGGGCCGCCGCCTTGCCCGTGCTCAGCGTCACGTCCGTCAGCGCCAGCGGCCCCTGGTCCCCCGCCTCGACCCGGTGCCGCCCTGCCGGCAGGTCCAGCCGTCCTTCGCGCTGCTCGCCCGCGCACAACTCCACCGTGACCGGCCGCCGTTCGGTGAGATCGCGGATGTGGCCCGAGGCCTTGGTGGCGTGCAGGACGCCGTCGACGGCGAGCATCGGCCCCTGGCCGCAGCCGACCGAGAAGCGTTTCCCGGCGGCGGGGCGCGGGGTGCGGTACGCGTCCAGGGCGGGGAGATGGACCTCGCTGAGCCCGACCGGCAGTTGCAGGGCCTGGCCCGCGACCGGGTTGTGCAGGGTCAGCGGCTTGACCTTGCTGATGGTGATGTCGAGGCGGTCGGTGGTGATCGGGTCGAAGCGGGCCTGGCCGTTGTCGTCGACCCCGGCGGTGGCCGCGCCGTCCGGGGAGTTGATCAGGATCTGTTCGGGCCGGGTGGAGATGCCGCCGGCCGCGGCCAGCACGATCTGGTCGATCTTCTTCTTGCCGGGCCAGCGGAGGTGGAGGGTGGGGCGGTCGCCGGCGATCCAGGCGGTGGTCAGATCGCCGTCGACGAGGTTGCGGGGGCTGAGCGACCGGCCGAAGCCGAAGCCGGTGGAGTCCGCGGTGGCGGTGATCCGGTCCTTCTGCTCGGGGGCGAGCGTGTCCAGCAGCCGGTCGAGTTCGGGGCCGGGGACGGCCAGCGCCTTGCCGGAGACGGCGTAGGGCGCGCTCGCGTCCGTACGGAACTGGCGGTGCAGGCCGGTCTCGGCGGAGACCGGGGAGAGGCCTCCGGGGTCGCTGCCCCGGTGGAGGGAGAAGGTCTGCGCGGGGGCGTCGGAACGCTGCGCGTCGGTGGGCAGTTGGAGGAGACGGGTGACCTGGACGCCGGGGACGGAGATCTCGCGGAAGCCCGCGCCGGAGAGGCCTGCCCGTGGCGTCTGCGAGCCCAAGATGGTGATCTTCAGCCATTTCGCGGTGCCCGCGGGCGCCTTGACCTGCTGCTTCGTGCCGTCCGGCCGCAGTGGGGACTCGACGCTGCCGCGGTCGGTCGCCACCCGTACGGACGTCGGGGCGGCCCGCAGGCCGTCGCCGGGCAGCGGGGTGAGGGAGAGCGACGCGGGGACCGGGGTGGGCCGGGTGAAGGCGATCCGCAGCCACTGGCCGACCGGGTCGCCCGCGCTGCCCTCCGCCCAGGCGGTGTCGGGGTTGCCGTCGAAGGCGTTCACCGGGTCGTACTGGGGCAGGTGGAAGAGCCAGTTGCCGCTGGTGGAGGCGGTGACGGAGGAGGCGCCGCGCAGCACGGCGGTGGTCTGGTGGCCGCTGCCGGAGGTGGGCAGGATCTGCCGTGGCGGGCGGCCGGGGTCCTGGACGCTGTCGGGGTGGTTGGTCTCCTCGGCCGTGTACGTGTACGACGTGTTGCTGTTGACCAGGCCGAAGCGGGTGTCGGCGCGGCGCAGTCCGTCGGCGGTCAGCTGGAGCGGCACGGTGCCCAGGCCCGGATGGTTGTCGCCGGTCAGGACGGTGGGCCGGTCCCGCAGGGCGGGGTCGGCGGACAGCTGGAGCAGGGCCTCGGGGCCGCCGCTGAGCTGGGCGGTGTCCGCGACGGCCTTGGCGGTGACGGGGCCGGGCGCGGGGGTGTCCTCGGGCCGGTAGATCTCGACGGAGCGCAGGCGCGGGTAGAGGCCCTGGACCTGCAGCGGCGTCTCGGCGGGGATCCTGCCGCTGGTGGTCAGCGGGCCGAAGGCGGCCACCTTGCGGTAGCCGGAGGCCTCCAGGGTGCGGGTGACGGTCACCGGCGGGACGTAGCCGATCTGGTCCGGGTCGAGATCGTTGCGTACGACCACGTCGTGGAGGCCGGCCCGGCCCAGGAAGTCCCGCAGGCCAGGGACTTGGGCGCCGGTCATCAGGGCCTGCTCGACGGCGTCCAGGGCGCGGCGGGCGCCGGGGGTGCCGAAGGGGACGAAGTCGCGCTGCGCCCAGGGGGATTCGGCCAGGACGTCGAGGGGTTCGTCGATGGGGGAGCCCCAGGTGTAGATGCCGTGGGCGGTGGCGGGGACGACCAGGGCGCGGCCGTGCGGGGTGTGGGTCCGCAGCCAGCTCGCGGTCTGTTCCCAGTAGCCGGGCAGCTTGGTGAAGGCGCCGGGCTGGAGGACGGCGCCGGTCAGGAAGGGGAGGGCGAGCGCCGGCAGCAGCACCGCGGCGGTCAGCAGCGGCAGGAGTCGGCCGGGGGCGGGGAGGCGGCGGGTGCCGCGGCGTTCGGCGGCGGGCCGGACGGCCTTTCGGGCGGCGAGCGGATGCGGCACGGCGAGCAGATGCGCCAGGCCCAGGGTGAGGGCGAGGGCCAGGCCCGGGGTGAACTTGTAGATGTTGCGGAACGGGCGGAGCCAGCCGTTGAGCCAGTCCTGCCAGGGGCCGTGCAGGGGGCCGCCCAGGGCACCGCCGTATCCGGCCAGTGCGATCAGCGCGACGGTCAGCACGGTCAGCAGCAGCCAGCGGCGCTCGGGCAGGTCGCGGCGGGCCAGCCCGGCCAGCCCCAGGGCCGCGGCCAGCGCCGAGCCCAGCACCGCGAAGGCGTTGGCGGTCATGGTCCGGCCGGCCGGCAGCCAGGGTTCGCCGAAGTCGAGGTAGCCGACCCAGTTGCCCGCGCCGCGCAGCAGTTCGGTGGCGGACATGGTGCCGGTGGTGGTGTCCGCCTGCTCGATGAACGGCATGAAGTTCTCGCCGTGCAGGCCCAGGAGGAGCAGCGGGACCACCCACCAGGCGGTGGCCAGTACGACGCCCGGCAGCCACCAGGCGAGCAGTGCCCGGCGGCGGGGCCCCGTACGGGCGAGCAGATAGAGGCCGACGGGTAACAGGGAGGCCAGCGTCGAGGCCGCGTTGACGCCGCCCATGAAGGGGATCAGCAGGGCCGAGCGGGTGGCCGCGATGCGGGCGCCGGTCCGAGGGTTCGTCAGCGGCAGCAGCACCCAGGGCAGCAGTGCGCCGGGGAGCGCGGCGGCGGAGGTGGATCCGATGACGATGGTGAAGGTCGGCCACAGGGCGTAGCAGGCGGCGGCGAGCAGCCGGGTGGGCGGGCTGCCGTACCCGAGCCGTTCGGCCAGCCGCAGCGCACCCCAGAACGCGGCGGTGACGATCAGCGACATCCACAGGCGTTCGGCCAGCCAGACGGGGAGGTGCGCCAGATGCGTCAGGCCGTAGTAGGGGAGGGTGGGGAAGGCATAGCCGAAGTACTGGTCGGCGATGCCGCCGAAGCCCGCCCGGTCGTGCCACAGCTGCCCCAGGTCGGCGAGGAACTTCCAGGGGTCGCTCGGCACGCCCAGTTTGGTCTCGAAGGTCATCTTCCCCGGTGAGGGGGCCAGAAAGCCGGTCAGGGCGAGCGCCCAGAACGCGAACAGCCAGCTTCTGCGGCGGGGCCGGCCCGGTGGCGGGGCGGCGGGGGAGGGCGTCGGGGTGCCGCCGGTGGCGGGCGAGCCCGGTGACATGGACATCTGGAGCGTCCGGGTCGACGGGGACGTCTGGGGCGTCTGGGTCATGGCAACCGCCGGAGGATGAGGAGAAGGTTCCAGGTGGCGACTTCGCGGACGCCCGGGAGGCGGGGGATGGTCTCGGCGAGGAACGGCGCATAGCGGGAGCGGGCCGAGAGGACGGAGACCTCGTCGCGGGCGCGGACCTGGCGCAGGGTGCGGCCGATGTGGAGGGCGAAGAGGTTCTCGCCCAGGGTGTGTTTGGCGGGGCGGCCGGTGCGCCGCAGGTAGCGGGCGCGGGCCCGTTCGGCGCCCAGGTAGTGCCAGGGCGCGGTCTCATGGCCGCCCCAGGGGGACAGCCAGTTGGTGAAGGAGACGTAGATCAGCCCGCCGGGGCGGGTGACCCGGATCATTTCGCTCAGGAAGGTTTCCGGGTCGGCGACATGCTCCAGGACGTTGGAGGAGAAGCAGATGTCGGCGGCGCCGTCGGCGAGCGGCAGCAGATAGCCGTCGGCGACCACCGCGCCTTCGGGGACACGGCCGCGGGCGGTCAGTTCGCCCGTATCGGGCTCGAAGAGCAGGCCCTGGGCGCCGCGCCGCCGGAACTCCTCGGTGAAGTGGCCGCTGCCGCCGCCGACATCGGCGACCACCGCGCCCTTGAGCGGGGCGTGGCGCTCCACCTGGTCGGCGGCGTCCCGGGCGAGCAGTGTGTAACAGCGTTCCGGTTCGGTCTGTTCGCGCAGAAAGGCGCGGAAGAGGGCAACGGACCTGCGCAGTGAGGGGTCGCGCACCGGGGCCTCACCTCCCGGGGAGCGTGGTGAGGACGGCCTCCGCGGCGACCGCCCGGAAGCTGCTGACCGTACGGCTCCACCGGAAGCGGGCGGCGCGCGCCTCCGCCGCGCGGCCGAGGGCGTCGCGGCGGCGGGCGCTGAGCGCGAGGGTGCACCAGTGCGCGGCGAAGGCGCTCTCGCCGCGGGCCAGCAGCCCGGTGACGCCGTCCGTCACGGAGTCGCGCAGTCCGGGGACGTCGAAGCCGACGGCGGGCGTGCGGCGGGCGGCGGCCTCCATGACCACCAGCCCCCACCCCTCCACCAGCGAGGGGTGCAGCAACAGCCAGGCGGAACACAGGAGTTGATGCTTGCGCTGTTCGGAGATGTGGCCGGTGAAGGTGACGTCCGGACCGGCCGTCGCGGTCAGCCGCGCCCGCTCGGGGCCGTCGCCGACGATGACGAGCCGGCCGCCGGTCACCGGGCGGACCCGCTCCCACAGCCGCAGCAGCAGATCGATCCGCTTGTACTCGACGAGCCGGCCCATGGCCAGGAAGAGCGGTTCGGCGGCTTTGGGGGCGAGCGGTCCCGGCTCCTCGACGCCGTTGTGGACCAGCCGGATACGGTCGCCGTCCACGCCGAGCCCGCGCAGCGCGGACGCGGTCGAGCCGGAGACGGCGACCATCAGGTTGCGGCGGTGGGTGCCGGCCAGCGCCCAGTGCTCCAGCCTGCGGCCGAGCCGGGCGGCGGGCCCCGGATAGCGCATCTCCCACAGGTCCGTATGGACGTGGTTGACCAGGCACAGGGTGGGGCCGCGGTGCCACAGCGGCGCGAGGTACGGCATGCCGTTGCACACCTCGACCAGCAGATCGCAGGCGCCGACCCGACGGGCCAACTCGCGCGGTGCGCGCAGGAAATGACCGGCGTCGCCGCCCGCGGAGACCACCCGGTAGCCGCGGGCGGGGGTGCCTGCGGAGGCCGGTCCGCCGCACAGCAGGGTGACCTGGTGGCCGTGTGCGGTGAGCCCGTCGGCGATCTTGTCCACCAGGAGTTCGGAGCCGCCGGCGGCGGGGTTGTCCAGGTCGCGGCGGGCGAGGAAGACGATACGGCGGGGGAGCGGGGGCGGACCGGAGAGGGGCGGACCGGAGGGTGCCGCGCGGGGCGGGGACGGTGGCGGTACGTGCTGCGGGGACGGTCGTACGTGCTGGGGCATGGGCGCTCCAACTCGTCTCAGGGTGCGGTACCGGCGGTGGGGGACGTACTGCGTGCTGAGTCGTGCGGGGACGGCGCGGGGACGGCGCGGGTGGTGCACGGGTGGTGCCGGTGTGGGGTGGACAGTTTTCGCCGCGCGGCCCGCCGCGGCTACTCACCGGAGTGACAAAAACCCGGTCCGGTTGGGCTGACGGTTCATCACTTCGCTCAGGATCGGCCGCCCGGCTTCCTCCCCCGCACCACCAGCACCACCCCTACCAGCGCCAGCGCGCCGCCCGCCGCCGCGGCGCCCACCGGCAGCGGCCCGCTCACCAGTGCCAGCTTGTCGCTGTCGGCCTTCGCCAGCCGCACCTGCGCCCGCTGCGTGGCGGCGGTGAACTCCAGATGGTCGCCGCGCAACAGGGTCACCGCGTCACGCCGGGCGCCGGGGGCCCGCAGCGTCTTCAGCGGCGAGATGGCGGCACTGATGATCCGCCCGGTGCGCCGCTCGACGACCATCTCGATACCGGAATTGGCGTACCACTCCTCGGCCTGGATCTGCCCCTGCTCCGGACGCCCGACGAGCTTGCCCGGCACCTGCCGGCTGCCGGTCCTGGTGGCCGGCACGGTCCCGGTGAAGCGATAGCCCGCATACCCCTGGACCGTCTTCGTACCGGCGAAGCGGAGCGGGACGGCCGCGCCCAGCGTGTTGTCCCACCACCGATAACTCTTCTGCTGCACATCGAAGGGGAATTTGAGGTACGCATCGCCGTCGAACCGGGTGGGCGCCTCCTGGCAGCAGTGCACCGGGGCGTTGCTGCGGCGGTCGGTGACCCAGCGTTCGACGGTCCACTGGAACGCCTTGCGCGGATCCTTCAGCGGCAGCGTCCTCGGGGTGTCGACCGTGGTGGACACGTCCCACACCGCCCGCCCGCTCTCCTCGCTCGCCGCGACATCGCCCAGCACATGCCGGGTGATGGTGATCTTCTGCCGCTTCCGGGTCACCAGCGCCCCGGTGTCGAAGTAGCTGCCGGTGCCGGTGAAGACGGTGGTGACGTCGACATCGACCGGTGTGACCTTGGCCCGCGGCGTGACGTACCAGGCCAGCAGCGGCGCCAGGACCAGCAGGAACACGCCGAGCCCCAGCAGGGCCAGCGAGAGGGGCGAGGCGGTACGGGCGGCGGTGGCCGCGGTGGTGGGTGTGCCGGATTCGGGCATACGAGCACTCCTGGAAGCGGTGGGGGAAACACGCTCTGGTGCACGTGCGGCGGCGCCGGCGGGGTCCGGGGCGCCCTGGGCCGGGAACGTAAGGGAACTCTTGACAGCGAGTCAATGCCCTTCCACACTCGGCAGGCACCACGACTGCCGTGGTGCCGCGCTGTGGGACGCGGCACCGAGCAGGCCCCGATCCGTACGGCCCGTTCCGTACCGGCCGATCCGTCGGCCCGATCCGTACGCGCCGATCCGTACGCCAGGGGGCCGTTGCGATGTGCCGTACCAGCCTCGACGGGGACCGGCCAGGGTTCCCGGCATCGACGAAGGGCCCGCGCGCCATGCATCGAACGCTCGCCGCCGCACTGACCGCACTGGCCGCCGCCGCCCTGGCCGTCGGCGCCGCGCTCGGCATCGCCGCCGCCCTGGACTCCACCCCCCGGCAGCCCAACGTGCCGCTGGTGACCTTCGACCGGACCGGCGAATAGGACGGGCCGGACATGCGCAGGAGGGTCCGGCCATGGTGACCGCCTTACGCTCCGCCTGGCGGGAGGTCCCGCACCGCCAGGTACACCGGTTCGCCGCCCTGGCCCTGGACGAGGTGCCCGCACTGGCCGAGGACATCCTGCGCGAGATCCGCCACGCCTATCCCCAACTGCCGCTGATTCCGGACGAGTTCGGTGAGCCGCGCGCCCTGGTCGGCATCCGGCAGTCCCTGGAGCACTTCGTCGCGCACATGACCGCAGGGCTGGACCGGCCGCACGTCCACCCCCGGGTCTTCCAGGAATTCGGCCGCGGCGAGGGCATCCAGGGCCGCAGCCTGGACGCCCTCCAGGCCATGTACCGGCTCGGCGTCAAACTGGCCTGGCGGCGGCTCGCCGAGATCGGCCAGGAGGTCGCCATCCCGGCACCCGCGATGTACGAACTCGCCGAGTCGGGCTTCGAGTACCTCGACGGGCTGGTCGCCGAGTCCGTACGCGGCTATGCCGAGGCCGCCGCCCGCCAGGCAGGGGAACGGCTGCGGCTGCAACGCCGCCTGATGGAGCAGCTGTTCGCGAGCACCAACGGCACCGGCCGGGCCGGCCCCTGGGCCCGGACGGTGCCGGGCGGCGCGGCGGGACCCGCCGCCGCCCGCGGTTCCCGCTCCCCGCTCGCCGAACGCGCCGCCCGCATCGGCTGGCCGCTGCCCGAACGCGTCGCCGTCGCCGTCCTGCTGCGCCCGGCCCGCGAGGCGGTGGCGCCCGCCGTGGCCTCCGATGTCCTGCTGGACATGGAGTGCGAACGGCCCCGGATGGTGGTGCCCGAGCCGGACGCCCCCGGGCGGCGCGAGCTGCTGGCCCGCGCGGCCGCCGGGTGGTCGGGCGCCATCGGGCCCGCCGTGCCGCTGCTGGACGCCGCCAAGTCGCTGCGCTGGGCCGGGTCCGCGGTCGACCTGATGGAGCGCGGGCTGCTGCCGGCCGGCGAGCTGCTCCAGTGCACCGAGCACACCGAGGCGCTGGTCCTGCTGCCGCCCGAAGAGCTGATCGAGGACCTCACCCGCCGCCGCCTCGCCCCGCTCACCCGCTGCGGCCCCACCCACGGCCGCCGCCTCGCCGAAACCCTGCTCGCCTGGCTGGAGACCCGCGGCGGCGCCCCCGAGGTGGCCGCCCGGCTCGGCGTCCACCCACAGACCGTGCGCTACCGGCTGCGCCAGATCAGGGAGTTGTGGGGCGCCGAGGTAGACGATCCGGACCGCCGCTTCGAACTGGAGCTGGTGCTGCGGGCACGGCGGTTACGGGGCGAGCTCGGCCAGGGCCCGCCGCCGTCCGCATGACCAGGGCCTCCATGCCGTCGAGGACGCGGGCCGGCCCGAACGCGAAGAGGCTCCCGCAGCTCACCGCGCCCTCCTTCGTCCCCACCGCCCCGCGCCCACGGGGCGCGAGCCCGTCAGCTGAAGTCGAACTCCCCGGTACGGGTCCGCTTCAGCTCGAAGAACTTGTCGTAACCGGCCAGCAGGCGGGCGCCGTCGAAGACCCGTACCGCCTCCTCGCCCCGCGGGATCGCCATCAGGACCGGGCCGAAGAACGCGACCCCGTCGATGTGGATCGTGGGCGTCCCGACGTCCTCGCCGACCGGGTCCATGCCCTGGTGGTGGCTCTTGCGCAGCGCGTCGTCGTAGGTGTCCCGCTCGGCGGCGCGGGCCAGCTCCACCGGCAGTCCGGCCTCGGCCAGCGCCTCCTCGATGACGGTCGCGGTGTCCTCGCGGCCGTTGGTGTGGATCCGGGTGCCGAGCGCGGTGTACAGATCGCGCAGCACCTCCTCGCCGTGCTCCTGGGCGGCCGCGATGCACACCCGCACCGGGCCCCAGCCCGCATCCAGCAGATCGCGGTACTTCTCGGGCAGGTCCTCGCGGCCCTCGTTGAGCACGGACAGGCTCATCACCCGGAAACGCAGATCGAGGTCGCGGTGCTTTTCGACCTCCAGGATCCAGCGGGAGGAGATCCAGGCGAACGGGCAGATCGGGTCGAAGTAGAAGTCGACGGTGTGGCGGGCGGGATCCGGGGTGCTCCCGGCGCTCCGGGCACCCGGGGAGTTCTGCGATTCCTGGGTGCTCCGGGTGTTCGGGGCGCTCTGGGGGTTCTGGGACGTCATGCGGATCAGGGTAGAGCGCCCCCGACGCCCGGCACCCGGGACATTCGCCCCCGGCATTCCTGGGCCAATTCCCCCGCCGGCCCGCCGCCGCGCTACTCGGGAGCGATGCCCAGCATCCGCTGGAGCAGCTGCTTGAGCAGCGTGCGCTCCGCGACGGTCAGCTGGCCGAGCGGCTCGCGGGCGAAGTCGAGGGAGGTGCGCAGGCGCTCGGCCGTACGGCTGCCCTCGGCGGTCGGCGCGGCCAGCTTGACGCGGCGGTCGGCCGGGTCGGGGCGGCGCTCCACCAGGCCCCGGGACTCCAGGCGGTCCACTATCCCCGTGACGTTCGACGGCTCGCACTTCAGCCGCTGGGCGACCTTGCGCATGGGCAGCGGCTCGACGGCGAGCAGGCTGAGCACCCGCGCCTGCGCGCCGGTGAGGGAGTGCTCGGCCGCGGCGTGCTCGTACTCCTCGTAGTAACGGGCGACGACGGTGCCGATCAGGTCGACGACCTCGACGGTCAAGGGGTCTGCACGCGGTGTCATGCCGACCAGGATACCCAATTACTTGACAACATGAAATATCGAGGAGCATCATTGTTTCAGCACATGAAGTATCGGGCCTGAGGTATTCGGGCCGAAGCAAGCTGGAGGATCGCGCTCATGTCCGCACTGCCCGTAACCGGCCGCGAATGGCACCTCGTCGCCCGTCCGCACGGCTGGCCCACTGCCGATGACTTCGCGCTGCGGGAGACCGCGGTCCCCGAGGTCGGCGAGGGCCAGATCCTGGTCCGCAACCTGCACTTCTCCGTCGACCCCTACATGCGCGGCCGGATGAACGACGTGAAGTCCTACGTCCCGCCGTTCCGGCTCGACCAGCCGATGGACGGCGGCGCGGTCGGCGAGGTCATCGCCTCGCGTGCCGAGTCCGTCGCCGTCGGCGACCACGTCCTGCACGGCCTGGGCTGGCGCGAGTACGCGGTCCTGGACGCCGAGCGCGCTGCGAAGGTCGACCCGTCGCTGGCCCCGCTCACCGCCTACCTCGGTGTGCTGGGCATGCCGGGCCTGACCGCCTACGCGGGCCTGCTGGAGGTCGCCTCCTTCAAGGAGGGCGACGCCGTCTTCGTCTCCGGCGCCGCGGGTGCCGTGGGCAGCGAGGTCGGCCAGATCGCCAGGCTCAAGGGCGCCTCCCGGGTCATCGGCTCGGCCGGCTCCGACGAGAAGGTCAAGCTCCTGGTGGAGGAGTACGGCTTCGACGCCGCCTTCAACTACAAGCACGGCGACGACGTCACGGGCCAGCTCAGGGCGGCCGCGCCCGACGGCATCGACGTCTACTTCGACAACGTCGGCGGCGACCACCTCGAGGCGGCCATCTCCGCCCTCAACGTCCGTGGCCGGATCGCGGTCTGCGGCATGATCTCGATGTACAACGCCACCGAGCCGAGCCCCGCCCCGCGCAACCTCGCCATGGTGATCGGCAAGCGCCTGCGCATGCAGGGCCTCCTGGTGAGCGACCACGCCGACCTTCAGCCGAAGTTCGTGGAGGAGGTCTCCGCCTGGATCCGCTCCGGCGAGCTCAAGTACCGCGAGACCGAGGTGATCGGCGTCGAGAACGGCGTCGAGGCCTTCCTGGGCATGCTCCGCGGCGAGAACACCGGAAAGATGATCGTGAGCCTGGAGGGATGACGGCCACGGGCCTCGCCGCCGCCTGAAGCCGGGCACCTGCCGGCCGGCGGCCGACGGCGAAGCTCGCCGACCGGCGGTGGCGGTGGTGGGGCGGGGTGGGGCGGGGCCCCGGGGGAGGGGGAGCCGGAGGGCCGCGCGCCCGCCCACCCCTCGTCCCCCCGCCCCCTTGCCCCGCCCGTTAGGCTCAGCGGCAAGCCGTCGCGATCCGTGGGCGCGAGTCGCGGCGAATCACAGGAGGATTGCTATGTCCATCCCGACCGTTGACGTCGTCTACACCGCCGTTGCCACCGCCGAGAACGGCCGCGACGGCCGCGTCGCCAGCGACGACGGCAAGCTCGACGTGGTCGTCAACCCGCCCAAGGAGCAGGGTGGCAGCGGCGCCGGCACCAACCCCGAGCAGCTCTTCGCGGCGGGCTACAGCGCCTGCTTCCAGGGCGCGCTCAGCGTCGTCGCCCGCCAGGAGAAGCAGGATGTCTCCGGCTCCCGCGTGACCGCCAAGGTCGGCATCGGCAAGACCGAGGCCGGCGCCTTCGGCCTCACGGTCGAGATCTCCGCCTCGATCCCCAACGTCGACGCGGACACCGCCAAGGCCCTGGTGGAGAAGGCGCACCAGGTGTGCCCGTACTCCCACGCCACCCGCGGCAACATCGAGGTCAAGCTGACCGTCGCCTGACGCGTCCGGCGCGTCCGGCGCGCCTGCCGCAGAGCCCGAAGCCGAGGCCGCATCCCCCAGCGGGGTGCGGCCTCGGCCGTGCGGGCTCGGCCATGCCGCTTCGTCACGGGGCTTCGGCCGTGCGGCCTCGGACATGGGGGCAGGCCACGCCCATTGTGATGCAGGTCACCTTCGCAATGCCTTGACCGCATCGCCGTGTAATCGATTACGTAGAGCCTCGCACAGGAACACGGAATCGATTACACGCAGCGGTTTCGGTGATCCGCCCGCCTCCCGGCAGGCCGGACACCCTACGGGCCGGTTCCGCAACGACGCGGACCGCAGGAACAGGACGGCAACGGCGCCATGGCGAACATCAAAGATGTGGCGGAGCGGGCGGGAGTCTCCGTCGCCACCGTCTCCCGGGTCCTCAACGGCCACAGTCCGGTCGCCGAGACCCGCGAGCGGGTGCTCGCCGCCGTACGGGAACTGGGCTACCGCCCCAACAACGTCGCCCGCGCCCTGCGCACCGCCCGTACCGGCGCGCTCGGCCTGATCATCAGCGACCTCACCAACCCCTTCTTCACCGAGCTCGCCGACGCCGTCGAGGACGAGGCCCGCAGCCTCGGCTACAGCCTGGTCATCGGCAACGCCGGCGAACGCCCCGAGCAGCAGGACGACTACATCCGCACCCTGCTCGACCGCCGCATCGACGGACTGCTGGTCAGCTCGGCCGGCACCGGCTCGGCGATGCTCGGCGAGGTCGTCGAATCCGGCACCCCGCTGGTCCTCCTCGACCGCACCGTCCCCGGCATCGACGCGCCTTGCGTCCGCGCCGACGGCCGCGCCGCGATGTCCGACCTGGCCGCCCACCTCGCCGTCCTCGGCCGCCGCCGCCCCGCCATCATCGTCGCCCCGGCCGGCACCCCCACCGGCGACGAGCGCCTCGGCCTCTTCCGCGAGGCGCTTGCCGCCCACGGCATCGCCCTGCCCGACGAACGCGTCGGCGCCACCTTCGACCTCCAGCACACCGGCGGCCGCCGGGTGATGAGCGACCTCCTCGACCTGTCGCAGCGGCCCGACGCCGTGCTGGCGACCGACAACCTCATGGCGCTCGGCGCGATGGACGAGCTCAAGGCCCGCGGGCTGCGGGTCCCCGACGACGTCGCCCTCGTCGTCTACGACGACGTGCCGTGGTTCGCCCACACCGATCCGCCGCTGACCGTCATCGCCCAGCCCACCCGCGAACTGGGCCGGGCCGCCGTCCACACCCTGCTGGCGCGCATCGAGGGCCGCCCGGCCGACTCGGTGCTGCTGCCCGCCCGCCTCGTGACGCGCCGCTCCTGCGGCGAGCGCGCCCACTGACCCGGCCGTACGAGGAACCGGATCCGGAAGAAAGAGACCCCGAAGGAAGGAAGGCAGCGCATGACCGGCGTCAACGACGACGTACCGGGCGGCCGCGAACTGCTGCGCGTGGTGGGGGTGACCAAGTCCTTCCCGGGCGTGCGCGCCCTGGACGGCGTGGACCTGACCCTGCGCGCCGGCGAGGTGCACGTCCTGCTCGGCGAGAACGGCGCGGGCAAGAGCACCCTGATCAAGATGCTCTCCGGCGCCCACCGCCCCGACGAGGGCCGCATCCTGGTGGACGGCGAAGCGGGCCTGCACGAGGTGCGGATCCGCTCCGCGCAGGACGCCGCACGCCTCGGCATCGCCACCATCCACCAGGAGTTCAACCTCGTCCCGGGCCTGACCGTCGCCGAGAACATCTTCCTGGGGCGCCAGCCGCGCACCGCGCTCGGCCTGGTCGACCGGAAGGCGATGCGCAAGCGCGCCGCCGCACTGCTCGCCCGCGTACGCCTCGATGTCTCCCCCGGCACCCCGGTCGCCGAACTCGGCATCGCCCGCCGCCAGATGGTCGAGATCGCAAAGGCGCTCAGCCTCGACGCCCGCGTCCTGATCATGGACGAGCCGACCGCCGTCCTCACCTCCGAGGAGGTCGAGACGCTCTTCGCGATCGTCCGCGAACTGCGCGCATCCGGCGTCGGCATCATCTTCATCACCCACCACCTGGAGGAGATCGGCGCCCTCGGCGACCGGGTCACCGTCCTGCGCGACGGCCGCTCCGTCGCCGAGATACCCGCGGCCACCGGCGAGGACGAGCTGATCCGGCTGATGGTGGGCCGCGATCTCGCCGAGCAGTACCCGCGCCGCCGCCCCGACGGGCCCGGCGCCCCGCTGCTGAAGGTCACCGGCCTGACCCGCAGCGGCACGACGGCCGGACCGGCCTTCGAGGGCATCGACTTCGAGGTGCGCGCCGGTGAGGTCGTGGGCCTGGCCGGACTGGTCGGCGCGGGCCGCACCGAAGTCGTCCGCGCCATCTTCGGCGTGGACCGCTACGACGCGGGAACGGTCGAGATCGACGGCACGGCGCTGGCCCGCGGCGACGTACGGGCCGCGATGCGCGCCGGACTGGGGCTCGTCCCCGAGGACCGCAAGGGCCAGGGCCTGGTCCTGGACGCCTCCCTCCAGGACAACCTCACTCTCGCCCGCCTCGACCGCGACACCCGCGGCGGCCTGGTGGACCGGGCCGCCCAGCGCCGCGAAGCGGCCGGCGTCGCCGACCGGCTGAAGGTCCGGATGAGCGGCCTGGCGCAGCACGCCCGCACCCTGTCCGGTGGCAACCAGCAGAAGATCGTCATCGGCAAATGGCTGCTGACGGACACCCGGCTGCTGATCCTCGACGAGCCGACGCGCGGCATCGACGTCGGCGCGAAGGTCGAGATCTACCGGCTCATCAACGACCTGACGGCGTCCGGCGGCGCGGTGCTGATGATCTCCAGCGATCTGCCCGAGGTACTCGGGATGAGCGACCGGGTGCTGGTGATGTCGGGGGGCCGACTGGCCGGCGAGCTGTCGGCCGAAGAGGCCACCCAGGACGCCGTGATGGAACTGGCCGTCCGGGCGCCCGCCCGGAACACGAACGAGAGCGCGAGGGAGGGCTCCGATGTCCGCTGAGCTGAAGACGGGAGCCGCCGCGAAGGCGGTGGGACGGGCACCGGACGGGGACGGCCCCGGCGCGTGGCTGAACCGGGCGGTCCTCAAGAACGGCCCGCTGGGCGGCCTGATCGCCCTGGTCGTCGTCATGACGGTGCTGTCCGCGGACTTCCTCAACGGCCAGAACCTCCTCAACGTCGGCGTCCAGGCCTCCGTCACCGCGATCCTCGCCTTCGGCGTCACCTTCGTGATCGTCGCGGCGGGCATCGACCTGTCGGTGGGCTCGGTCGCCGGGCTCTCCGCCGTCGTCGTGGCCTGGGCGGCCACCGACCAGCACCTGCCCGTGTGGATCGCCGTCCTGCTCGGCCTCGCGGTCGGCGTGGTGGCCGGCCTGATCTCCGGCGCGCTGGTCGCCTACGGCAAACTGCCCGCCTTCATCGCCACGTTGGCGATGCTCTCCGTAGGCCGCGGCCTGGCCCTGGTCGTCTCCGGCGGTTCGCCGATCGCCTTCCCCGGCTCCCTCGGCGCGCTCGGCGACACCCTCGGCGGCTGGCTGCCGATCCCCGTCCTCGTCATGATCGCGATGGGGCTGCTCGCGGCGCTGATCCTGGCCCGTACGTACGCCGGGCGCGCGATGTTCGCGATCGGCGGCAACGAGGAGGCGGCCCGCCTCTCCGGTATCGACGTCAAGCGCCGCAAGCTGGTCATCTACGCGCTGTCCGGGGTGTTCGCCGCGGTCGCCGGCATCGTCCTCGCCGCCCGGCTCACCTCGGCCCAGCCGCAGGCCGCCACCGGCTACGAACTGGACGCCATCGCCGCCGTCGTCATCGGCGGCGCCAGCCTCTCCGGCGGCTCCGGCAAGGCCTCCGGCACCCTCATCGGCGCGCTGATCCTCGCCGTCCTGCGCAACGGCCTCAATCTGCTGAGCGTCTCGGCGTTCTGGCAGCAGGTCGCCACCGGGCTGGTCATCGCGCTCGCCGTCCTCCTGGACACGCTGCGCCGCCGGAGCGCGCGGTGACGGGCGCTGCGGGAGTGAAGGGCCGTACGGGAGTGACGCGCCGTACGGGGGTGCTGGCTGCGACCGCTCTGGCGGTGGCGTTCGCCCTCTCGGGCTGCGACCGCGGCGGCAACACGGACCTGGGCCTGGCCCTGTCCACGATGAACAACCCGTTCTTCGTCGGCATCAAGGAAGGCGCCCAGGCCGAGGCGGACGCCCGCGGGCTGCGCATCAACATCACCGACGCGCAGAACGACCCCACCCAGCAGATCAACCAGATGGAGACGTTCACCAGCCAGAACGTCCGGGCGGCCGTCATCAACCCGGTCGACTCCGACGCCGCCGTCCCCGCCGTCGGCGTCGCCAACCGTGCGAAGGTGCCGGTCATCTCCATCGACCGCGGCGTCAACGGCGGCACGGTCGGCTCGACCATCGCCTCCGACAACGTCGCCGGCGGCCGCCTCGCCGCCCGCACGCTGGCCCGGTCCCTCGGCGGCAAGGGCAAGGTGGCCTTCCTGGAGGGCCAGCCCGGCACCTCCGCCGCCCGCGAGCGCGGCCGGGGATTCGAGGAAGGCATCAGGAAATACCCCGGTATCCAGGTCGTCGCCCGGCAGCCCGCCGACTTCGACCGCACCAAGGGCATGGACGTGATGTCCAACATGCTCCAGGCGCACCACGACATCGCCGGGGTGTTCGCCGCCAACGACGAGATGGCGCTCGGCGCGTCCAAGGCGCTGGGCGCCCGTTCCGGCAAGGACGTCAAGGTGGTGGCGTTCGACGGCACCCCCGACGGCGTCAAGGCGGTCTTGGGCGGCACGCTGACGGCCACCGTCGCCCAGCAGCCGCAACTGCTGGGCAGGCAGGCCGTGGACTGGGCGCTGAAGGCCGCCCGCGGTGAGAAGCTGCCGAAGACGGTCAAGGTGCCGGTGGTACTGGTGACGGCGAAGAACGCCGCGAAGTTCACGACAGACGGGTGAGAAGGAAAATGGGAGAGCGGCGCATGTACGACGTCCTGGTGGTCGGCTCGGCCAACGCGGATCTGACGGTACGGGTGGAGCGGCGGCCCGGCGCGGGCGAGACCGTGCTCGGCACGGACCTGGTCGAATCGGCCGGCGGCAAGGGAGCCAACCAGGCGGCCGCCGCGGCCCGGCTCGGTGGGCGCATCGCCCTGCTGGCGCGGGTCGGCGGCGATGCGTTCGGCGAACTGCTGCTGAGCGCCCAGCGCGAGGCGGGCACCGATGTGGCACCGGTCATCGTGGACGGGACGGCCCGCACCGGCACCGCGATGATCGTCGTCGACCCGGACGGCGACAACAGCATCGTCGTCTCGCCGGGCGCCAACGCCGCCCTCACCCCGGCCGATGTGGCCGCGGCGGCGGATGCCATCGCCGCCGCCTCGGTGGTCTCCCTCCAGCTGGAGATCCCGATGGAGTCGGTACGCGCCGCCGCCGCGGCCGCCGAGGACGCCGGCACCCGCGTCGTGCTCAACCCCTCCCCGGCGCCCGAGGCGGCCCTGGCCCCCGAACTCCTCGCCGTCGCCGACCCGTTGGTTGTCAACGAGCACGAGGCCCGGCAGCTGTCGGGGCTCACCGACGGCAAGCCGGGGGAGTGGGCGCAGGCGCTGCGCGCGAAGGGCGCCCGCTCGGTCGTCGTCACCCTCGGCGGCGAGGGGGCGCTGGTGCTGGACGCCTCCGGAGTGCGTGAGGTCCCGGGCGTACGGGTCGAGGCCGTGGACACCACCGGTGCCGGCGACGCCTTCACCGGCGCCCTCGCCACCCGCCTGGCCCGCGGTGACGCCCTCGCCGACGCGGCCCGCTTCGCCGTACGCGTCGGCGCCGCGGCGGTCACCAAGCCGGGCGCCCAGCCGTCCTACCCGACGCAGGCGGAGCTGGCGGCGTTCCCCGGGGCCTGAGACGGCAGGGGCCCAGGACGCCGGGCCCGGGGTGCTACCGCGCCGGATCGCGGTCGTAGTCGACCCGGGCCCGCTCGACCTCGCCGAGGTTGGCGGCGAGCGGGCCCTCGGCCGCGCGCCGCGCACCTTCGCCGACTGGGGCCGGCGCCATGTCGCCGCCTTCCGGTAGGGCGGGCACGGGCACCCGCCGGACTCCCCGTGCGGCCGGCCGCCCCGTGCGGGGGATCGGCCCTCCGCACGGGGCACCGGCAGCGAGGGCGGCCGCCCGGTTCACCCGGTGGCCGCCGCCGGTTCCGTCACCGGCCCGGCTCCCTGGGGCCGTACGGGGCGTGCTCCGCGCCGGTCGTCAGCGCCCAGTAGCGGTCGCCGTAGGACCAGTGCCACCACTCGGTCGGGTAGTTGACCAGACCCGCGCCGGACAGCGCGGCGCTCAGCAGCCGCCGGTTGGCGCGGGCGGCGGGCGGCAGGTCCGGGGCGGCGGTGTAGCACGCGCCGCCGCTCTCCTCCGGGGAGGCGTTGATCGGAGTCCCCATGTCGACATACCCCCCGTCCGTCGTGACGAGCGTCAGATCCACCGCGCCGCCCGCGCTGTGCGGCGCGATCTCCGGCGGGGACACGTACCGGCTGGCGGCCTGGTGAATGCGCGCCGCGTCCCAGTCGGGGTGGACGGCGCGCAGCTCCTCCGCGTACTCCTCGAAATAGCGGCGCTGGAGCCCCGGCGGCCGGTAGCCCTCGACGATCTCCAGCCGCAGACCGTCCGGCAGGGCCTCCTGCGCCGCCAGCAGCCGCCGCACCAGGCCCTCGCGCAGCAGGGCGAAGGCGCCCCGCTCGTCGTGCCGTGCGTCGGCCACCAGGAGCGCGGGCGCCGCGGTCCGCACGTCCACCAGGGCCTCACCGCACTCCCTGACCGGAATCGCGGCGATCTCCGGGTCGGCCATCAACGTGATCCGGTCTTGGGCGTCGGCCAGTACCAGCTCCGAGGAGCCATCGGACGAGGCCGTCGCCACCCGCTCCCCACCGGGCAGCCAGACACCGCTGAGCCCGCACGCCGGACCGGGGCTGCCGACCCCCACCCCGTTGGCGAGCAGCACCTGCAGCCCGGTCTCCCGCGCCAGGTCCGCATACCGCGCCACCCGCTCCGCCGTACCGTGGAACGAACTGGCCAGATACACCCGGCAGTTGTCCGCCGCGGCCCGCTCCGCCACCTCGGGGAAGTTGTTGTCGTTGCAGGTGGCCAGCGCGAAGCGCACCCCGCCCAGCCGGAAGCGCCCGTCCGCCGTGCCCGGCGCGAAGACCTCGTTCTCCGCCTCGAACAGATGCCGCTTGTCGTAGCGGGTGAGCAGCGCACCGTCGGGCCCGTAGACGAACGAGGCGATGGTGGGCGGGGATCCGTCGGCCCCCCGCCCCGGCGCGTTCACCACGGCCGCCACCCCCGACGCCCGGCAGGCCTCTCGTACGGGCGCCAGCCGGGCGTCGTCGTGCGTGACCGACATCGCCTCGGGATCGCCGGCTATCGCCGCCAGGTCGTAGTGCGTCAGCGCCAGTTCGGCGAAGACCACCAGCCCGGCGCCGCGCCCGGCGGCCTCGGTGATGAGCGTGGCCATCCGCGCGGCGTTGGCATCGATGTCGCCCGGTACGGGCGCGAAC
Source organism: Streptomyces sp. NPDC053427 (assembly GCF_044544985.1). Classification (NCBI taxonomy): domain Bacteria; kingdom Bacillati; phylum Actinomycetota; class Actinomycetes; order Kitasatosporales; family Streptomycetaceae; genus Streptomyces; species Streptomyces sp. NPDC053427. The sequence goes on along the minus strand of NZ_JBITYA010000002.1, from coordinate 174,295 downwards.
TGTGCGGCAGCAATGATCATTCGGCCATGATGCCCCTGATTCACCGGATGACCGCCCCGAAGCGGCGCAGATCCAGATACTGGAGCCGACCACAAGTCGATCACCCGTACGGGGGAAATCCGTTGAGCTCCGACACCGAGACCGACACCGACACCGGATCCGACGCCGGGACCGGCTCCGGCACAGGCCCCGACCCCGGCGCAACCGCCCGCGCCGACAACCCCGTTGGCGCGCAGGCAGAGACCGCCGCCTCCGCCGCCCCTCACCCCCGCCTCTGGCGTGACCTCTCCCTCTCCGCCGTGCTGGCCGGCTTCGTCGCCGTCGTCGTCTCCTACTCCGGCCCGCTGGTCATCGTGCTCGCCGCCGCGTCGGCCGGGCACCTGGACGCGGCCCGGACCACCTCCTGGATCTGGGCGATCTCCCTCGGCAGCGGCCTGACCTGCCTGGCCCTCAGCCTGCGGACCCGGATGCCGGTGATCACCGCCTGGTCGACACCGGGCGCCGCCCTCCTCGTCACCAGCCTGGGGGCGTACTCCTATCCGGAGGCCGTCGGGGCGTTCCTCGTCACCGGCGTGGTGATCACGCTGGTCGGGCTGACCGGAGTCTTCGGGTGGCTGATGCGCCAGATACCCCCGGCGGTGGTCTCCGCCATGCTCGCGGGCATCCTCTTCTCGTTCGGTACGGGCGTGTTCACCTCGCTCCGGACCGCACCGCTGATCGCCGGGGCCGTTCTGCTGGCGTACCTCCTGGGCAAGCGGTGGCTGCCCCGCTACGCCGTACTTCTCGCCCTCGTCGCGGGCGTGGCCTCCGCCGCCGCCACCGCGCGCCTCCATGTCCACCTGGACCACATCGAGCTGGCCCGCCCGCAGTTCACCACCCCGGCCTTCTCCGTGGCCTCCCTCATCGGCATCGCGGTCCCGCTCACCCTGGCCACCCTCGCCTCCCAGAACGCCCCCGGCATCGCCGTCCTCACCGCGTCCGGCTACCGCCCCAAGGACCGTCTGCTGATCGGCTCGACCGGCCTGGTCTCCACCGCACTCGCCCCCTTCGGCTCCCACGCGATCAACCTCGCGGCCATCACCGCAGCCATCTGCACCGGTCCCGAAGCCCATCGCGACCCGGGCCGCCGCTATGTCGCGGGAGTCGCCTCCGGAGCGTTCTACCTCCTCATCGGCGCCTTCGGATCGACCCTCGTCGCCCTCTTCGCGGGCCTGCCCAAGGAACTGGTCGCCGCGCTGGCCGGCGTCGCCCTGTTCGGTGCGCTGGCCGGCGGGCTGACGGGCGCGGTGAAGGACGAGAAGGACCGCGAGGCCGCCCTGATCACGTTCCTGGCCACCGCCTCCGGAGTCACCCTCTTCGGCATCGGCTCGGCCTTCTGGGGGCTGGTCTTCGGCGTCGCCGCGCATCTCATCCTGCAGGCATGGCGCAAGAAAACGTCCGACAACCCCTGACAGCAACCGCCCGGCCGGGTCCGATGGCCCGGCCGGGGCTGACCGCTCGGCCGGGCCTGACCGCCCATCGGGTCCGACCGCTCAGCCTCAGCCGGCCCTGACCACTCGGCGCGGCCCGCCCCCTCACCCGAGCCCGGCCGCTCAGCGGCCCCGCCCCCTCAGCCGACCCCGGCCCCCGTTCCGTCCGCGGCACCCGTCCGCGGTCCGGGAAACGCCCGGCGGTACGCGGCCGGCGACACCCCGACCTGCTTGCGGAAGTGGTGGCGGACATTGTTGGCCGTGCCCAGTCCGCACAGTTCGCCGATCTGCTCGAGGGGCAGGCCGGTGGACTCCAGCAGGGCCTGCGCCCGCCCGATGCGCTGGTGGAGGAGCCACTGCACGGGGGTGGTGCCGGTGGCCTCCCGGAGCCGCCGGTAGAAGGTCCGCGGGCTCATCGCCGCCCGCCGGGCCAGATCCTGGACCGTCAGCGGCCGGTCGAGCCGGTCGAGTGCCCAGGCGAGTACGGGACCCAGCCCGCCGTCGTCCGAGGCAGGTACCGCGACATCGATGAACTGGGCCTGGCCGCCCGGCCGGTGTGCGGGCACCACCATCCGGCGGGCCAGCTGATTGGCGACCTGCGCGCCGAGGTCGCGGCGGACCAGATGCAGACACAGGTCCAGTCCGGCGGTCAGCCCGGCGCTGGTGAGCACATCGCCGTCGTCCACATAGAGCACCGAGTCGTCCACCCGCACCTTCGGGTAGCGCGCGGCGAGCTGGGCGGTGTGCAGCCAGTGCGCGGTGGCCCGGCGGCCGTCCAGCAGCCCGGCCTCGGCCAGCGCGAACGCGCCCGTGCACAGCGACACCATCCGGGCACCCGCCTCATGGGCCCGGCGCAGCGCCTTCGCCAGCTCCGGCGGCACCGGCCGGCCGTCCTCGACGCAGGCGTCCGGTACCGAGGTGACGATGACGGTGTCGGCGTCGGCCAGATCATCGAGCCCGTAGCGCGTCCGCACCGCGAGCCCGAACCCGTCGGCTTCCGCCTCCTGCCGGCCGTCCCCCGTCCCGCTCCGGCACAGCCGCAGCTCGTACCAGGGGTCGGCAAGATCGGACTGCGGCTTGCCGAACACCGTGCACGGGATGCTCAGTTCGTACAGGTCCCAGGACGGCACGCCGATGTCCTCGGGCACGACCACTGCGACGGATCCGGCGTTCATGCGCCGAGAGTAGAGCAGGCCCCGTGGCACGAATTTGGCGGTACCGGGCACTGCGGTCACTGTCCCGGCGCGGCGGGCGCGGCGAAGGTGGTTCCTGCCCGATCAACCGCAACCCACCTCGACCGCAACTCAGCGGACCGTACAAGGAGTTCTGCATGCCATCCGAACGCGAGGCCGTGACCGTCATCGGACTGGGCTCGATGGGCTCGGCGCTGGCCGCCGCGCTGCTCGACCGGGGCCACCCGACGACCGTGTGGAACCGCTCGCCCGAGAAGGCCGCACCGCTCACCGCACGCGGCGCGCGGCTCGCCGCAACACCCGCCGAGGCGCTGGGGGCCGGCTCGCTCGTCATCGTCTGCGTACTGGACTACGAGGCCGTGCACACGATCCTGGACCCGGTGGCCGCCGCACTCGCGGGCACCACACTGGTCAACCTCACCTCCGGTACGCCCGAGCAGGCGCAGCGGGCCGCCGAGTGGGCGGCCGGGCACGGCGCCGACTACCTGGACGGTGCGATCATGACCACCCCGCCGGGCGTCGGCAGCCCCGAGATGATGTTCCTCTACAGCGGCTCGCCGGACGTCCTCGCCGACCACCGCCCGGCGCTGGCCGCCCTCGGCGACCCCCTGCACCTGGGCACCGACCCGGGCCTGGCCGCCCTCTACGACGCGGGCCTGCTCGGCCTGATGTGGTCCGCGCTGACCGGCTGGCTGCACGGCACCGCGCTGGTGACCGCCGAGCACGCCACCGCGACGGACTTCACCCGGGTCGCGGTCCGCTGGCTCACGGCCGTGGGCGGATTCTTCGCCGCCTACGCACCCCAAGTGGACGCCGGCCGCTATCCGGGCGATGACGCCACGGTCGAGGTGCAGATCGCCGCGATCGACCACCTCCGTCACGCCGCGGCGGCCCGCGGCATCGACAACGCCCTGCCGGACCTCCTCAAGTCCGCGATGGAACGCGCCGCGAAGGCAGGCCACGGCCGCGACAGCTACGCGAGTGTGATCGAGGTCCTGCGGGGCCCGCGGTCCCTGTAGATGCCGGGAACGGCGCCACCAGGGGTCCTGAAGAAGGACGCGGTCCCGGGTGGCGCCGCCGGCCGTCGACCGACCGCGGGGCTCACCGCAGAAGGACGGGCGCCTCAGGGCTTCGCGTACTCCACCGACACGTCGCCGCCGCTCGTCCTCGCCGATATCTTGTGCGCGGAGCCCTTGTCCGTCGGGACCGAGACCGTGCGCGTACCGCCGCTGGTCGAGGCGTCCACCGCGTACGAACCCTTCGGCACGCGGATGGTGACGTCACCGCCGCTGGTCTGCGCCGACACCTCGTCGGGCTCGCTGGCCAGGGCGAGATCCAGGTCCCCGCCGCTGGTCTTCACCTTCGCCCGGCGTGCGGTGGAGTCCGCGACGGTGATGTTCCCGCCGCTGGTCTGTGCGGAGATGGCGCCGGAGGTACCGCGTACCGTGATGTTCCCGCCGCTGGTGTGCAGATCGACCGAGGCGTTACGCGGAAGGAGAACCCGGTAGGACACCGCGCACTGCCGGCCGGAGCCCGTGCACTCCTCGGCCTTCAGCGTGAGCCGGCCGTCCTTGAACGCATGCGCGGGGCTCGGCTTCTCCTCGTTGTACGTGTACTTCTCGGTCACCTTGACCGTTCCGCCGGCCGCTATCGGCACGATCTCGATGTTCCCGCCGTGCGTGGTCGCGGACACCGCGGTGACCTTCCCGTCCACCGTGTACGTACGCTGCGCATTCTTCTCCGCGGCCAGCGAGCAGCCGGTCAGCGATCCGCCCACGACCAGCACGGCGCCGAACAGGACCAGATGAAAAGAGCGGAGCTGAGCCATGACGAGAATTCCCCCGGGGCAGTAATGGAACCTTTCACGACCCATGCTCCTGCCCCGCCCGCCCGCGGGCGTCACCATTGGGGATGAATCAATATCGCCGCGCCCCTAAGGGATTTCGGCCCGGGAGTCCGGGGCGTGCCTCAGGGGCGGGCGCCCCTCACGTACGCGAGTCCGCCCGCGTGATGGTGCGGAACGCCAGCTCCGCCAGCTCCCGCTGCCCGCGCATGCCCGGGTGGAACCAGTCCCAGGTGCTGAGCTGACGGCCCGTGAAGCGGTAGTCGAAGACCGACGCGTCGAACCGGCACAGCGCGTCCTTGCGGCACACCTGTGCCAGCGCCTGGTTGTAAGCCATCACCCGGTGCCGCACCTTCTCGCGCCGCCGCTCCGCCGACCAGGTCAGATCGTCGGGGTTGCGCAGCATGGATCCGCAGATCCCCAGCTTCCACACCTGCTTGCCGAGCGGGTTCTTGCGCCCCTCCGACCACAGCCGCAGCAGATCCGGCACCGCGGCGACATACACCTGGGTGCGCGGCAGGGCGCGCCGCAGCTTCTCCATCGACCGCTCGAAACCGGCGCGGAAGGCCTTGGCCGGGGTCATCGCCCGTACGTCGCTGCGGCATGCGTCGTTGGCGCCGATCAGGACCGTGACCAGCTCGGGCTTGTGGACGGCGGCCGCCGCGATCTGGTCGGGCAGCTCGCTCATCAGGGCGCCGGTCCTGGCGTAGTTCCAGCTGTGCTTGGCGGGGTTCTTCACCAGCCGCCGGGCGAGGCTGTCGACCTTGGGGTCGGTGCCGGTGGCCCAGGAGACCTCGGGGCAGTCGGAGAGGACCGTACAGGCGTCGAAGCCGACGGTGATGGAGTCGCCGAGCGCCGCGATGGACCCGGGGGCGGTGCGCCAGACGGGTCCCGCCTTCGCGGCCGGGCGTTTGGTGCCGGGGCCGTGGTGCGGTGCGCCGGAGCCTTCGCTGCATCCGGCGAGCCCGATCACCAGGGCGGAGGCGACGGCCGCGGCGCGGGAAGCGGGTCCGGGGGAGCGGTGACGCCGACAGCGAAAGGGCCGATCGATCTGCGTCATCCCCTGTCCCCTCCGGCGTGCGAGTGATATCTCTTCGGGTACCGACGGTACGTCACTCCCTGACCGGCACCGCGCGATAGCTTTGCCCCGTGCCTGCCGGGCGGTGACGCAAAGTGGCATGTGCAGTCGGCACAGATAAATTACATCACGTCATTTCCTGTCCCATTTGCGGCAAATTACGGCTAATGGTGTTTACTGTAGGTCACCTCGCATGCTGGTGCCGAAGTGATCACTGGGGCAGAATGTCAGCTGTCCCGGCCGCAACCGGAACGGGCACGAGGCCGCTGGGGAAGGCGAACCTCGAACCGCACTGGAGGTCCCGGTGACGACACGTGGAGTTCTGTACGTCCACTCCGCTCCGCGCGCGCTGTGCCCGCATGTCGAATGGGCCGTGGCGGGCGTCCTCGGCGTGCGCGTCAATCTCGACTGGATCCGCCAGCCGGCGTCCCCGGGCACGTGGAGAGCCGAGTTCTCCTGGCAGGGCGAAGCCGGTACGGCCTCCAAGCTGGCCTCCGCGCTGCGCGGCTGGCATCTGCTGCGCTTCGAGGTGACCGCCGAACCCTGTCCCACCGCCGAGGGCGAGCGCTACAGCTCCACCCCCGACCTGGGCATCTTCCACGCCGTCACGGGAATCCACGGCGACATCCTCATCCCCGAGGACCGGCTGCGCGCCGCGGTCGCCCGCTCCGCGCGCGGGGAGACCGAGCTCGCCGCCGAGGTCTCCAAGCTGCTCGGCAAGCCCTGGGACGACGAGCTGGAGCCGTTCCGGTACGCGGGCGAGGGCGCCCCGGTGCGCTGGCTGCATCAGGTCGTATGAGGAGTCAGGCGCCGCTCCGCCGCCTCCACCGGGCCGTCCGAAGCGCGCCCGCCGAACCGCCGGGGCCGCTGTGTTGCCCTGGAGCGCACTCCAGCCCGTAGCGTTCCCGGCATGCCTGACAAGACCTCAGTAGCGGTGCTCGGCACCGGAATCATGGGCACCGCCATGGCCCGCAACCTCGCCCGCGCCGGGCTGGACGTCCGCGCCTGGAACCGCACCCGCGCCCGGGCCGAGCCCCTGGCCGCCGACGGCGTCCGCGTCACCGACACCCCGGCACAGGCGGTCGACGGCGCCGAGGTGATCCTCACGATGCTCCTCGACGGCCCCGCCGTCCTCGACGCGCTGCGCCAGGCCGCCCCGAAGCTGACGGCCGGCGGCCTCTGGCTCCAGATGGGCACCGTGGGCACCGAAGCCTTCGCGTCACTGGCCGGCTTCGCCCGGGAACACCGTCTGCTCCTGGTGGACGCCCCCGTCCTGGGCACCAAAGCGCCCGCCGAGAAGGGCGAGTTGACGATCCTGGCGGCCGGACCGCAGGACGTACGGGAGCGGGCCGGAGAAATCTTCGGCATCGTCGGGCGCGGCACCCAGTGGGTCGGCGACGACGCCACGAGCGGCGCCGCCAGCCGCCTCAAGATCGTGGTCAACAGCTGGGTGCTGACCCTGATCGGCGGCGCGGGCGAAGCGCTCGCGCTGGCCAAGGGGCTCGACGTGGACCCGCGCGACTTCCTGGCCGCGGTCGCCGGCGGGCCGCTGGACACGCCGTATCTGCGGATGAAGGCGGAACTGATCCTGGCCGACGACTACCCGGCGAGCTTCACGGTCTCCGCGGCGCGCAAGGACGCCCGGCTGATCGCGGAGGCGGCCGAGGCGGCGGGGGTACGGATGGACATGGCCGCGGCGGTCGCCGAGCGGTTCCGGCGGGCGCAGGAGCTGGGCCACGGCGAAGAGGACGGCGCGGCCGCGTACTTCGCGAGCTTCGACGGCTGAGCCCGTCGCGGCGGCACGGCGAAGGGCCCACCCGGTGTCTCCACCGGGCGGGCCCTTCGCGTGGCCGAGTGCCTGCTCAGACCGAGCGGAAGGCGAGCACCACGTTGTGGCCGCCGAAGCCGAACGAGTCGTTCAGCGCGGCGATCCGGCCCTCGGCCGGCAGCTTGCGGGCCTCGTTCTGCACGATGTCGCCGTCCGCGTCGGGGTCGAGGTTCTCGACGTTGATCGTCGGCGGCGCCACCCGGTGGTACAGCGCCAGGATCGAGGCAACCGTCTCGACACCGCCCGCGCCGCCCAGGAGGTGACCGGTCATCGACTTCGTGGCCGAGATGGCCATGTGGTCGAAGTCGTCACCGAAGACCTTGCGCAGCGCCTTCAGCTCGGCCAGGTCGCCCTGCGGGGTCGAGGTGGCGTGCGCGTTGATGTGCACGATCTCGGCCGGGTCGAGGTCGTTGGAGTCGATGAGGTTCTGCAGCGCGTGCGCGATGCCGTTGCCGGACGGCTCGGGCTGCACGATGTCGTGGCTGTCGGCGGAGATGCCCTGGCCGACGGCCTCGGCGTAGACCTTGGCGCCGCGCTTGGCGGCGTGCTCGGCCGACTCCAGGACGATCACACCGGCACCCTCGCCCATGACGAAGCCGTTGCGCGCGGCGTCATAGGGGCGGGAGGCGCCCTGCGGGTCGTCGTTGGACTTCGACATCGCCATCATGTTGCCGAACGCGACGATCGGCAGCGGGTGGATCGCCGCCTCCGTGCCGCCCGCGACGACGATGTCGGCACGGCCCGTACGGATCATCTCGATGGCGTAGCCGATCGCCTCGGAGCCGGACGCACAGGCGCTGACCGGGGTGTGCACACCCGCGCGGGCGTTCACGTCCAGACCGACGTTGGCGGACGGGCTGTTGGGCATCAGCATCGGCACGGTGTGCGGGGAGACGCGGCGGACGCCCTTCTCCTTGAGCACGTCGTACTGGCCGAGCAGGGTGGTCACACCGCCGATACCGGAGGCGATGACGGTGCCGAGCCGGTCGGGGTCGACCGAGGTGTCCTCACCGGCCTTCGCGGTGAAACCGGCGTCCGCCCAGGCCTCGCGGGCCGCGATCAGCGCGAGCTGCGCCGAGCGGTCCAGCTTGCGGGCCTGCGCCCGGGGGATGACCTCGCCCGGGTCGACGGCGGCCGATGCGGCGATACGGACCGGCAGGTCGGCGGCCCAGTCCTGCTCGAGGACGCGCACACCGGAGCGGCCGGCGAGCATGGCCTCCCAGGTCGAAGCGCTGTCGCCACCCAGCGGTGTGGTTGCGCCGATACCGGTGACGACCACGGTGCGATTGGTCGCGTTCACGGGAATTCTTACTCCACGGGTAGAGGGGTCTGAATCGACGGCGCCACCGCCAGGTGGCGACATGCGCGGGAGCTGGATCAGCTCTGGTGCTTGAGGATGTAGTTCGTCGCGTCGCCGACGGTCTTGAGGTTCTTGACGTCGTCGTCGGGGATCTTCACGTCGAAGCGCTCTTCGGCGGCGACAACGACCTCGACCATCGACAGCGAGTCGACGTCCAGGTCGTCGGTGAAGGACTTGTCCACCTTGACGTCCTCGGTGGGGATCCCGGCGATCTCGTTCACGATCTCGGCGAGACCGGCGACGATCTCTTCCTGAGTGGCGGCCATGATGGCGCTCCTTCGGGTCATAGGGGAATGTGCGTTTTTACTGCGGTATTTACGGTGAAGCGGTGAAGCGCTGTGCAACGCCCGTACGCGACCGATACCGACGGACTCGTGGGGTGCTGCGCAGTTCTTGCCTAGGGGAGAGTAACGACCGTCGCGGCGTAGACGAGACCCGCCCCGAAGCCGATGACCAGCGCGGTGTCGCCGCTCTTGGCCTGACCGGTCGCCAGCAGCCGCTCCATGGCGAGCGGAATCGAGGCGGCCGAGGTGTTGCCGGTGGTCTCCACATCGCGGGCGACCGTCACGCTCTCCGGCAGCTTCAGAGTCTTCACCATCGAGTCGATGATCCGCATATTGGCCTGGTGCGGAATGAAGACGTCCAGGTCGTCCGGGCTGACTCCGGCCGCGTCCAGCGCCTGCTGGGCGACCTTCGCCATCTCGAACACCGCCCACCGGAAGACCGCTTGGCCCTCCTGCGTGATGGCGGGGTACCGGATTGCCTCGGGAGCGGTGCGCTCCTCCGGCCCGTCGCCGCCCGGCACCGGAGTGGTCCGGTACACGTCCCAGGCGAGGGTCTGCTTGATGGTCTCGGACTTGTCGCCCTCCGAACCCCACACGGTCGGGCCGATCGCGGGCTCCTTGGCGGGGCCGACGATCACCGCGCCCGCACCGTCACCGAAGAGGAAGGCCGTCGCACGGTCCTCCAGATCGGTCAGGTCCGAGAGCCGCTCGACGCCGATGACCAGGACGTACTCCGCGGAGCCGTCGGTCACCATGCCCTTGGCCAGGGTCAGTCCGTAGCCGAAGCCCGCACAGCCCGCCGAGATGTCGAAGGCGGCCGGCTTGCCCGCGCCGATGCGGTGCGCGATCTCCGTCGCGATCGCCGGGGTCTGCTTGAAGTGCGAGACGGTCGAGACGATGACGGCACCGATCTGCTCCGGCGTCAGACCCGCGTCGGCGATCGCCTTGCCGGCGGCCTCCACCGACATCATCGCGACGGTCTCGTCCGGGCCCGCCCAGTGGCGGGTGGCGATGCCCGAGCGCGAACGGATCCACTCGTCCGACGAGTCGATGTGCTTGAGGATCTCGTCGTTCGGCACGACACGGGTCGGACGGTAGCCGCCGACGCCCATGATCCGTGCGTACGGGGCGCCCTTGGCCGGATTGATCTTCGAGGTCATGCTCTTCGGTCTCCTTATTCGGCCGAGAGGTCGGCTGTGGGAGAAGAGTGCTCGGCGATCAGCGTGCGGGCCGCGTCGAGGTCCTCCGGGGTCTTGAGCGCGAGGGTCTGCACACCGGGGAGCGCGCGCTTGGCCAGGCCGACCAGCGTGCCGCCGGGAGCCGCCTCGATGAGCGCGGTCACGCCGAGCTCCTTGAACGTCTCCATGCACCGGTCCCAGCGCACCGGGTTGGCCACCTGGCCCACCAGCCGCTGCAGCAGCTCCTGGCCGGAAGTGACCACCTGACCGTCCCTGTTGGAGACGTAGGCGGTGTGCGGATCGGCGACCGGCAGCTCGGTGACCGCGGCCTCCAGGACCGACACGGCGGGCGACATGTGGTGAGTATGGAACGCACCGGCCACCTTCAGGGGCACGACCCGGCGGGTGCCCTCCGGCTTGTTCTCCGTCAGCGCGGCGATCTGCTCGACGGTGCCCGCGGCAACGATCTGACCGGCGCCGTTCACATTCGCCGGCGTCAGCCCCAGCTGCTCCAGATGGGGCAGGACGACGGCCTCGTCGCCGCCCAGCAGGGCCGCCATGCCCGTCTCGGTGGTGGCGGCGGCCTCGGCCATGGCCAGCCCGCGCCGGCGCACCAGCGTCATCGCCGCCTCGTCGGACAGCGCGCCGGTCAGCGCGGCAGCGGCCAGCTCACCGACGCTGTGTCCGGCGGCGGCGCCGACCAGGCGGGAGACGTCCTCGCCGGTCGCGAACAGCTGACGGGCGGAGAGCAGAGCGGAGGCCACCAGCAGCGGCTGCGCCACCGCGGTGTCGCGGATCTCCTCCGCGTCGGCCTTTGTGCCGTAGTGGACCAGGTCCAGATCGATGGCGGCCGACCACTCACGGAGCCGGTCTTCGACACCGGGGAGGTCGAGCCAGGGGGTCAGGAAGCCGGGCGTCTGAGCGCCTTGGCCGGGAGCGACGAGTACGAGCACCCTCACACTCTCTCTTGCGGGAGGTCCCGCCCGCCCGTGGGGACAGGGACGAAGAACCATCGGGGGAATTGTTGGTGTCGGACAAAAGTCTAGAGCTGCGTCTCACCGTCAGCCAGGCGCCCCAGAATCAGCGCGATACGCAGGGTGAACGCCGAGCGCACATCGGACGGCGACCATCCGGTGACGTCCGTCACACGTCGCAGCCGATAGCGCACGGTGTTGGGGTGTACGAACAACATCCGCGCCGCGCCCTCGAGGCTGCTCGCCTGCTCCAGATAGACGCTCAGCGTCTCCAGCAGCGCCGACCCCGCCTCTTGCAGCGGTCTGTAGATCTCCTCCACCAGCTGCTGCCGCGCGACAGGATCGGAGGCCATCGCGCGCTCCGGCAGCAGATCGTCCGCGAGCACCGGCCGCGGGGCGTCCGGCCAGGCCGCGCAGGCCCGTAGCCCGGCGGCGGCGGCCTGCGCGGAACGGGTCGCGGCCAGCAGGTCCGAGACCACCGGTCCGGCCACCACGGGGCCCGCCGCGTACGGCCCGATCAGCGCCTTCGCCGCCTTGAGCGGATTGTCCGAACCGCCCGCGATCACCACCAGGCGCGACCCCAGCACCCCGGTCAGCACCTGGAGCTTGGCGTGCCGCGCGGCCCGCCGGATCGCCTCGACGGTCAGTTCGCTGTCCCCGTCGGGCGCTGTACCGAGCACCACACACACATGCTCGGGCGAATTCCAGCCAAGGGCCGCGGCCCGCGATACGGCGCCCTCGTCCGCCTCCCCGGAGAGCACCGCGTTCACGACCAGCGACTCCAGCCGGGCGTCCCACGCGCCACGCGCCTCGGCGGCCTGCGCATAGACCTGCGCGGTGGCGAAGGCGATCTCGCGTGCATAGACCAGCAGCGCCTCGCGCAGTACGGACTCGTCACCGGGCGCCGCGACCTCGTCGATCGCCGCCTCCATGACCTCGATCGTGGTGCGGACCATCTCCACGGTCTGCCGCAGCGTGATCGCCCGGGTCAGCTCGCGCGGCGCCGTCCCGAAGACATCGGTGCTGATCGCCTGCGGGGTCTCCGGGTGCCGGAACCATTCGGTGAAGGCGGCGATACCGGCCTGTGCCACCAGGCCGATCCAGGAACGGTTCTCCGGTGGCATCGCGCGGTACCACGGCAAGGTGGCATCCATGCGGGCGATGGCCGCGGCCGCCAGTTTGCCGGACGACTTCTCCAGGCGGCGGAGGGTCGCGGAGTGCGGGTGCGCGTCGCGCGATGCGGGTTCAGACACGGGGACAAGCCTGCCCTATCGGGATGAGGAGCTGACGCGGCGGGGCTACGGTGGCGCCATGATTGAGGTGCGCACAGGCGGCGAACGCTATCGGGGCGGCGACCAGGATGCCGGTATCGAGACGTTCCACGCGTTCTCCTTCGGGCCGCATTTCGACCCGGACAACCTCCGCTTCGGCGCGCTGATCGCCTGCAACGAGGAGCGCCTGGCGCCCGGCGCCGGCTTCGACGAGCACCCGCACCGCGACACGGAGATCGTGACCTGGGTCGTCGAGGGCGAGCTGACCCACCGCGACTCGGCCGGCCACGAGACCACCGTACGGCCCGGCGACCTCCAGCGGCTCAGCTCCGCGAGCGGGGTCCGGCACATCGAGCGCAACGATGGCGCGGCCCCGCTGCGCTTCGTCCAGATGTGGCTGGCCCCCCTCTCCTTCGGCGGCGAGGTCGCGTACGAGGTGGTGCGCGGCATCGCCGACGGCACCCCGTACGCCCTTCCCCGGGCGGGCGCCATGCTGCATCTGCGCCGCCTCGCCGACGGCGAGCGCACCGCCGTCCCGGATGCCGCGCGGGCCTACGTCCATGTCGTACGGGGCCGCGTCCGGCTCGGCGACGACCGGCTGGAGGCCGGGGACGCGGCGCGGATCACCGACGGGGAGGGCCTGGAGCTGCGGGGCCTGGGGGCCGCCGAGTGCCTGATCTGGGAGATGCGGCCGGAGCCGGAGCCTGCGTACGGCTGACCGGCGCGGACTCTCCGGTGGATCACGCCGGGCTCGGCGCGGTGCGGTGTGGCCGGCCGGCGCAACTCGGCGTGGGCGGTCTCAGCGCAGTTCGGCCAGCACGGCATCGGTCAGCGGCGGCCAGGCCTCGACGGCCCACGGCCCGAAGGCCCGGTCGCTCAGGGCGATGCAGGCGGCGCCCGCATCCGGATCCACCCAGAGAAACGTCCCGGACTGCCCGAAGTGCCCGAAGGTGCGGGGCGAGGACGAAGCGCCGGTCCAGTGCGGCGACTTACCGTCCCGGATCTCGAACCCGAGCCCCCAGTCGTTGGGCTTCTGGTGCCCGTAGCCCGGCAGCACACCGCTCACCCCTGGATGGATCACCGACGTCGCCTCGGCCAGCGTCTGCGGCGCCAGCAGCCGCGGCCGCTGCAGCTCGGCCGCGAAACGGATCAGATCCCCGACCGTCGAGATGCCGTCCTTGGCGGGCGAGCCGGCCAGCTCGGTCGCGCCCATGCCGAGCGGTTCGAGCACCGCCTCGCGGACGTACTCGCCGAAGGGGATGTCGGTGGCCTTGGCGAGGTGATCGCCCAGGACCTCGAACCCGGCGTTGGAATACAGCCGGCGGGCCCCCGGCTCGGCCATCGTCCGGTGCTCGTCGAAGGCCAGCCCCGAGGTGTGGGCCAGCAGATGACGAACCGTCGAACCCGCCGGCCCGGCCGGCTCGTCCAGCTCGACGGCGCCCTCCTCGACGGCCAGCAGCACGGCGTACGCGGCGATCGGCTTGGTGACGGACGCCAGCGGGAACCGGTGCTCCAGCGGCCCGTGAGAGCCGGCCACCGTGCCGTCGGCTCGTACGACGGCGGCCGCAGCGGTGGGCACCGGCCAGTTCTCGATCATCCGCAGGCTCTCCATGTCCCGAGCCTACGGGGTGCCTCAGCGCCTTCAAATTCCGGTCAAGTCCGGTCGTGATCGCGCTTGCTTGGAGTGCACTCGAAGTCTCTAGCGTTGGGGATGGTGAGGGACGCGGGCGGAGTTCGGGGCGCGGAGCAGCGCCACCGGCGGGCCGCCCGGCGACAGCGGCGTCCGGCACGACGCCGGCCCGGCCACGATGCCGGACCGGGGAAATGGGGATACGGGGTATGACGGTCACGCACAGTGAAACGATGGCGGACGACATGATCGCCACCGACCTTTGGGACCAGGTCGCAGGCCAGGACCCGCGCGGTCCGAGGGAGCGGCCGGCCAAGCCGAGCGGCTGCGCGGCGACGCTCACCCACCCGCGGCCGGCCGGCCGCGACCAGTACACGATCAGCGAGGTGGCCGAGCACACCGGCCTCAGCGCCCACACCCTGCGCTGGTACGAGCGGATAGGCCTGATGCCGCATGTGGACCGCACGCACACCGGCCAGCGCCGCTTCACCAACCGTGACCTCGACTGGCTCAACCTGGTCACCAAGCTGCGGCTGACCGGCATGCCGGTCGCCGACATGGTCCGTTACGCCGAGCTGGTACGGGAGGGCGACGGCACGTTCCCCGAGCGCGAGGAACTGCTGACCGCGCACCGCGAGGACGTGCGCCGGCGGATAGCGGAGCTCCAGAGCACGCTGGACGTCCTCGACTACAAGATCGACATCTATGCCGACGCCCGGCGGGCGTCCGAAAGGTTCTGAGTTCTCATGACTGGGGTTTCCAAGACCGGCAAGAAGATCGAAACCGTCGAGCTGGGCACCGGCGGTCCGCAGGTCGGCGTCCAGGGCCTGGGCTGCATGGGTATGAGCTTCGCCTACGGTCCGACCGACACCGACGAGGCACGCGCCACCCTGGAGCGCGCCCTGGAACTGGGCGTCACGCTCTTCGACACCGCCGACGTCTACGGCATGGGCGAGAACGAGAAATTCATCGCCCCCTTCCTTCAGGCACATCGCGACGAGGTCGTGGTCGCCACCAAGTTCGCGCTGTCCATCGACCCGGCCGAACCCACCAAGCGCACCATCCGCAACGACCGGCCGTACATCCGCCAGTCCGTGGAGGGCAGCCTGCGGCGCCTCGGCATCGACGAGATCGACCTCTACTACATGCACCGCCGCGATGTGCACGTCCCCATCGAGGAGACGGTCGGCGCGATGGCCGAGCTGGTGGCCGAGGGCAAGGTCAAGCACCTGGGCCTGAGCGAGGTGACCGCCTCCGAGCTGCGCGCCGCCCAGGCCGTCCACCCGATCGCGGCCCTCCAGTCCGAGTGGTCCCTCTTCAGCCGCGACATCGAGGAGGGCGTGGTGCCGGCCGCGGCCGAGCTCGGCGTCGGCCTCGTCCCGTACTCGCCGCTCGGCCGCGGCTTCCTGACCGGCGCCTTCGTCAACGCCGACAAGGAGCTGGCCTCCGACGACTTCCGTCGCCAGCAGCCACGCTTCACCGGCGACAACGCGGCCGCCAACGCCGCCCTGCTGGAGCCGGTCCGCACGATAGCCGCGGCCCACGACGCCACGCCCGGCCAGATAGCCCTGGCCTGGCTCCAGCAGCAGGCCGCGGCGCGCGGCCTGGCCGTGGTGCCGATCCCGGGTACCCGCAAGCGCACCCGGGTCGAGGAGAACACGGGCGCGACCCGGATCCGGCTGACCGACCACGACCTCGCCCTGCTGGAGCCCATCGCGGGGAAGGTGGCGGGTGCGCGCTACGCCGACATGACGTTCACCTCGGCCGGGCGGGAGTAGCGGAGGCCGCCGCTCGGCCGGACCGCGGCGGGCGCCAAGGCCGCCTGCCGCCGGGCTCAGCGCACCTCGCCGTAGCGGCCCAGCGCGATGGCGGCGAAGTTGCGGAGGGAGCCGGTGCCGGGGGCGAGATAGCCGGTGTGGCCCTCGGCGCGCTCCGTGGGGACCCGGCGGGCACCGAAAGCGGGGTCGGTGGGGTCCTCGCCGTGCCCCAGGCCCAGGAACTCGACGTTCGGGACGTCGCCGATCCAGTCGGAGGCGTCCCGGGCCGCCCACACCCGCGCCGAAGTGCCCAGCTCCGCCACGCTGTCCCGGCGCATCCCGGGCGACGCGAAGACGATCAGGTCCGCGATGTCGCCGCGGCCCGTCTGCGATACGGCCAGCCCGCACACCACCGAGCCGTAGCTGTGGCACAGCACCGCGGGGGCCGGTACGCCGGTGGCCGCGAGGCCGGTCAGCAGACGGGCCAGCCGCGGCGCCCCGGCCTCGGCCAGCCGTCCGGTGGCGGCGTCCGGACCGAGTCCGACCGGGGTGGTGTATCCGGCCCAGGCGATGACGGCGGTACGGGTGTGGGGCGCGGTGGCGGTCATCTGCCGGCGCAGCGACGTGGCCATGCCGGTCGGCGTGCCGTACGGGTCCCGCGCACGGTCGAAGGAGCCCAGGTCGATGTCCGAGCCGGGCACGACGACGGCGACGCGCTGGGCGGTGGTGATCTCCCCGTGCACTTCGGCCACTTGGCCCCGGCCCCGCGGGTCGAAGGCGAGGATGCGGCGGCCGGGCGCGAGCAGTTCGGCGCAGTGGGCGGCCGCCTTTCTGGCCTGCTGGTGGTCCTGGAGGGTGCCGGCCGGATCGCCGGCCAGCGTGAGCTGATGGTTCCGCTCCGCCTTCAGGGCCCGGGAGTTGGCCTCGTAGCGCAGCGGGACGGGCGCGCCGTCGAGGTTGCCGACGGTGAGCGGGTGCCGGGCCGCGAGCGCATGCCGCTGGGCGCCGGTCAGCGAGGCGAAGAAGCGGGCGACGGAGGCGGGGGACGCGGTCGCCGGGTCCGGCAGCGGCCGGCCCAGGGTGTGATCCGCGCGCCAGGCGGCTGCGCCCGGCGCGGGGCCGGTGACGGCGGTCTGTGCGGAACCGGCCGCCCAGCCGCCCGTTCCGGCGGCGACGGCGACCGCGAGCCCGGCGGCGATGAGCGTGCGCTTGCTGCGGAGCGCGGCGGTTCGCAGCACGGACATGGTGGCGTCTCCCTTTTCCGGTGGTGTGGCAGAGGGAAACGTAGAAAGCGGGCGGGTGACGCGACGTCACACCGCGGAGCCAACTGCCGGGTGATACCGGGGTAGGGGGTATCGGCCGCGCTAGTCCTCAGGAGGGAGGCGCGGGCGCGGCGCGGCGCACGGATGACGGCGGGCCGCGCCGCACCGTCACCGTTCCCCGGGCGTCACCAGCCCCGACTCATAGGCGAAGATCACGGCCTGCGCGCGGTCCCGCAGCTCCATCTTCGCCAGCACGCGGCCGATATGGGTCTTGACGGTCTGCTCGGCGAGCACGAGGGCATCGGCGATCTCCTGGTTGGACAGGCCGCGGGCGATCAGCTCCAGGACCTCCGTCTCGCGCGGGGTCAGGCCGTTCAACCGCAGCGACGCACGGTCCTTGCGCGGCGCCGGCCGGCGGCGCGCGAAGTCGGCGATCAGCCGGCGGGTCACCGAGGGAGCGAGCAGCGCCTCACCCGCCGCCACGATACGGACCGCGGAGATCAGATCGGCCGGCGGCGCGTCCTTCAGCAGAAATCCGGACGCACCCGCGCGCAGCGCCTCGTAGACGTAGTCGTCGACGTCGAAGGTGGTCAGCATCAGCACCTTGGGACGGTGGACGACACCGGTCGGCGGATCGAGCAGCCGACGCGCCGCCTCCAGGCCGTCCATCTCGGGCATCCGCACATCCATCAGCACCACATCGGGATGCACCCGGCGGCTCAGCTCCACCCCCTGCGCCCCGTCCGGCGCATCGCCGACCACATCGATATCGCTCTGCGCCGCGAGCAGCGCGGCGAAGCCCGCCCGCACCATGGCCTGGTCATCGACGATGATCACGCGAGTGGTCATGCGGAGTCGGAATCCTTCGCTGAGAGGGGAGGGGCGGGAGGAGGGGACGCGGGCGAGGCGGCGGCCCCCGTCAGCGGCAGCTGGGCGGCGACCCGGAAGCCGCCGTCGGGCAGCGGCCCGGTGTCCAGTGAGCCGTCCACCAGCCGTACCCGCTCCCGCATGCCGATCAGGCCGTGCCCGGTGCCATGGGGTTCCAGCGGCGCGGACGGCGCCGGCGGCGCGGAGTTGACGACCAGTACGGTCAGCCGCGAGCCGTCCGCCGTGGTCGTCACCGACACCCGCGCCTGCGCCCCCGGGGCATGCCGGACCACGTTGGCCAGCGCCTCCTGCACGATACGGTACGCCGACAGGTCCACCGCAGGCTCCAGCGGCACCGGCTCCTCGGGCAGCACCAGCTCGACCGGCACACCGGCCCGTACGGTCCCCTCGACCAGCTTCGACAGCTGGCCGATGCCGGGCTGCGGGGCCTTTTCCGGGCCGCCGTGGCGCTCGGTCTCCTCGCTGCGCAGCACGCCCAGCAGCCGCCGCATCTCCGCCAGCGACTCCCGAGCGGTCGCGGCGATCGCCCCGAACTCCTCCTGGGCCTCCGTGGGAATCCCGCTGATGCGGTAGGGGGCGCTGTCGGCCTGGACCGTGATCACGGACATGTGGTGGGCGACGACGTCGTGCAGCTCGCGGGCGATACGCGTGCGCTCCTCCAGCAGCGTGCGCCGGGCGCGCTCGGCCTCGCTGATGGTCTCCTGCTCCAGCAACTTCCGCTGGGCGTCGCCCCGTTCCCGCAAGGCGCCGCCGATCAGCAGTATCACGCCGGAGAGCAGGAAGAGCAGCACCCAGGTGTCGGCGCCGTGCCGCGGGGCGATCAGCTCGAGGAGGATCCCGGCCGCTCCGGTCGTCAGCCATACGCCGATGAGGGTGCGACGGCCCTCCCGTAGCGACAGCGCGAGCATCAGCACGAGATAGCCGACGATCACCGTGGGCGGCCAGGGCCAGGCGCGGCCCGGAACGCCGTCGGCTCCGGTGAGGGCCAGGGCGCAGATGATGTCCGCCGCGAAGATCACCCACCAGGCCTGCAGCGGCCGCGTCACCGCGAGCAGCAGCGGCACGGTCTGCACCGTGGCCAGCCCGCCCGCCAGCCCGCCGCTCAGGCCGTAGTCGTGGCCGAGGACGTTGATGCCCGACGGCAGCAGGGAGACGGCGAAGACCACGGCGATGACGTACGGAAGGCGGCGCAGCCAGGGGCTCTGGACCGAGCCGAACAGCGGGGTGCCGGGGTCGGTCGGGGTGCCGAGCTCGACGGCGAGGACGTGCAGCGCCTGCCGCACGGCGCGCATCGTCCGGCCGCGGACCGGCTCGGGCCCCCCGCCGGGTGCCGGTTCGCTTTCTGGGGTGAGAGATCGCTTGAACATCGCACCGTCAATGTAGGCGGACGGCTCCGGCCGGGCGTCATACCACGGTTCGGGCTTGCGGGGCGTACCACGGTATGACGTGCGCGGGCCCGTGGTCGAAGGGCCCGGCCGGTCCCCCGGCCTAGAGCTCCGCCAGCAGCTCGGCCTTCTTCACGCTGAACTCGTCGTCCGTCAGCAGCCCCGCGTCGTGCAGCGCGCCGAGATGCCGTATCCGCTCCGCGATGTCGGCCGGGTCCCGGCGGGCGTCCCCGGCCCGGCGCACCGGCTCGCGTTCCGGCGTGTCCGGCGCCTGCTCCGCGGCCCGAACGGCCTGCAGCACCGCGGCCGCGAACGGCAGCGACTCATGGACCAGGCCGTAGCCCAGCCCGAAGACGACCGCCGCCGGATCCTGGTCGGCGGCGCCGGTCCCCGTCTCGCGCGCCCCGCGCTCCAGCAGCCGCAGATGACCGTTGAAGATCTCCGGCGAACGCCACTCGACGCCGGCCAGTTCGCCGACCGTGAAGCTCTGGTCACCGCGCTTCCACTTGGCCGACGACGCACCCGTCCAGAACCAGCGGAAGGCGACCGAGCTGCCGTCGAAGGACGCCTTGCCGTCATACGCCTTGAAGTGCAGCGGAGGCTCCGGCGCGGCCACGAGATGGTGCTCGGCGGGCTCCTTGGCGTCCGGCCGCAGCGCACTGCGCAGCTCGTCCGCGTAGTACTCGGCGAGCGTCTCGCGCTCGGCCGGCAGCACCAGCCGGTAGGGGTCGGCGTCCTCCTTGAGCTGTCCGTCCGCCGCCTCCATCAGGGGGTCGGCGCCGTGCCGTGGCACGGCATGCAGCACCACCGCGCCGCGTCTGCCCTCGGTCAGCTCGACGGACCTCAACGCCTCGTACGGAATGCGTCGCTCGCCGAGCGCCTGGAACAGCTTCGGCCTGCGGATCCCCCGTTCGAAGCGGATGAGTACGGAGTCCGTGTCGAACTCCCAGACGGCGTGAAAACCGGCCAGCACATCACCCATGCGGCTCATCGTATGCGGGCGGTTGCCCGCCCGTCCCCCTTCCGGACACCTTGCGCTACGCGCGTCACGACCTGCCGCACACCGGAACTGCGGCGTCCGGCCCCTCAGGCCAGGTCGGCGCTGCAGCGCGGGTCGTCGGACGCGCAGTCCACCGAGGTGAGCGCGCCGACCCCGACGAGTGCGAAGTTGCGCAGGCTCTGGGTCCCGGGCGTGAAGTAGCCCGTGTGCCCCTGGGCGCCCCGCGCGGACAGGACCCGGGACCCGAAGGACGGATCGACCGGGTCGGCGCCGTGGCCGATCCCGCCGACCTCCATATAGGGCACGTCCTGGATCCAGTCGTCGGCGTCCCGCATCGCCCAGACCCGGGCGTGGGTGCCCAGTCCGGACAGGTTCCCGGCTCGCATCCCGGGGCTGCCCGCCACCGCGATGTCCTCGACGTTGGACGGCAGCTGCCGGGCGGCGACGCCGCACACCACGGACCCGTAGCTGTGGCAGAACAGCGAGACGGAGTCGGTCGAGGGCAGCGATTCGGTGAGCTCGCGCAGCCGGACGGCGCCGGCCTCGGCGAGCTGCCCGGTGGCCGCTTCCACGCCCAGTCCGGCGGGCGAGGTGTAGTCGGCCCAGGCGATCACCGCCGTACGGGCGTCCGGGCGGGCCGTGCGCTCGGCCTTGTACAGGGACTTCGCCATGCCGACGGGCGCGGTGAGCGCCTTGGCGGTGCGCTCGAACGTCGACAGGTTGGTGTCCACACCGGGCACCACGACGGAGACCCGGCGGGCCGTCGTGAGATTGCCGAAGACCTCCGCCGCCCGCCCGTCGCCGGCCGGGTCGAACGCCAGGATCTGCCGGTCGCGGCTCATCATCGACTCGAGGCGGTGCATCAGCCTGCCCGCCGTCTGGCGGCCGACCGGCGTGAGCCGGCGGTCGCTCATGCGTTTCTTCTCGATGGCGCGGGCCTGGTCGATCGCCGTCCGGTTGGCGCGGTAGCGCAGCTGCACCGGCGCGCCGCCCATATTGCCGACGACCAGGGGGTACCGGGACGCGAGGCGCCGCTGCTCGGCGCGGTCGAGCGTGGCGAAGAAGGCCCGGAGGGTGGCCGGCGCGGCCTTGGGGTCCGGCAGCGGCCGCCCGTGGAAGGTGGCGTGCTGCCAGGCCGATCTGGCCGTGGCCAGCGGGTTGGCGTCCTCCTTGGTGCCTCTGATGGCCGTCCAGCCGGTCAGGGCAAGCATCACGAACACCACCACCAGGGCGAACGCGGCGCGCCATGCGGTGGACTGCAGGAAACCGAAGGAGGGGCTGAGGCCCGGGAAGGAATTCACCGCGAGCCACCCTAGGAGACGGGAGAGCGTACCCACGGCGGCCGTGAGCCAAATCACGTTTCGCGGCGGGTATTTCGACCGAAGTGGACGGCGGATGGCGCATCCCGGTGCTCAGCCGGGCAGACCTGGGCATATGGGGCCGCGGGGCGGTCCCACCAGGGTGTTCGCCTGGCACCGGCGCGTGAGGAAGCTCACCGGGTGCCGCGCCGGTTTCCCGCCGGCTTCGGCGCCTCGTACATCAGTGCCGTCACGGGATCGGCCGGTCGCCGTGCGTCACCGGGTCCGCCAGTTGTCGTCGATGGCCGGCCCGATGTGATCCAGGTAGGACTGCGTCAGCTCGCGGATGGACGCCACGCTGCAGTCCTGCCCCTCGCCCCAGATCTTCCCGGCCACCCGCATCACGCCGCAGAACGCCGCGACCACCACTCTGGGCCGCGGGTCGGCGTCCGCGTCCAGCCCCTCACGTGCGGCGATGAGTCGCGCTATCTGCTCCTCCAGGTCGGAGGAGCGTCGCAGATGCGCGGCGATCAGCGCGGGCGTCGATTCGATCATCCGGTACGAGCGCATGTGCAGCTCCACCGGCACCACCGACTCGATCGCGCTGCCGATCTCGTCCCAGGCGACCATGACCGCCCTGCGCAGCGCCGTCAACGGCGCCTCGGTGGCGGGCCGTTCCCGCAGCTCTTCGAGGAAGCGGGCCTCCACCATCTCCTGGACGGCGAAGACGACATCTTCCTTGTTGGCGAAGTACCGGAAGTACGTGCGCTGGGAGACGTTCACCGCCTCCGCGATCTCGTCGATCGTCGTTTCCTCGTACCCCTGCTCCGTGAACAGCTCCAGCGCCGCACGGATCAGGGCGTCGCGGGTGCGCTGCTTCTTGCGTTCGCGCAGCCCACCCGGGGGTGTCGCCTGCGGCGTCGGGGTCGCCATCCTGCGCCGCCTCTCCCTGTTGTTCTCGCTGATCAGGATACCTGTGAGCAAAATGACAGTTACCGACTGATGAATTGCTTTGTCAACTGTCAGTCGCTGACATTAGCCTCGTTGTATGAGTTCTCAGACCCCGGTTGCCGAAGCCGCACCGGAACTTCCCGTACCGGAGCCCCCGAAGGGGCTGCGTGGCCATCCGTGGCTGACCCTCTTCTCCGTGGCCATCGGCGTCATGATGGTCGCCCTGGACGGCACCATCGTCGCCATCGCCAACCCCGCCATCAAGGACGACCTGGGCGCGTCGCTCGCCGACGTCCAGTGGATAACCAACGGCTACATGCTCGCCCTGGCCGTCTCGTTGATCACGGCGGGCAAGCTCGGCGACCGCTTCGGCCACCGCCAGACCTTCCTCATCGGCATCATCGGCTTCGCCGCCGCCTCCGGTGCCATCGGGTTCTCCAGCGAGGTCGCGCTGGTCATCGTCTTCCGCGTGCTGCAGGGCCTCTTCGGCGCACTGCTGATGCCCGCCGCGCTCGGCCTGCTGCGCGCCACCTTCCCGGCCGAGAAGCTCAACATGGCCATCGGTATCTGGGGCATGGTCATCGGCGCTTCCACGGCCGGCGGTCCCATCGTCGGCGGTCTGCTGGTCGAGCACGTCAACTGGCAGTCGGTGTTCTTCATCAACGTCCCCGTGGGCGTCCTGGCCCTGGTCCTCGGCCTGGTGATCCTCAAGGACCACCGCGCGCAGAACGCCCCGCGCTCCTTCGACATCCCGGGCATCGCACTGCTCTCCGGCGCGATGTTCTGCCTCATCTGGCCGCTGATCAAGGCCTCGGAATGGGGCTGGGGCGACATGAAGACCGTGGGCTTCCTGATCGGCTCGGTCGTCCTCTTCGCGCTCTTCGCCGTTCTGGAGACCAAGGTCCGCGAGCCGCTCATCCCGCTGCGGATGTTCCGCTCGGTGCCGCTGACCGCCGGCACGGTCCTGATGGTCCTGATGGCCTTCGCCTTCATGGGCGGCCTCTTCTTCGTGACGTTCTACCTCCAGAACGTGCACGGCATGACCCCCGTCGACAGCGGACTGCACCTCCTGCCGCTCACCGGCATGATGATCGTCGGATCGCCGCTGGCCGGCACCCTGATCACCAAGTTCGGACCGCGCATCCCGCTGGTGGGCGGCATGGTCCTGACCGCCGTGGCCATGTACGGCATGTCCGGCCTGGACACCACCACCGGCACCGGCCCGATGTCCGTGTGGTTCGCCCTGCTGGGCCTGGGCCTGGCGCCCGTCATGGTCGGCGCCACCGAGGTCATCGTCGGCAACGCTCCCCTGGAACTCTCCGGCGTCGCCGGCGGTCTCCAGCAGGCCGCGATGCAGGTCGGCGGCAGCCTCGGTACGGCCGTGCTCGGCGCGGTGATGGCCTCCCGCGTCGACAGCGACCTCCCGGGCAACTGGCAGTCGGCCGGCCTCCCGCCGGTCCCGCCCGCGCAGTCCTCCCAGCTGTCCGACGCCGTCTCGGCGGGCCTCGCGCCGGTGCCGAAGCACACCCCGCCGGAGATCGCCCAGAAGATCACGTCCGTCGCCCACGACACCTTCGTCTCCGGCATGGGCCTGGCCTTCACGGTCGCCTGCGGTGTGGCGGTCGTCGCGGCGGTCGTCGCCATCTTCACCAAGCGCGGCGCGAACGCCGAGGCGGGCGCGGGCGTCGGCCACATCTGACCCCGCGGATCCGCGGACAGCCCCCGGCCGACTCGTCACGAGCGGCATCCGGCGCGCGGCGGGTCGAGGTACTTCCTCGGCCCGCCGCGCGCCGCTGTGCGTACGGGCGGCCACGCGCGTCAACCGAGCCCCGCGGACCGCTGCGGGGACCCGGCCGCCACATTCCAAGGGACGCCCGACCCGCGTCCCCACCGCCGCATCACTCATCCGGATGAGGCGATCCGGGGAACCCGCCCCCGCACCGGGTAGGCGCCCGGCACGCCGCGCCTCGCGCTCTCCCCTCCGGCCCCGGGGAGGAACGGTTCTGCCGCCCCTCCCGCCACCGGGCCATCGTCAACACCGCGGCCACGGAACGCCTTTCCGCGCCGTCCGGCTGTCCACATCCCTGATCCGGATGGACTCACCGCCACGGCCTTGGCAACCGCGCCGCGCCCTCGCAAAGCTCGATGCAGAACCCGCCGCGGGCAATGCGGCCCGCTGCGGGCGGTCATCGCCGTACGGCGTTACTTCACGGGGGGATTCCCATGCTGCGTCCGCGTACGTCCCGCACCACCGCGCTCCTCACCGGCCTCGCCGCGCTCACCGCGGCGCTCGCCGTCCCGTCCGCCCTCGGAATCCCGGCCGCGCACGCGGCCGCCGGTGGCCGCACCGCCCCCGCCTCCGGAGACTGCGCCGCGGGCCAGCTGTGCGTCTGGCCGACGGTGGATTTCGGCGGCGAGCGGCGCACCTACGAGCTCTCCGACACCGACATCGAAAGCTGCGTCCCGCTGCCCGAGGGGAGCAGCGCCGCCTCGCTCGCCAACCGCACCGGCCGGCCGGTCACGACGTACCAGAGCGCGGAATGCGCCGAGACCGCCGAGTTCGACACCTACCCGGGCGGCGGCAGCTGGGTGCCCCGCTCCCCGTACCAGGTACGGGCGTTCAAGGTCTGGGAGCGGTGAGGCCGGATGTGCGACGCCCCCGACAGCGGGGCGCTGTCGGGGGCGTCGCACATCCTGCGCGATCAGGCCGGGCGTCAGGCGTCGCCGCCGGCCTCGCCCGCCTCGGCGGCCGTGACGTCCAGGAGCTGGTAGCGGTCGATCGCCTGCTTCAGCAGCGACCGGTCGACCTTGCCCTCCTTGGCGAGCTCGGTGAGCACGGCGAGGACGATCGACTGCGCGTCGATGTGGAAGAAGCGACGGGCCGCGCCACGGGTGTCCGCGAAGCCGAAGCCGTCGGCGCCCAGCGACTGGTACGTGCCCGGGACCCAGCGCGCGATCTGGTCGGGGACGGACCGCATCCAGTCCGAGACCGCCACCTTCGGGCCCTCGGCACCCTGGAGCTTCTGCGTCACGTACGGGACGCTCTGCTCCTCCTCCGGGTGCAGCAGGTTGTGCTCCTCGACCGCGACGGCCTCACGGCGCAGCTCGTTCCAGGAGGTCGCCGACCAGATGTCCGCCTTGACGTTCCACTCGTCCGCCAGGATCCGCTGGGCCTCGATCGCCCACGGCACCGCGACACCGGAGGCGAGGATCTGGGCCGCGTGCTCGCCCTTGTCGCCCGGCGCGACGCGGTGCAGACCCTTCAGGATGCCGTCGACGTCGACGTCGGCCGGCTCCGCCGGGTGCTGGATCGGCTCGTTGTAGACGGTCAGGTAGTAGAAGATGTCCTCGGAGTTCTCCCCGTACATCCTCCGCAGACCGTCCTTGACGATGTGCGCGATCTCGTACCCGTAGGCCGGGTCGTAGGCGACACAGGCCGGGTTGGTCGAGGCCAGCAGCTGGGAGTGGCCGTCGGCGTGCTGGAGACCCTCACCGGTCAGCGTCGTCCGGCCGGCGGTCGCGCCGAGCACGAAGCCGCGGGCGAGCTGGTCGGCCATCTGCCAGAACTGGTCACCGGTGCGCTGGAAGCCGAACATCGAGTAGAAGACGTAGACCGGGATCAGCGGCTCGCCGTGCGTGGCATAGGCGGAGCCCGCCGCGATCAGCGAGGCGGTGCAGCCCGCCTCGGTGATGCCGTCGTGCAGCATCTGGCCGGTCGGCGACTCCTTGTAGGCCAGGAGCAGTTCGCGGTCCACGGACTCGTACTGCTGGCCCAGCGGGTTGTAGATCTTGGCCGACGGGAAGAACGCGTCCATACCGAAGGTGCGGTACTCGTCGGGCGCGATCGGCACGAAGCGCTTGCCGATCTCCTTGTCCCGCATGAGGTCCTTCAGGACGCGGACGAACGCCATGGTCGTGGCGATCTTCTGCTGTCCCGAGCCCTTCTTGGCCGTCGCGTACGCCTTGTCGTCCGGCAGCTGCAGCGGCTTGGCGCGCACGACACGGGTCGGTACGTAGCCGCCCAGCGCGTTGCGGCGGTCGTGCATGTACTGGATCTCTTCGGACTTCGGGCCCGGGTGGTAGTACGGCGGCACGCCGTCCTCCAGGTCCTTGTCCGGGATCGGCAGGTGCAGCCGGTCGCGGAAGCCCTTGAGGTCCTCGACGGTCAGCTTCTTCATCTGGTGGGTCGCGTTGCGGCCCTCGAAGTTCGGACCGAGCGTCCAGCCCTTGACGGTCTGCGCGAGGATCACCGTCGGCTGGCCCTTGTGGGCCTTGGCCGCCGCATACGCCGCGTAGATCTTCTTGTGGTCGTGACCGCCGCGGCCCAGGTGCAGGATCTGGTCGTCGGTCATGTTCTCGACCATCGCCCGCAGCCGGTGGTCGTCACCGAAGAAGTGCTGGCGGATGTAGGCGCCGGTCTCGGTGGCGTACGTCTGGAACTGGCCGTCGGGGGTGGTGTTGAGCTTGTTGACCAGGATGCCGTCGCGGTCCTGCGCGAGCAGCGGGTCCCAGCTGCGGTCCCACACGAGCTTGATGACGTTCCAGCCGGCCCCGCGGAACTGCGACTCCAGCTCCTGCATGATCTTGCCGTTGCCGCGGACCGGGCCGTCCAGGCGCTGCAGGTTGCAGTTGACGACGAAGGTCAGGTTGTCCAGGCCCTCGCGGGCGGCGATGGACAGCTGGCCGAGCGACTCGGGCTCGTCCATCTCGCCGTCGCCGAGGTAGGCCCAGACGTGCGACCTGGAGGTGTCGGCGATGCCGCGCGCCTCCATGTAGCGGTTCATCCGCGCCTGGTAGATCGCGCCGAGGGGGCCCAGGCCCATCGAGACGGTCGGGAACTCCCAGAAGTCCGGCATCAGCCGCGGGTGCGGGTAGCTGGAGAGACCGTTGGGGGCCTTGGACTTCTCCTGGCGGAAGGCGTCGAGCTGCGCCTCACCCAGTCGGTCCAGGAGATAGGCGCGGGCGTAGACACCGGGCGAGGCGTGGCCCTGGAAGAAGATCTGGTCGCCGCCGTCGCCCTCGTCCTTGCCCCGGAAGAAGTGGTTGAAGCCCACGTCGTAGAGGGAGGCGGAGGAGGCGAAGGTGGCGATGTGGCCGCCGACGCCGATCCCGGGACGCTGGGCGCGCGAGACCATGACCGCCGCGTTCCACCGGGTCGCGTTCAGGACCTTGCGCTCGATCTCCTCGTTGCCCGGGAAGAACGGCTCGTCCTTGGTCGCGATGGTGTTGACGTAGTCCGTGCTGCGCATCTCGGGCACGGCCACGCGCCGCTCGCGGGCCCGCTCGATCAGCCGGAGCATGAGGTAGCGGGCACGTTCCCGGCCTCGCTCATCGACGGCTGCGTCGAGCGAGTCGAGCCATTCCTGGGTCTCTTCTGGATCGAAGTCCGGGACCTGGCTGGGAAGGCCGCCAATGATGATCGGGTTTCGATCGGATCCGGAAGCCACGCTGTTCCTTCGGTGTTCGGTTCGTATCGTGCTCTGCACACTATTGATGCTGCGCACGCGGACGAATGCTGTCTCTGCCTTGTGTCGCGCCGTCTTCCATCGTGTACCGAGTCACTGGGATACGTCATCTCTACTGTCGGGTAACCACCCGCTGAGAGATGGGCGCTGAAAGGACCGATTCTCAGGTCGGCCAAATCGCAACCATACGCCCATGCCGAAAGTCCTTCGCGTACGACCGTGCGCCTCCCGAATCCGCATCCGGCGCACACCCGGCGCCCCCCGAAGGGACCAGCCGCGCGCGATTACCCGATAAAGCCGGGAAAACGCTGTGGTGTGAATCACTTCAGGCTGTCCCAATGGGGTCGTGGTTGCGGTGAGACGCGTCCAATCGTCACCGTTTCGGCGGTCTCGGCCGCCGGGTACTTGCGCGATCCGCCCGGCCCGTGTGGACTACGCCCAAAGCTCCGCGCACGCGCGGGGTCCCAAACTTTCCGAAAGATGACAGGAGGCAATCCGTGAGCGCGACCGCGGACCACGCGGAGGAGCGGACCAACCCTGCCGCCAGGCTGGGGTTCGAGCCCGGACAGGTGGTCCAGGAGATCGGCTACGACGACGACGTCGAGCAGGAGCTCCGAGAAGGCATTGAGTCCGTGATTGGCCAGGACCTCGTTGACGAGGACTACGACGACGTCGCAGACGTCGTGCTGCTGTGGTTCCGTGAAGACGACGGCGACCTCACGGACGCGCTGGTGGACGCCATCGGGCTGATCGACGAGGGCGCGCCGGTCTGGCTGCTGACCCCCAAGACCGGGCGCGATGGCTACGTCGAACCCAGCGATATCAATGAGGCCGCGCAGACCGCGGGTCTGTCCCAGACCAAGAGCATCAACGCGGGCAAGGACTGGACCGGCAGCCGGCTGGTCACGCCCAAGGCGGCCAAGTCCGGCAAGCGCTGATCCACACAGCACCCGGGCACAGTGTGCCGAGCCCTCTCCGGGTCGTTCCGGAGGGGGCTCGGCGCTGTTCAGGAGCGGTTTTCGGGGCGTTCGGCGCGGCGCGTAGGGTTGGTCGCGTCCAGTTGTGCGTGAGCGGAAGGGAAGCAACCCCATGGCGATCGAGGTCGGCACGAAGGCTCCGGATTTCGAGCTGAAGAACCAGCACGGCGAGCTCGTCAAGCTCTCCGACTTCCGCGGCGAGAAGGCCGTCGTCCTCCTCTTCTACCCCTTCGCCTTCACCGGTGTGTGCACCGGTGAGCTCTGCGCGCTCCGCGACGAGCTGCCGAAGTTCGCCAACGACGACGTCCAGCTGCTGGCCGTCTCCAACGACTCCCCGTTCTCGCTGCGCGTCTTCGCCGAGCAGGAGGGCCTGGAGTACCCGCTGCTGTCGGACTTCTGGCCGCACGGCGAGGCCTCGCGGGCGTACGGCGTCTTCGACGAGGAGAAGGGTTGCGCGGTGCGCGGCACCTTCGTCATCGACAAGGAGGGCGTGGTGCGCTGGACCGTCGTCAACGGTCTGCCCGACGCCCGCGACCTGAACGACTACATCAAGGCTCTCGACGCCCTCTGAGCTGCGCGTCCGGGGCGCCTGCGGCGCCCGCCGGACCGGCATCCGTGTGCATCCGAGTGCGAGACCTGTAATCGGTGGGAACCGGTCACTAGGATCAATTCGTTGATCTGATGCCATGCACGATGGGGGCGCAAAACACTTTACGTACCCCTCGAATCTATGGGAGGACTCGTGGGAGTCAGCCTCAGCAAGGGCGGCAACGTCTCGCTGACGAAGGAAGCCCCCAATCTGACCGCCGTCCTCGTCGGTCTGGGCTGGGACGCGCGTACCACCACCGGTACGGACTTCGACCTGGACGCCAGTGCCCTGCTGACGAACGACCAGGGCAAGGTCGGCAACGACCAGAACTTCGTGTTCTTCAACAATCTGAAGAGCCCCGACGGTTCGGTCGAACACACCGGTGACAACACCACCGGTGAGGGCGAGGGCGACGACGAGGCGATCAAGGTGAACCTCGCCGGGGTGCCGGCCGATGTCCACAAGATCGTGTTCCCGGTGTCGATCTACGACGCCGAGACCCGTCAGCAGAGCTTCGGCCAGGTCCGCAACGCCTACATCCGCGTCGTCAACCAGGCCGACGGCAATGAGCTGGCGCGCTACGACCTGAGCGAGGACGCCTCGACCGAGACCGCGATGGTCTTCGGCGAGCTCTACCGCAACGGCGCCGAGTGGAAGTTCCGGGCCATCGGCCAGGGCTACGCCTCGGGGCTGCGCGGCATCGCGCAGGACTTCGGCGTCAACGTCTGAGCGAGCACATTCACCGCGTCCGGCGCCGTACACCCCACCCGGGGAGTGCGGCGCCGAGTGCGCGGGAAGGGAACGCGGGCCGGGCGTGAGCGCGGCCCGCACCGACACCGGGGAGGAAGCGAACATCATGGGCGTCACGCTCGCCAAGGGGGGCAACGTCTCCCTGTCCAAGGCCGCGCCGAATCTTTCGCAGATCATGGTCGGCCTCGGCTGGGACGCGCGCTCCACCACAGGAGCGCCGTTCGACCTCGACGCCAGCGCGCTGCTGTGCCAGTCGGGCCGGGTGCTGGGGGACGAGTACTTCGTCTTCTACAACAACCTCAAGAGCCCCGAGGGCTCCGTCGAGCACACCGGTGACAACCTCACCGGCGAGGGGGAGGGCGACGACGAGTCGATCCTCGTGGACCTCGGCGGGGTGCCCGAACAGGTCGACAAGATCATCTTTCCGGTCTCGATTCACGAGGCCGAACTCCGCGGCCAGAGCTTCGGCCAGGTGAGCAATGCCTTTATCCGCGTCGTCAATCAGGCCGACGGCAGCGAACTCGCCCGGTACGACCTCAGCGAGGACGCCGCCGGCGAGACCGCGATGATCTTCGGTGAGGTATATCGCTACAACGGCGAATGGAAGTTCAGGGCCGTGGGGCAGGGGTACGCGTCAGGCCTGCGAGGCATCGCTCTAGACTTCGGGGTCAACGTTTCGTAAAGCGCCGCGCGCTGCGCGCGGGGGACCCCATACAGCGAGGGATTGGGTAGGCAGTGCTCCTGAAAACCTTCGGCTGGTCGTTCGCCATCACGGTGCTCGGCCTTGCCTTGGCGGGCGTTCTCTGGGGGTGGCAGGGGCTCGCGATCGTCGGGATCCTGTCCATCCTGGAGATCTCGCTCTCGTTCGACAACGCCGTGATCAACGCCGGCATCCTGCGGAAGATGAACGCCTTCTGGCAGAAGATCTTCCTGACCTTCGGCATCCTCATCGCGGTGTTCGGCATGCGGCTGGTCTTCCCGGTCGTCATCGTCGCGATCACCGCCAAACTGGGGCCGATCGAGGCTGTCAAACTCGCCATCAGCGACAAGCAGCATTACCAGGAACTGGTCACCAGCGCCCATCCGGCCATCGCGGCCTTCGGCGGGATCTTCCTGCTGATGATCTTTCTCGACTTCATTTTCGAGGAACGCGACTACAAGTGGCTGTCGTGGATCGAAAAGCCCATGGCCAAGATGGGCAAGCTCGACATGCTGTCCGTCATCATCGCGCTGGTCGTCCTGCTGGTGACCGCGATGACGGTGGCCACCAATGTCGCGCACGGCGCCGGTGACAAGAGCGCCACGGTGCTGCTGTCGGGCGTGGCCGGCCTCATCACCTACCTCGTCGTCGGCGGAATCTCCGGCTACTTCGAGGACAAGCTGGAGGACGAGGACGAGGCGGAGGACGACGAGCCCGCCGCGCAGCCCGAGAAGAAGGCCGGCACGGGCGCGGCCGTGGGCCTGGCCGGCAAGGCCGCGTTCTTCATGTTCCTCTACCTGGAGGTCATCGACGCGTCCTTCTCCTTCGACGGCGTCATCGGCGCCTTCGCCATCACCAACGACATCTTCATGATGGCGCTGGGTCTGGGCATCGGCGCGATGTACATCCGTTCGCTGACGGTCTTCCTCGTCCGCAAGGGGACCCTGGACGACTACGTCTACCTCGAGCACGGCGCGCACTACGCGATCGGCGCGCTGGCCATCATCCTGCTCCTCACGATCAAGTACGAGATCCCCGAGGTCGTCACCGGCCTGGTGGGCATCACGCTGATCGGCCTCTCCTTCGCTTCGTCGGTGATCCGGAACCGGCGCGAGGGCAAACCGGGGGACGAAGAGGGGGCCAAGTCGGAAGTTGCGTCCGGAGTGTGACGCAGCTCTGATTGAGGAACGCTCTCTGCGGGGCGGCCATGGGGTGTGGACCTCGGGGCCGCCCCGTGGCAATTGGGGCCGAGCAATGGGGTGGGCAGGGTGTCGTTCCTGGGGAACTGGTGGCGCGGTGGGGCGCCGAAGTACGAATTCGACAGCGGCGGAGCGTCGTATGTCGTCGAACTGACGAAGCGGAATCCGGTCGTCTCGCTGAGCAAGCAGGGGGCGGCCAGCGGACATCTCCGGGTCAATCTGCACTGGCAGATGCGGAGCTCCGACCTCGGTGAGCGGGGCGGCCGGCGCACGAGCAGTCTGCTGCGGCATCCGGGTCGGCTGTTCAAGCCCGAGGTGGTGCAGGCGCAGGGCCCGGCCGTGGTCAAGATCGACCTGGACCTGGCCTGCATGTACGAGCTCAAGGACGGCACCAAGGGCGTCGTGCAGCCGCTCGGCAACTTCCTGGGCGAGCTGAATGCTCCGCCGTATGTGCAGCTCAGCGGCGACGACCGGTTCGGTTCGCCGTCCGGCGAGACGCTGTACATCAACATGGACCACCGCGACGAGATCAAACGGCTGCTGATCTTCGTCTACATCTACGACGGGACCCCGGCCTTCGACCGTACGCACGCCGTTGTCACGCTCTACCCGAGCACCGGACCGCGCATGGAGATCAGGCTGGACGAGCGGGCGCCACAGGCCCGCTCCTGCGCCATATTCATGCTCGAGAACACCAAGGACGAGCTGACCGTGCGCCGCGAGGTGAAGTACGTCTACGGATTCCAGGCGGAACTCGACCGGCTGTACGGCTGGGGCCTCCAGTGGGGGCGGGGATACAAGTCGAAGGTCTGACGCTCTGACGGTGCGTGCCGCTGGTGGCCGCCGCGTTATCGCCGCTGGAACTGCGGTCCCTGCGGCGGCAGCACGAACGACGGGTCCGGCACGAACGGCTGCTGCGGATAGCCGTATGCCGGCGCAGGCGGCTGCTGGGGCGGCTGCGGATAGCCGTAGGCGGACGGTGGCGGCTGCTGGGGCTGGTACGGGGGCTGCTGCGGCGGCGGCCCCGGATAGCCGTACGCGGGCTGGGCCGGGGGCTGCGTGGGCGGCGGCGGGGCGTGGTGCGGGTAGCCGTAGCCGCCGGTGGGCTGCGGCGGGGCCGCGGAGTACGGCTCCGGCATCGGGTCCGGCATGTGCTGGGTGACGGTATCGGGGTCCGGCCCCGCAGCCGGGGCGGTCGCCTCCTCGGGCCAGGCGCTGGGCGGCGGGCTCACCGGGGCAGCAGGGGTGGCGGCCGGGCCGGGAGCGGACTGGCCGGTGGTGGGCTCGGAGTCTGCCGTGGGTTCCGCCGCGGGCGTCGCCGAGGCCGAAGTTCCCGGGGCCGGTGCCGCCGCAGGCCGGGAGGTCGTGGGTCCGTCCTGCTCCACCGAGATCCCGAACTCGGTCGCCAGGCCCACCAGTCCGCTCTCGTAGCCCTGTCCCAGCGCGCGGAACTTCCAGCTCTCGCCGCGCCGGTAGAGCTCTCCGCAGATCAGTGCCGTCTCGTCGCCCGTATCGGGCACCACGTCGAAGACCGCGATCGGATCGCCGTCGCTCGCCGCCGCGTCGTACAGCATGACCCGCAGATCCGGCACCAGCCGGAATGCCCCGCCGTCCGACGACGCGGCCAGCACCACCCGGTCCACGGACGGGTCCAGGGTGGCCAGATCCGCCTCGATGGTGTCCGTCAGGCTGTCGGAGAGGCGGGTCTTGGGCAGATGCCGGACCAGGCCGCTGGGGTGCCGGGGCTGGTTGTAGAAGACGAAGTCCTCGTCGGAGCGCACGCATCCCGCGGACCCCACCAGCAGGGCCGAGGCATCGACATCGGGGACACCGGCGCCGGGCGTCCAGCGCAGGACGGCCCGGACGGCCGTGGCGTCGAGGGGTACGTTCGACCCTTTCAGCATCGCGTGCGTCATGCCGCAATCCTGCCTTCCCGGAGGTCGCCGGGACAACGCGGGGGCCTGCCGGGCGTGGTTGCCGCGCTCGCACGGCCACCTGGACGCCGCGTGAGGGATACGAGATTTTCACGCACGGGGGAACTAACCGCACCTCCGCACACGTACGATTACCGGCTGGATCCAGACAGCGAGACGCAGCGGGGGCGCCGGGTCCCGCTTGTAGACGGGGAGTTGTATGCGGCATTTTGGGCACCTTCCGCCCGACATACGGAAGACGCTGTTCCACCAGGAGCCGGCGGACTTCACCGCCGAGTCTCCGGCGCGTACGCTCGCGGCCGCCCTGGGTGCCACGCTCTACAGCCCCGCCACCCGCCCGCGGCTCGCCGGCGACATCCTCAAACAGGCCGACCGGGGCGTGATGTCCATGGTGCTGTGCCTCGAGGACTCCATAGGGGACGGGGATGTGGAGGCCGGCGAGGAGAACCTCGTGCGGCAGTTCGGCCTGCTGGACGAGGCGGCCGCCGCGGGCACGGGTCTTCCGCTGCTGTTCATCCGCGTCCGGGAGCCCGGACAGATAACGGATCTGGTGCGCCGGATGGGGCCCACGGTGCGCAGGCTGTCGGGCTTCGTCCTGCCGAAGTTCACCGCGGAGCGCGGAGTGCCCTTCCTGGAGGCCCTGGCCGCCGCCGAGTCGGCCTGCGGGCGGCGGCTGTTTGCGATGCCGGTGCTCGAATCCCCGCAGCTGCTGCATCTGGAAAGCCGCGTCGAGACCCTCCGGGGCATCGCCGAGACCGTCGACAAGTACCGGGACCGCGTGCTCGCCCTGCGGCTCGGCGTCACGGACTTCTGCTCCGCCTATGGGTTGCGCAGGGCCCCCGACATGACGGCTTACGACGTCCACATCGTCGCCTCCGTGATCGCCGACGTGGTGAACGTGCTGGGCCGGGCGGACGGCACGGGCTTCACGGTCACCGGCCCGGTGTGGGAGTACTTCCGGCTGCATGAGCGGATGTTCAAGCCGCAGCTCCGCCGCAGCCCGTTCCTCGGCCGGGCCGAGGAGCTGCGGACGGCCCTGATCGAGCACGACATGGACGGCCTGCTGCGCGAGATCGAACTCGACCGGGCGAACGGGCTCCAGGGAAAGACCTGCATCCACCCCTCGCATGTCGCGCCGGTGCACGCCCTCTCGGTCGTCAGCCACGAGGAGTTCAGCGACGCGGCGGACATCCTGCGGCCCGAGCGCTGCGACGGCGGGGTCCTGCGGTCCGCCTACACCAACAAGATGAACGAGGTGAAGCCGCACCGTGCCTGGGCCGAACGCACCCTGTTGCGCGCCGAGGCATTCGGCGTCGCCCGAGAGGGCATCGGGTTCGTGGAACTGCTGACGGCAAGCCTCCCGCAGACCTGAAAACCGGTGAACGACATGGACGGAACGATGGAGGAGACGGAACGCGTGGTGTGGTCGGGAGAGTGGGTGGCCGAGCGGCTCGGAGTCTCGCTGAGCGGCGGGGACGAGCTGCCGGAGCTGCTGGGCCTTGCGCTGCGGCGCAACCCCAAGCGGGCCCATCTGCTCGTGTCGAACGTGCTGGGCAAGCACGTACCGCAGCGACCCGCCGTGGTCCAGGGCGCCGGCTACGGGCTGGGGCGCCGGGTACGCGAGCTGCTGGGTGACGAGGCCGCCGCCCGCTCCGTCGTCCTCGGCTACGCCGAGACCGCCACCGGCCTGGGGCACTCCGTGGCCGACGGCCTGGCGCTCGCGCCCTATCTGCACTCCACCCGCCGCCCCGTGAGCGGCGTCGACAAGGTGGGCGGCTTCGAGGAGGAGCACAGCCACGCCACCTCGCATCTGCTGCTCCCGGAGGACCGCGACCTCCTCGCCGGGAACGGGCCGTTGGTGCTCGTCGACGACGAGTTCTCCACTGGCAGGACCGTCCTCAACACCATCAGGGCGCTGCACTCGCGCTTTCCCCGTGACCGGTACGTGGTCGTCGCGCTGGTCGACATGCGCTCGGACGCCGACCGCGGCCATCTGGAGAAGCTCGCCGCGGAACTGGGCGCCCGTGTCGACCTCATATCCCTTGCCGCGGGCGGCGTAGGCCTGCCGTCGGGTGTGCTGGAGCGTGGCCAGGAACTCGTCGCCGCGCACGAGGGCGCCACGTCCTCGGCCACCGCCCCGGCGACGGTGAGCGGCCGTCGAAATGAGGCCGTACGGGTCGACCTCGGCTGGCCCGCCGGGCTGCCCGAGGGTGGCCGGCACGGCTTCACCCCCTCGCACCGCGAGCGGCTGGAGGCCGGGCTGCCGGCCATGGCCGCCCGTCTCGCGGCGCAGCTGGCCGGCGCCCGCCGGATCCTTGTCCTCGGCAACGAGGAACTGATGTACGCGCCGCTGCGGATCGCCGAGACCCTGGACACCCACCTCGCCGCTCACCGTGCGCCGGACGAGCGCGCGGAGGTCTTCTTCTCGACGACCACCCGGTCTCCCGTGCTCGCCGTGGACGACCCCGGCTACGCGATAAGGACCCGGCTCTCCTTCCCGGCCCACGACCGGCCGGCCGACGGGCCGGGGGAGCGATACGCATACAACGTCGCACCCGGAGCCGACCCCGCGCGCCGGTTCGACGCCGTCGTGGCCGTCGTCGACTCGCATGGCGACGGCCCCGAACTGCATGCCACCGACGGTCTTTTGGACCGGCTCGCCGGACACACCGACCGGCTGCTGCTCGCCGTCATCCCGTCGTACGCCCCGCAAGAACAGGCCAGCACCATGCCCCTCCCCGAGCCGCTGCGCGGCCCCGCCTTCTCCTCGTACGCCCCCGACGAGGTCGGCTGGCTGCTGCAGGATCTCTCCGACGTCACCCTGGAGGCGCCCACCGAGGAGCGCGAGGAGGCGATCCAGAGCGGCGGTGCCCACTACGCGGAGTCGCTGCCGGTCGAATACCAGCCGAGCGAGCAGTACCAGGCGCTGTTCCACAGCGCGCTGCAGACCTCGGCGAGCCGGATCGCGCGGGCCGTCGGTGTCGTCACCGAGACCGTGCTCGCCGAACTCCCCCAGCGCCGAAAGCGCCGGGGGGACTCCCCTCGCCCGGAGAACCCGCAGGCGCGACCGGTTCTGGTGTCGCTGGCGCGGGCCGGTACGCCCGTCGGTGTGCTGATGCGCCGCTGGGCGCTGCACGCCCACGGCCTGGACCTGCCGCACTACGCCGTTTCCATCGTGCGCGGCCGGGGGATCGACACCACCGCACTGCGTTGGCTGGCCGCCCATCACGACCCGGCTGACGTCGTCTTCGTGGACGGCTGGACCGGCAAGGGCGCCATCACCCGCGAACTCGCCCAGGCGCTGGCGGACTTCCCGGGCTTCGACCCGCGGATCGCCGTGCTCGCCGACCCCGGCGGCTGCGTCGAGACCTACGGCACCCGTGACGATTTCCTCATTCCGTCCGCCTGCCTCAACTCCACCGTCTCCGGGCTCATATCGCGGACCGTTCTGCGCAACGACCTCGTCGGCCCGAACGACTTCCATGGCGCGAAGTTCTACCGCGAACTGGCCGACGCCGATGTGTCGGGTGCGTTCCTCGACGCGGTCAGCGCGCGGTTCGACGAGGTCGGCGCGGCCGTCGCCGCGGATGTGAAGGAGCTGGCCGCCGCCGACCGGGCCCCCACCTGGGAGGGCTGGGCGGCCGTCGAGCGGATCAGTGAGGAGTACGGCATCCACGACGTCAACCTCGTCAAGCCCGGTGTGGGCGAGACCACCCGCGTCCTGCTGCGTCGCGTCCCCTGGAAGATCCTCGCCCAGCGGGATGCCGGGGCCGATCTCGATCATGTGCGCCTCCTGGCGGAACAGCGGGGCGTGCCCGTCGAAGAAGTCGACGAACTCCCCTATACCTGTGTCGGGTTGATCCACCCCCGCTTCACTCGCGGGGCGACGGGCGCTGACGGCAAGGCGGTGGCCTCCTGATGAGCGCGATCGTCGCCAGCGACCTCGACCGCACCCTGATCTATTCGGCCGCCGCGCTGGACCTCGCCATGCCCGACGCCGAGGCGCCCCGCCTGCTCTGCGTCGAGACCTATGAACGCAAGCCCCTCTCCTATATGACGGAGACGGCGGCCGCGATGCTCGCCGAACTGGCCGCCGGTGCCACGTTCGTGCCGACCACCACCCGCACCCGCGAGCAGTACGGACGCATCCATCTGCCGGGTCCGGAGCCGGAGTTCGCCATCTGCGCCAACGGCGGCCACCTTCTCGTACGAGGCCGATCGGACCCCGAATGGCAGCGCATCGTCGCCGAGCGTCTCGCCTCGCAGTGCGCACCCCTCGAGGAGATCCGCGCGCATCTCGTCCGTACCGCCGACCCGGCCTGGCTGCTCAAGGAGCGGGTCGCCGAGGACCTCTTCGCCTACCTCGTGGTCGAGCGGCCGCTGCTGCCGGACACCTGGGTGAAGGACCTCACCGGCTGGGCGGAACAGCGCGGCTGGACGGTGTCTCTGCAAGGCCGCAAGATCTATGCCGTGCCGAAGCCGCTCACCAAGAGCGCTGCCGTCGCGGAGGTGGCGCGGCGCACCGGGGCATCCGAGATCCTCGCGGCCGGCGATTCCCTTCTCGATGCCGATCTGCTGCTCGCGGCGGACCGCGGATGGCGGCCGGGACACGGCGAGCTGGCGGACTCCGGCTGGCAGGCCCCGCATGTCACGGCGCTCGACGAGCGCGGCGTCGCGGCGGGCGAGGAGATCGTCCGGGCCTTCATCCGCGGCGCCGCAGCCCCGGGCCGCGCCTGCTGACGCGGATAAGCGCAAAGGCCGCCACCGACAGCGCCGCTGCCGCGAGCACCACCTTCGAGTAGACGTCCACATAACCGGTCACCTCCTCCCAGTTCTCGCCGAGCGCATAGCCCGCGAGGACGAAGATCGCGTTCCAGATGAGGCTGCCGAGGGTGGTCAGGGCGAGAAAGACGGGCACCGGCATGCGCTCGATGCCGGCCGGTATCGAGATCAGGCTGCGGAAGAGGGGAATCATCCGGCCGAAGAACACCGCCTTGGTTCCGTGCCGCTGGAACCAGCGCTCCGTCTTCTCGATATCGGAGACCTTGACCAGCGGCAGCTTCGCCGCGATCGCGACCGTGCGTGCCCGCCCGAGCAGCGCGCCCGCGCCGTACAGCGCCAGTGCGCCGATCACCGAGCCGAGGGTGGTCCACACGAGCGCGGACGCCAGCTGCATCGTGCCGCGGCTCGCGGCGAAGCCCGCCAGCGGCAGGATCACCTCGCTCGGCAGCGGCGGGAACAGATTCTCTGCGGCGATCGCCAGACCCGCGCCGGGCGCGCCGAGCGCGTCCATGAGGTCCGTGATCCAGCCGGGTGGGGTGTTTCCGATGCTCTCGATCATGTTTTCAAAGCTATGAATTCCCGCGCGGCGGCACATTGCGGTGGACCGCACAAAACATTGCGGTTTTCCGCAGTGTGCGAGGACGCGGGATGCGGCTAGCGTTTTGATCATGTTCGGAATTGCGCGGCGCGGACTGCGCCTGACGACAGGGCTGGTGCTCGGTGCCGTGGTGGCGGTGGCCGAGCTCCCCTTCGTCATGTTCTCCGCGCTGGCGCTGCTGCTCGTGCTCGCCTCGTCGAGGGGCCGCCGCTCGGTCCTCAAGCCTGTGACGGCCGGCGCGCGGGCTCTGACCGAGGCCAACCGACGACGCCTCAGCCTCTATGTCTCGGTCGACACCGCAGATGAGTACACGGGCCACCGAGCCCTGCAATATCTGTCGCTGCGCTGGACGTTGGGCCTGCTGAGCGCTCTCGTCCTGTGCGCCGCGCTGCTCGGAGCGGCGTACGGCTCCGCCTGGATCTTCCTCCTGCCGTTCACCGAAGTCCGATACCCCGGCAGCCTCCTGTTCTCAAGCGCCGGCGGCCTGTTCCTTCTCTTTCTCAGCCTGCAGGGCGCGATCGGTGTCGCCGGGCTGGAGACCAAGCTGGCGCGCTATCACCTCGGTCCCAGCCGCCAGGAGGAGTTGGAGCGCCGTATCGAGCAGTTGGCCGCCACCCGCGCCGGCGTCATCGCCGCGGTGCACGACGAACGTCGCCGCATCGAGCGGGATCTGCACGACGGTGTGCAACAGCGGCTGGTGGCGCTGGGGATGTTGCTCGGCCGTGCGCTGCGCAGCCAGGACGAGCGGCGCGCGAACCAACTCCTGCACCAGGCCCACGAAGAGAGCAGCCGGGCGCTCACCGAGCTGCGCGAAGTGGCGTGGCGGGTCTATCCGACGGTGCTGGACGAGGCGGGGCTGCGGGCGGCTCTGGAGACCGTCGCCGAGCGGTCCGCCATCCCCGTACGCCTCGACTATCGGCTTGCAGCAGAACCCGAGTCCGATGTGGCGACAGTGGCCTACTTCGTGATCTGTGAAGCTGTCACCAACGCGGTCAAGCATTCGGGCGCCGGGCGGATAACGGTCCGCGTCGCCCCTGGCGAGGACGCCGTGCTGGTGCATATCGAGGACAACGGACTGGGCGGCGCGGACATCACCGGCAGCGGCCTGTTCGGGCTGGCGCGCCGGGTCGCGGCCCTAGACGGCCGGTTCCGGGTGGACAGTCCGGCCGGCGGACCCACCACCATCACCGCGGAGCTGCCGTGCGCGTAATGCTTGCCGACGATTCCACCCTGCTGCGGGAGGGCTTGGCGCGCCTCCTTGCCGAGGAGGGGCATCAGGTGACAGCCGCGGTCGGCGACGCCGATCAGCTGATCGCCGTTCTGGAGCGAGCGGAGGAGAAGCCGCATGCGGTGGTCGTGGATGTGCGCATGCCCCCCACGCACACCGATGAGGGGCTGCGGGCAGCCGTACAGATCCGGGAGCGCTGGCCGGAGGTCGGCGTACTGGTGCTGTCCCAGTACGTCGAGCGCCGTTATGCGACCGAGCTGCTCACCGACGACAGCGAGGGCGTGGGCTATCTCCTGAAGGACCGAGTGGTGCGTGTGGACGAGTTCCTGGACGCGCTGGAGCGGGTGGGCGCCGGGCAGGCGGCGTTCGACCGTGAAGTCGTACGGCAGTTGCTGGCGCGCAGCAGCCTGACTGACCCGCTGGGCACGCTGACCGGGCGTGAGCGGGAGGTGCTCGGGCAGATGGCGGAGGGTCACACCAATGCGGCGATCGCCGTCCGGCTGCACATTTCGCAGAGCGCCGTGGAGAAACACATCAATGCGATCTTCGAGAAGCTGGGCCTCACCGGCACATCGGGCTACTCGCGCCGGGTGCTGGCGGTGCTGCGCTACTTGGGGACGTGAGGAGCCCGGAGGTGGGGGAGTCGGCCCGATGGGGATATGACGACGGCCTGCGGAGGGAAGGGTGAAGCGGATGGGAGGAGACCCAGTGACCAAAACCAAGAGCACACCGATCACCCCTGAGCTGTACGACTACGTCCTTGCGCACAATCCGCCATTGGACTCCGTGCAGCGGGGCCTGGTGGAGACGACACAGCAGAAGTTCCCGGATGTGGCGGGGATACAGTCGGCGCAGGAGCAGGGGCCGATGCTCGCGTTTCTGGTACGGCTGATCGGGGCTCGGCACATCGTCGAGGTGGGGACGTTCACCGGATTCTCGGCGCTGGCGATGGCCCAGGCGCTGCCCCCGGACGGCACCCTGATCGCCTGCGACATCTCCGAGGAGTGGACGGCCTACGGCCGCGAGGCCTGGGCGGCGGCCGGAGTCGATGACCGTATCCAGCTGCGGATCGCGCCCGCCCTGGACACCCTGCGGGCCATGCCGGCCGAGCCGCATATCGACCTCGTCTATCTCGACGCGGACAAGGCCAACTACATCCCCTACTGGGAGGAAGTGGTCCCCAGGCTGCGGCCGGGCGGTCTGGTCGTCGCGGACAACGTCCTCTTCCACGGCCAGGTCGCCGATCCGGCGGCGACCGGATCGGCTCTGGCGATCAGAGGGTTCAACGACCATGTGCGGGCCGATGACCGTATGGAGGCGGTGATGCTCACCGTGGCGGACGGAGTGACGCTGGCGCGCAGGCGGTAGCGGGCCGGACAGACCCTAGCCGCAGCAGCCGCCCCCGCAGCAGCCGCCACCCCCGCCGCCGCTCGGGGCGGGGGCGGATGCGGAGCCGCCGACGGCTACCGCGGACAGGAGCTTCACGGTGTCCTCGTGGCCTTCGGGGCAGACGGCCGGGGCGGAGGACTCGGCCATCGGCCGGTTCAGCTCGAAGGTGGTGTCACACGGGCGGCACCGGTATTCGTAACGAGGCATGGCCACAGGTTAGCCGCGGTGCGGTCACCGCACGACCGTGCCGGGTGGTGCGCTGAGCATGCCCAGCTCCGCGCGGGTCGGCGCGCCCTCCCAGTCCCCGGGCGAGGCGACCGCGAACGCGCCGGTGGTGACCGCGCGGGCCAGCCGTCCGGCCAGGTCGGCGCCGTCCAGCAGCGCGGAGAGATAGCCCGCCACGAAGGCGTCGCCCGCGCCCACGGCGTCCACGGCCCGTACCGGCTGCGCGGGCCGGTGGAGTGAACCGTCGCCGGTGAAGGCGGTCGCCCCGTCCGCGCCCAGTTTGACCACGACCTCGCCGACGCCCTGCTCCAGCAGCAGCCCGGCCTGTGCCGCGAGCGTGGCGGCCGGGTCGTGCTGCGGCCCGGAGCCCGTGCCCGGCGTGCCTGTCCCCGTGCCCGGCGCGCCTGCCGAGAGGCCCGCAGGCAGACACAGGGGCAGCTCGTCGTCGGAGGCGATCAGGATGTCCACGGAGGGAATCCACTCGCGCAGGACCTGGGCGGCGTCCTCCGGGGTCCACAGACGCGCGCGGAAATTGACATCGAGACAGACCAGCGAGTCGTTCTGCCGGGCGAGTCGGAGTGCGTGGCGGGCCGCTGAGCGGGCTGCAGGGCTCAGCGCGGGGGTGATGCCCGTCAGGTGCAGGACGCGGGGCGGGGCGGCGGAAAAGGCGCGTTCGACCGCGTCCTCCTGGAGCCGGGAACCGGCCGATCCCGCACGGTAGTAGTGCACCCGGGTGACCTCGGGGAGGCGGGGCTCGAAGAGGATCAGGCCGGTCGGGGCGTCCGGGTCGGTCGAGGCGGCGGACACCTCGACACCCTCGGCCCGGAGCGTACGGAGCACCAGCTGCCCGGCCTCGTCGTTGCCGACCGCGCCTGCCCAGCCCACCCGGTGCCCCAGCCGGGACAGGCCGATCGCGACATTGCTCTCCGCGCCGGCGATGGAGACGGCCATCGTGCCGCCGAGTTTCAGCGGGCCGCTGCCGCGCAGGGAGATCATCGTCTCGCCGAAGGTGAGGACGTCCGGCCCGGGGCGCCGCCCCTCGCACAGCGCCGCCCGCCGCGTCTCCCGGCTCGCGCGCCCCTGCCCCTGTGACAACTCCTCGCTCATCGCGCGCACGCTGCCTTGAATTCCGCCGCGCGACGGCGCAGCGCGTCCAGGTCGCCGCCGTCTGCCGCGTCCCCGATCAGCGGCGATCCGACGCCCACTGCTACCGCTCCGGCCGCGAAGTACGCGCCCGCCGCGGCCGCGTCCACCCCGCCGACCGGCACGAACGGCAGCTCGGGGAAGGGCGCACGAAGCGCCCGCAGGTAGCCGGGGCCACCGAGGGAGGCCGGGAAGAGTTTCAGCGCGGAGACCCCCAGCGCATCGGCCGCGATCACCTCGGACGGTGTCCACACCCCGGCGAGTGTCGGCAGCCCCTGCCGTACGGCCTCCTCCAGGCCGGTCCCGAGACCGG
Source organism: Streptomyces sp. NPDC053427 (assembly GCF_044544985.1). Classification (NCBI taxonomy): domain Bacteria; kingdom Bacillati; phylum Actinomycetota; class Actinomycetes; order Kitasatosporales; family Streptomycetaceae; genus Streptomyces; species Streptomyces sp. NPDC053427. The sequence goes on along the minus strand of NZ_JBITYA010000002.1, from coordinate 130,354 downwards.
GCGTCACGATCAGATTTGCCCCCGCTTCGGCGGCGCGGCGCGCGTCGGCGGCGAAAAGGACGGTGCCCGCCCCGAGCCAGGCCGCATCGCCGAGTGCGGCGCGCGCCCGCCGAATGACCATGAGGGCGTCGCGGCCGCTGAGCGAGACCTCGACCAGCGCAATGCCCTCCTCCGCCAATGCCATGACCGTACGGAAGGACGCCTCCCCATCCGTGCCGCGGATGATGGCGACCAGCCGCTCGGCCCGGAGCGCTGTGCTCAAGTCCATGGGTTTCCCGCTCTCTCCTGCTTCGGTGCCCGGTCGGTCACCATTCTGCGAACGCGCCGTCCTCATGACGCCAGACGGGGTTCCGCCAGGCGTGGCCCTTCTCATCGGCCGCGCGCACGGCAGCCTCGTCCACCTCCACGCCGAGCCCCGGGCGCTCGGTGCGCAGCAGAGTCCCGTCGTGGAAGCGGAACGGCTCCGGATCCACGACGTAATCCAGCAGCTCGGCGCCCTGGTTGTAGTGGATGCCGATGGACTGCTCCTGGATGAGGAAGTTCGGTGTGGCGAAGGCGACTTGGAGGCTGGCGGCCAGAGCGACCGGGCCGAGCGGGCAGTGCGGGGCGAGCTGTGCCCCGTACGTCTCGGCGAGCGCGGCGATCCGGCGCAGCTCGGAGATGCCGCCCGCGTGCGAGATGTCGGGCTGCAGGATCGACACGCCGGCTTGGAGCGGATCCAGGAACTCACGGCGGGTGAAGAGACGTTCACCGAGTGCGAGGGGAATGGGGGAGGTGTTCACGAGGTCATGGAGGGCATGCATGTGGTCGGAGAGGACGGGCTCCTCGACGAACATCGGCGCGTACTCCGCCAGAAGCGGAAGCAGTCTGCGGGCGTTGGCGGGGGAGACCCGCCCGTGGAAGTCGAGGCCGAAGTCCCGTTCGTCGCCGAGCACTTCGCGCGCGGTCTCGGCGCGCAGCAGACACGCCCGTACCTCGGCGCGGGTGGCCACCGGGGTCATCCGGCCGCAGCCGTTCATCTTGACGGCCGTGAAGCCGGCCTCGATCTGCGCGGTGACCGCGTCCCGGATGGCGCCCGGCTCGTCCCCGCCGACCCAGGCGTAGGCGCGGATCCGCTCCCGTACGGGACCGCCGAGCAGCTGATGGACGGGGGCGCCGTAGCGTTTTCCCTTGATGTCCCACAGCGCCTGGTCGAGGCCGGCGACGGCGGACGAAAGGACCGGTCCGCCACGGTAGAAACCGCCCTTGGTCATGACCTGCCAGTGGTCCTCGATACGCGACGCGTCCTGCCCCAGGAGGTATTCGGACAGCACTTCCACGGCCGCCCGGACCGGTTCCGCCCGCCCTTCGACCACCGGCTCCCCCCAGCCGACAACGCCCTCATCGGTCTCCACGCGTACGAACATCCAGCGCGGCGGGGCGAGGAACGTCTCGATGCGGCTGATCTTCATTCAGCGGACCGTCCTTTCGGCGTCGGGATCCTGCGCGTCGTCCTGCCCGAAGCTGTCGTCGCCGCAGCCGCAAGGGTCGTCGCAGTCGCAGTCGCAGTCGCAGTCGCAGTCGCGGTCCTGGCCTCGGTCACGGCGATTGTCGCGCGGAACCGCCGGGGAGCGGGCGGTTGCCTACCGGTGTTCTCGGGCGGACTTGTCGAGCAGTTCGAGCATCGCCATATAGGCGTCGTCGACGTCCCGGTTGCGTACGGCCTCGACGACCGCGGCGTGCGCGGCATGCGGATGGTCGATTTCGTCGCCGCCGGCCTGCACCGCCCGATCGCGCTGGATGAGGACGGGCACGATCACGCGGTGCAGCTGGGCATAGAAGCGGTTGTTCGACGCGAGCAGCATCGCCGTGTGGAAGGACGCGTCGGCGCGTACCAGCAGCTCCGGATCGCCGTCGGTGGCCGCCATCGCGCTCAGCGCGGCGTCGAGTGCCGCGAGATCGTCGTCGGTACGGCGCTCCGCGGCGAGCGCGGCCGCCGCGGGCTCGATGGACCGGCGGAGCTCGAGCATATCGGCGAAGAAATCGGACGAGGCGCCGGCCGCGAGCTTCCAACGCAGCACATCGCTGTCCAGCAGATTCCAGTCCTCGCGGGGGCGGACCAGGCCGTCGCCCTTCTGACTGGCGTCGACCAGGCCCTTGGCGGCCAGTACCTTGATCGCTTCGCGCGCCACGGTCTGGCTGACGTCCAGCTCCGTCATGAGATCCGCCAGGGAGAGCGCGTCGCCCTCACCATAGGTGCCGTCGAGGATCCGCGTGGCAAGCGCTTCGACGGTCACTTTGTGCATCCCGCGTCCCGCGGGCGAGGCGGCGTTGCCCGACTGCGTCATCCTGCTTGCTCCCTGCTCCGTCCCGCTCGCTGCGTCCGGCCAGCCGTCAGGGCGTACCGAGTCACGACCCCGCCTCGGTACGCCCTGACGTCTCCTCGCCCCGGCTCACGACTCCTTGCTGCCGGTGCCGGTCCCCGACTTTGTGCCGCTGCCGGCGGGTCGTTTTTGGCCGGTGACGCTGGTCCCGGGGCCGAGCGAACCGAGTCCGGCGTGCAGCGTGCCCTGTATCCGCGTGCGGAAGGAGAGTCGTCCGGCAGTCATTCCGGGTACGGCATGCAGCTGCCCGCGGTCAAAGGCTTCGGCATCCTCCGGATGCCGGGCCCGCCAGTACGGGTTGTCCTGCGACAGCCCGCCGCTCACCCGTCCGTACATCCCGAAGACCAGCAGCATCAGGCCGACCACGAAGCTGAAGAGGACGTTCTGGATCTTGAAGGCGAGGAAGTTCGCACCGGTCTGCAGCAGGGCCAGGTTCACAAACCCGCTGAGGAGGAAGAGGACGCCCCACACGATGTTGAGCGTGGAGGCGAAGTTCCCGCCGATGACCGCGCCGACGGCGAGGATCGCTCCGACGACGATCGAGATCACGCTCAGCGCGCCGTTGGTGTTCAGCCCGGCTACGGTGTCGCCGCCGGTGTCGAAGAAGCCGATGTTGTGGGTCAGACCGAGGACACCGAAGGCGAGCAGCACCAAGCCCATCAGGCCGGCGCCGATGCGGTAGATCTTGCTCAGCCGGTGGTCCACCGGCAGATGCTCGTCGAGCCGGGTACGCCTCAGCTTGACCCGGTGGAGAGGGTTGGCGGGCCCGTGCAGGATCTGGTCAGTAGCCCCAGTAGCCATGTCCGGCCTCCTTCGCGCAGATGTGCCGCCTGGGCCGTACTCACTCAAGCATCCGCCAACGACCCATTTCACGCCATCGCGCCCGGACAACGGACCGCTGCGGCACCGGATCGCCTCCGGCACCGGATCGTCCACGGCTCCCCGGTGCCCTTGCCCTTCCGCGTCTCAGCCGCCGGCCGTGCCCCGTGCGTCCCGGATCTCCTGCACCACCCGGGCCGCCGTCTGCCGTACGGCCTCGGTCTCGGTCAGGAAGTGCCACCAGTCCGGATGCCGCCCCTCCAGGCCCGCAACCGCCCGGTCCAGCCGCGCCACCGCCTCGTCCAGGGGCCCCGCATGCCGCGGATCGGGGGTGTTGCGCCCGGACATCGCCAGCCGCTGCGCGTCCCGGACCGCGAAGCGGGTCCGCTCGACCTCTTTCTGCCGGTCGAACGACACTGCATCCAGTCGCTGCAGCCGGTCACCGGCCGCGGACACCGCCTCGTCCGTACCGTCCAGCAGCGCCCGTACGGTCCCCAGCCTGCTCGTGGCGTCCGCCCAGCGCTGCTCGTCGCGGGCCTGCTGCGCCTCCCGCAGCTTGACCTCGGCCTGTTTGACGGACTGCGCGGCCTGTTCCGGCACCTGCTGCAGGTCCTGCCAGCACGCCGCGCTGTACCGTCGCCGCAGCTCGCTGAGGATCGGATCGACCTTTTCGGCGCGCGTCGTGATCGCCTGCGCGCGCGTCCGCAGCGAGACCAGCCGCTTGTCGATCTCCGCCGCTTTCCCCGGCAGCCGTGCGGCCTCGGTCCGTACGTCCTCGGCCTTGCGCAGGACGTCGTCGGCGCGCCGGATCGTCTCCTGGACGCCGTGCTGCCCGGCGCCCTGGTTGAGCTTGGTCAGCTCCGGCGCGAGCGCCGCCAGCCGGGCTGCCAGGTCGTCGGCCTTCAGGCCCTGCGCCCGGACCGTGTCCAGGGCGTTGCTCGCCGCCAGCAGCGCCTGCCGCGCCCGCTCCACCGCCGGGGCCAGCCGGGCCAGCTGCGTCTCGGCGGTCTGCAGCAGCGGCCCGAGCCCCTGCGCGAAGCGGTCGAGGTCGCCCTTGACGCGGTTGAGCTCGTCCTTGGCGCGCACCAGATCCGTCCGCGCCCGCGACACCGCCGGACCGTCCAGGTCGTCACGGTCCAGGTCATGGGCGTCGACGGCGGTGATGTAGCCCTGGCTCACCTCGTCGATCCGGCGGCCGAGCCCCTCGTACTCCTCCGCGGCCCTCCGGGCCGGTGGCGAACTGTCGACCGCGGTGATGGTCTCTATGGAGATCCGCAGATCCCGCTGCGCGGTGTCCAGCTCGTAGAACGCCGCCGCCGCGGCATCCTTCGCCGCCTGCGCCTCGGCCCGCTGACTCTCCCCGCGCCCGAACCAGCGGCGGGTGCCTCCACCCGCGAACGACTGCGGCGCCATCGCCACCAGCAACGGCAGCGGCAGCAGAACGAGCGCCACCATGTCCCTGACGGGACCCCCACGCGGACGACGGCGTGCTCGCTGCTCATGCGGCTGCGTGTGTGTCGCCGTCACATCCCTCTCCCGATCGGATTCGCCCCAGAACCGACTGTCATTCTCCCACTCCACGGAAACGAACACACCGGCCGGTAAGTTCGCAGTTCGAGCACGGGTTTGCAGTCCAGCCCCGTCGGCAAGGTAGTCTGTCGGCTCGGCCAGGGCGCATAGCTCAGCGGTAGAGCGCTGCTCTTACAAAGCAGATGTCGGCGGTTCAAATCCGTCTGTGCCCACAGAGAAATAGCAGGTCAGAGACCCCTTCACGCACTTGCGTGGAGGGGTCTTCGTCTGCTGGTGCCCATGCAGTGAATGTCGGTGCGGCCGGGCCGCCGCTTCCTGGGCCGATTCCTGCTCCTGCTCCTGCTCCAACCCCTGCTCCTGCCCGGCTCCTGCTTGCAGCCACCCGTCTCCTTGCTTCCTCAGGCGGCTGTCGGCCCTTGGCGCAGGCGCGCGTCCAGTCGATCAACGTCTGCGACACCTCGATCATGACCCTCTGCTTTCGTTCCGGCATGTGAAGGGTCGACAAACCCACGCTGGTGCCGACAGTAGGACGAACGGCAGCAGGGGCAGGAGCGAGAGCGCAGGGAGGAAGATCCTCAGCACACCGGGAGTGGGCACGACGTGTTCCTTACCCGAAGGAATCGAAGTGCGACACCGCAGCCCACCCCATATCTACTACCTTTGCCTCACCGCCAGCCCAGCGCTCCGACCAGGGGATCACTGCGAACTGGTGGGGATCGCAAGCCTGTTGGAGGCCGCGCGCGAGATGGCGAACAGTCTGCGCAGGTGCTTCGGGGAGTGGCCGAGGGCTACGGGCGTTCCGTGACGGGCGTGGGGCGAACGCGGGCGTTGTGAATCGGTCACAGCTCGGTCGGCGGACGGGGCGACGGATCGGTCAACGGATCGGTCAACGGATCTGTCATGGGCGGCGGAGAGCCGTGGTGTGATGGCGCTGTGAGCCGCGCTGCAGAAGAGACCAACCGCCGCATGCTTCGGGCACGGGATGCGATGGACCGCGCGTATGCGCAGCCGCTGGACGTCCCGGCCCTGGCTCGGATCGCCCATGTGTCGGAGGCCCACTTCACGCGTACGTTCCGGGCCACGTTCGGAGAGACGCCACACCGCTACCTGCAGCGCCGCCGTGTCGAGCGGGCGATGTTCCTGCTGCGGGAGACCGACCGCAGTGTGACGGACATCTGCTTCGAAGTCGGCTTCGGCAGTCCGGGAACCTTCAGCCGCACGTTCCGCGACATCGTCGGCCGCTCGCCGAGGACGTACCGGCAGGAGGCGGCGTCCACGGGCGTGCCGACCTGCTTCACGATGGCGTGGACGCGGCCGAGCGCCTGATCATCCGCACCGTTCGTGGCGTCCGTCGACTGAGCAGTTTTGGATAAGTTTTCGTCCGGAGTGACCAGTAGCGTGATGCACATGTTCACCGCAATCACGCATTCAGCAATTTACGTCCTCGACCAAGACGAAGCACTCGACTTCTACGTCGGCAAGCTTGGCCTGGAGGTCGGCGCGGACGTCGATATGGGCTTCATGCGCTGGCTGACCGTCAGCGTCCCCGGCCACCCGGAGCGGCAGATCCTGCTGGAGAAGCCGGGCGCTCCGGCGATGTCCGAGGAGACGGCGCAGCAGGTCCGCGAGCTGGTGACCAAGGGCGCGATGGGTGGCTGGCTCATTCTCACCACGGACGACTGCCGCAAGACGTACCAGACGCTGCTGGGCCGGGGCGTCGAGTTCACCGAGGAGCCCACCGACCGTCCGTACGGAACCGACTGCGGCCTCCGCGACCCCTTCGGCAACCGCATCCGCTTCACGCAGCCGAGGGCCTGAGGCCGGTCCGCGGGCGTCCGGGCGACACGGCAACAGCGGAGAGGGAGAAGACGGCGAAGGGCTGGTGATGCAGGTTCTCTGCGTGACCGGCGAAACGGCTCCGTACCGAGGAAGGTGCGGGGCCTTCGTCGTGTTCCGGCGCGCGAGGCCGCGCCGTGCCGTGGCGGCCTCGCGCGTGATCGCCGTTCGTGGTGCCGGGGCTCGCTATGGTCCGTGCATGCAAGCGGGAGATATCTCAACATGGACGGGCGTAGCGGTCACACTGGTCATTTCGAGCTGCTCCTGGGTCGACTCGCGGCGGCAGGCCCGCATCGGCAAGGAAGCCAACGAGATCAGCCATCTGCAGGCAGAGGCGGCCGCGCGGCGGGCGAGTGCGGTGGAGGACACGCTTGCCGCGGCGCTGCGCATTTTGGGGGAGCGGGGGCCGGGTTCCTCTCTGGAGCTGCCCGAGTCGTTCGGTGGGGTGCATGGCGAGGTGCGGTGGGAGGTGCGGCGGCGCGGCGGGCACCGGTTCGCGCTGCGGAATGTGGGCTCGGCCACCGCTTTCGGGGTCCGTGTCGATCCCGATGGCCTGGGGGCGAGCGCGCGCAACCTCCCGCAGGACGCCACCGTCCGGCCCGATGAGTCGGTGCAGTTCGTGATGGCGGCGGGCGTGGGGCGCCGGCTTCCCGGTGAGGTGTGCGTCCGGTGGGACGGGCGCGCGCAGGGGAAGGCGCAGGCGCAGGCCGCGGTGGTGCCCGTCGCGTGAGGGATTCGGCGGTGCCTTGTGGGGTTTTTGGGTGCTTCGGTGGCGGTTCATCCCGTTGGGTTGTGTGGCTTGTTCATGGTTGTCCGTCCCGGGGCGGCTGTGTATCGTCGTGGACGTAGATTTGAACTTTCAAGTAAATCCTCAAGGCCTTCGGCCCGGCCGACCTCGACACGGGAAGAGCGCTCTCCATGACGTCCCCCCTCAGCACTCGCCAGACCCCCTTGTTCGGTGCGGACACGCGCCGGGCGCCCGCTACGCACGGCACCGACACCGGACTTCTCCTGCTGCGCATCGCGCTCGGGCTGACCATGGCCGCGCATGGGGCCCAGAAGCTGTTCGGCTGGTTCGGTGGTGGCGGGCTGGAGGGGACGGGGCAGTTCTTCGCGATGAGCGGCTATCCGTCGGGGAAGACGATGGCCCTGGTCGCGGGGGTGAGCGAGACGCTCGGCGGGCTCGGGTTGGTGCTCGGGCTGCTCACGCCGCTCGCCGCCGCGGCGGTCGTCGGCACGATGATCAACGCCCTCGCCGTGAAGTGGGGCGGCGGATTCTTCGCACCCAAGGGCGTGGAGTACGAGCTGCTGCTGACCGCGGGCGCGGCGGCGCTGGCGCTGACCGGCCCCGGCCGCTTTGCCGCCGACCGCCTCCTGCCCGCGCTGCGCGTGCACCGGCTCGTCCACGGTGTGGTCGCGCTGGTGCTCGCCGTGCTGGTCGCCGGGGGCGTGCTGCTGGTCCGGAAGTAGCGAGGCAGCGCAGGCAGGAACCCGCGGAAGCGGGGATACGCAGAAGCAGGTGTGCCGTGGCTCCTGAGGGCGTCGCGGCGGGAGTGGGGAGAGAATCTTGTCCGTACGCCGTCTCAACCACGCGGTGCTCTATATCCGCGATGTGGCGCGGTCTGTCGCCTTCTATACCGAAGCCCTCGGGCTGACGCTGGATGCCGAGATACCGGGGCGCGCCGCCTTCCTCAGCGCTCCCGGCTCGCTCAACGACCACGACCTGGGGCTGTTCGCGGTGGGGCCGGACGCGCCGGGCCCGGAGGCGGGCCGGGCCGGGCTCTACCACTTGGCTTGGGAAGTCGGCACGCTCGGCGAACTCGCCGCGACCGAGCGGCGGCTCGCGGCGCGCGGCGCGCTGGTCGGCGCCACCGACCATCTCGTCTCCAAGTCCGTGTACGCCAAGGATCCGGACGGCAACGAGTTCGAGGTGATGTGGCGGGTCCCGCGGGAGCAGTGGCCCGGCCCGGACGTGCTGGACCGGCTGCGCCCGCTGGACCTTGCCGCGGAGCTCGAGCGCTGGGGGCCCGACCTGATGACCGGCGCGGCGGCCGGCTCGGCCACCTGACGGCCGCGCGGAAGCGGGGCGTCCGGGCCTATGAGCCCGACGACGTCCTCGCCGCCCAGCGTTTTTCGACCCCGGCCAGGCGCCAGTACGCCAACGCCGCCGCCCACACCACCACGAACAGGCCGACGATGACGAAGCCGACATTGTCGAGGTCGAGGCCGGAAACCCAGCCGGTCACCGGGTCGTTGAGGGCCAGCTTGTCGTGCAGCACGGTCACCAGCTCGATGGTGCCGATGAAGAGGGCGACGGCGATCGACAGGCCGGTGATGGTGAGGTTGTAGTAGACCTTGCGCACCGGGTTGGAGAACGCCCACTGGTAGGCGAAGTTCATGAAGGTGCCGTCGAGGGTGTCGAAGAGGCTCATTCCGGCGGCGAACAGCAGCGGCAGGCACAGGACGGCGTACCAGGGAAGGCCGGCCGCGGCGCCGCTGCCCGCCATCACCATCAGCGTCACTTCGGTCGCGGTGTCGAAGCCGAGGCCGAAGAGGAAGCCGAGCGGGAACATCTGGCCGGGGCGGGAGATCGCGCGGGTGAACCGCCCCAGGATGCGGTTCATGAAGCCGCGCGCATCGAGGCGCTGTTCCAGCTCGGCCTCGTCGTAGTGGCCGTCGCGCATCCCGCGGAAGACCCGCCAGATCCCGGTCAGGGCGATGAGGTTGAGCGCGGCGATGAGGTAGAGGAACGTCCCCGAGACCGTGGTGCCGACTGTGCCGAGAATCTGATGGGTGCGGGATTCGTCGTTGAGCAGCGTGCCGGCGAGCTGGGCGCCGCCCGCCACCAGGGCGGCCATCAGGACGACCACGCTGGAGTGGCCCAGGGCGAACCAGAAGCCCACCGAGACCGGCCGCTTGCCGTCTGCCATCAGCTTGCGGGTGGTGTTGTCGATCGCGGCGATGTGGTCGGCGTCGAAGGCATGCCGCATGCCGAGGGTGTACGCGGTGATGCCGAGTCCGACACCGAAGGCCTTGCTTCCCACGGTGTAGTGGCCGGGGACGACGAGCAGGAAGAGCACGCCGAAGGCGACGACGTGCAGCCCGGCTATGACGGCCATCAGGCCCGCGGTACGGACGGTGTCCTGCCGGCGCCAGCGGAACGCGGCGGAAGCAGGGGTGGTCGGGGTATCGGTGGACAGGGCCATCCGGCGGTCACGCTCCAGCACCTCGTGGATCAGTTCGTGAGATGCCGTGGCCGGTCTCCTGGCTTACAGGTGCACGCGCCCGGCCCCGCCTTCCCGGCCGCGGGCTGCGGTCAGTGGCGCCGTAGGCGCGCAAGCGCATACGGAAGGGCCGGGAACTCCCCGATCACAGTGGCGAGGGCCGCTCCGGTCTGGGACCACAAGGTCCGTCACCGGTCTTCCCGAACACCACGGCACGGCCAACTCTAGCCGCCGCCCCACGCGGCGCGGACGGCCCCTCGGAGCGCGGCGGTATCAGCGCGCCAGGGAGGAGAGGAAGGCGCGCAGTTCGCGGTCGTAGACCGCGGTGTTCTCCAGATTGACCATATGGGCCGCGCCCGGTATCCGGACCCTGCGGGCACCCGGCACGGCGAGGGTGATCGCATGGGCGTTGGCGGAGATGTCCGTGCTGTCGAGGTCGCCGTCGAACACGACCGTCGGCACCCGTATCTCGGACAGCCGGTCGGCGGCGCCGACCTCTCTCGGCATTCCGACGCCCACGCCGTCGGCGTGAACCTCGACCGTGGCCGCGGCCGAGGCGCGCATCCGCTCGCGCAGCCCGGGGTGCACGTCGGACGGCCGGCGGTGCGGGCCGTCCACCCACATCCGCAGGAAGTGTTCGACATACCGCTCCGCGCCGTCCGGTGCGCCGATCGCCGCCACCTGCTCCTTGATGTGCTCCAGGACGAAGGGGTCGGTGAAGGCGCGACCGCTGACGCCCGGTGCGGCGAGGGCCAGGGCACTGACCCGGTCCGGGTGGGCGAGGGCGGCGTCGAGGGCGACCCGGGAGCCGTGCGAGAGGCCGACGAGGACGGCACTCGGGACGTCGAGGGCGTCGAGGAGGGCACACAGGTCGTCGTGGTTGGACCAGTCGCCGGTGACGGTGGAGGAGAGGCCGTGGCCGCGGGAGTCGTAACGGATCACGCGGTGACCGGAGCCGGCCAGCCAGGAGAACTGTTCGTCCCACATGCGCACGTCGAGCATGCCGCCGTGGAGCAGCACCACCGCGGGCCCCTCACCGGCCGTTTCGTAGAACAGCTCGCCGTCCTCGACCGGCACGGTGCCGTTGTCGAGCTCGGACCAGGCGGCGAATGGGTGGGTCATTCTCTGTGCACTCCCTTGTGTCAGCGATGCGGTGGTGCTGCGGTGGTACGGAGTCTCGGCGCTCCGTGGCTAATGATGCCGTTCGGGCTGGTTGTCCTCGTTGTCCGGCCCCTCCGGGGCAACGCGTGAGCCGTTCGCCAGGTGCCGGAACTCCTCGCCGAGCCGGTCGAGTACGCGAAGGGCCGTTCCGACGTCGTCGGCCGAGAGGTCGGCCAGTCCGCGGCGCAGCTCGGCGGCCTCGAACTGCTGGATTCCGCGCATCACCTCGCCGCCCTCGGTGGTGAGCTCGATCAAAGGCGAGCGGCGGTGGGCGGGGTTGGGGGCCGTCACCACCAGGCCCAGCTCCGCCGCGTGGTTCACCCAGCGCTGCACCGGCTGCCGGTCGAGCCCCATGGTGCGGGCCAACTGCGGCACGGTCCGGGGGCCTTCGCTGCGGAGTGCGTCGAGCAGGGCGTGCTCGCCGGCGGTCATGCCGGTGCCTTCCAGCTCGCGCTCCACCGCGCGCACGATCGTGCGGTGCAGGGGCCACAGGCGTCGTATGACGTCGTACAGAAGCTCTTCGGTGGGGGCCGGCCGGTCACTGTCATCCGCCTCAACGACACTCATGATGTCATGATGACACTGGAAGTGTCGTTTGAGAAGGGCCGTGCCGCGGAAGGACGAGAGCGAGGCAACCGGCGGGTCCACGGCGGGAGGCGGGCGGAAGGTGACGGTGCGTCTGCTGCGCGCGGTGGGGGCGGCCACCGCGGTGTACGGGGTGGCGGTGACCGTACTGCCCGATCTGCTGGCCCGCCCCTCGGGGCTCGTCGGCGAGGACGGGCGGAGCGAGCGGGCGACCCGGACCTCGCTGCGGCCGCTCGGCTGGCGCGATGCGGCGAGCGGGCTCGCGATGGTGCTGGCGCCGGAGGGGCCGGCGCTGCGCACGGCGGCCTGTCTGCGTATCGCGGCGGATTTCGGGGACGCCGCGCTGCTCGCCGCGACCTTGCCGGGAGGGGAGCGGAAGGCGAAAGCGGTGGCGGTGTCGTTGGGGTGGGGCGCGCTGTCCGTCCTGGGTCTGCTGGGCGCGCCTACTCGGCCCGGGGGAGAGGGGCTTCGGGGAGGGGGGCTTCTTCGGGAGTGAAGGTGACGACGAGGTCGGCGCGGTCGCGGGTCGCCGCCACGGTACGGGCGTTGGCCTCGTCCGAGGTGCGGACGAAGCGTTCGGCGTCGGTGCGCGGGCGCCCGAAGCGCTCATGGCGGTCGACCAGGCGCCGGATGCGTTCCGGGGTGTCCAGGTCGACGTACCAGACCTCGTCGAGAAGGGTGCGGATGCGGGCCCATGGTGCGGAGTCGAGAAGGAGGTAATTGCCCTCGGTGACGACAAGGGGGACATGGGGCGCTACGGGGATGCTCCCGGCGACCGGCTCCTCGATGCGGCGGTCGAAGGCCGGGGCGTAGACGGCGGTGCCGGGTTCCGGGGAGCGCAGCCGGGTCAGCAGCGCCGCGTACCCGGCGGGATCGAAGGTGTCGGGCGCGCCCTTGCGGTCGGTACGGCCCAGGCGGTGCAGCTCCGCCGCGGCGAGATGGAAGCCGTCCATCGGGACGAGCACCGCCTGCCCCGCCAGCTCCGCCACCAGGTGGGCGGCGAGGGTGGATTTGCCGGCGCCCGGCGGGCCCGCGATGCCGAGCAGGCGGCGTCGGCCGGGGCGGGCGGTCGCGGCGAGCCGGCGGGCGCGGGACAGGAGGTGCTGGAGGTCCATGGTGGGTCCATCGTGCCCGATGCGCGGCCGGTCGCCGGTCCGGGTGTCAGCCCTGGTACTCCATCCCGTACTTGGCGCCGATCTCGTTGAGGCGGCCGAGGTCGGGGTGCCCGTCCTTCATGACCACCGGGCCGGCCTCGAACATGTCCTCCACGAACTCCTCCCAGCCACCGGGCGAGGAGATCTGAAGGCATCGGGCGGGCGGCCGGGAGGCGTTGCGCAGGGCGTGCGGGACGCCGTGCGGAAGCAGGGCGCACATGCCGGGGGTCAGCCGGTGGGTTTCGCCCTCGATGTCGACCTCCATCGCGCCCTCGAGGATGTAGAGGAATTCGTCCGCGCCGTGGTGGACGTGCGGCGGGATGTCGATGTCGAGCTGCGTCTCCAGGACCGAGAGCCGGCCCTCGGTCTCGTTCGCGCGGGCCTTGACGGCGAAGCCCGGCGGCAGGGGTACGCGTCCCGGTCGCCGTTCGCCGGCCGGCAGCACGAAGAAGCGCTCCGCGGGCGGCCGTGGTTCGTCTGTCTCCTTGCGCATGGTGATCGCTGGTCCTCTCCGGGGCGGAAGGCGTGCACGGGATCGGGAGATCGAAGTGAAGGCGGAATAAGTAAACGGAATCGGAATCCGATTCCGTTTACTTACCCTAGCAGTAGCATCGCCGTGTGACAGCCTCCTCCGCCTCCCCCGCACCACAGCGCCGGCCGCGCGCCGACGCCGAGCGCAACCGCACCCGCGTGCTCAACGCCGCGCGCGAGGTGTTCCGGGCACGTGGCGACGAGGCGCAGATGCCCGAGGTGGCCCGCGCCGCCGGGGTCGGCGTCGGGACGGTCTACCGGCACTTCCCCAGCCGGGCGGCTCTGATCGCCGCAGTGGGGGAGCAACGGCAGGCGGAGATCGTCGAGTTCGGGCGCACGGCCTGTCTTCCGTGTCCGGATGCGGCGGACGGACTGGCCGCCTACCTCCGGCACATCGGGGAGCTGCTCAGCGCCGAACGCGGACTGTCCGCGTCCATCGAGGCGGCATTCGGATCCACCGAACCGACCGGGGAGGGGCGGGCGCGCGCCGAGACGATCGCCGCCCAGCTCCTCGCCCGTGGCAAGGAGGAGGGCAGCGTGCGCGCGGATGCCGAGGTCGCGGACGTGGTGATGATCGTGTGCGGGCTGGCCGCGGTGATCCGCAATGACGCCGGGGACTGGCGCCGCTATGTGCGCAACGCGTGCGCGGGGCTGAGGGCTCCGGGCTGAGCGCGGGGCCGTCCGGAGCGGCGCCGGGCGCGCGGGCCGGAGCCGGGGGAGGCCGGAGCCGGCGACGCCGGTGACACGGGTCGCCGACCGGGCCCGGCCGGATCCGGCCGTACGGCGTCAGCCCGCCGCGCCCAGCCGCCACAGGGACGTGACCTCGGCCGCGCGGGCGACGTACAGTGGGTCGGAGGTGTCGCGGGCGCGCGGATGGCGCGGCGTGATGTCGTGCCGGTCCAGGACCGTGAGGCCGCCCCGGGCGAAGGCGTCGAGGAGTTCGGCGCGCGGCCGCAGACCGAGGTGTTCGGCCAGGTCGGACAGGATCAGCCAGCCCTCGCCGCCCGGTGTCAGATGGTCCGCCAGGCCGCTCAGGAAGCCGTGCAGCATCCGGTTCCCCGGGTCGTACACCGCGCGCTCCACCGGGGACGTCGGCTTGGCGGGCACCCATGGGGGATTGCAGACGACCAGCGGGGCGCGCCCGGCCGGGAACAGGTCGGCCTCGATCACCTCCACCTGCCCGGCGACGCCCAGCCGTTCGGTGTTCTCGCGGGCGCACGCCAGCGCGCGCGGGTCCTGGTCGGTGGCCACCACCCGTCGCACGCCGCGCCGTGCCAGCACCGAGGCCAGTACGCCGGTGCCGGTGCCGATGTCGAACGCCAGCTCCTGGCCGGGCAGCGGGGCCTCGGCCACCAGGTCGACGTACTCGCCGCGGGCCGGTGAGAAGACGCCGTAGTGCGGATGGATCCGGTCGCCGCCGAGCGCCGGGATCTCGACGCCCTTCCGGCGCCACTCGTTGGCGCCGATGAGGGCGAGCAGTTCGCGCAGGGAGAGCACGGAGGCGGTGCCGGGCGGGGGCGGCGCCGACCCGGCGGACCCGGTCGCTTCCGGGGCGGCGGGCGGGCCGTACGCGCGGGTGCAGGCCTCGCGGACGTCGGGCGCACGGTGCAGCGGCACGGCGTAGGACGCATCGAGCGGGACCAGCAGCATGCCCAGGATGCGGGCGCGCTGGTTCTGGGCCGCGCGGTGCAGATGGAAGGCCTGGGTGACGTCGGCGGGGGGCGTTTTGCGGGGGCGGCGGTCGATGCGGCGGGCCAGCGCCGTCAGCAGCTGGCGGGCGTTGTGGAAATCGCCGCGCCACAGGAGGGCGGTGCCCTCGCAGGCGAGTTTGTAGGCGTCGTCCGCCTTCGTACGGTCGTCCGCGATCACGATCCGGCGGGGCGGCGGGGAGCCGTTCTCGGAACGCCAACGGGCGGAGCGGGCCTCGTCGGCCTCGGTCCATTCGACGACCGGCGGAGAGTTCACCGAAATGTGCCTCGCGATAGTGGTTCGAGCCCCGCCCTGCGGAGGGGGACGGTCGACTTTACTCCGTGCCGGGGCGGAACCCTCGTCCGCTGTCGCCGTCACCCGCGCGGGCGCAGGATGGAGAGAGCCGGACAAAAGGAGCGAGAGGGGCGAGGAGCTGTCGCCGGGGTCGTCGAGCGGGACGGGGTAGTGCATGGCGGAGAGCGGGAGCCTGCCGGTCATCGTCGCGGTGGACGGCTCGGTGGACAGTGAGCGGGCGTTGCGCTGGGCCGGGGAGGCGGCGCGGCTGCGGTCCGTGTCGCTTCAGGTGGTCCATGTCTGGCCGTACGTCACCGCCGCGCGGGTCGCCGACGACGACGGAAGCGGGGATCCGGTGCTGGACGAGCTCCGCGCCCAGCCGCTGGCCTGGAACCTGCCGGACGTCGCGTTCCGCAGCCTCAGCGGGCTGACCGACACCCAGCTGCCCGCGCTCGGCGCCGAGGCGCAGCTGCTGGTCCTGGGCTCGCGCGGGCGGGGCGGCTTCGCCAGCCTGCTGCTCGGCTCCAACGGTCTGGCCTGCGCCGCCCAGTCGGCCTGCCCGGTCGTGGTCGTACCCCGCCCGGACCGGGACCGGGACCGCGGCGAGGCCGGCGATGTCGACGAGGACGGTGAGGGCGATGAGACGTCTGAGCCGCCCGTCCCGCAGGTGACTCTCGGTGCGGACGCGTCCTTTGAGGAGTCCGGAGCGATCGGCTTCGCGCTCGCGGAGGCGAGCCGCCGCGGCGCCCGGCTCAAGGTCGTCTCCGGCTACTCCTGGCCGATGCTGATGCCGCCACCGTTCGAGTACGTCGCGGCCTGCGAGACCACGCAGCAGGAGTACGAGGACGCGCTCGGCACCCGGCTGGCGGACGCCCTCGCCCCGCACCGCGCCCGCTACCCGGAGGTCGACGTCCAGGTGGAGCTGCGGAACGCGGACGCCGCCGGGCAGTTGGTGGAGGCGTCCCGGGACAGCGATCTCGTGGTGGTCGCGCGCCGCCGCCGGCGGCTGCCGTTCGGTCGGCGGCTGGGCTCGGTGGCGCATGCCGTACTGCTGCACGCCGTCTGCCCGATCGCCGTCGTGCCGGAGGCGCAGGAGGCCCAGGAGGCCCAGGAGGCGTAGGCGCCGGGGCGCCGCAGGGCCGTGGACCGGACGGGCCCGAACCGGCCGGCCGGCCCCGACCGCTCGCCGCCGTCCCGCTGCCGTCAGTGCGCCGCCCGGCGCTCCGGCCGCCGCATCAGGAACACCGCCGCCGATCCCGCCGCGAACAGCGCGCACACGGACAGCGCGGGGCCCACCCAGGACGTGCCGAGCCACTGGCCGCCGAAGTAGCCCAGGCTCACGCTGTATGCGGCCCAGGCGAGGCCGGCCAGCGCCGACCAGGGCAGGAACTCGCGGACCGTACGGTGGGCGACTCCGGCGCCGAGGCTGACCACCGAGCGTCCGGCGGGCGCGAAGCGGGCCAGGACGACGATGCCGCCGCCCCCGCGGGTGAGCGCCGCGCCGAGACGTTCCTGCGCGGCGGACAGGCGGCGGGAGCGGCCGATGGCCCGGTCGAAGCGGTCGCCGCCGCGCCAGGCCAGGCGGTAGGCGACCATGTCGCCGAGCACCGAGGCGGTGGCCGCGCACAGCACCAGCGAGAACATCTGGGCCAGGTGAGGGGTTCCGCTGTGGACGGCGGCGCCGACGCGCACGGAGTCGACCGCTTCGGCGGCGGTGCCGGTGCCGGCGGCCGTGGTGGCCGCGGCGATCACCAGGACTCCGCTGGGCAGGATCGGCACAAAGACGTCGAGGACGACGGAGAGGCCGACGATCAGATACACCCAGGGGGTTCCGCTGAGGGACCCCAGCCTTTCCAACAACGTGCCACTCCCGGTCCGGACCCCGCCGCGACGTCGCTCGGTGCGGCAGGGGCGGCTCTACAGCCATACAGCGTACGCCTGGCCTTCTCGGTCTCCTGACCTGGGGCGCTGATTGTTGTACAGCTCACGTATCCCGGGTGCCGGGGCCCTGTGGGACGCGGCACGGCCCGTACGGCAGCGGTGCCGTACGGGCCGTGCAGGCGTCGGGCCCGAAGGTCCCGGGGCAAAGGCGTCAGGCGGCGCTGGGCTCGCCCTGCGCGGCCGGCGTCTGCGCGGCCGGCGTCTGCGCGGCCGTCGCCTGCTCGGCCTGGCGGTCGCCGAAGAAGAGGCGGTCGAGCGACCAGGCGCCGGGGCCGATGAAAACGATCAGCAGGAAGGCCCAGCAGAACATCGCGGACGCTTCGCCGCCGTTCTGGATCGGCCAGAGCGCGGACCCCTGGTGGGCGGAGAAGTACGCGTACGCCATCGAGCCGGAGCTGACGAAGGCCGCCGCGCGGGTGCTGAGGCCGACCATCACGAGGAGGCCGCCGGCCAGCTGGATGACCGCGGCGTACCAGCCGGGCCAGCTGCCCGTCGGGACGGTGGCGCCGGTGCCCATGGCGCCGCCGAGGATGCCGAACAGCGAGGACGCGCCGTGGCAGGCGAAGAGCAGGCCGATGACCACGCGGAAGAGCGCGAGTATGTGCGGGGCCGATCTCTGGGTGAGAGCGTTGAGGGGAGCGGACATGTGGGATCTCCTACGGCTTCTGGGGACGAGGTAACCGTTGGAGGCATAGGTTAGGGGAGCCTAATCTATACTTGCAAGTTCAACTTCTGTCGCGCGGTCGCATCGTGCACCGTCACCGCCTCCCGCGCGGCCACCTGGAGCGCCGCCCGCGCCACCGCGTCCGTATCGGCCAGCGTCACCGACCCCACCCCGGGGCGGGCGCCCGCCGCCGTCACCCAGTGCACCCCCTCCGTCGGCACGCCGACCGCGAACCGCCGCGGATGGCACGCGCCGTCCGCCTCGATGAGGCGGTACGGGCTCGGCGACACATCCAGGCCGCCGGTCTCGTAGCCGTCGACCGTGTGCGGCCGGCAGCCCCCGTCGGCCAGGAGGCCGGCCAGCAGCTCGTCGGCGGTGCGGCGCAGATCCGGCTCCGGCAGCCGCGCCTCTATCAGGGCCGCCGCCGTCACCTCGGACCCCGGAACATCCCGCGAATGCGCCGTGAAACCCGGCCCGTGGCCGTCCGCGGCGCCGAGCCGTACCTCCATGCGGGGCCCGATCACCTCCAGCACCCCCGCCTCCATCAGCGCCGCCATCTGCTCTATGCGCAGCCGCGGCGGGCCGATGGACAGGAACGCGTTGAGCGGGGTGTACCAGCGGTCCAGGTGGTCGCGGCGGGAGCTGCCGTGCAGTCCGCCGTGGTCGATGATCTGCCGCAGCTCGTTGCGCAGGTCCCGCAGTACGTCCAGGGCCGCCTTGACGGGGCCCGCGACATTGCCGCGCCGGGCGTCCGCGACGTCCTGCCGCAGCCGCGCCAGCAGCCATTCCCGGAAGGCGGCGCGGTCGGCGAAACGCCGGTCCGCGTGCGGGTGGGAGATCCGGTCCCAGTCCCAGCGCTCGGCCGGCGCGATGCCGAACGCGTCGAGGGTGGCGGCCTCTTCGGGGCTGCGGTGCGCGCTGCCCAGGAAGCGCGCGCGGAACCGCTCCCGGACCGTGGCGCCACCAGGTGCACCGCCCGCGCCCCGGGCCAGCAGCGCCTCGTAGTAGACCGTCTCCACCTCCTTGGCCACCAGCGGCCACACCTCCGTCAGGAAGTCGGGCAGCTCACCGGAGTCGGCGCGCTTGCGGAAGGCCGCGATCACGTCCGCGGTGAGCAGCAGCGGCAGATGGCGGCCGTGCGCGCCCTTGGCGTTGTCGCCGCGCGCGTGGTACGGGACGCCGCGCCGGGAGCCCGCGTACAACCGGGGTTCGCGCCCGGACGGCTGATAGGCCAGCGCCCCGTCCGCGCCCCGTACGAACCGGCCGCCGCGGGCCGTCGTCAGCAGCGCCATGTGATCGAAGAAGTTCAGCCCGAGCCCGCGCAGCAGCACGGGGCGGCCCGGGGGCAGCGCCGCCAGCTCCGCGGTGAGGTCGGCGGGGTTGGCGGGCGGGAAATGGCGCAGGCCGTGCCCGGCGGCGTAGTCGGCGAGCCGCTGCTGTTCCGGGGCGGCCGCGGCCGGCAGATGGCCCTGGGCGAGTACCACCGCGCCCAGGCCGTGCAGCGTCCGGCCGTCGTCGAGGCGGAGCGACTGGGAGCCGTCGGGGGCCTCCGTCAGGCGCACCGCGCGGGCGGCGTGCGGCACGACCGTCACCCCCTCCGGGGCGGTGCGCACCACCTCTCCGTAGAACCACTCCAGATAGCGGCCGTACAGCGCCCGCCCCGGGTAGTCGTCCGGGCCGACGTCGCAGCCCTCCCAGGCGTACAGGCTCGGCCCGGTACGGATCGGCCCCGCGCACTCCACGCTCTCGTCGGTGAACAGCGTGACCTGCGAGGCCACCGTGTTCATCAGCAGCTCGGGGGACTGGGCGGTGCGCCATACCCGGCCGGCGCCGGGCGGCGCGGGATCGATGAGATGGACGGTCGGGCGGGCGCCGGGGGGCAGCTCGGCGGCCGAGGCGCAGATCCGCTCCAGGACACTCGTGCCGCGCGGCCCGGCGCCGACGATGGCGATGGCGGGCCGGGCGTGGCGGTCGGCGATGTGGTCGGCGGCCAAGAGAGGCACTCCCTGGAGCGGCGGGCGAAGGTGCGGCCTATCATCACCGCCCGCACCCCGGGCGCAGTACCCGGGTCGGCAAAAGAAATGCCCCGGATCCGCAGGCCACCGCCCGGTCGCCGGCGGCCTGCGGGTGCCGAATCCCCCGCATCACCGCGTGCCCGGCAACCCGCGCACCGGCGGCCAAAACCCGCCGGACCGGCCCAAGTCCCACGCCGCCTCGATGCCGCGGCGCCCGCCGCCCGGTGGTCCCGGCCGGCGGGCGCCCGGAGTCACCGGAAGGCTCAGCAGCCGTCCAGGATCTTCTTCAGCGCGGCCTTCTCCGCGGAGTCCGCGGTCATGCCGTACTCGTGCTTCACCCACACCCACATCCGGGCGTACTCACAGTGGTACGACGCCTTCGGCGGCAGCCACTTCGCCGGGTCCTTGTCGCCCTTCTCCTGGTTGACGTTGTCGGTGACGGCGATCAGCTGAGAGTGCGTCAGGTCGTTGGCGAGCTCCTGGCGGCGCTCCGTCGTCCACTGGGCGGCGCCCGACTTCCACGCCTCCGACAGCGGTACGACATGGTCGATGTCCAGGTCGGACGCCTTGGTCCAGGTCGCCCCGTCGTACGCCGAGACCCACTTGCCGCTCACCGCCGCGCAGCTGCCGTCCTGCTGCACGTCCGTACCGTCGCGCTTGAGCACGACCTCGCGGGTGTTGCAGCCGTCGCCCTGGTCGATCCAGTGCGGGAACTTGTCGCGGCTGTAGCCGTCCTGCGGGCCCTCGGGCTGTTCCTTGATGTCGGCGAGGTACGTCCTGGCGGTGGCCGTGTCGGGCGGGCTGGGCGGCGCGGCCTGGGCGCTCTGGCCGCTCAGCACCAGCGTGCCGACCAGCGCCGCGGCCGCGCCTGCGGCGACGGACACGCGACGCGCGTAGACCAATGACATGGGAACTCCCTTGATGTGGGGGGAAGTCGAGAGCACTGCGAGCCCATGGTGGCGACGTGGGGTTTCCACCGAATGGGCTCCAGGTAACAGAGTGGCGACATGCTCACGTCAGTTCAAGGGGTTGACGAGAGACGCTGACGGTCCGCCATGAATGTGTCGGGGCAGTTCGGTTGGGACGCGCCCGCGCAGGCGCCCCTCTACAGTTGTCGCGTGCTGCTGCCGGTCAACGTCACCCTCGGGGTCGTTCTTGCCGTCCTGCTGGCCGTCGCCGTGGCCATCGCGGCCGGGGCGCGCCTCGGCCATGCCAGGGGCATCGCGGTCGCGGGCCTGCGCGCCGCCGCCCAGCTGGCGGCCGTCTCGTACCTCATCGGCTGGGTGGTGGGGGCGCTCCCCTGGCTGGTGGGCTTCCTCGTGCTGATGTTCACGGTGGCGGTACGGACCGCGGGCCGCCGGATCACCCGCAACCGCACCTGGTGGTGGGCCGCCGTGCCGATCGCCGTCGGGGTGGCCCCGGTCGTCGGCCTTCTGCTGCTCACCGGCCTCCTCCCGCCGCGCGGCCTCACCCTGATCCCCGTCACCGGCATCCTCATCGGCGGGGCGCTGACCGCCACCGTCCTGGGCGGGCGGCGCGCGCTGGACGAGCTGGAGACCCGGCACGGGGAGTTCGAGGCGGGGCTCGCGCTCGGGCTGCTGGACCGGGACGCGCGGATGGAGGTGGCCCGCCCGGCCGCGTCGGACGCGCTGCTGCCGGGGCTGGACCAGACCAGGACCGTGGGGTTGGTCACACTCCCCGGAGCCTTCGTCGGGATGCTGCTGGGCGGCGCCTCCCCTGTACAGGCCGGTGCGGTCCAGCTGTTCGTGCTGGTCGCCCTGCTCGCAGTACAGGCCGCGGCCTGCGCGGTCGTGCTCGAGCTGGTCGCGCGCGGCCGGATGCACCGCGTACCCTCGGTGGCAGCAGAAGGGGAGTAGCTCTCTGCCGGACCGTCGACATACTGCCCGCCCTCGTGGTGAGCCGGCGCCCGGAGCCCGGTACGTATCCCGTACCGCGCCAGCGAGACCTTCGGCCGCAGTGTTCGACGCTGCCGTGCCGAAGCGACCCCTCTTCCGGGCCCCTTTGGTGCGGCCCGACCGATCGAGGTAGTCACCCAGTGTTCAGCTTCACCGTCGCCGCCGTGGTGTTCGGCGTCATCTTCCTTGCCGAGCTGCCCGACAAGACCGCCCTCGCGGGCCTGATGCTCGGCGCCCGCTACCGGGCCTCATACGTCTTCGTCGGCGTCGCCGCCGCGTTCCTCGTCCATGTCGCGCTCGCCATCGCCGCGGGCAGCGTGCTCACCCTGCTGCCGCACCGCGTCGTCCAGGCGGTCGTCGGAGTGCTCTTCCTGGCGGGCGCCGCCGTCCTGCTGTTCAAGAAGGGCGACGACGAGGAAGAGGTGAAGAAGCCCGCCGACCAGAGCTTCTGGAAGGTCTCCGGGGCGGGCTTCATGATGATCCTGGTGGCCGAATTCGGCGATCTGACCCAGATCATGACGGCCAACCTCGCCGCCCGTTACGACGACCCCGTCTCGGTCGGCGTCGGCGCCGTCCTGGGGCTGTGGGCCGTGGCGGGCCTGGGCATCCTCGGTGGCCGGACGCTGATGAAGTACGTACCGCTCGCGCTGATCACCAAGGTCGCGGCCGGGGTGATGGTGCTGCTGGCGGCGTTCAGCCTGTACGAGGCGATCACGGGCTGAAGCCCGCGGGACGGGGCGGCGCGAGGGTCCGGCGTCGCCCCGCAGGAATGCGCAGGTGTGCCGAAGGTGTGCGCAGGTGCGCCGACGGCTCAGGCCGCGATGTGCAGCGCGACCACGCCGTCCGCCTGCGCCTCGACGCGGATCGCGGTGAGGTCACGCACATGGACGGTGGGCGCGAAGGCGGCGGCGCGGTCGCCGACCCCGACGACCCGCATGCCCGCCGCCCGGCCGGCCAGGATGCCCGCCTCCGAGTCCTCGAAGACGAGGCAGTCCTCGGGGGCGTGGCCCAGTTCGGCGGCGCCCTTGAGGAAGCCTTCCGGGTCGGGCTTGCTGGCGCTCACGCACTCCGCGGTGATCCGTACGGACGGCATGGCCAGCCCGGCGGCACCCATCCGGGCATCGGAGAGGGGGATGTCGGCGGAGGTGACCAGGGCGTGCGGGAGCCGGGCTATGGCGTCCATGAAGGCGGGGGCGCCGGGGACCGGCACCACGCCGTCCGTGTCGGCCGTCTCCTGCGCCAGCATCCGGCGGTTGTCGGCCAGATTGAGTTCCATGGGGCGGTCCGGGAGCAGCGCGGCCATGGTGGCCCACCCCTGCCGCCCGTGGACGACCTTGAGCACCTCGTCCGCGTCCAGCTCCTGCTCGGCCGCCCAGCGGCGCCAGCAGCGCTCGACGACGGCCTCGGAGTTCACGATCGTGCTGTCCATGTCCAGCAGCAGGGCACGGGCGGTGAGCGTGGTGGTGACCGTCATCGGCGGGCTCCTGGGCGCTACGGACAGTGGGGCGGGCGGGACGCGCAGACGTCACGGGGCATGCAGACGTAACGGGACGCGCATACATAAGTGGTCCCGCCCGCCGGTCAGGGAATGCGGGCGGAACCACTTTGTTTCTACACGATACAAAACGGTTCCGGGTCCCGACAACCGCCCCTGGTCACAGGTGGGGCACGCCCCTACGGGAACCCGTTCTCACGGGGTCCCGCGGGCACGGCTCCGCGGCCGCGGCGGCGCGCCTCGGTCCTACGGCTCGTCGGTCCCCGCTTCCAGGGACGCCCGGGTCCGCTCCCCGTAGACGCCGTCGGGGTCGCCCGTCACTGCGTACGTCTGCTGATAGCGCGACACCGCGTCCCGTACGTCCGCGTCGTACCGGCCGTCCTCGGGACCCGCATAGCCGCCCAGCTGCCGCAGCCGGTTCTGCAGCTCGGTCACCTCCGGGCCGCTGGACCCCTCGCGCAGCACGATCGGACCGGTGGGCGCGGTGCTCGGCCGCCCGCCGGGGGTGTGGCCGACGCTGCCGGAGGCCTGGGTGGGGGCGGGCGGGCGCGGCGTCGCCGGCCGGTCCGGTGTGGGCGTTTCCCGGGGCGCCGGGCGGCCGCCGGGGCGCTGCGAGGCCGATCGGTGCGGGGGCGTGGCGGAGGGCGCGCCGGTTGCGGAGGGGCGGGGGCCGCCGCGGGTGGGGAAGGCGGCGGTGGGGGCGGCCGTTGCGTGGTCGGGCGGCGCGGCCCGGTCCCGCTCGCCGCCGGAGAGCACCTCGCCGGCGATCAGCACCGCCGTGGCCGCCACCGCCGCTCCGGCGACCGCCAGTACGGCGGACAGCGCGCGCTTACGGGGTAAGGCGCGGCCGGCGGGGCCACCCGGGGCGCCGGCGCCGGGCGGCTCGTCCGCGGTGTCCCGGGCGGCCGGTCCCGCCTCGGACGAGACGAACGTCCTGGAGGTGGGACCGGAACGGCGCGGCCGGGGAGCGGTGGGCAGCGGCTCGGGGACGAGGGAGACCGTCCCCGTACGGGTATCGGGGCCGTCCCCCGAGCCGTCCGAGCCGGCGTTCCCCTCCTCGTCGGCACCGTCCTGACCGGGTAACGACACATACGGCCGGATGCGCAGTGGATCGAAGCCCTCCGCGCCGACCGCCGCGCACAGGCAGGTCGGCCGGCCGTCGCCGCGTGCGGGGGCAAGGCAGTGCGGGCAGGTCTGTGCCGTCACGAACGGTCCCCTCCGTGGAGCCATCGAGCGCTCGAACAGGCAGCGATTATGCAGAGCCCACCGGGGTCTGCACAGGCACTCCGGGACATCCACGAGGCATCCCCCCGGTGACCACCGGACGACCACACAGCTCGCCGCCGCCCGGGCAGGGGCACCGGATCACCGCTCGGCGGGCCATATCGGGCGGAACCCACCACGATGGAAGGAACGCGAAGGGCGGTCCGCGCCGGGGGAGGGCCGTCCCGAACCGAGGGAGACGTTCATGGCGCAGGACACCGGCGCTCCGGCCGTACCCGGCGAAGACCGGTCCCAGCGGGCGGTCCTCGTCGCGATCGGCGCACTGCTGCTCGGCCTGCTGATCGCGGCGCTCGACCAGACCATCGTCGCCACCGCGCTGCCCACCATCGTCAGCGACCTCGGCGGCCTCGACCACCTCTCCTGGGTGGTCACCGCCTACCTCCTGGCCTCGACGGCCGCGACCCCGCTGTGGGGCAAGCTCGGCGACCAGTACGGGCGCAAGAAGCTGTTCCAGACCGCGATCGTGATCTTCCTGATCGGGTCGGTGCTGTGCGGCATCGCGCAGAACATGGGACAGCTGATCGCCTTCCGGGCCCTCCAGGGGCTGGGCGGCGGTGGCCTGATCGTGCTGTCGATGGCGATCGTCGGCGACATCGTGCCGCCCCGCGAACGCGGCAAGTACCAGGGCCTCTTCGGCGCCGTCTTCGGCGGTACCAGCGTCCTCGGGCCGCTGCTGGGCGGGCTGTTCGTCGACCATCTCAGCTGGCGTTGGGTCTTCTACATCAACATCCCGGTCGGCATCGTCGCGCTGGCCGTCATCGCCGCCGTACTGCACATTCCGCGCCGCCGCACCCCGCACCGGATCGACTACCTGGGCACCGCCCTGATCGCCGCCGTCGCCACCTGCTTTGTGCTGATGGCCTCCCTCGGGGGCGTGACGTACCCCTGGGACTCCTGGCAGATCGTGGGATTCGGGGCGCTGGGCGTCGTGCTGCTCGGCGCGTTCATCCTGGTGGAGCGCCGGGCCGCCGAACCCGTCCTCCCCCTGCGCCTGTTCACCCTCCGCACCTTCTCCCTCTGCGCCGCCATCGGCTTCGTCATCGGCTTCGCGATGTTCGGCTCGATGACGTTCCTGCCGACGTTCCTGCAGGTCGTCCACAAGGTCACACCGACGATGTCCGGAGTGCACATGCTGCCGATGGTCTTCGGCATGCTGCTCTCGTCCACCGCATCCGGCCAGATCGTCTCCCGCACCGGCCGCTACAAGGTCTTCCCGATCACCGGCACCGCCGTCGTGGCGCTCGGCCTGCTGCTGCTCCACCAGCTCGACCCGGCCACCAGCGTCGCCGAAATGAGCGCCTACTTCTTCGTCTTCGGCGCGGGACTCGGCCTGGTCATGCAGGTCCTGGTGCTCATCGTGCAGAACGCCGTCCCCTACCAGGACCTCGGCGTCGCCACCTCCGGCGCCACGTTCTTCCGCTCCATCGGCGCCTCGTTCGGCGTCTCCATCTTCGGCACGATCTTCACCAACACGCTCGGCCCGCAGATCACCCGGGCCCTCGCCGGGCAGCAACTGCCACCCGGAGTCGCCCCCTCGACGATCGCCCAGGATCCACGGACCATCGCCCGACTCCCGGCGAGCCAGGCCGCCGGCGTCCTGAACGCCTACTCCCTCTCCATCACCGACGTCTTCGTCTACGCCGTCCCGGTCGTCCTCGTCGCCTTCGCCCTGGCCTGGTTCCTCAGGGAGGAGCCGCTGCGCCGGAGCGTCACCGCCCCCGAGACCAGCGAGGTGCTCTCCTCCAACCCCGTGGAGCGCTCCTCGCGCGACGAATGCGCCCGCGCGCTGTCCAAACTGGGCAGCATGGAAGGCCGCAAGCACATCTACGAGAAGATCACCGCGCAGGCCGGCCTCGACCTCAAACCGGCCTCCAGCTGGCTGCTGCTGCGCATCTACCGCTACGGATCGGTGGAACCGGCCCTGCTCGCCGAGCGCACCACCGTGCCGCTCGGCGTGATCTCCGAAGGCACCCGCCAGATCGAGGAACGCGGCCTGGCCGAACGCGAGGGGCTGATGCTGCTGCTCACCGACCGCGGACGCGAGGCGGCCGGACGGCTCTCGGCCGCCCGCCAGGAATCACTGGCGGAGCTGCTGGGCGACTGGTGGACCAAGGATCGCCCCACCGATCTGACCGAACTCGTCCGGGAGCTGACGGCCGAGCTGTGCGGCTCGGACGCGGAGGAGCCGCACAACGGCGATGCCCGCCCGACCGTCGCCCGCACACCGCGCGGGACGCCGCGACCGCCGGGGGTGGCGAAGTAGGGCCCACCGGGGCCGCCCCGCCGCACGCCGAGGCGCTCGTCGGCGAGGTCGGTCACGGTCGGAGCCGGCCCTCGCCGTCCGGCCCGTCCAGCCGCTTCTCGAAGAAGATCTCCGCGTAGGGGTCGTCGTGGTAGCGCGCGATCTCGACGAAACCGCGCCGCCGGTAGAGCGCGAGGGCCTCCACCAGATCCAGCCGGGTGTCCAGCCGGATGCGTTCGGCACCCATCCGGGCCGCGGCCGCCTCGGCGGCCCGGAGCAGCCCGCCCGCACCCCCCAGGCCGCGGTGCGGAACCCGTACGAACAGCTGCTTGAGCTCAGCGGTCCGCCCGTCCAGCAGCCGCACCCCGGCACAGCCGCCCGCGACCTCGCCGTACCGGGCGATCAGCAGGAGGGCGTCCGGAGGCGTCAGATGGTCCTTCGGATACCCCGCCAGCCCTTCCGCGATCTCCTCGGGCGTCGCGCGGCGGCCCTCGTGCAGCTCGAAGTAACGGTCGGCGACCTCGGTGTAGTACTCCCGCAACAGCGCCCAGGCGTCCGGCGAGTCGAACGGCTCGGCGGAGATGGTCCAGGGGAGCCGGCGGGCGGCGGTCTCGCGCATGGAGACATTGTTGCCGCGCGCGAGAAGCGGAGAGCAAGGGAATTGCGGGGGCGGCGGGACGGGGCGTCCGGCGCGCCCGCCCCGCCGCCCTGCGGTCAGCCCTTCCTGGGACCGGCCTGCTGCACCACCTCGAAGGACCACAGGGTGGACCCGGACGCGGCGGGCTTGGGCCGCTCGCCGCCCTCCGCGCCGCCCTGGTGCGCGGCCTTCATCGGCCCCTCCATCCAGGCCTGGAAGGACTCCTCGTCCCGCCAGCGCGTGTAGACGAGGTACTGGTCGGTGCCCTCCACGGGCCGCAGCAGTTCGAACCATTCGAAGCCGTCCGAGGAGTCCACGGTCCCGGCACGGGACGCGAAGCGCTTTTCGAGGGTCTCCCGCTGCTCGGCAGGAACGGCCAGCACGTTGATCTTGACTACGCTCATGGCTCCATCTTGCCGCACGGGCGGACCGCGGCATCGAGCGAGTCGTGAAGGCAGCCCGCAAGGCGGGCAGAACGTGTAAGCCCCGAGAGGCCGCAACCAGTGGTGACGACTCCGCGGCAATCAGGACGTGGGCGAGGGAGAACGGCTACCAGGTCAGCGATCGTGGCCGGGTACCTGCCGACATCCGCGAGGCGTACGAGAAAGCGGACAAGTAGGCGCACGGACGTAGAAATCAATATGTCAAGTTGACGAAGGGCTCCGTGGTTTGGAGCCCTTCGTCGTTGCCACGAGTGAATTCAAGAATCAGCGGAACCTGAGCAGCACACGTGGTCTTTGGTCACTCTTCCCAGGGCATAGGCTCGGG
Source organism: Streptomyces sp. NPDC053427 (assembly GCF_044544985.1). Lineage (NCBI taxonomy): Bacteria > Bacillati > Actinomycetota > Actinomycetes > Kitasatosporales > Streptomycetaceae > Streptomyces > Streptomyces sp. NPDC053427. Next base: position 102,206 of record NZ_JBITYA010000002.1, on the reverse strand, counting down.
GCGGCGGTACCACCACCATGCCTTCTGCACCGAATCAGTGACGGGCCCACCACTGTCGCCCATGACAACGTGTTCCGTGTCTTCGACGGTCAGCTCCTGGTAGAGGCCGTCGACCTTGTCCACGTAACGCTTGTAAAGCGTTGCCACGCTCTCTGGGAGCTGACGCAGATATCCTTCGATGTCATCGCGGTATCCGAGAACTTCCCGGTAGAAATCCAAGGGGTACCAACCAGATGGTTCCCAGTTGTTCTCTACACGTCGAGATAGCTTCTCCCATGCCCCTAGGTATGATTCGGCAAAGCGTGCTACCTCGGCTACCTCAGCCGAAATTGGGGTACCTTCCTCGCCCTTTCCGTCCTGCGGCAAGCTCGTGATCGCTTCCGCAAAAGAATCGGACAGGGGGGTTGCGATGACCTGCGCGCGGACTACTTCCGGCAGGTGCATCACAGGAACCTCCGGCAGCTGCTCGACGAACGCCTCAACCGCCGTGACCATGAATTCTTCGTCGTCGTCCGGATCGGGAAGTCGAGCCCTGATCACCTCTCCTTCTGGAGTGACCAGAGAGTGGGCGCTGACGGGGCTCTCTGTCGGCGGATACAGAACGGGTGTCCCGATCCGCTGGGCAAGTGCAGCGGAGAACTGGGCTTCCGAGGGCTGCAGTTTCACTGAGTCCTGAGCGTAAATGTTCAGGGAAAGAGACACGTTGCCCTGTACGGGCGAATAGTCACAGGACACCAGGGCGTCCCAGTAGCGGCCCTCTTGGTCGCCGTCGGGGTCGGCGACATCTACTTCCTTGACCGGGACCTGGAGAACCGCCGAAAGCGCTTCAGCCAGCACATCTGGCCCACAACTGTCGACGAGAAAAAGATTATACGTCATGGCGTGTAAGTCCCATTGTAAATGGCCAGAGCCTTTTCGACCATCTGCGGATTATTGACGAACCGTGGCGCATGCGTCAACTCTGGCACAGCCGAGAGATCGCCCTTGGCTTTAACGATACGTGAAAGCACGTAGTATTCGTTTCTGTCCATTTCCACAAGCCCCGGGCCCCGGCAAGGGAACACGGTCCCACTTTCGTGAACATTGTATTCGCGACCATTGATTATGTAGCCATCACCCTTCGGGGTGAGAGCGGCCTTCCCCTCTGCGATCCCTGCGATGTCCTTTTCGATTTCGCTATAGTATCCGGGAAGGATGATGGTGTTCTCCTTCTTGATGTTCTTGCCCGCTCGTCCTGCCCCGCCAATTGTATGTCGCTCGTTCGGGCGACTGAGGGTTTTGCCGGCTGCAGGGCCTTTTACGTCGGGTGAAACTTCCCATCCGCTCACCTTCGGCGTCCCGGAAGCTCCGCCACCACTGCCCTCAGCGTTGCGCATCAAGCGCCAACCGGTTGCCGGGCCGACGGGCCCCGCGCCAGCCATGGCCAGGCGCGGACCACCCAAGTTGGGCATTGATATCTCAAAGTCGCGCAAAGGGTTCTTGAAGTTGCCCAGGCCATCCAGATTCATCTTGCCGAAGACGTTCTTGACGCCACCCGCATCAGCGATGGCTTTGGCGCCACGCCCGGCTGCGCCGAAAGCGCCGCCCAGGATTACGCCGGAGGTGCCAGCGTCCTTGACTTCAGCGAGGTTGATGCCGTGTTGGTCACCGAGGAGGTTCCGCCCGCCCTGGGCCACGACCACGTCTACGGTGATGGCCTCAATGCCGCCAATCGCTGCGGTGGCCAGGACGGTGCCTGCGATCTCGGCAACCGTGGTGGAGACAGCAATGCCAGCCGCACTGGACGCTGCAAGGATTTCTGCCGTCGCCGCGCCAGCAGCAGCTTCACTGATGCCACCTGTGAACAGCGCAAGGGCCGTTCCCGCAACTATGACGGCTCCAGCGATCGCCAGCTCATGCTCGAGCTTCTTTGTCGCCTCGGCGATCTGGTCCGCGAACCTGTCCAGCGCCTTGGCCATGTCCTGCGCTGCATCGGCAACGTCGTCCAGGTAACCCTTGCCGCCACCGTGGTACTTGCGCCAGAAGGAGGCGAAGGACTCGATCGACTTGCCCTTGTTGTTGTCGATGATGTCTTGCGCCGACTTGTGAGTCGCCGCGGTGATGTCCTTGACGTCTTCAGCGAAGGTTCGCCAGGCCCGTGCGGCTTCCCGAAGTTCATCCTCATCACCCTCTGGCCACCACATGCCAGTGAGGTCCTGGACGATTTCCTTTGCCTTGTCGCCGGCGCTCAATGCGTACCCCCGCCATGGCGCTTGAAGCCCGAGGCGTTGGAGTGGTCCGTGCCCTCGTGATTGTCAGCCATGTCCTTCATGGCCTTGTGAATGCTTTCCAGTCCCTTCACCAGAGCATGGGCAGCACGCTCGATTTCGCTGCGATGCGGGCTGTAGAGGTGTCCGAATTTCTTCCCTTGTTCGTCGTCCCCCCACGGCTCCCCGAGTGCATCGAGCGAGTGCTTCAGCCTCTCTGTCGCCTTTTCTAATGCGGCAGACTCCCTGTGAAATTTCGGTGCTTCACTCTTCAGCTGGTCTGTGTCCACGTCGAAGCCAGAAGCGGCCACGAGTCCCCCTTAACGCTCAACTCAGGTTCGATACGAACCTACCCTGTGCCACTGACATTGCACCTAGCCGGGCTTACGCTCGCAACCTGTTAGTTGACTTCGGCGTGATCGCGCATGTTGCGTCCCATCAGATGTAGCCAAGTCGTGGCTCAAAGTCGCCAGCATTGTGTGTTGTTCAACTAACACGGAGGGCTGGTGAAGGGTGTGCTGATGCATTGTGGGCTGGTGATTGAATTGCTCAATCGAGAGGTGATTTAAGTCTGTTGAGCACTCGCCACGAGGCGCTTCGGCGTGAGGTACGCCGAAGGCGGCTGCCCCTGTGTGATACAGGCCGACGTCGAGGTGCCGTCCCACCATGCCGGCAGACCGCTGTCAGGCCGACGATGAACGTTGCCAACACCGCTGCCAGGACGAGCAGCAGTCTGACGCGAGAGCGCCGGAGGTTCCTCGTTGATCCATGACCCTGTCGCGGATGCTCGGGTACAGGGTCACGGATGTGTTCCCCCACGGCTCCAGCATTAGTGGTAGATCAGAGCATCCGTTGCGGCCGCAGCAGTTCGAACCATTCGAAGCCGTCCGAGGAGTCCACGGTCCCGGCGCGGGACGCGAAGCGCTTTTCGAGGGTCTCCCGCTGCTCGGCAGGAACGGCCAGCACGTTGATCTTGACTACGCTCATGGCTTTATCTTGCCGCACGGGCGGACCGCGGCACCGAGCGAGTCGTGAAGGCAGCCCGCAAGGCGGCGGGGCTCGTAGGTCCGGAAAGGCCGTAACCAGAGCGAACAAGGAGGCGCGACGTGGGAATTCGGCTATCGAGATGACGAAGGGATCAGGACTGCGGATCCCTTTCCCTTCGTTGTTGCCGTGAGTCCCTGCACGAATCAGCGGTATCAGAGCGACACACCTGATTTCTGATCACATTTCCCAGGGCATGGGCATGGGCATGCCCTGGGCATGGGCTCGGGCCGGCAGTGCGCCGCTTCGATTCCGGCCGGGGTTGCGTGGCGGGTTCTTCGGCCGCATCAATGCCTTGTCCACCGGACCACCCCCGAGCCGGCCGCCGTTGTTGCGAGCGTGATCAGCCATGCGGGGACACGCTGGATGGTCAAGTGGACTCCGCCGCAGCGAAATTCGAACGCCGGCGTGGCGGTTGCGCGGGTGTGGTTGTTCGCCATGCCGCTATCCCACCGGCGCGGCTGCAGGGCCGGCAACTCTGGCACATCTTCGATGCCGCCAAAGCTGCCCGACCTGCGCGGAGGCCGGCGCGGCGGCGCCCAGGGGAGCGGGGCCGCGCGGCCACGGAACTGTCGCTCGCCGGGCGAGGGGCGGTCCGGCAAGCGAGAGTCATCAGGGAACTTCTCGAAGGAACAGCGCCCCACAGCCGTGGCAGAAGGGTTCGCCCTTCGGCGTGCCCCACGCGTCGGCGGATTGTGTAGCGGCAGCGGGGTCGAGGTCGCGACCGCACAGGGCAAGGGCGCCGTCCGACTTCACCATGTGCCAGATTTTCACCGGGGCATCGACTTGCTGGGGTGAGACGCCTTCCGGGTGTTCTGCGCGCATCTCGTATTCCACGATGTGCTCCCTCGTCCGTTGTTCAGCATGGTGACCGGAATCGGCAGCTTATTCATGCGAGTGCCGATCGCTTCCCACGCCGCGGAAGAAGCCCTCCATCGTGTGACCTCGGCTTACCGGACACGCCCTGACCGAGCCTGACGAATGCTCAGCGGTACTCGTGTTCCGGTGCCCGCGTTTTCCGACCCGGAATCCCTTCCGTCGCCGGGTCGGAATGCCGAAGCGTGAGAGCGCCTGTGTTCCCGTACGGGTGCCGAAGTCGTCAAGCCGGGGGCGTACGGATTCGCTCAGGACTCCGGGCGGCGGAAAGGGCGCGTTGGATCCGGTGCCGACGACGTCGCCGGCACCGCCGGTGCCGCGGCCTACGGCATCCCAAGGCGCCGCCTGCGCCGTCGCAGCACCAGCGCGATCACGACCCCGTACCCCGCCGCCAGCCCCAGCGCACCGCCCACCGCAAGCAGCCAGGCCGGTATGTCACCGACCTTCATCAGCACATAGATGTAGTGAACCCGCCGGTACGGCGTATCGGCCGCCGCCCGCCGCAGCTCATGGTCGCCGGTGATGCGCTCCGGACGCGGAAAGCTCTGGTCGATGGCGGTCAGATAGGCCCCATCGCCGCCCGCGAGGTCACCGACCGCGGTCCGCCCGGGCTTGATCCGGCCCGCGAAGAAGACGTCCGGTCGCGAGCCGCCGATGGTGCCGCGCGGCTCCATCCGGTGCGGCGCGAGCACATAGAGGCCCAGCGACTGCGGCGTCCGGGCGAGCCGGGACAGCCGCATCGGATAGATCAGCCGGTCGCTGGCGAAGGTCAGGTGCAGCGGATCGAGGGTGCCGCTCAGATAGCCGTTGCGGGCGGCGGGGGCCAGCCGGATCGCGACGTATTCCCAGTGCTGGGCCACGTACGGACGCAGTGCGGTCGCGAGCGAGTCGGGCAGCCGGAAGCCATGGGACTTCAGCCAGCCGCGCAGGGCGTCGGGGTCGGTGGCGGTCAGCCGGGCCACATCGAACGGGCCCAGGCGTTCCCGGCCGACGACGCCGACGCCGGGGCCCCGGGCGCCAGGCATCGGGGCCGCGTCACCGGTCGTGTCACCCCAGGAAAACGGCCAGTCGCCGCTCCGGGGCCAGAAGTAGGAGCGTTCTTCGTCGGCCGGCGCGGTGAGCGCGGTGAGCTCGTTGAACAGCTGGGAGTCGCCCAGCTTCACCGTGGCGCGGTGCGGCACCGGCATGATCCAGGCGGCGTCCGGGGCGGTCCCGGCCACCGTCAGGCTCATCACGATCTGCTCGGTCCGCCCGTCCCAGCGCACCGCCGAGGTCTCCCGGTCCACCGACATGGTGGTCTTCGGGTCGACGACCATCGCGCCGCAGCCGCAGGCGTACGCCGGCCTGGCCAGCCACACCAGCTGCACCGCCAGCAGCATCAGCACCACCAGCAGGGCTCGCCGCCGCACTCCGTGGTGTTCCCTTGCCGCGATCACCGTCGTCCCCCGTTCGCTCCGCGCCGGTCGATGCGATCGGCAGCGACACAGACGGGTGGAACGGTACGGATGGTTCCCCTTCGGGGTTCCGGTAGGGGGCACTCACCGGCTGCGGACGCAACCAGGCGCGGTGCGTCCCACGATGCCGGAAGGCCGCCAGGGGGCCGGCGGCCTTCGTGGGGTGCACGCGGTGCACGGTGCCCGGCGGCGTCGGATGCCGCCGGGCGGCGGAGCGAGATCGCGTTCGTACGGGCGAGCGGGCCCCGCGCGAACGGGTGCGGGCTCGGTCAGGCCGCGGAGCCGACCTCGGCGCGGCGGGCCGCGCGGACGATCTCGCGGGCCTCCGCTTCGGTCTCGACGGCCGGCGGCGAGCCGGGCAGCGGCTTGCGGGCACTCTCGGACATCCGCCAGACGGCGATTCCGCCGATCACGGCCGCCGCCATCATGTAGTACGCGGGCATCATCTTGTTGCCGGTCGCCCCGATGAGAGCGGTGACCACCAGGGGAGTCGTCCCGCCGAAGAGCGAGACCGAGATGTTGAAGCCGATCGACAGCGAGCCGTAGCGGACCTTGGTCGGGAAGAGCGCGGGCAGCGCGGACGGCATCGCCGAGGTGAAGCACACCAGCAGCAGCCCCAGCGCCGCCATGCCCAGCGCGATGGCGGCCAGCGAACCCTGCCGGATCAGCAGCAGCGCCGGCACGGACAGCACCAGGAAGCCGGCGCAGCCCGCGGCGATGACCGGGCGGCGACCGAAGCGGTCGGCCAGCTTGCCCGCGAACGGCTGCACGCCCATCATCACGACCATCACGCCGAGCACCACCAGCAGCCCGTGCGTCTCGTCGTACTTCAGCTCCGAGGTCAGATAGCTCGGCATGTACGACAGCAGCATGTAGTCGGTGACGTTGAAGACCAGCACCAGCCCGACGCACAGCAGCATCGACCGCCACTGACCGAAGATCATCTCGCGGACGCCCATCCGCTTCTCGGCCTCCCGGCGTGCCTTCTCCTTCGTCCGCGCCTCCTTCTCCAGCCGGGCGAAGGCCGGGGTCTCCTCGAGGCGCATCCGCAGGTAGAGGCCGATGATGCCCATCGGGCCCGCGATCAGGAACGGAATCCGCCAGCCCCACGCGTTCATGTCGTGGGTGGACAGCAGCGCGGTCATCAACGTGACCAGGCCGGCGCCGCCGACGTAGCCGGCCAGCGTGCCGAACTCCAGCCAGCTGCCGAGGAAGCCGCGCTTCTTGTCGGGCGCGTACTCGGCGATGAAGGTGGAGGCGCCACCGTACTCACCACCGGTGGAGAAGCCCTGCACCAGGCGCGCGACGAGCAGCAGGACGGGCGCGCCGACGCCGATGGTGGCGTAGGAGGGGATCAGGCCGATGGCGAACGTGCCCGCGGCCATCATGATCATGGTGATCGCGAGGACCTTCTGCCGCCCGATCCGGTCGCCGAGCGGCCCGAAGACCATGCCGCCGATCGGGCGTACCAGGAACGCCGCCGCGAACGCGCCAAAGGTCGACAGCAGCTGCGCGGTCGGGTTCCCGGACGGGAAGAAGACATGTCCGAGGGTGACCGCGATGTAGCTGTAGACGCCGAAGTCGAACCACTCCATCGCATTGCCGAGGGCCGCCGCGGACACCGCGCGCTTGACCATCGCGGGATCGACGACGGTGACCTCGTCCGACGGCCGCTTCTCCAGGTCTGGTGCGGCATCGGTACGGCCACGGCCGTGGGTAAGGGGCCCGGGTGCGACGGGGGACTGCGTCGGCACGTGTTCGCTCGCCTGCGCTCTCTTGGACGACTGCATGACAGTGCCCGCCGTGGAGCGACGGGCAAAGGTCGACCATAGGGGCAGAACGGATCATCACGGACAGTGTGCGGATGACCGCGCGGTCGGTCGTATACCCGCTCCTTGCTGGGCAAACGCGTGTCGCCGGAGAATTTCGCGGGACTTACGTTTGTGATCCATCTCGCGGTAATTCACTGCAACCATCACGCTCTGTGACGTACCGCACGGAGATCGCGCCCCCGGAAAGCCGGCGATGTCACCGTGCACATCGGTGACGTCACCGATCGCGGGCACGAGAACGGCGCGGCGGCGTACTCCGCCACCGCGCCGATGGATCGTCGCGTTCCTCAAGGATCGGCCATCGGCGCAGGGCCCGCCACCTGAGAGGCGGGCGGGGGTGACGCCCTCCCGGACGGGATGCGCTCCGGGCGCGCTTCCGGGGGCGCGCTTCAGGAGGTGACGCGCTCCCGGACGCGGTGCGCGCTCACGGCATCCACGTCTCGTACGACAGCACCTGCCCCGCCTTGACCCGGAGGTCAGGAAGAGCCCTGGTGAAGGTGACCTCGCTGCCCATGAGTTGCCCGGTCCGGGGATCGAGGACGACCATCTGGCGGGTGGCGTTCATTCCGCCGTCCGGACCGTCGTAGACATACGCCTGACCGCGACGGCCCAGCCGGTCGGTGACCGCGCCCGCCGGACGCAGCCCCTCCGCATCGGCCAGCACCCGGACGATCGCCGCCGTCTCCCGCGGCCCCGGCGTCCATTCCTGACGCAACGACGACAGCGCGGAGAGCAGCCGCGGCGTCCTGGCGCCGGCGCCTCCGTACAGCGCCGCGAGCTGCTCGCGCAGCGCCTCGGGATCGGTCGGCGGCGGAGTACGGGCGGCGAGGCCGCGCTGCCCGCCCGCCGGGCCCGCCGGATAGGACTTACGGTGCAGCACCTCGCCGTCATTGACGGTGCGCCAGTTGCCACCGGTGTCGTCGATCACCGGGCGCCCGGGGTGCCGAGGGTCGGTGGCCACCACGAGTTCGGAGCCGCTGCCGTCGGCGCGCCAGCGGGTGAGGTGCTCCTCGGGCGCGGTGACGGGCGGCGCGGCGTCGGGGCCCGCCGCCATGCTCAGACACCAGCTCTGCACATGGCTGCCCCGGTGCGGCCCGTCCGCGGCGCCGGCCGCCCGGGCCCTGGCCTCCGCCCTCCGGGCCAGCTCGTCCAGCGATACGGAAGCGGTGCCGGCGCGCGGCGCCAGCGCGACGGGCACGGCGACGGCCTTTGCGGCGCCCGCGCCGGAGAAGGTGAACGCGAGCGCGGCGCCGAGCGCGAGCACCGCCGCTTCGGCCCGCAGGACGAGGCGCCGCCGGGCCCGCCTCGTCCGCCCGCTGTGCAGCAGCCGGTTGAGGTGGCGCTCGGCGCGGGCGTGCAGCGGGCGGTCCCGCCAGGGGCCTTCGCCGCTCGGTACGGGGTCGGCCGCGCGCAGCAGCTCCAGTTCGTCACTCATGGCCGTCGCCTCCTGCTCGTACGGACACCGTCGTCCGCGTACGGTCGATCTCTGCGCGCAGCCGCCGCCGCGCCCGGTGCAGCCGCATGGCCGCCGCGCTCTGCCCGCACCCCAGGGTCACCGCCAGCTCCTCGAGGGACAGTTCCTCCCAGGCCGTGAGCCGCAGCACTTCCTGGTCGGCGGGCGAGAGGCGGGCCAGCACGTCGTGCACCCAGGAGCCGGGCCGTTCCGCGTCCGGACTCTCCACCGTCTGCTTGCGGTGCGCCGCCTCGTGATGGCCGATCCGATGGAGCAGCCGGCGGTAGCGCCCGAGCCCGCGCACCGTGTTGGCCAGGCAGTTCCGGGCCACCCCGTACAGCCACGGCAGCGGGGCGTCGGGAAGTTCGGCGCGGCGTCTCCAGGCTATGGAGAAGACCTCCGCCACCACTTCCTCGACCTCGTGTGCCTGCCCGTCCAGCCGCCGCGCCACGAAGCGGCTGACCGCCCAGTAGTGCGCGCGATAGGCATCGGCGAAGGCGTCGTCCGTGCTCATGAACCGTTGGTGTCCGGCATGGCCCCGATCTTCACACCCTGGACCGGTGAATATTTCCCGGGCCCCGGACACCTACCGGGCATGACGGCCCTCACCACGACCTCCACATCCCCCACGGCCCCAGGGAAACGGCCCTCGGGGACCCGGCTGCCGCTGAAATGGCTCACCACCACGGACCACAAGACGATCGGCACGCTCTACCTGATCACCGCCTTCGGATTCTTCTGCGTCGGCGGCCTGCTGGCCTTGCTGATGCGCGCCGAACTGGCCCGTCCCGGGCACCAGATCATGTCCAACGAGCAGTTCAACCAGGCGTTCACGATGCACGGCACGATCATGCTGCTGATGTTCGCGACGCCGCTGTTCGCCGGATTCGCGAACTGGATCATGCCGCTGCAGATCGGCGCACCGGATGTCGCCTTTCCGCGGCTGAACATGTTCGCCTACTGGCTCTATCTCTTCGGCTCCCTGATCGCCGTGGGAGGCTTTCTCACCCCGCAAGGCGCCGCGGATTTCGGCTGGTTCGCGTACGCGCCGCTCGCCGACGCCGTGCATTCCCCCGGCGTCGGCGCCGATATGTGGATCATGGGCCTGGCGTTCTCCGGCTTCGGCACCATTCTCGGTTCGGTCAACTTCATCACCACGATCATCTGCATGCGCGCGCCCGGCATGACGATGTTCCGGATGCCGATCTTCACCTGGAACGTCCTGCTGACCGGTGTGCTGGTCCTGCTGGCCTTCCCGGTCCTGGCCGCCGCGCTGTTCGCTCTGGAGGCGGACCGTAAATTCGGCGCCCATGTATTCGACGCGGCACATGGCGGAGCACTGCTCTGGCAGCACCTCTTCTGGTTCTTCGGCCACCCGGAGGTCTACATCATCGCCCTCCCTTTCTTCGGCATCATCTCCGAGGTCATTCCGGTGTTCTCCCGGAAGCCGATGTTCGGCTACATCGGTCTGATCGCGGCGACGATCTCGATCGCCGGCCTTTCCGTCACGGTCTGGGCGCACCACATGTATGTGACCGGCGGCGTGCTGCTGCCGTTCTTCTCCTTCATGACGTTCCTGATCGCGGTCCCGACCGGCGTGAAGTTCTTCAACTGGATCGGCACGATGTGGCAGGGCTCGCTGTCCTTCGAAACGCCGATGCTGTGGACCGTCGGATTCCTGATCACCTTCGTCTTCGGCGGTCTGACCGGCGTCATCCTCGCCTCCCCGCCCATGGACTTCCACGTCTCCGACTCGTACTTCGTCGTGGCGCACTTCCACTACGTCGTCTTCGGCACCGTCGTCTTCGCGATGTTCGCCGGATTCCACTTCTGGTGGCCCAAATTCACCGGCAAGATGCTCGACGAACGCCTCGGCAAGATCACCTTCTGGACGCTGTTCATCGGCTTCCACGGCACCTTCCTCGTCCAGCACTGGCTCGGTGCCAACGGAATGCTGCGCCGTATCCCCGATTATCTGGCCGCCGACGGATTCACCACGCTCAACACCGTTTCCAGCATCTTCTCGTTCCTCTTGGGCCTGTCGATCCTGCCGTTCTTCTACAACGTCTGGAAGACCGCCAAGTACGGCAAGAAGGTCGAGGTCGACGACCCTTGGGGATACGGCCGTTCGCTGGAATGGGCGACGTCCTGCCCGCCGCCGCGGCACAACTTCCGTACGCTTCCGCGTATTCGCTCCGAATCCCCGGCATTCGACCTGCATCACCCTCGGATCGCACGCGAGGTGGAGAGCGAGGTCCGCGGATGAGCGAGGGACGGGGAATGCGGATGAGCGACGCCGAGGCGGTCATCAACGAGATCGAGGGATATCTGCTCTGGGAGGCGGAGAAGGAACGGGCCCGTACCCGGGCGGACGCCTTCTGCGCGGGCCTGCCCTGGCTCACCGATACCCAGCGCAGGGAAGTGGAACGGCGCTATTGCCAGGACCAGCACGGCGCGACACAGGCCTATCTGGAACGTATCGCCGCACGCAGCGCCTCCCTGCGAGCGGAGTACGACGGCGCGTACCGGGCGCTGCGGCGCCGCCTGATCGTGGCCTGCCTCAGCGGATCGGTTGCCGTCGCGATCCTGGTGGCGCTGGGGGCCGTGGGGCTCACCGCGCACTGAACGGGCCCCGGTCCGCCGGCGACGAACGGTGCGGCGAGGGCGTGTCGCCCGCAGCTCGGGCGGGTCGTCGCCCTTCCCGGCGGCCGCGTGCCGAGGCCCGCCCGGCCCGGCCGACGGGGAAGCGCCGACGGGGCCGGGCGGGCCACGGCGGGCGCCCATCGGCCGGGGACGCGGGCGGCGTGCGGGACCGAGCGGCAAAGCGGTGGGGCTCCGTCCGCGCCCCGTCAGCCGTACTGCACCTGTAGTTCCTTGACGCCGTTGAGCCAGGCGGAGCGGAGCCGGCGCGGATCGCCCGCCAGCGAGATGCCGGGAAGGGCGTCCGCGATGGCGTTGAAGATCAGGTTGATCTCCAGGACCGCGAGGGACTTGCCGAGGCAGAAGTGCGGACCGCCGCCCCCGAATCCCAGATGGGGGTTGGGGTCGCGGGTGATGTCGAAGACCTCCGGGTGGTCGAAGACCTCCGGATCGTTGTTGGCGGAGGAGTAGAAGATCCCGACCCGCTGGCCCTTCTTGATCTTTGCGCCGCCCAGTTCGGTGTCCTGGGTGGCGGTGCGCTGGAAGGAGACCACCGGCGTCGCCCACCGCACTATTTCCTCGGCCGCGGTAGCGGGGCGCTCGCGCTTGTAGAGCTCCCACTGGTCGGGATGGGTGAGGAAGGCATGCATGCCGTGGGTGATGGCGTTCCGCGTCGTCTCGTTGCCGGCGACCGCTAACAGCAGGACGAAGAAGCCGAATTCGTCGGAACCGAGGTTCCCGTCGTCCTCCGCCGCCACCAGGCGGCTGACGATGTCCTTGGCCGGGCACTCCTTGCGCTCCGCGGCGAGGTTCATCGCGTATGAGATCAGTTCCATGGCCGCGTTGGTGCCGACCTCTTCGGTGATGGCCAGTTCGGGATCGTCGTACGCGATCATCTTGTTCGACCAGTCGAAGATGCGGGCCCGGTCGTCCTGGGGGATGCCGATGAGTTCGGCGATCGCCTGGAGGGGGAGTTCGCAGGCGATGTCCGTGACGAAGTCCCCGGACCCCTTCTGCCGCGCCTCGTCGACGATCCGCGCCGCCCGGTGGCGCAGGGCGTCCTCCAGGGCGCGGATGGCGCGCGGGGTGAAGCCGCGCTGCACTATCTGGCGGACCCGGGTGTGCTCCGGCGGGTCCATGTTCAGCATGATCAGCTTCTGTACGTCGATCTGGTCGCGGGTCATGGACTCGTTGAAGCGGATGATGGAGGTGTTGAGGTTGGCGGAGAAGACGTCAGGCTTGGTGGACACCTCCTTGACGTCCTCGTGGCGGGTGACGACCCAGTAGCCGTCGTCGCCGAAGCCTGCGATGCCGTGCGGCTGGGCGTTCCACCACACGGGCGCGGTCTCCCGCAGCTGTGCGAACTCCGGGAGCGGGACGCGGGTTCGGTAGACATCGGGGTCGGTGAAGTCGAACCCTTCGGGCAACGCTGGGCATGACATGGGCGACTCCTGGCCAATCTGGCATCCGAGAGTTCTGTCTGGTCTGACGCTTCCGACACGGGGGTGAGGCGGTTCCGGTCGGTTCCGAGGTGGTTCCGGGTCGGTTCCGAGGCGGTTCTGCGGTGGTCCTGGGCAGCTCCGATCGGTCCTGACGGGTCATCAGATATCGCTGGTCGCCGTGAAGGTAGTAACGAGTTCTATAAGTGGCAAGGGTCGCGGCGGGACCTGTTGCCGACAAGTCTGGTGCACGACCCTTGCGTCCCAGGACGGCGCTCATAAGACTGTTTGTAGAAGTAGAACGCGTACTAGTTCTTCTTCCGTGGGTGCCGGGACGCCCCGCGGACGCGAGGAGAGGACGAGTCAGTCATGGCCGCGGAACCCGTCATCGTCGAAGCCGTACGCACCCCCATCGGCAAGCGCGGAGGCGCGCTCGCCAACCTCCACCCCGCCTACCTCCTGGGCGAGACCTACCGCGAACTCCTCGCCCGCACCGCCATCCAGCCCGACTGCATCGAACAGATCGTCGGCGGCACCGTCACGCACGCCGGCGAGCAGTCCATGAACCCCGCCCGCAACGCCTGGCTCGCGATGGGCCTCCCGTACGAGACCGCGGCCACCACCGTGGACTGCCAGTGCGGATCCTCCCAGCAGGCCAACCACATGATCGCCAACATGATCGCGGGCGGCGTCATCGACATCGGCATCGGCTGCGGCGTCGAGGCGATGTCCCGGGTGCCACTGGGCAGCGGCTCCAAGCACGGCCCCGGAAAGCCCTGGCCCGACGAGTGGAACGTCGACCTGCCCAACCAGTTCGAGGCGGCCGAACGCATCGCCCGGAACCGCGGGCTGACCCGCGAGAACGTCGACTCGCTCGGCCTGATCTCGCAGGAACGGGCCGCCACCGCCTGGTCCGAGGAACGCTTCAAACGCGAAACCTTTGCCGTCCAGGTCCCCACCACCGAGGAAGAACAAGCCGCCGGCCAGGGCATGTGGCGGCTGGTCGACCGCGACGAGGGCCTGCGCGACACCACCATGGAAGCACTGGGCGGCCTCAAGGCGGTGATGCCGACCGCCGTGCACACCGCGGGCAACTCCTCGCAGATCTCCGACGGCGCGAGCGCGGTGATGTGGGCCTCCAAGCGCATGGCACGCGCCCTCAAACTCAAGCCGCGGGCCCGCATCGTGGCCCAGGCGCTGGTCGGCTCCGACCCGCACTACCACCTCGACGGGCCCATCGACGCGACCCGCGCCGTGCTCGGCAAGGCCGGCATGTCCCTCAAGGACATCGACCTCGTCGAGATCAACGAAGCCTTCGCCTCGGTCGTGCTCTCGTGGGCCCAGGTCTTCGAACAGGACCTGGCAAAGGTGAACGTGAACGGCGGCGCCATCGCCCTCGGCCACCCGGTCGGGGCCACCGGCGCCCGCCTCATCACCACCGCGCTGCATGAACTCGAGCGCACGGACAAGGAATTCGCGCTGATCACGATGTGCGCGGGGGGCGCGCTGGCCACGGGGACGATCATCCAGCGGTTGTAAGGGGCATCCCCACCTGCGGAAAACCACAGCTGAGTTGGGTGGAAAACCGCATTCTCGGCCACGCACGAGCTTCGTACCGTCGAAGCATGACCACAACGCAGCGGAACTCATCGGCAGCGGCGAGCGGGAATCGACCCCCGGCGCACGGAAGCACCTCGCAGCGAAGCGCATCCCCTCGACGCCCGTCACCGCGACGGGTATCGCGTGGACTGGCCGCGGGCGCCGCCTTACTGCTGGCGGCGCTGACCGCGGCCCCGGCCCTCGCCGCGCCGCCGACCGCCGCGGCACCGGAATCGGCCGACGTCGCGACGGCCCGGCAGGGGCGCGGGGAAGGGCGCGGGGCACTGCTCTCCCTCACCCCGCTCGGCAGCCTGAACCGCGACGAAGTCATCGCCCGGGCGCGGAAGTCGGGCCTCGATGCGGGCACCGCACGGCATGGCGTCGCCGCCTACCGCCTCACCTACCGCACCGTCACACCGAACGGCCGCCCGACCACCGCATCCGGCCTGCTCGCGCTTCCCCTCGCCGGCGGACGCCACCTGCCGACCGTGGTCCACGCCCACGGCACCCTCGCCTACCGCGGCTACGCACCCTCCGTCTTCGCCGAGGGCCCCGACCGGGCCGTTTCGCTGCTCTACGCCTCGGCGGGCCGCGCCGCCATCGCCCCCGACTACCTCGGCCTCGGTACAAGCCCCGGCCGCCACCCCTATATGGACGCCCGGTCCGCGGCATCGGCTTCCCTCGACATGCTCCGTGCGGCCCGCTCCGCCGCCCCGAAGCGGGGCGCATCGCTCGAGAGCAAGGTCTCCGTGACCGGCTTCTCGCAGGGCGGGCAGGTCGCCATGGAGCTGGGCCGCGTGCTGGAGCGCGGCGCCGATCCCTCATTCCGCCTCGGGATGCTCGCCCCGGTCGGCGGCCCCTACGACCTCGACGGCAGCGAACTCCCCGGCATGTTCGACGGCCGGGTCGACCCCCGGTCCGCCGTCTTCTACCTCTCCTTCTTCCTCACCGCCCAGAACCGCCTGCACCCGCTCTACGCCGACCCGAGCGAGGTGTTCCGAGCCCCCTACGCCGACCGCGTGGAAGACCTCTTCGACGGCGAGCACCCGGCGGAGGACATAGCAGGCAAGCTGCCCGACCGCCTCGAAGACCTACTGACCGACGACTGGTACAGCAAACTCCGCCACCCCTCCGGCGCCCTGCTGGAGGCGCTGCACGCCAACGACCGCACCTGCGACTGGACGCCGGACCGCGCCATACGCATCACCCTCTACACGGCCACGGGCGACCGGGACGTCCCCCTGGCCAACACCCGCAGCTGCGCCGGGGAGCTGGCGCGCCACGGCGCCAAGGCCACGGTCGTCGACCAGGGGCGCGACGCCGACCACTACACCTCGTTCCTCCGCTCGGCGCCGTCCATAGCCCGCGCTCTCCCCGTCTCCCGCCGATAGCCTGCGCGCATCGCCGGGAACCGGACGGTCGACGGCGCGCGGCAGCGCCGAAGTCCACGGTCCGGGGCCGGGCGGCGTGGGGGACCTGGGCGCCCGGAGCGCGGCGCGGGGCAGGGGCGAAGATGCCGAGCGCCGCGGCGCACAGGGGCGTCACCGAGGTGACCCGGCCGAGGCAGCGGAGGGCACCCGGCGAGTGTCAGGCGTGAGCCTCAGGGGTTGCGCCTCAGGGGGTGAAGGACACCGGGGCGTCGAAGGCGGCGCGGCGGGTGGCCCGGCGCAGGGCCTTGAGGATGGTGCCGCCGAGGGTGCAGGTCAGGATCACGGTGACCAGGGCTCGGGGCAGGTCCCAGCCGAGGGAGGTGGCGAGACAGTAGGCGAGGAAGCGGGTGAGGTTTTCGTTCAGCGGGTCACCGGGGACGAAGGAGACTCCCGAGGTCATTCCGGCGATATAGGGCCAGCCTTGGAGGTTCATGATCAGGCCGTAGAGAACGGCGGCGACCGCTCCGTACGCGGCGAGCAGGGCGAGTTCACGACGGCCGCGCAGCCGGTCGGGGCCCGGCAGCAGGCCGGCGCCCATGGACACCCAGCCCATGGTCAGCATCTGGAACGGCATCCAGGGGCCGACACCGCCGGTCAGCAGTGCCGACGCGAACATCGCCACGGATCCCAGGACGAAGCCGAAGCCGGGGCCGAGCACACGGCCCGACAACACCATCAGGAAGAACATCGGCTCGATGCCGGCGGTGCCGGCTCCCAGTGGGCGCATGGCGGCTCCGGCCGCGGCCAGTACGCCGAGCATGGCGATGGCCTTCGCGTCCAGGCCGCTGTCGGCGATGGTCGCCACGACGACCGCGAGCAGCATGGGCAGCAGCGCGGCGAACAGCCACGGTGCGTCCTTGGAGTGGGCGAGCCCGGAGGCGGAGTCGGCGAGCAGCGGCCAGCCGAACGCCATCACGCCGATCGCCGAGATGAGTGCCAGGGCGGTGAGGGAGCGGGGGCCCAGGCGTATGGCGCGGGCCTGGCGACCGGCGGCGGACCGCTCGGCGGGACGTTGTCCGTGGCCCGGCGAGTCGGCCTGGGGCTCGTGCCCGGTGCGGGACTCGGGGACGGGCGGCGTCATGGCGTGGCCTCCAGGGCGCGGGCGACCTGGGGGACGGTCAGCCAGGGGAGCGGGGCGAGAACCTTGGCGACCTGAGGGGCGAAGGACGGGGAGGAGACCACGACCTCGCTGGTGGGGCCGTCGGCGACGATCTCGCCCTCGGCGAGGATGACGACGCGATGGGAGAGTTCGGCGGCCAGTTCCACGTCGTGGGTGGCCAGGATGATGGCGTGCCCTTGGGCGGCCAGGGTGCGGAGCACGTCGATCAGGCGGGCCTTCGCGGCGTAGTCCAGGCCGCGGGTGGGCTCGTCGAGAAGGAGGAGAGGAGGGCGGGCGGTCAGGACGACCGCCAGGGCGAGGGCGAGGCGTTGTCCCTCGGACAGGTCGCGGGGGTGGACGGAGTCCGGAACGTCGGGCAGCAGCCGGGTGACGAGATCGCGGCAGGTGCCGGCGGGGGCGTCCGCGTCGTGGTCGGCGGCGGTGCATTCGGCGGCGACGGTGTCGGCGTAGAGGAGGTCGCGGGGTTCCTGGGGGACGAGGCCGACGTGCTGGAGGAGGGTGCGGGGGCTGGTGCGGTGCGGGGTGGCACCGCCGACGCGGACCGTGCCGGCGGAGGGTTCGTGCATGCCGACGAGGGTGCTCAGGAGCGTGGACTTGCCCGCACCGTTGCGGCCCATCAGGGCGATGGTCTCGCCCGGTTGAACGGTGAGGTCCACCCGGTGCAGGGCATCGACCTGCCCGCGCCGGACACCGAGCCCCGAGACAACCACAGAGGGGATGGGGGCGGGGTGGGGGAGGGGGGAGGGCCCCCCGAGGGGGGCGGAGGCACCCGCACCCCCGCCCCCGGAGCCACCGGCCGGATCAGCCGGACGCACGGAACCGGCGGAACCGGCGGGACCAGCCGGACCGGCGGAACCGGCGAGCCCCGCAGAACCGCCTGCACCACCCGGCGTCACACCCGCCAGTCGCTCGCGGAGCGTGGCCGCCTTGCGCCGGGCATCGCGTACGGACAGCGGCAGGGGGGACCAGCGGGCGAGGCGGCCGAGGGCTACGACCGGGGGATGTACGGGGGAGACGGCCATGATGTCGGCGGGGTCGCCCATGAGGGGGGCCGCGCCGGGCGCGGGCAGCAGAATGACCTGGTCCGCGTATTGGACGACGCGCTCCAGCCGGTGTTCGGCCAGCAGGACCGTCGTGCCGAGGTCGTGGACCAGGCGCTGGAGTACGGCGAGGACCTCCTCGGCGGCGGCCGGGTCCAGCGCGGACGTCGGCTCGTCGAGGACCAGGACCTTGGGGTGGGTGGTGAGCACCGAGCCGATCGCCACCCGCTGCATCTGGCCGCCGGACAGCGTGGCGATGGCGCGGTCGCGCAGGTCGGCCAGGCCCAGCAGATCCAGGGTTTCCTCGACGCGGCGGCGCATCACGTCCGGGGCGAGGCCGAGCGACTCCATGCCGTAGGCGAGCTCGTCCTCGACGGTGTCGGTGACGAAGTGGGACAGCGGATCCTGGCCCACCGTGCCGACCACATCGGCCAGTTCCCGCGGCTTGTGGGTACGGGTGTCGCGGCCGTCGACGGTGACACGGCCGCGCAGGGTGCCCCCGGTGAAATGCGGTACGAGACCGCAGACGGCGTTCAGGACGGTGGACTTGCCGACGCCCGACGGTCCGACCAGGAGGCACAGTTCGCCCTCGGGGACGGTCAGGTCGATGCCCTGGACGGCGGGCGCGACGGCGTCCCCGTAGGTGACCGAGACCTGCTCGAACCGGATCACTGGCTGGGCTCCTTCTTGAGCGGGTCGGCGGGCCGCGCGGCCCCGGTCACGGACCTGGCTTCCGCGGCGCCCGGCCGTTCCGTCCGCCCCCGGACCCGCGCCCCGCGCTCCGTGCCGGGCGGCAGCGGGGCGACGAACGCCGGCAGCAGGCCGAGGAGGAGGGCGGCGGCCGGCCAGAGGGGGAGGACCGGGGCGGTCAGGGGGACGGCGGGCGGGTGGAGGGCGGTGGGGGCGGCGGCGTTCGCCCAGATCATCAGGGCGGCCACGGCGATACCCGAGCCGGCGACCAGGCAGGCGCGGGGGCCCCAGCGTTCGGGCCGGTAGCGGGTGCGTACGGAGCGGCGGCCGCCGAGCCAGAGCCCCCCGAGCGCGGCCGCGAGCCCGGCGAGCAGCAGCGGCAGCCCGTAACCGGCACCGGCGTCCGACAGCAGTCCGTACGTGCCCGCGCAGACGCCGAGCAGCCCGCCGAGCGTGAGGACGGAGGTGGTGTGCCGTACGGCGGGCGGGACCCGGGCGCTGCGCCCGTAACCGCGCGCATCCATCGCCGCGGCCAGCGCCACCGACCGCTCCAGCGCGCCCTCCAGCACCGGCAGACCCACCTGGACCAGCGCCTTGAATCCCCGGTCGGGCCGCCCGCGCAGCCGCCGGGCCGCCCGCAGCCGCTGGACGTCGGCGACCAGATTCGGCGCGAAGGTCATCGCGACGACGACCGCCACGCCCGCCTCGTACAGCGCACCGGGCAGGGACTTCAGGAGCCGGGCGGGGTTGGCCAGCGCGTTGGCGGCGCCGACGCAGATCAGCAGGGTGGCCAGCTTCAGCCCGTCGTAGAAGGCGAAGACCATGCCCTCCGCGGTGACCCGGCCGCCGATCCGCACCCCCTTCGCCCAGTCGGGCAGCGGCACTTCGGGCAGCGTGACCAGCGTGTGCGTGCCGGGGATCGGCGAGCCGAGGACAACGGCGAAGACCAGCCGGATGACGATCACCAGCAGGCCGAGCTTGACGAACGCCCCGTAGGAGCGGGCCCAGGGCGCGTCCGTACGGCGGGCGGCGACGACATAGCCCGCCACGCCGGCCAGCAGCCCGAGCAGCAGCGGATTGGTGGTACGCGAGGCCGCGGTCGCCAGACCGAGCGCCCACAGCCACCACGCTCCGGCGTGCAGCGCGTTGCTGCGGGTCGTCCGCGGGGCGCTCATCCGCGCCGGCGGCGTGCCTGCCACACGGCGGCCGCGCCCAGTACGACGACGGCCGCGATGCCGCCGAGCAGCCCGGCGGACGGACCGCCGTCCCCGTCTCCGTCCGCCGCCGCCTGCGAGGACGGCTGCGCGGGCGGTTTCTTCGCCCCGCTCACCTGGTCCGCGCACCCCGACCTCGGATAGCCGGCGATGGCACACAGCAGCGCGTTGGAGTCGTAGCGCAGCCGCCGGGCGACCGCGGCCAGCGCATCGCCGGCCGAGGCGTCCTCGGGCACCCGCGCGCACTCCGTACGGGCCTTGGGCGGCGTCTCGCCGGCGGGCGCGTCCGCCGCGCTGCCGAAGTCGATGACGATGCCGACCCGTTTGCTGCCGTCCTTGGCGGGCGTGCCCTGGCACAGCGCATCGAAGTCGGCGGCGGTGCGCGGCTTGCCGGCCGCGGCGGAGTCGGCGCTGACGGTGAACCGGAAGCCCTGGACACTGCCGTCGGCCGGGCGCACGGTGGCCGGGCCCTCGGAGGCGTACGACCAGGCGCCGCCCTTGCTGTCCCAGAACGACCAGTAGCGGTACTCCTGCGCCTGCGCGGGCGCGGCCGCCAGCCCGGTGACCGCGCCGGCCAGCAGCAGCGCGCCGGCCGTTCTGCCGCGCCGCAGGGAACTCCTGCGCCGGCTCACAGCTCGTTCTTCTTCTTACGGCTGCTGAGCAGGAAGCCGATCCCGGCGCCGAAGGCGAGCCCGACCCCGATGATCCACCACGGGATGCCGCTGTCGTTGTCCTTGGCGTCCTTCTCCGGGCCGGGCGCCGGAGCCGCGCTGCCGGCCGGCTTGGGCCCGGTGGCGTTCAGCGCGGCCACCAGGTCGGTGCCGCCGAAGGAGTGCGGGTCGGCGCCGGCGGCGTGCGCGGCGAGCACCAACTGGGCGTAGGCGGCGGGACCGCTCTGCTTCGCCCAGCCCGCAGAGTTCTTCTCCAGCCACTTCAGGGGCTTCTGCGCGGCGGCCCCGTGCGAACCGGCCGCCAGCGCGAGGACTGCGTCGGCCGTGTTGCCGACGTCGGGCTGGGCCTCGGCGCCCGGCATCGCGGACAGCAGATGCTGCCCGTGCTTGTCGAGCTGCGCGACGAGGTAGGCGTCCGCGCCCTCCGCGGCCGACTCCAGGTCCTTCTTCCCACCGGACTTGCCGTCCTTGCAGGTCAGCGCCTTGATCGGCGTGTTCACGTCCTTGCCCGCGGGCGCCACGGCAAAGCCCTTGCCCAGGGCGCCCAGCGCGGCCGCCGCGGTGGCATCGGCGTTCGGGGCGAGCTTGCCGTCCTTGGGCTGGTAGGCGAACGCGCCGCGCTCGCCCTCCTTGGCGTCGCAGCCCAGCTGGAAGGCCGGCAGCGCATCGTAGGGGCTCTTGCCGCTCTTCTTCGCCGTCACGGACGCGGGCTTCTCGCCGGCCGAGGCGAGCGCGCCGATGACCACCGAGGTGGAGTTGGCGTCGCTGGCCGACCCGGGCAGCGAGCTCCAGCCGCCGTCCTCGTTCTGCACCGACTTCAGCCAGCTCACGGCCTTCTTCACGGTGTCGTCGTGCCCGCCGAGCGCGGCCAGTGCCTGCACCGCGGCGCCGGTCTGGTTGGTGTCCCGCATCGTCTTGGCGTCGCAGGCCTTGCCCGCATCGGCGCGGAAGGCCGTGAACGAACCGTCGGCGCACTGCTGCCCGGTGAGCCAGTCGACGGCGGACGCCGCGGGCCGCACGCCCACCGTGTCCTGCGCGAGCAGCGCCAGCGACTGCCGCCAGACGCCGTCGTACTGCGGGTCGCCGGTCCCGTACAGACCGGCCGGCAGCTTCTTCGGAGACGCGGACGGGGCGGCGGCGTCGGCGTACGCGGCGGGGGCAGCGGCTGCGCCCAGCAGCGCCGCGGTGGCCAGCGCCGGGGCGGCGCGGCGTGCCAGGACGGCGAGGGAATGCGTCATGGGAGCCATGGTGGCCATCGGGTCGGTGCCTCTCGGGTCGGTTCGCCGCGGTGGTACGCAGCCGCGCTCGGCCGACCGTCCGCGCGCCGTTCGGCGGATCGCGGCGGTGGCACCGGGCTCAGCTCCGTATACCTCGACGGTGCCGCTCACCGGACGGCCGGGGACGGCCTTGGTGGCGGGAGCCTTGGTCGTGCCCCAGCGGGTGCTCCGGCTCGGACGGCCGGGCCGTCCTCACGGTTGCGGGTCAGCGCCGGATTTCCACCGGCTTCCCCCGATCGGGCACGGATGAAGTTGTCCCGCACACCCTAACCGGCGGCCGTAGGGTCCCCGCCCTCCGTGCGGGGACGACGAACGCCCCGTCCCGGGCCGTACCCGGCCGTCGGCCGTCGTCCTGCGTCCGGGGCTGTTACGGAAGTCACCGGCGGCGGCCGCGTCTTTGTACCGCGGTCCTTACACCGCGAGGTACGTCGCGGGTTCCGAGCCCGGCACCCTCTCGGCGTGCCCCAGCTTCACCAGGCGTCGCAGATGTGCCTCGGCTTCCGAGACGGCGATGTTGCGGGAGCCGTAGGGGATCTGGTCCCAGGGGCGGTTCCACTCCATGGACTCGGCGAGCTGCCAGGCGGTGAGCGGTTCGCGGAGCAGTGCTCTCAATCCGGACAGCCGCTCCTCATGGTGAGCGATGAGCTCGCGCACGCGCCCGCCCGCGTCGCTGAACGCATGCTGATGTGCGGGCAGCACCTCGGCGGGTGCCAGCCGACCGATCCGCTCCAGGGAGTCGAGGTAGTCGCCGAGGGGGTCGATGACCTCCCCCGAGCCCTCCACCGCGTTCGCGTAGGAGGGGGGATTTCCCTCCTCGTCCGGGGCCTCGTACAGGCCGATGTGCGGGGTGATGCCGGGCAGAAGATGATCGCCGGAGAAGAGCCGCCCGAAACCGCCGGCCCGCCCCGAGGTTCCCGCCCCCGGATGCTCCTCCTCCAGATGCAGGCACACATGTCCCGGCGTATGCCCCGGCGTCCAGATCGCGCGCACGCGTCGCCCCGGCAGATCGAGCAGCTCGCCGGGTTCGATCTCCCGGTCCGGCAGCGCGGCCCGTCGGCCGGGCAGTTTTCGGCCACCCCCCTTCGCGCGAGCCTCCCGCAGCGGCGCCAGATGCTCCTCCGGCGCGCCCGCCGTCGTCAGCTTGACGAGCAGATAGTCCAGCCACTGCCCCGGCGCGGCCTCCCGGGTGCGCCGGACCACGGCCGTATC
Source organism: Streptomyces sp. NPDC053427 (assembly GCF_044544985.1). Lineage (NCBI taxonomy): Bacteria > Bacillati > Actinomycetota > Actinomycetes > Kitasatosporales > Streptomycetaceae > Streptomyces > Streptomyces sp. NPDC053427. The sequence continues at coordinate 78,972 of NZ_JBITYA010000002.1, read as the reverse complement.
GGCCGCATGCATCGCGATCCATGCGCCGGACGCCTCCCGCACCTTGGCCGACAGTCCGTGGTGATCGGGGTGGTGGTGAGTGATCAGCACGCCGTGGATGTCGGCGAGGGCGAAGCCGCACGCAGCGACCCCGGCAACGAGCGTGTCCCAGGACTCCGGGTCGTCCCAGCCGGTGTCGATCAGCACCGGCCCGCGGTCCGTCTCCAGGAGGTGTACGAGGGTGTGGCCGAGGGGGTTGTCAGGGATGGGCACCGCGATGCTCCACACCCCGCCCTGGTGGTCGGTCACCTGTGTCGTCATCCCGGTCCCCTCTCGGTGTGCCGTACAACTTCACTATAACTAGAACTGGTTTCAAGGTTGCCTGAAGTCGCCCTTGCGGGAACGGGGTTGGGATTCGGTCCGCCCCGTGGACTCCGGCAACTAGAACTGGTATCAGTTCCTGTGCGGCACGCAGAAGCTGATGCAGCGTCAGAAAACCGGAACCCGAGCCCGAACCCCGAGCCCGACCCCCCAGCCCGAACCCCCAGCCCGAACCCCCGGGATCGAACCCCGGGACCGACCCCCGCACACCGGCGACCAGCGCAGCAACCGGCACACGAACCACCACAGGCACCAGCACGGCAACCAGGGCAGCAACCGTCAGAACCGTCGGGAGGCGGCAGCGATGAGCCACGACCTCGTCGAGCACGGAAAGCTCTATATAGGCGGTGAGCTGGTCGACCCGGCCGGCAGCGACACGATCGAGGTCGTCTCACCGCACACCGAACAGGTCATCGGCCGCGTCCCGCACGCCTCGCGGGCCGACGTCGACCGTGCGGTGGCCGCGGCCCGTACCTCCTTCGACTCAGGGGTCTGGGCGAACGCCCCTCTGGAGGACCGGATCGCGGTGGTGACCCGCATCAAGGACGCCATCGCGGTACGCAGCGAGGAGATCGCCAAGGTCATCAGCTCGGAGAACGGCACCCCGTTCACCTCCGGCGTCATGGTGCAGTCGCTGGCCGCGATGATGGCGTGGGACTCGGCGCTGACCGTGGCCCGTGACTTCCCCTTCGAGGAGCGCCGGGCCGGGGCGCTGGGTCCGATCCTGGTACGGCGGGAGCCGGCCGGGGTGGTCGCGGCCGTGGTGCCGTGGAACGTCCCGCAGTTCACGGCGGCCGCCAAGCTCGCACCGGCGCTGCTGGCCGGCTGTTCGGCGGTGCTGAAGGTGTCGCCGGAGACCCCGCTCGACGCGTACGTTCTCGCCGAGATCGCGACCGAGGCCGGGCTGCCGGAGGGGGTGCTGTCGATCCTGCCCGCGGACCGTGAGGTGAGCGAGTATCTGGTCGGGCATCCGGGGGTCGACAAGGTGTCGTTCACCGGCTCGGTGGCGGCGGGCAAGCGGGTCATGGAGGTCGCGGCCCGCAATCTCAGCCGGGTCACCCTCGAACTCGGCGGCAAGTCCGCGGCCGTGATCCTGCCGGACGCGGACCTGGATGCGGCGGTGGCCGGCATCGTGCCGTTCGCCTGGATGATCAACGGCCAGGCCTGCGTGGCCCAGACGCGGATCCTCGCGCCGCGCAGCCGCTACGACGAGATCGCCGAACGGTTCACCGCGGCGGCGTCCGCGCTGAAGGTCGGCGACCCGCTGGATCCGGCCACGGAACTGGGCCCGCTGGTCGCCCGCCGCCAGCAGCAGCGCTCGCTGGACTACATCGCGCTCGGGCAGCAGGAGGGCGCCAAGGTCCTGACCGGCGGCGGCCGGCCGAAGGACCAGGCCACGGGCTGGTACGTCGAGCCGACCCTCTTCGGCGAGGTCGCCAACTCCATGCGGATCGCCCGCGAGGAGATCTTCGGCCCGGTCATCTGTCTGCTGCCGTACGAGGACGAGGCGGAGGCGGTACGGATCGCCAACGACTCGGACTACGGCCTGTCGGGTTCCGTATGGACGGCGGACCTCGACCGCGGCATCGACATCGCGCGGCGGGTGCGCACCGGTACGTACTCGGTGAACACCTTCAGCATCGACATGCTCGGCCCGTTCGGCGGCTACAAGAACTCCGGGATCGGGCGGGAGTTCGGGCCGGAGGGCTTCGGCGAGTATCTGGAGCACAAGATGATCCATCTGCCGGCGGGTGCGTGATGGGGGACCGCTGGCGGGTGGAGGTGGACCGGAGCGTGTGCATCGGGTCCGGGATGTGCGTCGGTGCGTCGCCGGACGGCTTCCGGCTGGACTCGGCGCGGCAGTCGCATCCGGTGGCGCCGGAGGGGGAGGCCTCCGAGGGCGTGCTGGCGGCGGCCGAGGGGTGTCCGGTGGAGGCGATCCTGATCACCGTCGCGAAGACGGGGGAGGCCGTGTTCCCGCCGGAGGAGTGAGGGGGGCGGGTGGAGTGGGAGCCCCGTAAGGGGCGGGGGCGGCGGACCCGTAAGGGTACGGAGGGCCCCTTGCGGGGCCAACTACCCAGGTGGGAGGCGGGGCTAACGTCCCGCGCCCACCCGCCCGCCCGCCACTCCGCGGACTCCGGCCACTCCGCGGACTCCGGCCACTCCGCGGACTCCCACCCGCGGACTCCCACCCGCGGACTCCGGCTACTCCGCGGACTCCCGCTGCTCCGCGGACTCCCACCCGCGCACTCCGGCTACTCCGCGGACTCCGGCGCCGTCACCCCGATCAGTCGGCACACCGTCTCGATGTCGATCTTGACCTGGGCGATGGAGGCGCGTCCGGACAGCCAGGTGATCAGGGCCGAGTGCCAGGTGTGCTCGATGACCCGGACCGCCGAGAGCTGTTCGGGGGTGGGCGGGCCGTCCAGCCCCATGGCGTCGAGGATGATCGCGGTGGTCAGCCGGGAGACGGTGTCCACCTCGGGGCTGACCGAGCGGTCGGCGAAGGTCAGGGCGCGCACCATGGCGTCCGCCAGATGCGGCTCGCGCTGCAGGGCGCGGAAGGCCCGCATCAGGGTCTGGGCGACCCGTGCGCCCGGATCCTCCTCGGACGGGGGGCGCTTGCGCAGCGTCTCGTGCATGTGCTGGAGCTGGTCCTGCATGGTGGCGACCAGCAGATGCACCTTGGAGGGGAAGTAGCGGTAGAGGGTGCCGAGCGCAACGCCCGAGAGCTCGGCGACTTCCCGCATCTGTACGGCGTCGAATCCGCCACGGGACGCCAGCTTGGCGCTGGTGTGCAGGATGCGGCGGCGCCGGGCCTCCTGACGCTCGGTCAGGGGAGGACTCGCGGGAAGCGTCGGCCCGGCCGTCCTGGCCGCCTTGGATTCCGTAGTCATGTGTCCCATTCCGTGGCTTTCCATCCGCTGTGCGGTGAGTGCCGGTGGTGTGATCGGCACAGCATGGCAGGGGGTCGGGTCGTGGCGCGAATCACCTGGTGCGCCTCTGTTGGCTTCGTTCTCGGCCGGTAGATTCAACACTTCCTGAACTGATCGGTAACCGGTCGGCGGCCGGTCGCCGGGCCGGTCGCCGGTCGACGGCCGTTCGATCGCCGTCCGATCAGTTCTGTAACTTGTTCTAGATTACCGCCAGCGGTTACGCTCCGGCGAAAGTCCAGTGAGAAGGGGGCCGAGCGTGACCGCAGAGGCCGTCCAGGCAGCCGCGCCCCGCCCGGCAGAGGCCCCCTCGGCCTCCGCCCCGACGGGCGGTGATCGCCCCCTGAGCATCGCGATGCTCACCTATAAGGGGAACCCGTTCTGCGGCGGGCAGGGCGTCTACGTACGGCACCTCTCGCGCGAGCTGGCGCGGCTCGGCCACACCGTCGAGGTCATCGGCGCCCAGCCCTATCCCGTCCTCGACGACGGAGTGACGCTGACCGAACTGCCCAGCCTCGACCTCTACCGCCAGCCCGACCCGTTCCGTACGCCGAAACGCGGCGAGTACCGCGACTGGGTCGACGCCCTCGAGGTCGGCACGATGTGGACCGGGGGCTTTCCCGAACCGCTGACGTTCTCGCTGCGCGCCCGGCGCCATCTCGCCGCCCACCGCGGCCGGTTCGACGTCGTCCACGACAACCAGACCCTCGGCTACGGCCTGCTCGGCGGCCCCGGCGCGCTCGGCGCCCCGCTGGTCACCACCATCCACCACCCCATCACCGTCGACCGGCGCCTCGACCTGAACGCCGCCGACGGCTGGAAGCGCCGCGCCTCGGTCCGCCGCTGGTACGGATTCACCCGGATGCAGAAGCGCGTCGCCCGCCGCCTGCCGTCCGTCCTGACCGTCTCCGGCTCCTCCCGCCAGGAGATCGTCGACGACCTCGGCGTCCACCCCGGCCGGATCCACGTCGTCCACATCGGCGCCGACACCGACCTCTTCTCGCCCGACCCCGCCGTCCCCGAGGTGCCGGGCCGGATCGTCACGACCTCCAGCGCGGACGTCCCCCTCAAGGGCCTGATCCACCTCGTCGAGGCGCTCGCCAAGGTCCGCACCGAGAACCCCGAGGCGCATCTGGTGGTCGTCGGCAAGCGCGCCGACGACGGGCCGGTCGCCGCCGCCATCGAGCGGCTCGGCCTGTCCGGCGCCATCGAGTTCGTCAAGGGGATCAGCGACGCCGAACTCGTCGACCTCGTCCGCAGCGCCCAGATCGCCTGTGTGCCCTCCCTCTACGAGGGCTTCTCGCTGCCCGCCGCCGAGGCGATGGCCACCGGGACGCCCCTGCTGGCCACCACCGGCGGCGCCATCCCCGAGGTCGCCGGGACCGATGGCGAGACCTGCCTGGCGGTGCCGCCGGGCGACTCCGGCGCGCTCGCCGCCGGGCTGCTGCGCCTGCTGGGCGACGAGGCGCTGCGCCGCCGCCTCGGCGCGGCCGGCCGGGAACGCGTCCTGGCCCGCTTCACCTGGCGGCAGGCCGCCATCGGCACTGCCGAACGCTACCGCGCGGCCATCGCCCTCCAGGGCGGCCGCACCGCCGCCGCCCGCCGCACCTGACACCTCCCTACCGCCCTTCCGCACACGTCGCAGCCAACCCAGCCCACCCGTCGCCCGATCTCCACCCCAGAAGACGGCGCTACGCGCCACAGCCCAACTACCGCCGGACGAAAGCAGAACGCCGTGCTGACCGTCGACTTTTCCCGCTTCCCGCTCGCCCCGGGCGACCGCGTACTCGACCTGGGCTGCGGCGCCGGCCGGCACGCCTTCGAGTGCTACCGGCGCGGCGCGCAGGTCGTCGCCCTCGACCAGAACGGCGACGAGATCCGCGAGGTCGCCAAGTGGTTCGCCGCGATGAAGGAGGCCGGTGAGGCCCCGGCCGGTGCCTCCGCCACCGCCATGGAGGGCGACGCGCTGGCGCTGCCCTTCCCCGACGACAGCTTCGACGTCGTGATCATCTCCGAGGTCATGGAGCACATCCCGGACGACAAGGGCGTGCTCGCCGAGATGGTCCGGGTCCTCAAGCCCGGCGGCCGGATCGCCGTCACCGTCCCCCGCTACGGCCCCGAGAAGATCTGCTGGGCGCTCAGCGACGCCTACCACGAGGTCGAGGGTGGCCATATCCGCATCTACCGCGGCGACGAACTGCTGGGCAAGATGCGGGAGGCGGGGCTCGAACCGTACGGGACCCACCACGCGCACGGCCTGCACAGCCCGTACTGGTGGCTCAAGTGCGCGTTCGGGGTGGACAACGACAAGGCGCTGCCGGTGAAGGCGTACCACAAGCTGCTGGTCTGGGACATCATGAAGAAGCCGCTGGCGACCCGGCTCGCCGAGCAGGCGCTCAACCCCGTCATCGGCAAGAGCTTCGTCGCCTACGCCACCAAGCCGCATCTGCCCGAGGAGCCCGCCGCGGCCACCGAAGCGAGCGCGCCGGCCCCCGAGGCCAAGAAGGCGGCCCGGTCCGCCAAGCCGGCCAAGGCCGCCGCCGCCAAGCCGGCCAAGACCTCCGCCACGTCCGCCAAGTCCGCCGCCGGGGCCGCCAAGTGACGAGTCCCGGACGTACCGAACGGCTGGTGCTGCCGGGGGTACTCACCGCCGAACAGGCGGCGCGTACGGTCGCGGGCATCGTGGCGATCCAGCGCGAGGACGGCGCCATCCCCTGGTTCCGTGGCCATCACCTCGACCCGTGGGACCACACCGAGGCCGCCATGGCCCTGGACGCGGCCGGCGAGCACGAGCGCGCCGAGGCGGCGTACGACTGGCTGGTGCGGCATCAGAATCCGGACGGTTCCTGGTACGCGGCCTACGCCGACGGCGACGCCGAGGCCCCCACCGACCGCGGCCGGGAGACCAACTTCTGCGCCTACATCGCGGTCGGCGTCTGGCACCACTTCCTGTCCACCGGCGACGAGACCTTCCTCGACCGCATGTGGCCCGCCGTCTACGCGGCCATCGAGTACGTCCTGGAGCTCCAGCAGCCCGGCGGCGAGATCGGCTGGAAGCGCGAGGACGACGGCACCCCGGTCAAGGACGCGCTGCTGACCGGCTCGTCCTCCGTCTACCAGGCGCTGCGCTGCGCGCTGGCCCTCGCCGAGCAGCGGGAGGAACCGCAGCCCGACTGGGAGCTGGCCGTCGGCCGCCTGGGCCATGCGATACGCCGCCACCCCGAGCGGTTCCTGGACAAGGCCCGCTACTCCATGGACTGGTACTACCCCGTCCTGGGCGGCGCGGTGCGCGGCGCCCAGGCCCGAGAGCGCATCGACGCGGACTGGGAAGACTTCGTCGTACCCGGCCTGGGAGTGCGCTGCGTGCTGCCCAACCCCTGGGTCACCGGCGGCGAGAGCGCCGAACTGGCGCTGGCGCTGTGGGCGATGGGGGAGTCGGACCGGGCGGTGCAGATCCTCAAGTGGATCCAGCATCTGCGCGCCGAGGACGGCATGTACTGGACGGGCTACGTCTTCGACGACGACGCGATCTGGCCACGGGAGCTCACCTCCTGGACGGCCGGTTCGCTGCTGCTCGCGGTGGCCGCCCTGGGCGGCGACGAGGCGACCACCTCGGTGTTCGGCGGGGAGCGGCTGCCCGCGGGGCTGGCCCCGGACTGCTGTTAGGACCTTCTCCGCATCCGCCGGTCCGCGTCGCCCCGGCAGCACCGCCCCCACGCGGGGCCCGGTCGCTTCCGGGGCGGGGCGACCCGCCCCGTCCACCTCACCGGTGAGGCGGGCGCCGCGCCCGGCGCTCCCGATCGCGCCGGACCGGCGGGCGGACGGGGCTCCGTCCGTGCTCCGCCGGTCGTGCCTCACGCGCCCGTGACCTTCACGCGCCCGTGACGCCGTCGATGCCCTCCCGGATCAGGTCGGCGTGGCCGTTGTGGCGCGCGTACTCCTCGATCATGTGGACCAGGATCCAGCGCAGCGAGACTTCCGGTTCCCCGACGTGGGCGGCCTCCCGGGCGGGGAGCTCGCCGGAGTCCTCCAGCGACGAGCCGGCGATCAGTTCGCGGCCCCGTGCCACTTCCGCGCGCCAAACGGCCAGCGCCTCATCGATCCCGCGCTCCGGGACCAGCTCGAAGCCGTCCCCCTTGCCCTCTCCGTACACCGGCGGCACGTCATGGCCGGCGAACACCCGCTGGAACCAGTTGCGTTCGACCTCCGTAAGGTGCTGGACCAGTCCCAGCAGCGTCATCGGCGACGGCGCCGCCGCCCGACGCAGCTGACGGTCGTCGAGCCCCGCGCACTTCGACGCGAGCGTCGCGCGGTGGAAGTCCAACCAGCTTTCCAGCGTGGTGCGTTCATCGGCACGTGGGGGCGGGATGCGGCGCCCGTCCGGTGTCATGGCCATGCGAGCCACCTTTGCACAAGGTCGCCCGGCCGCCACCGGGGAAGGCCGCACCTGACCGCGAACGGGATCGTCCGGTGCGGCCCCCAGGTGGGTCCGTTCCGGAATCCCACCGGGCACCGCGGACGGACCCGGGCCGCCCCGTACGGGCTACTTCCGGTGGCGGCGGTCCGGCCGCCGGGTCACGCTGCGGACGTGTCCGCAGACGACCGAGCCCGCCGGAGGCGTGCCGTGCCCTTTTCCCCGCCCCGTACCGATGACCGGCTGCCGCTGCGCCGGGCCGCCCTTTCTCTGCTGCTGGCCTGCACCCTGACGCTGGGGGTGGCCGGCTGCGGCCCCAAGGACGACACCGGCGGCTCCTCCGCGTCGCCCGGCGGCACCAGTTCCGCGGAGAGCCAGAAGTTCGCCAAGACGCGGTTCGTCACCAACGCGGGCCTGGCGGCGGGTGCGACCTACCAGTGGATCATCAAGCCGTACCGGGCCGGGAAGTTCAAGAAGGGCGCGGACGGGCGGACGTTCGCGCTGGTCAAGGCGGGCCTGGCGGGTGTGTTCACCTACAACAGGCTCAAGGCCGCGGTGGGCAACGCCAAGGGCGACCCGACCCTGTCCAAGGCCGTCGCCCCGCTCACCAGCGGCATCGACTCGCTCAAGAGCCTGGGCACCAAACTGCGCAAGGGCGACGTGAGCGGCGACGACGTCGGCTCGTTCCAGAACGTCATCAACGAGGTCAAGGGGGCGGGCCGCAGCGCCGGCGCGGAGGTGAAGGACAAGGTCCCGTCCGCCTCGCAATTGGGAGGCTGACGACGTCCACCGTCGTTCGGCTGAGCGGGCGGGCGGTGGCGTCGTCAGGAGTTCAGCTCGGCCAGGACGCGTAGCGTCTGCGGGTCCGGGGCGGTGACCAGGAGGTCGGTGACCGGCCCGGAGCGCCACAACTCCAGCCGCTGCGCGATCCGTTCGCGCGGTCCGACCAGCGAGATCTCGTCCGCGAAGGCATCCGGCACGGCCAGCACCGCCTCCTCCTTGCGGCCCTGGAGGAAGAGCTGCTGAATCCGTCGCGCCTCCTCCTCGTACCCCATGCGGGCCATCAGGTCGGCGTGGAAGTTCTTGGCCGCGTGCCCCATCCCGCCGATGTAGAACCCGAGCATCGCCTTGACCGGCAGCAGCCCCTCGGCGACGTCGTCGCAGACCACGGCGCGTGCCATCGGGGCGATGCGGAAGCCGTCCGGGGCGTCCGCCAGCGACGCCCGGTAGACGTCGGTGCGCAGCGGCGACCAGTACAGCGGCAGCCAGCCGTCGGCGATCCGGGTCGTCTGGGCGATGTTCTTGGGGCCCTCGGCGCCCAGGAGGACGGGCAGGTCGGCGCGCAGCGGGTGGGTGATGGGCTTCAGCGGTTTGCCGAGGCCGGTGCCGTCCGCGCCGCGGTAGGGGTGCGGATGGAAGAGGCCGTCCACCTCCACCGGGTGCTCGCGGCGCAGGACCTGGCGGATGACCTCCACATATTCGCGGGTCGCGGTCAGCGGGCTCTTGGGGAACGGCCGCCCGTACCACCCCTCGACGACCTGCGGCCCGGACAGCCCCAGGCCCAGCAGCATCCGGCCACCGGAGAGATGGTCGAGGGTGAGCGCGTGCATGGCGGTGGCGGTGGGGGTGCGGGCGGCCATCTGGGCGATGGCGGTGCCGAGTGAGATGCGGGAGGTGTGGGCGGCGATCCAGGTCAGCGCCGTGAAGGCGTCCGAGCCCCAGGCCTCCGAGGTCCACACCGAGTCATAGCCCAGGCGCTCGGCCTCGCGGGCGAGTTCGAGGTGCCGGGGGTCGGGGCCGCGGCCCCAGTAGCCCAGTGCCAGCCCCAGTCGCATACGGCCGCCCCTCTCCGGTCACTCACCCGACATTCCCCATTCCTGACGCTCCGTCAGAAACGCGGTATCGGGCGAACTGTACGGCCGGGCCGTGGACATGGCAACGGCCGGGCGGCGGACGGGGCGCGATCCGGCGGCGGACACGGCAGCGGCCCCCCGCCCGCGAGGGGCGAGGGGCCGCGAAAGGACCGCTGTGTGTCCGGTTGCGCGTCCGGCCGTGCGTCCGGTGTCAGCCGCGCTGGATGCCGGTGGTGTCCTGAAGCACGCCGCGCCGGCCGTCCTGGGTCTGCGCGATCAGGGCCTGGCCGCGCTGCTCGACCGCCAGGTACCAGGTGCCGGGCGCCAGTTCGGCGATCGGCGCCGGGGAGCCGTCCTCGCCGTAGAGTGGGCGGGCGACGGGCACCGCGAACCAGAACGGCGCGAAGTCGGCCGACGCTCCGGCCGCGGGGGTGGCGCCCGCCGGAGCGGCACCCGCGGGGGCAGCGCCTGCCGGAGCGGCCGCGCCCTGCGGGCCGCCCGCCGTGGCGTCGGCAGGCTGCTGGCCGTAGGGCTGGCCGGGCTGGGGCTGTCCGGGCTGCGGCAGCTGCTGGCCGCCCGGGTAGCCGTAGCCCTGGCCGGGCTGCGCCTGCTGCTGGGCGCCGGGGTAGCCGTAGCCGGGGTTGGGGTTCACGCCGTACGGGGACGGGCCGCCGGCCGGGGTGTCGGGGAGCAGCTTGGCCTGAAGGGCGGGGATCTTGGCGCCGGCCACCGCGACACCCGAGATCACCAGCAGGGCGATGAAGCCGAGGATGTGGCCGATGCCGATCACGACGGTGCCGCCGTAGGAGGGGCCACGCAGGGCGCTGTCGAACAGCATCCACAGTGCGGCCCAGGCGCCGGACAGGGCGATGCCGGTGCCCAGCTGGCCGAGGTCCAGGCCGGAGAACTTGCGGTCGCCCAGCGCGCGGCCGACGACGATCAGCGCCGCGGCGATGAGGCCGGCAAGGAAGATCGACGGGAGGACCGGGAAGATCTTGGATTCCCAGGCGTTCGTCCCGTCGCCGCACTCGCCGGTGCAACTCATGGAGTAGAAGTTGAGGAACGAGGCGATGAACAGCAACACCGCTGCTCCGATCACCACGCCGTCGCCTCGAGTGAGGGAGCGGATGTTCACGTAAGGGTCCTTTGTCGTTTTCGTGGATCTGTTGGACGCTGTCGCTGGCGCGCGCGGTGCGAGGCACGGCAGGGTTCCATCGTAAAGGGGAACCTATCGCCGAATCCGCCGGGCCGTCTTCTTGGTATCGGTTCCTGTGGGGAATGCGGTACACGGTGTCGCACGGGCGCCGTATGAGTGTCGTATGGCATGCCGTGCGCGGGCGGTATCGCGGGGTCCGGTCAGCTTGTCAGGAAGTCCGTAATGCCCTCGGTGATCCCGCGCGCCGCCTTTTGCCGCCAGGCGGCGTCGGTCAAATGCGCGGCGTCCTTCGGGTCGCGCATATTGCCGCACTCGAGGAACACCTTCGGCACCGTGGAGAGGTTGAGGCCGCCGAGATCGGAGCGTACGTCGAGGCCCGTGCCGTCGCCGATGTAATTGGACGGAGCGCTTCCGGTGACCGCCACGAACCGTCCGGCCAGTCGCTCACCCAGCTGCCGCGAGGGCCCGACGATCGCGGCGGTGTCGGCCGCGCCCGCCGTGACGCGCGCGGGCAGGATGACGTGGAAGCCGCGGTTGCCGACGTCCGAGCCGTCCGCGTGGACGGAGACCGCGGCGTCGGCGTGCGCCCTGTTCCCGGCGGCGGCGCGCTCGTCGACGCACGGGCCGTACGGACGGTCGCCGTCCTGGGTGAAGACGACCTTGGCGCCCTGGCGCTGGAGGAGCGTACGGGTCCGGCGGGCGACGTCCAGGGTGAAGGAGGCCTCGGCGTAACCGGCGTCGGTGGAGGTGCCGGTGGTGTCGCACTCCTTGCGGTCGTTGCCGATGTTCACCAGCCGGGCGATCTCCCGGCCGTGATCGCGGTTGCGCGGATTGTGCCCGGGGTCGATCAGTACGGTCTTCCCCTTGAGGCTGCCGTGCGGATTGCCCTTGCCCTTGCCGTGGCCGCTCCCGCCGCCATGGGAACCGTCGCCCTTGCCGTCCTTCGCGCCGTCCTTCTTGTCCGGTTCGAGGCCGCCGCCGGTGGACGCGCCGGGGGCGGGGTGCGCGGCCCCCGGTGGCTCGCCGCCGTTGCCTCTGTGCGGCCGGAGGACCAGATAGCCCACGGCGGCGGCCACCAGGACGGCGGCCAGCACAAGGAGGACGGTGGTGCCGCGCAGGCGGCGGTGCGGGGGGAAAGTACTGCCGTTCGACACGCCCGCGATCGTAGCCCGCGCGGTCCGTACCGGCCCTTCGGTGCCCGTCCGGCCTGCTCAGATGCCGGAGCCGGTGCGCCGCAGGACATGCAGCGAACGGTGCGCCGCGACCTCGGTGAAGGCGCCGGACTCCAGCGCCCTGCGGTAGATGCGGTACGGGGCCTGGCCGCCGTCCGCCGGGTCCGCGAAGACGTCGTGGATGACCAGCAGACCGTCGGGCGCGACATGCGGCGCCCAGCCCTCGTAGTCGGCGGCGGCGTGTTCGTCGGTGTGCCCGCCGTCGATGAACACCAGGCCCACCGGCGCCCGCCAGACGGCCGCGGCCTGCGGGGACCGGCCCACCATGGCGATCACATGCTCCTCCAGCCCCGCGGCGTGCAGGGTGCGGCGGAAGGTGGGCAGCGTGTCCATCCGGCCGACCTCCGGGTCGATGACCGTCGCGTCGTGGTACTCCCAGCCCGGCTGCTGCTCCTCGCTGCCACGGTGGTGGTCGACGGTGACGGCCACCACGCCCGCGCCCCGCGCGGCGTCCGCGAGCAGGATCGTGGACCGGCCGCAGTACGTGCCGACCTCCACCAGCGGCAGCCCGAGCGCCGCCGCCTCGACCGCCGCCGCGTACAGAGCGAGCCCCTCGTCCACGGGCATGAAGCCCTTCGCCGCCTCGAACGCGGCGAGAATCTCCGGCTGCGGAGCTGTCGGAGCCGTGGGAGCGGCCATGGGCTTCCTCCTGGTGGTGCGGTCGGGGGTCGGGTGGCTCATGCTGCCGTACGGGGCGGGATGGCCGGTGTGCGGGTACCCGTCGGCCGGGCAAATCGAGGTCCGCCCGGAACCATGTATTCCGATTCCGGATATCGGCGCGCGGGCCGGCCCGTATTTCCTGCCGATCGATTACCGGATGCCCGAATGCGGGGAATTCGGGGCGGGCGGGGGCGGGCGTGGGCGCGGGATGCGGGTATTGGCGGCCAGTGGTGGAAATTCACCGAACTGTTTCCGGTTTGGATCCGGACCGTTTCCGGATGAATGCGAACGCGTGCCGGATCCGGGCGGAACGGTTCCCGCGGTGCTGCTGACCTTCCGTCAGAATGGAACGTGTTCTAGTCTGCCGCCCATGGGCATCGGAATCACGCAAGAGCAACGTGACCTGGCCGAGGCGGCGCGCGGCTGGGCCGCGCGGGCCATGCCGCCCGAGGAGATCCGCAAGCTGCTCGACGCCCCACCGGGCCGGCACGGCAGGCCCGCCTACTGGGACGGGCTCGCCGCACAGGGCCTGCTCGGACTGCATCTGCCCGAATCCGACGGCGGAGGCGGCGGCGAACTGCTCGACCTCGCCGTCGTCCTGGAGGAGATGGGCCGCGCCGGGCTCCCGGGCCCGTACCTGCCCACCACCCTCGCCGCCGAGCTGCTCCGCCGCGGCGGACACCGGCACCTCGCCGGGGCCATGGCGGCCGGCGAACTCCTCGGCGCCGTCGCACTCGGCACGGGCTCCCTCACCGCCGTCGAAGGCGCCGACGGCTACGTCCTCGACGGCGTCGCGCCCCCCGTCCCGGCCGGCGGCGACGCGGACCTGATCGTGCTGGCCGCGGAGGCCTCCACGGGCACGCTCTGGCTCGCGGTCGACGCCGGAACGCTGTCCGTACGCGTCCAGGAAAGCGCCGACCCGACCCGGCCGACCGCCGAGGTGACCGCCGACGGCGTCGCGGTGCCCGCCGGGCGCCTCCTGGCCGTCGACAGCGCACTCGTCCGCGACCTGGCCGGGGTCCTGTTCGCCGCCGAGGGCTGCGGCACCGCCGCCTGGGCGCTGGCCACCGCCGCCGAACACGCCGCGGTGCGCGAACAGTTCGGCCGGCCGATCGGCCAGTTCCAGGCGGTCAAACACCTCTGCGCCGACATGCTCGTACGCGGCGAACAGGCCCGCGCCCTGGTCTGGGACGCCGCCCGCGCCGTGGACGAGGCCCCCGAGGTCCGCGGCCTGGTCGCCGCGCTGGCCACCGCCACCGCGCTCGACGCCGCCTTCACCTGCGCCAAGGACTGCATTCAGATCCTCGGCGGCATCGGCTTCACCTGGGAACACGACGCCCATCTCCATCTGCGCCGGGCCACCGCGGCCCGCCAGCTGCTCGGCGGCGGCGACGCCCACCGGCTGCGGGCCGCCCGCTACGGCGCCGACGGCGCCCGCCGCGCACTGCGCCTGGAACTCCCGGCCGAGGCGACGGCCCACCGCGACGAGGCCCGTACGGTCATCGACGCCGTACGCGGCCTCGACCCCGCAGCCGCCCGCCGCGCACTGGCCCCCACCGGATACGCCGCCCCCCACCTGCCCAGGCCCTACGGACTCGGCGCCGACCCCGTTCGGCAACTCGCCATCCAGCAGGAACTGGCGGCGGCCGACGTCAGGATCAGCGACCTGGGCATCGCCACCTGGGTCGTCCCCTCTCTCATCGCCCACGGCACCGACGCACAGAAGGACCGCTATCTGCTGCCCTCCCTGCGCGGCGACCTCCTCTGGTGCCAGCTGTTCTCCGAGCCCGAGGCCGGCTCGGACCTGGCCTCGCTGCGCACCCGCGCCGAGCGGACGGAGAGCGGGGGCTGGCGGATCAACGGCCAGAAGGTGTGGACCTCGGCCGCCCAGTGGTCGAGCCACGGAATCCTCCTCGCCCGCACCGACCCCCACGCGCCCAAGCACAAGGGGCTGACCTTCTTCCTCGTCGACATGAAGACCCCCGGGATCGACATCCGCCCGCTGAAGGAGATCACCGGCGACGCGCTCTTCAACGAGGTCTACTTCGACGATGTGCTGCTGCCCGCCGACGCGGTGGTCGGCGAGGTCGACAACGGCTGGAAGGTCGCCCGTACCACCCTGGACAACGAACGCGTCCACATGGCCGACCAGTTGACCTTCGACACCGGGCTGACGGCGCTCATCGACCGCTCGGCCGAACTGGACGGAGCCGTACGGGCCCGGGTGGGCGCACTGGCCGCCGAGGCGCACGCCCTGGGCTGCATCGGACTGCGCACCACGCTCCAGCAGGTGTCGGGCCTGGAACCGGGTGCCGGCGCCAGCATCCGCAAACTGGTGCAGACCCCGCACCAGCAGAAGGTCGCCGAGCTGGCGCTGGAGCTGCTCGGCCCGGACGGCGCGGTACGCGAGGGGGCCGGCGAGCGGGCGCTGCACGGCTTCTTGATGTCGCGCTGTCTGACCATCGCGGGCGGCACCACCCAGGTGCAGCTGAACGTCGTCGCGGAGCGGCTGCTGGGCCTGCCCCGCGACCCGGAGCCCCGCCCCCTGATCTGACCGCCCGGTGACTCTCTCCGGCAGCTCTTTGGCGACCCTCCAGGAGGACCTGCATGGCTGGCAAGGCGTACATCGTCGGTGTCGGGATGACCAAGTTCGAGAAGCCCGAGACCCGCGACTGGCAGTACTGGGACATGGCGAAGGAGGCCGGTGGCAAAGCGCTCGTCGACGCCGGGATCGGATACGAGGCCGTCGAGCAGGTGCCGGTCGGCTACTGCTACCAGGCCTCGACGGCCGGGCAGCGCGCCGCGTACGAACTCGGGCTGACCGGCATCCCCGTCTACAACGTCAACAACAACTGCGCGACCGCCTCGACCGCGCTGATGATGGCGCGTCAGTTCGTCGAGGCGGGCGTCAACGACTGCGTCCTGGCCCTCGGCTTCGAGAAGATGAAGCGCGGCGCGCTCGGCGGCGGCGCGGACGGCGGCGACTTCGCGACGTCCCCGGTTGCCCGCCACTACGGGGTGATGGCGGCCGCCCACGGCTTCGAGATGACCCCGCCCACCGCCCAGATCTTCGGCAACGCGGCCCGCGAGCACATGGAGCGCCACGGCACCACCGCCGAACAGCTCGCCGCGGTCGGCGCCAAGAACCACCGGCACTCCGCGCACAACCCCCACGCCCAGTTCCAGGACGTCTACACGGTCGAGGAGATCCTCGCCGCCAAGACCATCCACCGGCCGCTGACCAAGCTCCAGTGCTCGCCGACCTCCGACGGCGCGGCCGCGGCCGTCATCGCCTCCGAACGCTTCGTGCGCGAACACGGCCTGGCCGACCGCGCGGTGGAGATCGCCGCCCAGGCCATGACCACGGACACCGAGGAAAGCTTCGCCTCCGGCTCCTGCATCGACGTCGTCGGCAAGCCGATGTCCCGGGCGGCGGCCCGGCAGGTCTACGCGGCGAGCGGACTGGGCATCGAGGACGTGGACGTCATCGAGCTGCACGACTGCTTCTCCATCAACGAGCTGCTGACGTACGAGGCGCTGGGCATGTGCGCGGACGGGGACTCGGGCAAGCTGGTCGCCGACGGCGCCACGACGTACGGCGGCCGATGGGTGGTCAACCCCTCCGGCGGCCTGATCTCCAAGGGCCATCCCCTGGGCGCGACCGGCCTCGCCCAGACCGCCGAGCTGGTGTGGCAGCTACGGGGCACGGCGGGGGAGCGCCAGGTGCCCGGGGCCCGGGTGGGGCTGGCGCACAACATCGGGCTGGGCGGCGCGGCGGTGGTGACGTTGCTGCGGAAGTGACGTCGGAGTCCGCGCCGAGAGCGTCTCCGCGACCGGCCACGGACCGGGGATCGACCACGACGCGCAACACCCCTGCCGGGTGGCGGGTCGCGGCGGGCGGCACCGTCCGACCGCCACGACCTCGCGCACTCTGCCCCTAGGGCGCTTCTGACGGATCTCCGCGGCGTCGCGACGACGGAGATCCGTCAGAAGCGCCCTAGCCGAAGAAGTCGGGGAACGCCGGATCCGTGGAGTCGGTGTCGGGCATCAGGGCCGCGAGGATGTCCGCGGTGGTGGTGGCCCGGTCGATGGAGCGGGGCAGCATGACGTTCTCGTACGCGGCGACGGCGTCGTCGATGCCGGGCCGGTCGATGATGCTCCGGGCGAGTTCGGCGCCGTCGAGCAGGGCGAGGTTGGCGCCGACGCCGGCGGGCGGCATCAGATGGGCGGCGTCGCCGAGCAGGGTGATGCCGGGGACGCGGTTCCAGGTGTGCGGGGCCGGGAGGACGAACACGGGCCGGTTGGTGAACGCGCCGTCGTTGTGGCGCATCAGGTCGCGCAGGCTCTCGTCGAAGCCCTCGTACATGCCCAGCAGGCGGGCGCGCACGGCTTCGGTGTCGGCCAGGTCGATGCCCTCGTGCCAGTCGAGCGGGCCGCGGAAGGCGACGTGGACGCGGATGTGGGCGTCTGCGCTGCGCTGGGCGATCAGGCTCAGGCGCCCGGCCTTGGCCCACATCATGCCCTGGCCGACCCGTTCGGCGATGGCGGGGAAGCGGCGGTCGACGTCGTCGAAATGGACCTCGACGAACGTGACGCCGCTGTAGGCGGGTCGGGCGTCCGAGAGTGCGGGGCGCACCCGCGACCAGGCGCCGTCCGCGCCGACGACCAGGTCGAATTCTTCGGCGGTGCCGCGGGTGAATTCCAGGCGGACGGTGCCGTCGGGCAGCGGGACGGTCTTCTCGACCGCGTGGCCCCAGCGCACGGTGCCCGGGGTGAGGGAGTCGAGCAGGAGGGCGCGCAGCTGTCCTCGGTCGATCTCCGGGGCACCGGTGTCACCGGGCTCGGGACGGTGGTGACGCAGCACGGTGGCCGACCGGTCCATGAGGCGTAATTCCTGGCCCTCGGGCCGGGAGAGGGCGAGGAACTGGTCGAAGAGTCCGGCGGCGCGCAGGCCCACCTGGCCGGTGTCGTCACGGATGTCGAAAGTGCCGCCCTGCGAACGGGAGTCGGGGGTGGCCTCGCTCTCGAAGACGGTGACGGGCATGCCGTGCCGCTGAAGGGTGCGGGCGCAGACGAGGCCGCCGGGGCCGCCGCCGACGATCGCGATACGGGGGATGGTGGACATGGTGGTGCTCCGATCGGAGGAGGGGGGTACGGGGGAGCGGGCGGTATCGGGTCCGGGCCGGCTCCCGTGGGCGCCACGGGCCTGTGGCGCCAGTGGCGGCGTCAGTCGCCGTTGCGGACGAGGCGCCGGTGAGCCTTGCACTCGACGTGGACGGCCGGGGCAAGGATTGCGTCGACCACCTCGGCTTCTGAGGCGGTTGCGCCGCCCGCCGGGGCCCGGAGTTCCGGGACGCGGATCCTGAGGTGCGACCGGTTGGACACGGCGTCGTCGCAGGAGCCGCCGCACCCGCGCACGGGCAGGTTCCGGCCCACCCCCCGCCCGCAGCGGGCTGCGGAGGCCGGATGCATGCACACGGCTTCGACCGCGCCTGTGCGTGCCCGAACCCGGACGCCGATTCCCATGAGGGCACGTTAAGCCCCGCCGGGCGGTGCCGCCGAAGGATTTATCGCGGTGAGCGCCACCCCCGCCCGCCTCCGGCCTCCGTCTCCCGGCCTAGGTCTTCCCGCAGTTCGCGGATGCGCCGATATACCGATGCAGGGTGCAAGCGTCGAATGCGAGCATGGTCCGCATGCCCCCGATAGCCACCCCCACCACGCTGTCCGGAACCGAGCGCCGCACGGCCGCACCGCCCTGGCTGGTGATGCTGGTGGTCTGTGCCGGACAGTTCCTCGTCGTGCTGGACGTCTCCGTCGTGAACGTGGCGCTGCCCGCCATGCGGACCGGCCTCGGCCTGAGCGAACTGGGCCTCCAGTGGATCGTCAACGCCTACGTCATCACCTTCGCGGGCTTCATGCTCCTCGGCGGCCGGGCCGCCGACCTCTTCGGCCGTAAGCGGATCTTCGTCGTCGGGCTGATGCTCTTCACCATCGCGAGCCTGGCCGGCGGGCTGGCCCAACAGCCCTGGCAGCTGATCGCCGCCCGTACGATCCAGGGCGTCGGCGCGGCGGTTCTCTCCCCGGCCACCCTCACGATCCTGACGACGTCGTTCCCGACCGGCCCGGCCCGTACGAAGGCCATAGCCACCTGGACGGCGGTCGGCGCCGGCGGCGGCGCGGTGGGCGGGCTGGTCGGCGGGGTGCTCACCGAGTATCTGTCGTGGCGCTGGGTGCTGCTGATCAATGTGCCGGTCGGGGCGCTGGTGCTGGTCGGCGCGGTGGTGTGGCTGATCGAGAGCCGGCAGGGGTCCGGCCGGCGGCTGGATGTGCCCGGCGCGGTCCTGGCGACCGGTGGTCTCGGCCTGGTGGCGTACGGCATCGTGCAGACCGAGACGGACGGCTGGGTCTCGGCGTCCGCGCTGCTGCCGCTCGCCGCCGGGCTGGTCGTGATCGGCGCCTTCATCGCCGTCGAGGCGCGCGCCAAGGCCCCGTTGATGCCGCTGGGACTCTTCCGGCTGCGCTCGGTCTCCTCCGCGAACGCGGCGATGGTGCTGTCCGGCGCCGCGATGTTCTCGATGTGGTACTTCCTGTCCCTCTACACCCAGAACGTGCTGGCCTATACGCCCCTGGAGGCGGGGCTCTCCTTCATCCCGCACTCGCTGTCCATCGTGCTGGGCTCGAAGATCGCGCCGCGGCTGATGAACCGGCTGGGCGCCAAGAGCCTGGCCGTCACCGGAGCGGTGATCTCCGCGAGCGGCATGGTCTGGCAGGGAACGATGGACGCCAACGGCACCTACCTCGGCACCATCCTCGGCCCCGGCATCCTGATGGCACTGGGCGCGGGCCTGACCGCCACGCCGGTCGCCTCCATCGCCACCTCCGGCGCCGACCCCGCCGACCAGGGCCTGGTCTCCGGCCTGATCAACACCTCCCGCCAGATGGGCGGCGCGCTCGGCCTCTCGGTCCTGTCCACCGTCGCCGCCTCCCGGATCGCCGGCGGGCACGGCGGGGCGGGGCTGGCGGACGGTTACGGCCTGGCGTTCCAGGTCGGGTCGGTGGTGCTGCTCGGCAGCATCGCGCTGATGGTCCTCGCCCTGCCCCGCCGCCGGGCGGACGTCGGCCACGGCTGAGCGGGCGGCCGGACCGAACGGACCCTGCCGCCTTACCGCCACCCGCAACGGGAGCCGTCGTCCCCGCCGCCGGTCCCAAACGGCCGGCCAGGCCTGCTAGGCCGCCGGTCCCTTACGGCCGGCCCGGCCTGCTAAAGCCACCCGTTGCGCCGGGCCGCCCGCACGGCCTCCATACGGTTACGGGTGCCGGTCTTGCCGATGCCCGCGGAGAGGTAGTTGCGGACCGTGGCCTGTGAGAGGTGGAGTTTGGTGGCGATGTCGGCGACCGTGGCGCCGTCGACGGCCGCCGTGAGGACGTCGCGTTCGCGCGGGGTGAGCGGGTTGGGGCCGGCGCTCAGGGCCGCCGCGGCGAGGCCGGGGTCGATGACCCGTTCACCGGCCAGTACGCGCCGTATCGCCGCCGCCAGATCCTCCACGGGTCCGTCCTTGACCAGGAAACCGGACGCCCCGGCCTCCATGGCGCGGCGCAGGTAGCCGGGGCGGCCGAAGGTCGTCACGATCAGTACCTTGCAGGACGGCAGTTGCTCGCGCAGATCGGCCGCGGCGTCCAGGCCGCTGCAGCCGGGGAGTTCGATGTCCAGGAGCGCGATGTCGGGGCGGGCGTCCAGGGCGGCGGGGACGATCTGGTCGCCCGTCGCGACCTGGGCCACGACCTTCATGTCCTCCTCCAGGTCGAGCAGCAGCGCCAGCGCGCTCCGCATCATTCCCTGGTCCTCGGCCAGCAGGACCTTGATCACCTGGTCAACTCCTCCACATCCGCCATATCGCCCGTGCCGACCGGCAGTTCGGCCGTGACCCGGAAGCCGCGCCGGCCGTCGGCCCCGCTCCGCAGGGTGCCGCCCGCCGCGGCCAGCCGCTCGGCCAGCCCCTTCAGACCGGTGCCGCCCACGGGACCGGAACGCCCGGGGTCCGCCGCGCCGCTCGTACGGCTCGTGCCGTCCGTACCGCCTGCGCCGCCCCCCGCGCCGTCACCGCCGTGCCCCGTGGTCCGGTCCCGTAGCCAGGCCAGGCCGTGTGCCGGGGCAGCACCGGAGCTTACGGGACCGCGGCCGTCGTCCGTGATCGTCAGCCGTACGCGGTCCTCGTCGGCGCCGACGTCGATCTCGCATCGGGTGGCGCGGCTGTGCCGGACGGCGTTGGTGACGCCCTCGCGGACCACCCAGCCCAGCAGCGCTTCGGCCTGTGTCGGCAGCGGCGGCCCCGCCTGCCGTACGACGGGCTCGATGCCGGCCGCCTCCAGCACCGAGCGGGCCCGGTCGAGCTCGGTGCTCAGGCTGCCCTCGCGGTAGCCGGTGACCGCCTCGCGGATCTCGGTCAGCGCCTGACGGCCGACCGCCTCGATATCGGCGGCCTGCCCGAGCGCCGCCTCCAGATTGCGCGGCGCCAGCCGGCGGACCGCCTCGGCCTTGACCACCACCACCGACAGGGTGTGCCCCAGCAGGTCGTGCAGATCGCGGGAGAAGCGCAGCCGCTCCTTCTCCACGGCGCTACGGGCCAGTTCCTGGCGGGTGGTGTTGAGCTCCTGGATGGTGTCGAAGAGGCTGAGGACCGTGGCGGTGACCACGCCGGACAGGAACGTGCCGTAGCCGATGCCGAACGAGCCCCACGGGCGTTCGTGATGCCATCCGGACAGGTACCCGGCCGTGCCGCTGAGTGTGATCAGCCACAGGAAGAGCTTCTTTCCGCGCAGGCTGCGGACCGTGCCGGAGGCCAGCGACAGCAGCGGGAAGAACAGGAACCAGTTGCCGCCGAACCCGAGCGCGATGGCGAACGTGATGACCGTCAGCACACCCAGCGCGATGACCGGATAGCGGGAGTCGCGCAGCCTCGGGCTGAAGGAGGACCAGACGACGGTGAGGTAGAAGGAGTTGAAGGCCAGGAGCCCGAGGCCGGCCAGCCAGGGGTTGCCCGTCTTGCCCTGGATGATGTTGGAGAAGGCGCCCAGGCCCATCAGCAGCCAGGGCAGGAAGGCGTACTTGCCGGGCCCCCGGTGCGGCTTCTTCTCCGCCCCCTTGGTGAGGCAAGGGGTGCCGTCGGTGTCGTTGCCGCCGCGGTCTTCGCCGCCGAGGGCCTGCCGCTTGGTGAAGTGCACTGTCGTTTCCCTGGTCCGCGTGATCGTCGGTCACACCGTCCGTGCGGCCCGACGGTACGCATATACCGCGTATCCGCCGAAGAGCGCCAGCCAGGCGGCCAGCACCGCCACCGTGCCCAGGCTCGGTGCGCCGCCCTGGGTGACGCTCTGACCGAGCTCGGCGAAGCGGTTGCCGGGCGTCCAGGTGGACAGTGAGCGCAGCCAGCCGGGGAACAGCTCGGCCGGGAACCACAGACCGCCGATGATCGAGAGCAGCAGCATGCAGCCCGTGTTGACCACTCCGGTGGACTGCGAGGAGAGACGGTAGCCGTTGCCGAGGCCCAGCAGGGTGAAGGGTGCGGTGCCCACCCACAGCAGTACGGCCAGCGCGGCCCACTGCCAGCCGGGCATCCGGACGCCGTTGACCAGCGCGCCCACCAGCAGCACCGAGGCGATCGCGGGCAGCACCGTCACCGTGCTGGTCAGCCCGCGGGCCACCACCACCTGTATCGGGCTCAGCGGGGTGATGCGCAGCTGCCGCAGCCAGCCCAGGTGCTTGTCCTCGGCGACGCCGGTCCCCACGCCGATCGCCGCGCCCAGCGCCCCGTACGCGGCCATGCCGACCATCGAGGCGATCCTCCACTCCATGGCCGCGCCGCCGGGGCCCGCGCCGATGTTGGTCATGAGCACATACATCAGCACCGGCATCCCGATGCCGAAGATGACAAAGCCCTTGTCGCGGAGCGTGCGGCGGACTTCGAGGCGGATGTAGCCGAGCATTACGCGATCTCCTTCGGGGACGAGGCGGTGAGGGTGAGGAAGGCGTCCTCCAGGCTGGCGGGGGCGACCTGCAGGCCCCGTACGAGACCGAGCTCGGCCAGCGCCAGAACCGTCGCGTCGGAGTCCGCCGTACGCAGCAGAGCGCGGTCGCCCCGTATCTCCACGGAGCTCACGCCGGGCAGGGCAGGCAGGGGCCCGGACGGCGCGCCCGCGAGGTCGAAGGAGACCAGCGACCCGCCGGCCTGCCGCTTGATCGCCTCGCCGCTGCCATCGGCCACCACCCGGCCGCCGTCGATCACCACGATCCGGTCGGCGTTGTCGTCGGCCTCCTCCAGATAGTGCGTGGAGAAGAGGATGGTGTTGCCGCGCCGCGCATAGGCCCGCATCGAGCGCCAGAAGGCGCGGCGGGCCTCGACGTCCAGCGCCGCGGTCGGCTCGTCGAGCACCAGCAGCTCGGGGTTGCCGGCCAGCGCCACCGCGAAGCGGACCCGCTGGGCCTGCCCGCCGGAGAGCCGGTCCACCCGCCGCCCGCCGAATTCGCCCAGGCCGGCCAGCTCCAGGGCCTCGGTGACGGCCATGGGGCGCGGGTAGGTCGAGGCGACGAAGGTGATCAGCTCACGGACGGTGACCCTTGGGATGGGCTGCCCGTCCTGGAGCATCGCGCCCACTCTGCCTGCGCGCACCGCGGCCTCGGGCTCGCCGCCGAACAGCCGTACCGTCCCCGAGCTGGGCGGCAGGAGTCCCAGCAGCATGTTGATGGCGGTGGACTTCCCGGCGCCGTTGCGCCCGAGCAGCGCCACCGTCTCGCCCGGGGCGATCTCCAGATCCATCCCCTGTACGGCACGGACCGCGCCGTAACTCCGGGTCACGCCCGTGAATCCCACCGCCGCGCCGCCGCCTGTCCGTGCCGCGCTCACCGGCCCTGCCGTCTGTGTCGTGCCCGACGTCATGTCCGACCTCCCCGTCGATTTCCTGTCCACGAGATTACGGAGAGTCGCGGTGCGGCGGCAGATGCGAATGTGTGTGATCGGCCCTGACAAATGTCATGGGTGCGCGGGGTGGGTGTCAGGGGCACCCCGAAGTGTGTCGGGGGCGTCGTGATGGGTGTCAGGGGCACTCGTCCCCCGCCCCCGACCTGACAACGCGTCAGGGGGCTTCCGAGTGCCCGGTGGATCGGCTATACATGAGAGCCATCGGCTAGAACGCGTTCTAGAAGTGTGCCGACGGGAGCCCACCGGAAACCCGGCACAGGCCGGGCGGAAGCCCACCGGAAGCCCACCGGGAGCCCGCCGGGAGACCGTCGGGAGCCCACCGGAAGCCCGCCGGCTCACCGCCGGAGGCCCGTCGGAACACCGGCGGCACACCCACCGAACGCCGCCCCGCCGACCCGAAACGACCCCGGCACGGCCGACGGTGCGGACGGCCGGGCCGGGGTCTTCCACCGTGGTGAAGGAGCGACCGCCCCATGCCCATCGACGCCGCCAAGGCCACTTCCGCCGAGCCGCGGACCACCGAACTCGCCTGGGACCACAAGGACATCCAGCTCTACCACCTCGGCATCGGCGCCGGCGCCGCCACCCCCGACAAGCCCCACCCCGCCACCGACCCCGACGAACTGCGCTACACCCTCGAGAGCGCGCTGCACGTCCTGCCCAGCTTCGCCACCGTCGCCGGCGGCGGAATGGCGGTGGCCGGCGGGCTGTCCGCCCCCGGCATCGACGTCGACCTCGCCGCCGTCCTGCACGGCGGCCAGACCGTCACCGTCCACCGCGCCCTCCCGGTGCGCGGCCGCGCCACCCAGACCTCCACCGTCCCGGCGGTCTACGACAAGCAGAAGGCCGCCGTCATCGTGCTGCGCTCCGAAGTGGCCGACGAGGACGGCCCGTTGTGGACCTGCGACACCCAGATCTTCGTCCGCGGCGAGGGCGGTTTCGGCGGCGACCGCGGCCCCTCCGCCCGCCTCGAACTCCCCGACCGGGCCCCCGACCGCACCACCGAACGGCTCATCCGCGAGGACCAGGCCCTGCTCTACCGCCTCTCCGGCGACTGGAACCCGTTGCACGCCGACCCGGAATTCGCCAAGCTCGCCGGCTTCGACCGGCCGATCCTGCACGGGCTGTGCTCGTACGGCGTCACTCTCAAGGCCGTCGTCGACACGGTGCTCGGCGGCGATGTGGCGCGCGTCCGCTCGTACACCACGCGCTTCACGGGCGTCGTCTTCCCCGGCGAGACGCTGCGGATCCGCATGTGGGAGGGCGAGGGCCGGACGCAGGTGTCGGTCACCGCGGCCGACCGGGACGACGCGCCGGTCCTCGCGGACACCGTCGTCGAATACAGCTAGCCCAGGGGACACCCCGCGCACCCCGGAGGACACCCCGCGCCCCCAGGGGACAGCCCGCAACCCGGAAGGAGCCGTGACATGCGCGCAGCCGTACAGCACGAGACAGGACAGGACAAACTCGAAGTCCTCGACGACATCGAGGCGGTGGGGTTCGGGCCCGGCAAGGTCAGGATGCGGGTACGGGCCACCGGGCTGTGCCACTCCGACCTCTCCGCGATGAACGGGGTGCTGCCGCAGCCCGCGCCCTTCGTCCCCGGGCACGAGGGCGCCGGCGAGATCCTCGACGTCGGCGACGGCGTCACCGGCCTGAGCCAGGGCGACCGCGTCCTGATGTGCTGGCTGCCCGCCTGCGGGAGCTGTCCGTCCTGCAAACGCGGCCAGACGCATCTGTGCCTGGCCGGATTCATGAACGCCGGCACGCCCAACTTCAGGCGCTCCGGCGGCAACCCCTCCGACGTCTTCGGCTTCGCCGGGACCGGCACCTTCGCCGAGGAGGTCGTGGTCGCCGCCAACTGCGCGGTCCCGATCCCGGACGACGTCCCGTACGAGATCGCCGCCCTGATCGGCTGCGGCGTCACCACCGGGCTCGGCGCCGCCCTCAACACCGCCAAGGTGGAGGCCGCTTCCTCGGTCGCGGTGATCGGCTGCGGCGGCGTCGGCATCTCCACCATCCAGGGCGCGAAGGCCTGCGGTGCGGCGCAGATCATCGCCGTCGACCCGGTGGCCGCCCGCCGCGAGGCCGCGCTCCGCTTCGGCGCCACCGAGGCGGTCGCGCCCGACGAACTCGCCGATGCCAAGCAGCGCGTCACCGCGGGGGAGGGCTTCGACTACGTCTTCGAGGTGGTCGGCAAGTCCGCCACCGCCCGCACCGCCTACGAGGCGACCCGGCGCGGCGGCACCCTGTGCGTGGTCGGCGCGGGCGCGATGGACGACACGTTCCAGGTCAACATGTTCGAGCTGTTCTTCGACGAGAAGCGGATCCTGCCCTCGCTCTACGGGGGCGCGGATGTGCTGCGCTCCTACGAGCGGGCCATCGCCCTGTGGCGAGCGGGCCGCATCGACCTGGAGGGCCTGATCACCCATCGCGTCCAGCTCGCCGAGATCAATGACGCCCTCGACCAGATGCGCTCCGGTACCGCGCTGCGTACCTGCATAGAGATCTGACGCCCCCGTTCGCCAAGGAGAGGACAGCAATGGCACAGCCAGAGCCACTGCCACTTGAGGGCCGGACCGCGATCGTCACCGGTGCCGGCCGCGGCCTCGGGCGCGCCGAGGCCCTCGAACTCGCCCGCCTCGGTGCCGCCGTCGTCGTCAACGACTTCGGGCAGCCGGGCCGGGACGGCACCGGCGAGGCATCCGCCGCCCCCGCCGAGGAGGTGGCCGCAGAGATCCGGGCGGCGGGCGGCCGAGCCGTCGCCCACCTCGGCGACGTCGCCGACTTCGAGCAGGCCCGCGCGTTGGTCCAACTGGCCGTAGACCGTTACGGAAAACTCGACATCCTGGTCAACAACGCGGGCATACTCCGCGACCGGATGGTGTTCTCCATGACCGAGGACGAATGGGACTCGGTGATCCGCGTCCACCTCAAGGGGCACTTCAACACCACCCACTTCGCCGCGGTCCACTGGCGCGCGCGCTCCAAGGAGGCCGGCGGAGCGGTCTACGGGCGGATCGTCAACACCTCGTCCGAGGCGTTCCTCGCGGGCTCGGCGGGGCAGCCCAACTACGCCGCGGCCAAGGGCGGCATCGTCGGGCTCACCACCTCCACGGCGCTGGCCCTGGCCAAGTACGGCGTGACCGCCAATGTCATCTGCCCGCGCGCCCGCACCCGGATGACCGAGGACGTCTTCGCGGGCATTCCAGGATTCGAGGAGAGCCAGGACTCCGGCGGGGGCGCGCTGGACGTGCTGGCGCCCGAGCATGTCTCGCCGCTCGTCGGCTATCTGGCCTCGCCGGCCGCCGCCAAGGTCAACGGCCAGCTGCTGGTCGTCCACGGCGGCATGGTGGCCATCGCCGAACGCCCCAGAATCGCCGCCAAGTTCGACACCGCGAAGGACGTCTTCAGCTTCGAGGAGCTGGACGGACTGCTCACGCCGTACTACGCGGAGCGGCCGCCGAACGAGACCTTCGCGGCGGCCGAGGTGCTGGGCCTCAAACGGGGGTGAACGCACAACGGCCGTGGCCGCCGCCCCGGTGAAGCGGAGCGGCGGCCACGGCCGCTGTCCGTCCGGCTGGCGGAAAACCGCCGGTCCGGACGGGCGCCCTCAGGCGCCCTGGGTCTGCTTCTCCCGGCGGTGCCGGCCGTGCACATCGGCCTGGCCCTGCTCCGCGGCGGCCGGGCCACGGTGCCTGCCGGAACTTGCCGCCTCGGCGGCCTGGGCGGAACCTTCCTGCGGGCGCGCCTCGGTCGTGTCGGTTCGGGCTTCGGACATGGAAAGAGTCACTCCGTCAGATCGCTTACAGCTGTACGCGTCGGGACCTCCCCCAGCAACCGCAGGGGCTGGCCCCAAACGGAACTGTCGGTGGCCGGGTCAACCGGCTGCGTAGCCCCCGTCGGAATTCTAACTTGGCGGGAAATAGCGCTCCACCGGGCCTCCGGTGCCGCCAGAGGTGCCTGTTGCAGCGGTACTGGCCTGCACATTTGGGGATGCGCGGGGATCTCCGGCGGTTCCGCGCCGGCGTCGGAAAGTTGTGCAGATGGTGTGGAGCGGTTATCGGTATCCCGAGCATCCGGGACAATCCCGCCCTTGCTCCCCACCGCGACCTCCACGGGGAAGCCGGCGCCCGGCCTCGTCCGCGCGCCCGCGTCCGTCCGCCCGTCCGGGCCCGCCCCCCTGCGCGGACCCGCACCCGTGCCCCGCACGGGCTCCAGCGGTACGGCCATCCGCGCCACCCCGCACGGCCGCGCCGCCGTCGCGCAGGGCAGCAGCAGTTCGCCGCCCGCCGTCCACAGCCCCGTCCCCGCCAGCCACCCCTCCGGTACCGGAAGCTGCCGCAACTGCCGCCCTGACGGCCGCCATACGCCCAGCCGCGGCCCGTCCGCGGTATCGATCCGGAACGCCACCGCACAGCTCTCCGGCATCAGCATCTGGCCCGGCTGGACGGCGAACGGCGTGACGAAACCGTCGGCCGGGCGCAGGCATTCGGGGAAGCGCACCGGCAGGCTGCTGCCGAGCACGCCCCAGCCCAGCCGGTCGTGCCCCGGCGCGTCCGACCTCAGCAGCAGCAGTCCGCTGTCCGGGTCGGCCAGCAGCAGACGGTCGTTGCTCTCGTCGGTGATCTGCAGCAGCGGGCTGGGTTCGCCGCCCCGCTCCAGGTCGAGCACCACGGTCTTCGTCCGGCCCCCGAGCTCACGGTCCAGGGCCAGCAGCCGACCGTCGTGATCCAGCCAGACGCCGCCCTTGCAGCGCCCCGGGATCTCGGTGACCCGCTCGGGGCCGTGTGCGCCGCCGTGCACCCGCCACAGCACGGTGCCGCGCTCGCCGGGCGCCAGGGCGTAGCCGAGCATGCCGCCCGGCGCGGGCGGCAGCAGGGTCAGCTCCGGCGCCGCCACGGTGCCCAGCAGGAGTTCGCCGGTCCCCGGGCCCGTCGGGTAGAGCAGGGAGAGCGCGAAGCGGTCGGCAATCCGGCGCAGGATCAGCACCCGGCCGTCGGCGAGCGGCAGCAGCTGGCTGTCCGGCTCCTCGGGCTGGCTACCGGGCAGCGGTACCGCGTACGGCTCGGGCCCGCTCAGCGTCCAGCGCTCCGGAAACCGGCTTCCGGCGGCGTCGTCGTGACGGGCGAGCCGGGCGGCGTACGAGCCGTCGGCGGCGATCGTCAGCGCCGCGCGGTGCGGGCTGCCGAGCGCCGTGGCGTCCTCAGTGGCACAGATCGTCATCGAGTGGTCACCTCCAGTCAGGAGGCGACGGTAGTTTTCGCACTTCCGGCCGATCAATGCGAGTTTCCGCACTTCACGCATAAGGGTGTCAGTTGTCCAATTCGCCGGTCATGGGCGGGGTGTTTGTGCTGCGTGCGCGACGGCCGAGCCCGCCGCGCACGGGGCGCCGGCGCGGTGCCGGCCGCGCCGCGGCGCGGCCTCCCGGCTCCGCGACGGCCGGAAGGAAGCGGCCGCCGGAGCCACGGCCCCCGCTCCGTCACAGCCGGGAGGTAACCTTCCACCCGTGCCCGTACTGTCTGAAGTCCTCGCCGCGCTCGACGCCCTGTGGCCCCCCGAGCGGGCCGAAGGGTGGGACGCCGTCGGCACGGTCTGCGGAGACCCCTCCACCGAGGTCCGCCGCGTGCTGTTCGCCGTCGACCCGGTCCAGGAGATCGTCGACGAGGCGGTGCAGCTCGGCGCCGACCTCCTGGTCACCCACCACCCGCTCTATCTGCGCGGTACGACGACGGTCGCGGCCTCGACCTTCAAGGGCAGGGCGGTGCACACCCTGATCAAGCACGACATCGCACTGCATGTCGCGCACACCAACGCCGACACCGCCGACCCCGGCGTCTCCGACGCCCTGGCCGGAGCCCTGGATCTGCGCATCCTGGGCCCGCTGGTGCCGGACGCGAGCGACCCGGCCGGCCGTCGCGGCCTGGGCCGGATCTGCGAGCTGGCGCACCCGATGACGCTGGCCGACTTCGCCTCCTACGCCGCGGCCCGGCTGCCCGCCACCGCGCAGGGCATCCGGGCGGCCGGCGACCCCGACCGTGAGATCCGTACGGTCGCCGTCTCCGGCGGCTCCGGCGACAGTCTCTTCGACGACGTACGGGCGGCCGGTGTGGACGCGTTCCTCACCGCCGACCTGCGCCACCACCCGGCCTCCGAGGCCACCCAGAAGTCCCCGCTGGCGCTGCTCGACGCCGCCCACTGGGCCACCGAATGGCCCTGGTGCGAGCAGGCCGCCGCACAGCTCGACGCGGTCTCCGACCGGCACGGCTGGGGCCTGCGCACGCATGTCTCCCGTACGGTCACCGACCCCTGGACCGCCCACGCGGCGTCCGCCCCGCTCACCACCCCGACGAACACCCCAGGAGCCCCCCGCTGAACGCCGCGCCCGCCGACCAGATCCGCCTCCTCGACATCCAGGCCCTGGACGTGAGGCTCACCCAGCTCGCGCACCGGCGCAACAACCTGCCCGAGCTCGCCGAGCTGGGGACCCTGGAGGCCGACCTCATCCAGCAGCGCGACCTGCTCGTCGCCGCGCAGACCGAGGAGAGCGACACCAGCCGCGAGCAGACCAAGGCCGAGCAGGACGTGGACCAGGTGCGCCAGCGCGCCGCCCGCGACCAGAAGCGCCTGGACTCCGGAGCCGTCACCTCCCCCAAGGACCTGGAGAACCTCCAGCGCGAGCTGACCTCGCTCGCCAAGCGGCAGGGTGACCTGGAGGACGTCGTCCTCGAGGTCATGGAGCGCCGCGAGGCCGCCCAGGAGCGGGTCACCGAGCTCACCGCGCGGGTCGAGGCCATCCAGGCCAAGGTCGACGACGCCGCCGCGCGCCGGGACGCCGCCTACGCCGAGATCGACGCCGAGCGCGACACGGTCACCAAGGAGCGCGAGCTGACCGTCGCCGACATCCCGGCCGACCTCCTCAAGCTCTACGACAAGATCCGCGCCAAGGAGGGCGGCGTCGGCGCGGCCCGCCTCTACCAGCGCCGCTGCGAGGGCTGCCGTCTGGAGCTGGACATCACCGAGTTCAACGAGGTGCGGGCGGCCGCCGCCGACACCGTCATCCGCTGCGAGAACTGCACCCGCATCCTGGTCCGCACGCCCGACTCGGGCCTGTAGGCCATGGCGGCGGAGTTCATCGTCGAGGCGGACGGCGGCTCCCGGGGCAACCCGGGGCCGGCCGGCTACGGCGCGGTGGTCCTCGACCCGGCGACCGGCGAGGCGCTGGCCGAGGCCGCCGAGTTCATCGGCACGGCGACCAACAACGTCGCCGAGTACAAGGGCCTGGTGGCCGGGCTGCGCGCCGCGCACGCCCTGGACCCCGAGGCCACGATCCACGTACGGATGGACTCCAAGCTCGTCGTCGAGCAGATGTCGGGCCGCTGGAAGATCAAGCACCCGGACATGAAGCCGCTGGCCGCCGAGGCGAAGAAGATCTTCCCGCCCGACCGGGTCACCTACGAGTGGATCCCCCGGGAGAAGAACAAGCACGCCGACCGGCTCGCCAACGAGGCGATGGACGCGGGCAAGAGCGGCAAGCAGTGGGAGCCCCGCGACTCCGGGGCGGCGCTCGCCACCCCGGCCGCGCCCGCCCGCAGCGCCGCCGCGCGGGCCGCCGACGAAGCCGCCGAGGCGGGCGAGTCCGCGGGCCCGCAGGCCGGGTGGGGCGCCCCCGACCTCGGCGTGCCCGCGACCTTCGTCCTGCTGCGGCACGGCGAGACGGCGCTGACCCCCGAGAAGCGGTTCTCCGGCAGCGGCGGCGGCGACCCCGAACTCTCCGCCGTCGGCCGCCGCCAGGCCGAGGCCACCGCCGCCGCGCTCGCCGCCCGCGGCACGATCCAGGCCGTCGTCAGCTCGCCGCTGCGGCGCTGCCGGGAGACGGCCGGGGCGGTCGCCGCCCGGCTCGGCCTGGAGGTCCGTATCGAAGAGGGCCTGCGCGAGACCGACTTCGGGGCGTGGGAGGGGCTGACCTTCGCCGAGGTGCGCGAGCGCCACCCCGAGGACCTCGACGCCTGGCTCGGCTCCGCCGAGGCGGCGCCCACCGGTGGCGGCGAGTCGTTCGCCACGGTCGCCCGCCGGGTCGCGGTCGCCCGCGACAAGCTGATCGCCCGCTACACGGGCAGGACCGTCCTCCTGGTCACGCATGTCACGCCGATCAAGACCCTGGTCCGGCTGGCGCTGGGCGCCCCGCCCGAGTCGCTGTTCCGGATGGAGCTGTCGGCGGCGTCGCTGTCGGCGGTGGCGTACTACGCGGACGGGAACGCCTCGCTGCGGCTGCTGAACGAGACGGCGCATCTGCGGTAGGAGAGCCTGCGGACACCGTACGCAGGGGCCCGGGACGTCGGATCGCCGATGTCCCGGGCCCCTGTCGTGCGAACGGCCGGCGCGCGGCCGCCGGTGCGCGAGCGGCTCAGGCCGCCAACTGCGCGGCCTCCTCGGCGAGTTGACGGACCCGGCCCCAGTCCTTCGCGGCCAGCGCATCGGCCGGGAGCATCCAGGTGCCGCCGACGCAGCCCACGTTCGGCAGGGCCAGGTACGAGGGCGCGGACGCCAGACCGATGCCGCCGGTCGGGCAGAAGCGGGCCTGCGGCAGCGGGGAGGCCAGCGACCTCAGGTAGGCCGTCCCGCCCGCCGCCTCGGCCGGGAAGAACTTCAGCTCGGTGATGCCTTCGTCGAGCAGGGCCACCACTTCCGACGCCGTCGAGACGCCCGGCAGGAACGGCACCCCCGAGTCCTTCATCGCGCCCAGCAGCCGCGGCGACCAGCCGGGGCTGACCAGGAACCGCGACCCGGCCGCGCGGGCCGCCTCGACGTGCCCGGGGGTGAGCAGCGTCCCGGCACCGACCACCGCGTCCGGGACCTCGTCGGCGATGGCCCGGATGGCATCCAGGGCGGCGGGCGTCCGCAGGGTCACCTCGATCGCCGGGAGCCCGCCCGCGACGAGCGCGCGGGCGAGCGGTACGGCGTCGGCGGCGTCCTCCAGTACGACGACCGGGATGACGGGGGCGAGCCCGAGGACCGAGGGGGAGGGGGGCACGGGGGAGGAGGCGGCGCTAGTCACGCCGCCCATAGTGCGTGCACCGCCCCACTCCTCGCAACGAGCGTTGCGCACACTGCAACGACAGGCGTTGCGTGCACGGAGCCGCCACGGAGCCGCCCTACAGCTCCGTCACGACCACATCGATGGCCCACGCCTTGCCGCCCTTGGCCGGGGCCTCGGCCTCCACCGCATGACCGAGCCCGCGCAGCGCCTCCACCAGCTCCGCCGGACCCTCCGGCCGCAGCCCCGCGCTCAGCAGGTCGCGGACCAGCCGGCCCTTGGTCGCCTTGTTGAAGTGGCTCACCACCGACCGCTTCTCGACCCCGTTCACGATCTTCGACTGCAGCACCCGCACCGTGGCGGTACGCGCCGCGACCTCGCCCTTGGGCTTCCACGCCGTCGCATACGCCGCGGACCGCAGATCGAGCACCAGCCCCTCCCCGGCCGCCTCGGGCATCACCTCGGCCATCGGCGCCCGCCAGTGGGCCCCCAGGGCGCCCAGCGCCGGCAGCTTCACGCCCATCGAGCAGCGGTAGGACGGAATCCGGTCGCCGATCCGCACGGCGCCCCACAGCCCCGAGAACACCAGCAGCGACTCCTCGGCCAGCCGTCGCGCCCGCTTGTCCAACGTGGCCAGCCCCAGGGCGTCGTAGAGCACCCCGGTGTAGATCTCCCCGGCCGGCCGCGTCCCGGCCGTGCGCAACCCGGCATTCTTGGCGATCTCGCCCCTCAGCCCCTGGCTGAGCCCGAGCACCTCCTGGGCCTTGGTCGCGTCCGCCGCGCACAGCTCGACGAGCTCCTCCAGCACCGCCTCGCGCGCCGCGTTCAGCCCCGGCAGCGACAGCGATCCCACGTCCAGCTTCGCCCCGGTCCCTCCCGCGGCCTTCCCCTCGGACGGCGGCAACAGCACGAGCACGGTGTTCTCCTTCACGGCGGTACGGGCGGGGGTGCGGCCCCGAGAAAGCGTATGGCCTGGGGCCCGCGGCCGAAGCACACGCTCACCCCGTGGGAAAGGGGCCCGCCCGGGGCGGCCGAGCCCCGCGCTCCGCGGCGCCCGGAGCGCGGGGCGGCCGATCACACCGCGCCACCGGCGCCGCCCCGCCATACGCTCGGTTATATGCCCCGTCGCCATATGCATGTGACCGACGCTGCCGAGGCCCCGCTGCGCGCCGCGCTGCATGACCTGCGCGCACGGCTGGAGATCCCGGACCACTTCCCGCCCACGGCCCAGGCCGAGGCGGAGAGCGCCGCCCGTGCCCCGCGGATCCCGGCCGCCGACGGCGCGGTGGCGACCGAGCACACCCTCGAGGACGCCACCGGCCTCCCCCTCTTCACCCTCGACCCGCCCGGCTCCCTCGACCTCGACCAGGCCATGTTCCTGTCCCGGCGGCCCGGCGGGGGCTTCCGTATCCACTACGCCATCGCCGACGTGGCCTCCTTCGTGACCCCCGGCGGCGCCCTCGACGCCGAGGCGCACCACCGCGTGGCCACCCTCTACTTCCCCGACGAACGCGTCCCGCTGCACCCGTACACCCTCAGCGAGGGCGCCGCCAGCCTGCTGCCCGACCAGGACCGCCCGGCCGTCCTGTGGCAGCACGACCTCGACGAACACGGCGCCCTGACCGCCACCTCCGTACGCCGCGCCCTGGTCCGCTCCCGCGCCCGGCTCGACTACGCGGGAGTCCAGCGGGTCGTCGACGACAGGACCGCCGAGGAACCGCTCGCCCTGCTCCGCGAGATCGGCCTGCTGCGGGAGGAGCTGGAGGTCGCCCGGGGCGCCATCTCCCTCAACGTCCCCGAGCAGCAGATCGTCGAGCGCGGCGGCCGCTACACCCTCGCCTACCGCGCCCCCCTCCCGGCCGAGGGCTGGAACGCCCAGATCTCCCTGCTCACCGGCATGGCCGCGGCCGAGCTGATGCTCGCCTCCGGCACCGGCATCCTCCGTACGCTGCCCCTCGCCCCGGACGGCTCCGTGGCCCGCCTCCGGCTGACCGCCCGCGCCCTCGGTGTCGACTGGCCCCACCACACGTCCTACGCCGCCCTCGTCCGCACCCTCGACCCGCGCCGCGCCACCCACGCGGCCTTCCTCCAGGAGTGCACCGCCCTGCTGCGCGGCGCCGGCTACACCTCTTTCGACGGCACCCCGCCGGACGCCTCCGCCGCGCTGCACGCCGCCGTCGCCGCCCCGTACGCGCACGCCACCGCGCCGTTGCGGCGGCTGGTCGACCGCTACACCTCCGAGCTGTGCCTGGCCGCCTCGGCCGGCAGCGAACCGGCCGACTGGGTCCGCGGCGCGCTGGCCGTCCTGCCGCGCGAGATGGAGACCGGTACCCAGCGCGCCAACCAGGTCGAGCGGGCCTGCGTCGACCTCGTGGAGGCGGCGCTGTTGCGCGACCGGGTGGGCGAGATCTTCGAAGGTCTGGTGGTCGAGACCGAGGAGGACGACCCGACCCAGGGCACCGTCCACCTCTACGACCCGGCCGTCATCGGCCGCATCGAATCCGCCCCCGACGGCCCCGGCCTGCCCCTCGGCCACCGCATCCAGGTGCGTCTGACCGCCGCCGACCCGGGACACGCCCCGATCCGCTTCACTCCGGCCTGACCGCCGCCGTCTCCCCGGCCGCCGCCGTCTCCAGGGCCGCGGCCCTCTCCCTGACCGCGGCCCGTACGGCCGCCACCGCGCCCCGCGCGTCATCGGCATGGAAGTGCACCGTACGCACCGTGTCGCGCCGCCCCGACAGCCCCACCGCAACGACCGGTTCGGCCAGCTCGAGCGTCACCGAGGTCTGCCCGCCCACGGCCATCGCCACGGTCCCGTCGCCGCCCTTGCCGTCGTGGGCGGACCGGAGCTCATGCCGTACCGAGACGATCGCCTCCAGGGGGACCCGTATCTCCATCCGGGCGCCGGCGCGCACCAGCAGGGCGTCGGCCCCGAGCACATGCGGCCGGGTGACCGCCGTGGCCTGGAACCCCAGCATCATCAGCACCGTGTAGACATCGACGGCTAGCATCACCGCATGCGGCACCGGATGGTCCGCGAGCAGCACACTCACCCCGACGGTCTCCACCACACACACGAACGTCAGCCCGTAAACGACGGCCGCCTGCCCCGCCGCGTACGCCCATTCCCGTTCGCCCGCAGCCACCCCGGTCCGCCGCCGCGCCACCCACCGCACCAGGCCGGCCATCGACCGGGCCTCGTGGACGGCCAGCCGGCGCAGCGTGCCGCCCCGGCTCACCGCGCACGCTCCACGACCAGCTGGATCGCCCGGCGTACGGCCTGGGCCTGCGCGGGCCCGAAGTGCGCGTAGTACGCCGCGAGGAATCCGTCCTCCGGCTCCGCACATTGCCCGGCCACCCGCCCCCAGTCCTCCTCGCCGACCTCGGCGATCACCGCATCCGGGATGCAGTCGGCGAGCGCCTGCGCCACCCGCGCCACCCGCGGATCGTCCGGCGCGGCTTCCGCCAGCGCATCGAGCAGCCCGTACACCTCGTAAATCCGGGTCATCGCCCCCGGCTCCGCGCCCGCCTCCCCGAGCAGCTCCACCACCCGGCTGCCCGCTCCTCCGCCCGCCGTCGACTCCAGCAGCGCCAGCACCTCCCGTTCCTTCGCCGCCATCGCGGGCTCCGGGCCGGGACGCGCGGCCGCGGTGCGGGCCATCTCCCCGAAGAGCGCGGCCAGTTCGTCCGACACCGGACCCTCCGCGGGCAGTCCGCCGTGCTCCTCCGCCTGCCGTTTCAGGGCGGCCAGCCGGGCCCGCCGCGCCCGGATCTCCTCCTCCTGCCGGGCCAGGTCCGCATCCAGCTCGGCCAGCACCTCGTGCAGCTCGCGCCCCGAATCGTCGGCGAGTATGTCCCGCACCTCGTCCAGCCCGAATCCCAGCTCCGTCAGCCGGCGCAGGCGCGCGAGGGCGACCGCGTCCCGCAGCCCGTACTCCCGGTAGCCGTTGGCGCGGCGTTCGGGCTCGGCCAGCAGCCCGATGTGGTGGTAGTGACGTACGGCGCGGGTGCTGACCCCGACCAGACCTGCGAGTTCTCCGATCCTCATGCGGCCAGTAAAAACGTTGCCGTCGCGGCAAGGTCAAGCCGCCGTTGTACGCCAGGTAGCATGGTCGGCACGGCGGACGAGCCGGCCGGGCGGCCGCGTGGAGATCATCAGGTCTCCCCGAGGAACGTCCGGGCTCCACAGGGCAGGGTGGTGGGTAACGCCCACCCGGGGTGACCCGCGGGACAGTGCCACAGAAAACAGACCGCCGGAGGCTTCGGCCGCCGGTAAGGGTGAAACGGTGGTGTAAGAGACCACCAGCCTCCGAGGTGACTCGGAGGGCTAGGTAAACCCCACCCGGAGCAAGGTCAAGAGGAGCCCTCGACAGATGGCTCTGCGCGGACGACCGAGGGCTGCCCGCCCGAGTCCGCGGGTAGACCGCACGAGGCTGTCGGCAACGGCAGCCCTAGATGGATGGCCGCCTCCCCTCGGCCCGCAAGGACCGGGGGAGACAGAACCCGGCGTACAGGCCGACTCGTCCGCCGCCTCCGCCCCTGACCTGCAACGGAGGGGCGTTTTTCATGATCCGTACTTCCCCTGGGGAGTGCCTGGGGAGAATCGATCGGTGCCCGCTCCCCGAGGGGCTCCTCGGTGCCTTCGGTGGCGGTATCGGCCCGCAGGCGAAGCCAACCGCCGAGCGCGGCGAGTCCGCGCCACGGCGCACATGCGCGAAGCCCAGGTGCTGGCCGAACTGCCGGGCGACCAGGCGATCACATTCCGCATCTGGTCCCACGCAGGCACCCTGCACCGGCACACGGGGCGCCCCGCGGGCCGAATTGCACTCCCTCGCGCTCTCGGCCCATCTGTTTCGCGGCGACTGCACCACCGCCGAGTACCACGCACACCGCAATGTCGGTTCCAGCTGACGCCGCCACCCAACGCGCCCGCGCTGACCGGCGCACCACCGCGTCGGCCTCGGAGCGGCGCTCTTTGTTCCGGGTGCGTCGCAGGGTGACAGCGCCGGCTCACGGTGCTCCGCCGGTGCCCGGTCCGCTGATCCAGTTGGGTGCGGTGCCCGTTCGGGGAAAGGCATGCGCGGAAAGCGGGCGCAGCGGGGACCGCGCGGTACGCCGTTGGGCAGGTCCTGGGCCTTTCAGGCCCTCGGGTCGGCGTGACCGAGGGCCGGTGAAGTTCCCCACGTCTCCGGTGGTCCTGACGAGACCTCAGGTGTGGTTCAGCGGTTCTGCAGCCACCATGTCGCGAGGCCGATGACCGCCGTGCCGCAGGCGTACGAGGCGCCGCGCAGGAAGTTGGTGGCCACGAGTCGGCGGTAGCCGTGCCATCGGCCGGGGCGAGGG
The DNA here is from genome assembly GCF_044544985.1 of Streptomyces sp. NPDC053427. Classification (NCBI taxonomy): domain Bacteria; kingdom Bacillati; phylum Actinomycetota; class Actinomycetes; order Kitasatosporales; family Streptomycetaceae; genus Streptomyces; species Streptomyces sp. NPDC053427. The sequence continues at coordinate 41,011 of NZ_JBITYA010000002.1, read as the reverse complement.
GGGTTCGGGTGTGCTTCCGTAGACTGCATGGGGAGTCCCCTTTCGTGAACGCGAGAAACGACAGCGGGTTCCACGCGGGGAGCCCTCATCGGCCGGAGGTTGGTCGCCGGAAGGCCGGGTGCGGGCTCCCTCGCACCAAACCACCCTACGCGATTGTGCATTTGTGAAATCAACCGGGGGTCGGTCCTCGACGTGTGGTGGCCGAAGCGGGGTGGGGGTCCGGGGGAGTGGGCGGCCGTGTCGCGGGGTGGTCCCAACTGCTGGGCGGGGGCTGCGGTGTTGGGGTGGCCCGGTCTCGACGTCCATCGGCTGACGGTTTCCTGTGCGTGATGCTCTATGCGTTCTCGCCCTTCCCGCCTTCCCGCTTCCTGCTTCACCTCATCGTGGTGAGGGTCTGTCAAGGGAAAGTGGGACAGCCGGAAATTGCGTCGGTCTGGGAAATTCCGCCGCCGTGGAAGGGGAGTTGTTCCGGCCAGAGGAAAAGGCGGGAAATGGACGGTGTGGTGGTCGGTGTGCGGCCCTCAGGCTCGTCCGTCCCGATGCCTCAGGGTCGTATCATTCCTGTTCAAAGGCTAGTTGTCCCTGTGTGTGCCCGTGTCGCCTCGGGTCAAACTCGTCCGATCGGGTAATGCGGCGCCGTCCGTGCCGCGGGCTAATGTGGCGGCGTTCCGGAGGGGTCCGGATTCGGTGCAGGGGGCCCATGAATTTCTTGTACCTGCCCTCCGTGGAAGGGCTTTTGTGGCCTCTTCGGAATTTCTCTTCGCCGGGCGGAAAAGTCCGGCCACTAACAAGGGAAAGGCTGGTTCATGGGAAAGCTGACGCGTGCCGCGATCGCCGGGCTGATGGTGCTGGGGGCCGGGCTGGCGGCGGTGCCCGCCGCTCAGGCGGCGCAGGGGCAGGGGCAGGGGCAGGGGTGCCGGTACTACTACACCAGCTGGGGGCAGGGCCCCAATGGTGAGACGACGGGGTACGGGGACTACAACGAGGGCGACCACGACCCTGAGGGCCGCGTCTGCCACGACGGTTGGTGGGAGAGCGAGGAGGGGCAGGGCGACGGCGGCTACTAGACGGCCTGCCTGCGCTCGGCCCGCCGGGATCGTCCCGACCGCCGCTATCCCGACCGTCGGAATCCCGACCGTCGCGGTCCCGATCCGTCACGTCTGAGCCCGTCGATGGCCGTACCGGCCGTCGACGGGCTTCGGCTTGTCGGCGCCGGGGCCGTGGGCGGGTGGGCGCCAGTACCCTCGTACGGATTTCATTCGAAAAAACGTGCGGGGGATGCGGTGCTCAAGCACTACTACCGGCTGGTCTATTGGAAGCGACGGGTCACCTGGGCGCTGGGCCTGCGGAGCGGAGGCCGGGGCGCGGGACTGCGGGCGCACCCGCGTGCGTCCGGGCGGGGATCGGCGCGTGGCCGGCAATGGGCCTACCACGCACGGCCGTTGCTGGTGTTCGGCGTGCTGGTGGCGATCGTCGTCGCGCTGTCGGCGATGGTCGCGTGGGTGGACCACCCGCTGGGGTGAGCGGGGCGCGGGGGCGCACCACGGCAGTCGTCCGGGCTGTCGGTGTCCGGTCCGTTGCGTGTCGTGCGGCCCCGCGCGGGACGGCCGGGGGCGGGTCGACCGGGCCGTCCGGCGGGGCGACGGCCGAGGCGCTGCCTACCGAGTTCTCCGGTTCCTGGTTCCCGGTTTCCGGCGCCCGCTGACCCTCGGCCCTGCCCGACGGCCGTCGCCGTCTCCCGTTGCCCTCAGTCGATGACCGTCGCCGCGCCCGTCACATGCGACCGCGCGTCCCCCGCCCGCAGCTCGACCGTCAGCAGCCCCGGCCGCCCCAGGTCGTGCCCCTGGTGCAGCGTCAGCGTGGCGGGCTCCTCGACGAGGTTCAGCGCCCGGGCGTACGCGCCGAAGGCGGCCGCCGCGGCGCCCGTGGCCGGGTCCTCGACGACGCCGCCCACCGGGAAGGGGTCGCGGACGTGGAAGACCGACTCCGACTCGCGCCAGACCAGTTGGAGGGTGGTCAGGTCGAGACGGCGCATCAGGGCCGCCAGGCGGTCGAAGTCGTAGTCGAGGCGGGCGAGGCGGTCGCGGGTGGCGGCGGCGAGGACCAGGTGGTTGTTTCCGGCGAAGGCGATGCGGGGCGGCAGGGCCGGGTCGAGGTCCGAGGCGGGCCAGTCGAGGGCGGCCAGGGCCTCGGCGAGGTCGGCGTCGGTGACGTCCGTGACGTGGGGCTCGACGCTGGTGAGCGTGGCTTGGAGGACGCCGGACTCCTCGCGGACGGTGACCGGGACCGGGCCCGCCTGGGTGGCGAAGAGCAGGTCGCCGGGGCCGGACCGCTCGGCGAGGGCCACGGCGGTGGCGACCGTGGCATGGCCGCAGAACGCCACCTCGGCGAGCGGGCTGAAGAAGCGGATGGTGAAGGCGCGGCCCGGCTCGCCGCCCAGGCCCTCGGGCGGCGGGGTGAGGAACGCCGTCTCCGAATAGCCCACTTCGGCCGCTATGGCCAGCTGCGCGGCGTCGTCCAGGCCCGTGGCGTCGAGGACGACACCGGCCGGGTTGCCGCCCTTCGGGTCGGTGGAGAAGGCGGTGTAACGCAGGACCTCGGGGGTGGTCCGGGAGGTGTCCTGGCCGGTGTTGTTCTCTGTCATGCCGGGGGAACGCGGCGCTAGGGTCCGGCTATTCCCCTTCGGCGGAGGGGAATTCAGCCCCGTCCGATGTACGGCATGGCCGTCGCCATGACGGTCGCGAACTGCACGTTCGCCTCCAGCGGCAGCGAGGCCATGTGCAGCACCGTACGGGCGACGTCCGTCGCGTCCATCACCGGCTCGACCGCCGTCCCGCCGTTGGCCTGGAGGATGCCGGTCTGCATCCGGCCGGTCATCTCGGTGGCGGCGTTGCCGATGTCGATCTGGCCGCAGGCGATCCGGTACGGACGGCCGTCCAGGGACAGGGACTTGGTCAGGCCCGTCATGGCGTGCTTGGTGGCCGTGTAGGCGACGGAGTGCGGCCGCGGTACGTGGGCGGAGACGGAACCGTTGTTGATGATCCGGCCGCCCTGCGGATCCTGCTCCTTCATGGCGCGGAACGCGGCCTGGGCGCAGAGGAAGGAGCCGGTGAGGTTGACGTCGACGACCGCGCGCCAGTCCTCGTACGAGATGTCCTCCAGCGGGCCCGGCCTGCCGAATGTGCCCGCGTTGTTGAAGAGCAGGTCCAGGCGGCCGAAGCGGTCGCGGACGGCGGCGAAGAGGGCGTCGACCTCGTCGGGGCGGGTGACGTCGGTCGGCACCGGGGCGACCGCGGGGCCGTTGGTGCCGAGGGAGCCGAACGGCCGGGCGGTTTCGTCGAGCGCCTCCGGGCGCCGTCCGGCCAGGGCCACGTGCCAGCCGGCGGCGATCAGCTCCCGGGCGACCGCCCGGCCGATGCCGGAACCGGCGCCGGTGACCACGGCCACCTTGCCGTTGGCGGGCGCCGTACGTACCCGGTCCGTCTCGTCCACCGCGTCGGCCTGGTTGGTGTTCTGTGCCATGGCGGCAGCGTAGACGGCGGGCGCGGGGCGGACGGGCCGCGCTCACCACGTGGGACCGGGCCCGGCGCGGCGGCCCGGGGCGGGGCGGCAGGGTGCCGCGATTGTCCCGGGGCGTCCGTTGCGGGCCCAGTCCTCATCCGACTGTCATGTATGCGTCGGACCGGCGACAGCGGCACGCCAGGACCGACCCCTCCAATCACTGGTGACAACCACCGTCAGGGGAGGGGCAGATGACCCAGCACGCCGCGCGCCAGCAGCAGACCCCGGCGCACGAGCAGGAGATCCGGGCCGCCGCCGCGCACGTCGGCCGCCGTCGCTTTCTCACCGTCACCGGCGCAGCCGCCGCGCTCGCCTTCGCGACCAACCTGCCGGGCACCGGCGCCGCCTACGCCGCGGAGGCCGACGCCCGGAAGATCAGCGAGAACCCCTTCACCCTGGGCGTCGCCTCCGGCGACCCGCTGCCCGGCTCCGTGGTGCTGTGGACCCGGCTCGCCCCGCGCCCGTACGAGCCGGGCAACGGCATGCCGAACGCCCGGGTCACGGTCCGCTGGGAGGTCGCCTACGACGAGCGGTTCCAGCGGCTCGCGGGCAAGGGCAGCGCCGACGCGCACCCGGAGTTCAACCACTCCGTGCACATCGAGCCCACCGGCCTCGCCCCCGACCGCGTCTACTACTACCGCTTCCGCGCCGGCAGCTGGATCAGCCCCGTCGGCCGCACCCGCACCGCGCCCGCCCGCGGCGCCCGGATCTCCGACCTCAAGCTGGCCGCCGTCTCCTGCCAGGCCTACCACGACGGCTACTTCACGGCCTACCGGCACCTGGCGCAGGAGGACCTCGACATCGTCTTCCACCTCGGCGACTACCTCTACGAGTACCCGGTCAGCGCGGTGGGCGGCGCCCGCAACTACACCGACCGGACGCTGCCCGCGTTCTTCAACCGCGAGACGGTCACCCTGGACGACTACCGGCTGCGCTACGCCCTGTACAAGTCCGACCCGGACCTCCAGGCCGCCCATGCCGCGCACCCCTTCCTCGTCACCTGGGACGACCACGAGGTGGAGAACAACTACGCCTCCGACATCAGCGAGGACAACCTCCCGCCCGCCGAGTTCCTCGTCCGCCGGGCCGCCGCCTACCGCGCGTACTGGGAGAACCAGCCGCTGCGCCGCCCGCAGCGGCCCACCGGCTCCGACGCCCAGCTCTACCGCCGCGTCCAGTACGGGCAGCTCGCCCAGTTCGACATCCTCGACACCCGCCAGTACCGCTCCGACCAGGCGTACGGGGACGGCTGGCACGCGCCCGGCCCGGAGTCGCAGGACCCGAAGCGGACCCTGACCGGCGCGGCGCAGGAGCGGTGGCTGATCGACGGCTGGCGGGCCTCCACCGCCCGGTGGAACGTGCTGCCCCAGCAGGTCACGTTCTCCGAGCGGCGCAATGCCACGGGCGACGACTACCAGGTCAGCATGGACGGCTGGGACGGCTATACGGCCTCCCGGGAGCGGGTGCTGGCGGGCGCGGAATCGGCCGGCGTGGACAACCTCGTCGTGCTCACCGGCGATGTGCACGTCCACTACGCCTTCGACATCAAGAAGGACTTCAAGGATCCGGGGTCGCGGACCGCCGGCGTGGAGTTCGTGACCAGCTCCATCGCCAGCGGCAAGGACGGCGCGGACAAGCCCGCCAACTGGGGCACGTACATGGCCGCCAACCCGCATCTGAAGTTCTACAACGGGCGGCGCGGCTATGTGACCGTCACCCTCGGGCAGGATGCCGCGCGCGGCGACTACCGGACGGTGTCCGCCGTCACCACGCCCGGGGCGCCGGTGCGGACCGCCGCGTCGTTCGTCTCCGAGGCGGGCGACCCGGGGCTGAAGCCCGCCTGAGGCACGGCCGGCCGCCGGTGACCTCCCTTGGTCCTACGTCCTTGCGTACATTCCGCTCATGCGCGCGGCGTAGGACCAATGGAGGGCCGGGAACCCGGCCGGGCGTCGCCGTCTGCGTGCCACCATGGTGCGGCCATCACTCACCCATGGAGACGCTCATGACGGAGCCGGGCCCCAGCACGGCCGGAACCCAGGACCAGCCCGCAATATCCGGGCGGGGCGCGGCGGCAGCACCGTCTGCACCGTCCGCGTCCCGCCGCACCAGCCTCCTCGTCACCCTCGTCCTCGGCGGCCTCACGGCGGTCCCGCCGCTCTCCATGGACATGTACCTGCCGGCCCTGCCGCAGGTCACCGCCGCCCTGCACAGCCCCGCCGCCACCGTCCAGCTGACCCTCACCACATGTCTGGCGGGCATGGCCCTGGGCCAGATGATCGTCGGCCCGATGAGCGACAAGTGGGGACGGCGCCGCCCGCTTCTGGCCGGCATGGTGATCTACATCCTGGCCACCGCCCTGTGCGTGGTCGCCACCACCGCCGAACTGCTCATCGCCTTCCGCCTGTTGCAGGGCCTGGCCGGTGCGGCCGGCATCGTCATCGCGCGGGCCGTGGTGCGTGATCTCTACGACGGCGTGGCGATGGCGCGGTTCTTCTCCACCCTGATGCTGATCTCGGGCGTCGCCCCGGTGGTGGCACCGCTGATCGGCGGCCAGATCCTGCGGGCCACCGACTGGCGCGGCGTCTTCGTCGTCCTGACCGTCGTCGGCGTCCTGCTCACCCTCCTGGTGTGGCGCACGCTGCACGAGACGCTGCCGCCCGCCCGGCGGCACTCCGGCGGCCTCGTCCACACCCTGCGCACCATGCGCGGCCTGCTCGCCGACCGGGCCTTCTCCGGCTACCTCCTGGCCGGCGCCTTCGCCTTCGCCGCCCTCTTCGCCTACATCTCCGCCTCACCGTTCGTCGTCCAGGAGATCTACGGCGCCTCCCCGCAGGTCTTCAGCCTGCTCTTCGGCCTCAACTCCGTCGGCCTGGTGCTGGTCGGCCAGATCAACGGCAAGGTGCTGGTCGGGCGGGTCGCCATGGACAAGGTGCTGGGCGTCGGTCTGGTGCTGATCGCCGTCGCCGCGGCGGGGCTGCTGCTGATGTCCTCCGGGGTCTTCGGCGCGGTGGGCCTGGTGCCGGTGGCCGCCGGGCTGTTCGTGCTGATGGCCGCGATGGGCCTGGTCATGCCGAGCACCAACACCCTGGCCCTGCTGCGCACCCCGCACGCGGCGGGCTCCGCCTCCGCCCTGCTGGGCACCTCGACGTTCCTCCTCGGCTCGGTCGCCTCCCCGCTGGTGGGCATCGCGGGCGAGCGGACCGCCGTACCGATGGCCGTGGTGCAGCTTTCCTGCGCCGTTTCGGCGCTCGTGTGCTTCCTGGGAATGTGCCGCCCGTGGCAGCGTAGGGGGGAGAACTTCGGCGGCACGGCGGGCGAGAGGAAGACACTCTGAACGCACCGGGACTCAGACACGGCACACCGGCCCGGGCGGGACTCGACCCCGCATGGATGGAGCGGCTGGTCCAGGGTGTGCGGGCGCTGCCCGAGGGGCGGCCCGCCTGGTGCGCGGGCGCGGTGGTGCTGGCCGGGCGCGGCCCGTTCGTCGCCGCCGAGGCCGCCGCAGGCTGGGCGGTCCGCTACCGCGCCTACGACCCCGAGCGGGACCGCGGCCTGGATCTTCCCCGCGACCTGTGGGAGCCGATGCGGGTCGGTACGGTCTTCGACCTCGCCTCGCTCAGCAAGCTCTTCACCGCGATCGTCACCCTGCAGCAGGTGGAGGCCGGCCGCCTGGACCTCGACGACGAGGTGCACGCCCATCTCCCGGCCTTCGCCCCGGGCAGCACGGTCCGCCTGCTGCTCACCCACACCTCCGGCCTGCGCCCCGAGCTGCCGTTCCACGAGCGCACCGGGCGCGCCGACCAGCTGGCGCTGCTGTGGGCGGAGTCGGCCGCCCCGGCGGGCCCGCCCGGTGGCGCGTACCGCTACTCCGATCTCAACCTGATCGCGCTCCAGCTGGTCCTGGAGGCGGTCACCGGGCACCGCCTGGACGCCCTCGTACGGGAGGGCATCGCGCGGCCGCTGGGCCTGACCAGCACCTCCTACGGGCCGCTGGCGCCGCCGGGCGTGGCGGCGACCGAGGACCAGCGGCGGCCGTGGGCCAAGGCGGACCGGGGGCTGCTGCGCGGCGTGGTGCACGACGAGAACGCCTGGGCGCTGGGCGGCGTCGCCGGCCATGCGGGCCTCTTCTCCACCGCCCAGGACCTGGGCGTGCTGTGCCGGGCGCTGCTCAACGGCGGCGCGTACGGCTCCGCCCGCATCCTGGGGCCGGAGGCGGTGGCCGCCCTGCTGGATCCGCCCGGCCTCGGCTTCGGCGTCGACCAGCCGTATTTCATGGGGGAGTTGGCGGGGCGGGGCGCGGCCGGGCACACCGGGTTCACCGGCACCAGCCTGGTCCTGGACCGGGCCACCGACACGTTCCTGGTGCTGCTGGCCAACACCGTCCACCCCCGGCGCACGAACGGCGGCAGCGCCCCGCGGGCGGCCGCCGCGACCTGCCTGGCGCGCGCCGTCGTCCGCTGACCGGCCCGGGGCCGGCCGGGCGCCCCGTAAACTTGGCCCAATGCACGAGGAACTGCGCGCCGCCCTGGCCGGCCTGCTCGACGGCCTGCCGCCCAAGCAGGCCGCGCAGGCCGTCGACCGGCTGATCGCCAACTACCGGGGCACCACCCCCACCGACGCCCCGGTCCTGCGGGACCGCGCCGATGTCGCCGCGTACGCCGCCTACCGGATGCCGGCGACCTTCGAGGCCGTACGGGCCGCGCTGACCGCCTTCGCCGTCCGCGTCCCGGACTGGTCCCCGGCCACCCATCTCGACATCGGCGGCGGCACGGGCGCCGCCACCTGGGCCGCCGCGGCCACCTGGGAGGGCCACCGCAGCACGGTCCTGGACTGGGCGCAGCCCGCCCTCGACCTGGGCCGTGAACTTGCCGCCGGGATCCTGCCCGGCACCCAGTGGCAGCGGGGGATCATCGGCGAGGGGCTGACGGTCCCGGCGGGCACGGACCTGGTGACCGTCTCCTACGTGCTGGGCGAGCTGCGCCCCGACGCCCGCCGCGCCGTGGTCGAAGCCGCCGCCTCCGCCACGTCCGTCGTCCTGATAGAGCCGGGTACCCCCGACGGCTATCTCCGCATCCGCGAGGCCCGCGACCAGCTCATCGCGGCGGGCCTGCGGGTCGTCGCGCCGTGCCCGCACGGCGACACCTGCCCGATCGCCGTCGGCGAGGACTGGTGCCACTTCTCGGCGCGGGTCAGCCGCTCGTCGCTGCACCGGCAGGTCAAGGGCGGCTCCTTGCCGTACGAGGACGAGAAGTTCAGCTATGTCGCGGCCACCTCCCTCGACGCCTCCGCCGCCCCGTCCCGGATCGTCCGCAAGCCGCAACTGCGCAAGGGCCAGGTCCTGTTGGACCTCTGCACCGCGAAGGAGGGCCTGCGGCGCAGCACGGTCACCAAGCGGCACGGCACCGACTACCGTGCCGCCCGGGACGCGTCCTGGGGCGACGACTGGGCCTGACGCGATGCCGCTGCCGGGTCGGCGCATCGTGTACCGCAACCGGCAACGGCTCCTGCCTCGGGTCACTCCGCCGCGGGGTGCCGGAGACGACTGGGCCTGACGCGTCGCCGCCGACCGGTCGGCGCATCGTGTACCGCAACCGGCAACGGCTCCTGCCTCGAGTCACTCCGTCGCGGGGTGCCGGCGGCGCCCCCCCGCCCCCTACCGGGCTCCTCGCTCCTCCTGGAGTCTGCGCAGCAGCTCGCGGCGCTGCGCCTGGGGGTCGGGGCGCCCTCCGGCGGCGTGGCCGCCCTGCCCGCCGCCGCGCAGCGCGCCGCGGGAGAGCTTGTTGCGGGTGCCGCCCACGCCGAGCATGCCGCCTGCGTTTCCCTTGCTCATGATCGGTCCTTTCCTCGGCCATCGGCGAGACGGTCCGTCTCGCTTGTTGCCGAGCATGCCGCGAGACGAAGCGTCTTGTCAAGCCGTCCAAGACGATACGTCTCGCCTTACGCCCCGGTAAGCTCGGCCCCATGGCCGACAAGACAGCCCCCGACGCCACCCGCCGCAGCGAACGCTCCCGCCACGCGATCTTCGACGCCGCCCTCGCCCTCGTCGGCGAGGTCGGCTACGACAAGCTCACGATCGAGGGCATCGCCTCCCGAGCCGGCGTCGGCAAGCAGACGATCTACCGCTGGTGGCCCTCCAAGGCCGCCGTTCTCCTGGACGCGTTCACCGACAGCGTGGGCGAGGACTACGAACAGGGCCTCCCGGACACCGGCGATCTGGCGGCGGACCTGAAGTTCGTGCTGCGGGCGACCGCCGACGAGTTCAACGACGTCGCGTGGCAGGCCCCGTACCGCGCCCTCGCGGCGGCCGGCGCCAACGACGAGGAGCTCTCGCGCACCTTCGTCACCCGGCTGCTGGAACCCGGCATCCGCGTCTACGCCGACCGGATCCGCGCCGCCCAGGAATCCGGCGAAGTGGCCGCCGACGTCGATCCCCGGGTGGCCGCCGAAATGGTGATGAGTCCGTTCTCACAGCGCTGGCTGATGCGCACCGGCGAACTGACCTACGACTACGTCGACACCCTGGTCGACCTGGTGTTGCGTGGTCTGCGGCCACGCGACTGACCGAACCGGCGGATTGCCGCTGAGGCGGCATTTGCCGGGATCCGCCCCTCATTCGTTCACCCCGGATCCGCACACCGGTCACCTGGGGCGCAGGATGGTGGCAGCATTGATCCCAGACCACCGCTCGAAGTGAGGGGATAGATGGACCGCAAGAGCAGGTTCTCCCAGTGGCTGCGCCGCCCGAGGAGCGGATCGGACGGCGGCGATACGGACACGGGATCGACGGCTGCGCGCGGCCGCGAGGACCTGCTGCTGGCGGCGGCCGACGCGGGTTTCCCGGTGGCCCCGGCGGCGCACCCCTCCGGCTACGGCTGTTCCTGTGAACGCATCGGCTGTCCCACCCCGGGCCGGCATCCCGTCTCCTTCGGCTGGCAGACCGTCGCCACCACCGACCGCGACAAGGTCGCCGCCTGGGTACGCACCTTCCCGCAGGCCAACTTCATCACCGCCACCGGCATCGCCCACGACGTGCTGGACGTCCCCGTCGAGGCGGGCCGCAGCGCGCTGGGCCGACTGGACGCGGCGGGCATCGACGTCGGCCCCGTCACCCTCAGCGGCGCCGGCTTCGGCGACGGCCGGATGCTGTTCTTCACCGCCACCCGCGGCACCCCGGACGACGAGGACGAGTGGTGGCCCTGCGAGCTGGACTGCCACCCCGAGACCCTCGACGAGCACCCCGGGCTGCGCTGGCACTGCCGCGGCAGCTACGTCCTGCTGCCCCCCTCGACGCTGCCCGGCGAGCAGCCCCCGGTGACCTGGCTGCGCGGCCCCGAGCTGCCGCTGCCCGACCCGCTGACGCTGCTGGAGTCGCTCACCGACGCCTGCGCGGCGTTCCTCGAAGGCTCGCCGGACCACGAGACGGCGGCCTGGCCGATCGGCCGCTGACCCCGTTCCCGGACGCCGAGCCCGTTCCCGTACGCCCGGCCCCGGGGGCACGTGGGGTAGGTGGGCACGGCAAAGGGGCCGCCGGAAAACCGACGGCCCCGTGGTGCGCGCGAGGCTACTGGGCCTTCAGCGAGGTCTTCGCATCCAGCCGGTAGAGGAAGGCGACCTTGCCGCCGGCGCTCTTCGCCGGCACCTTGACCGCCTGTCCCGAGACGTTGGAGATCGCCATCTGGGTGGTCTTCTTCTTCATCGGGCCCTGCAGTATCCCCCGCAGGTCCGGCCCCACCGTGATGATCATCCCCGGGGACACCGTCTTCTGCTGGTGGTAGTAGGTCGCGAAGAACACCAGCGCCCCGCCGTCCTTCGTGCGCAGCGCGACCGGCGGGAAGGCGGCGGGGGAGTCCTCGTACAGGATCCGCGAACCCACCCCGTTGGCGTCCTTGGCCCGCTTCGCCCGCCATTGGTCGGTGTTCGGGCCGGACGCGAAGACGTCGCCCTTGCCGGTGTTGAGGTAGTCCGCGTACGTCTTGCTCAGCTCGCCCGGGTCCACCACCAGGTCCGACGCGCCGCCCGTGGGCACCGACTCGGCGAAGCCGTCCGCGTCCGTTTTGAGCTCGGGCGCCTTGTTGTCCGGGAACGTCGCCTGGTAGACCACGCGCCACGGTGCATCGATGCTGTCCCGGCTGAACACCAGGTACCAGCGGATCAGCGTGCCGGTGCGGCGGGACGTGAGGTTGGTGAGCGCATCGGCGACGAACGACCTCGGCCAGCCCACCTGCTTGGGCACGGTGAAGTGCGCGTCCTTGTACGTCACCGGCGCGGAGTTCGGCGCGCCCTTCGGGTTCGCGCCGTGCGCCGCCTTGACCGCAGCCTGGTCCAGGGCGAGCATCGCGCCCGCCTCGTAGCGGGGGTTCAGCTCGGGGTCGAGGGTGCGGCGGATCTTGTTGAAGCCGCCGATGAAGCGCTCGAGGGCCTTGTCGGCCTCAGCCTTCGTCACCGCCGGCAGCTTCTCCCGCTCGCCGTGCACCGTCATGCACCCGCTCAGTATCACCATCGCCGCCGCTGCCGACGTCAGTGTTACGGGCACCCGGAACGGCGACCTGCGTGTCATGGGGCTCGGGCTCCTTCGGGGCGACCGGGGCGGACTTGGGCTCCGCCGGGGTGGCACGATTCGGCGCAACCCTACCGGGGGCGAGGAAGAACGCGAGGGTCGGGATCAGATACAGAGCCCACACCGTGACCTGAAGGACTGTCGGGTCCGGCTGGAAGTTGAAGATGCCCTTCAGCAGCGTGCCGTACCAGCTGTCGACCGGTATCTGCGCGCTGATGTCGAACGCCTGGGCGCTCAGCCCCGGCAGGATGTCCGCCTCCTGCAGATCGTGGAAGCCGTACGCCAGCACGCCCGCCGCGACCACCACCAGCATCCCGCCGGTCCAGGTGAAGAACTTCGCCAGGTTGATCCGCACCGCGCCGCGGTAGAACAGCCAGCCCAGCACCACGGCCGTCAGCAGCCCCAGCAGCGCCCCGACCAGCGGCCGTACACCGTCGTTGGCGGACTGGGCGGCCGTCCAGATGAACAGCGCGGTCTCCAGGCCTTCACGGCCCACCGACAGAAATGCGGTGACCACCAGCGCCACGGTGCCCATCTGGAGCGCCTGGTCCAGCTTGCCGTGCAGCTCCTTCTTCAGATGCCGCGCGGTACGCCGCATCCAGAAGACCATCCACGTCACCAGGCACACCGCGATGACCGACAGCGAGCCGCCGAGCGCCTCCTGCGCCTGGAACGTCAGCGTCTGCGAGCCGAACTGGAGCGCCGCCCCGAAGGCGAACGACAGCACCACCGCAAGGGCGATGCCGGCCCAGACCGGCCGCAGCGCCTCCCGCCGGCCCGTTTTGACCAGATAGGCGATGAGGATGCAGACCACGAGGCTGGCTTCCAGGCCCTCGCGCAGACCGATCAGGTAGTTGCCGAACACGTCGGTTTCTTCCCTTCCTTCATGAAGTTGACGACGGTGGCGACGGCGGTGCCGACGGCGTCGGACGGATCAGGCGAACAGCTCCCGGCCCCACCAGTCGTCCGCATTCCGGACGCCCGGCGGCACCGCGAAGATCGCCGAACCCACGTGCTGGATGTATTCGTTGAGGGCGTCGTCGGCCGCCAGCTTCTGCTGGAGCGGGACGAAGCCATGGCGGACGTCGCGCTGGTAGGCGAGGAAGAACAGCCCCGCATCCAGCCGGCCCAGGCCGTCCGTCCCGTCGGTGAAGGAGTAGCCGCGGCGCAGGATCCGCACCCCGCCGTTGGAGTCCGGGTGTGCGAGGCGGACATGCGCGGTCGGCAGCATCGACTTCAGATGCGGGGTGTCCCGCTCGTGCTTCTTGCCGACCGGGGCACCTTCGCCCTTGTCCCGGCCGAAGATGTCCTCCTGCTCCTTGAGCGAGGTGCGGTCCCAGGTCTCGATGTGCATCCGGATCCGGCGCGCGACGAGGTACGAGCCGCCGGCCATCCAGCCCGCGTCGCCCTTGGCGTCCTTCGCGCCGACCCAGACATGCTTGTCCAGGGCCGCGGCGTCGGTGCCCGCGATGTTGTGGGTGCCGTCCTTGAAACCCATCATGTTGCGCGGGGTCTGGGCATCCGGCGTCGTCGAGGACGTCTTGCCGAACCCCAGCTGCGACCAGCGGATGGCTATCTTGCCGAAGCCGATCCGGGCCAGATTACGGATCGCATGCACCGCGACCTGCGGGTCGTCCGCACACGCCTGCACACACAGATCGCCGCCGCTGCGCGCCTTGTCGAGGTTGTCGCCGGGGAACTGCGGCAGATCGACCAGTGCCTCGGGCCGGCGCGCCTTGATGCCGAACCGGTCCTTGCCGTCCTTCTCGAACAGCGACGGGCCGATGCCGAAGGTGAGGGTGAGCCGGGACGGCGGCAGTCCCAGCGCCTCGCCGGTGTCGTCCGGCGGCGCCTCCGCGAGCCCGCCGACCGCGCCGTCGCCGACCGCGTCGCCCGCGGTCATCCGCGCCGCCGCCTTCGTCCACTCCTTGAGCAGCCCGATCAGCTCGTCGCGGTCGTCCGTCGTGACGTCGAAGGCGGCGAAGTGCAGCCGGTCCTGGACCGCCGAGGCGATTCCGGCCTGGTGGGCGCCGTGGAAGGCGACCGCGGCGCCCGCCGTCGCATCCGCCCCGGCCGGCTGGGCGTCGCCGCCGGTGCGCAGCGCCGCCGCCGTACCGCCGGCCGCGACCGCACCGAGCGCCAGCCCCGCGCCGCCCCAGCCCAGCAGTGACCGCCGCGAGGGGGCGTGCCCGGCCGCGCCGTCGTGCGTCTCGTCGTTGGACATCCGGCGTCCCTCCCTCTCCCGTACCCGACTACTTGTTGACGGCCACCGCGGCGGCCAGCTTCGACAGCGGCTCGGCCAGCGCGTTGACGCTGTCGGACAGGGTCTTGCGCTCGCCCTTGTCGACCGTGTCGTACGAGGCGAAGCCGTCGGCGGACTTGCTGTCGCGGTGCTTGTCGAGCTGTCCGAGGATCGCCTTGAACTGCTTGTCCAGCTCCTTGGCCAGCGCCGGGTCGTTCTTGGCGGCGACCGGCTTCAGCAGGTCGTACGCCTTCTGGGCGCCCTCGACGTTGGCGTGGAAGTCGATCAGGTCGGTGTGGCTGTAGCGCTCTTCCTCACCGGTGACCTTGCCGGTGGCGACCTCGTCGAGCAGCTCCTTGGCGCCGTTGGCCATGGTGGTCGGGTTGATCACGGCCTTGCCGACCCGCTTCTGCCAGTCCTTGAGGTCGGTCATCAGCGTGTCGGCGAGCTTCTTGTCGTCCCCGGAGATCTTCTTCTTCTCCCACAGGGACTGCTCCAGCTTGTGCCAGCCGGTCCACTTCTGGCCCTTCGCCAGACCGTCCGCGCGGGTGTCGACCTTGGGGTCGATGTCACCGAACGACTCGGCCACCGGCTCGGTCCGCTCCCACCCGACCCGCGACACCGCATAGGTCTTCTTCGCGGCCTCGACGTCCCCGGCCTTCACCGCGTCGGCGAACTTCTGCGCCGCGGGGAGGGTCAGGTCGGCCTGCTCCTGGGCGTACTTGCGGTACGCGGCGACCGCGGCGTCCAGCTTCGGGTCCCGCTTGACCGCCGCGCCCTTGCCGCTCGCGGTCACCTTCTGGCGGATGCCGTCGCCCTTCATGCCGGGCTTGCACGCGACCTCGTACGTACCGGGCTTGATCTCGGCGGTGATCTCCACCTTGGTGCCGGGCCCGATGTTCTCCCGCTCGGTCACGATCCGGTCGCCGGGCGCATAGACGTACATCTCGGTGACCTTGGAGCCCTTGTTCTGGACGGCGAACTGCACATGCCCGGCCGGGAACTCCTTGGCCGAAACCTTGCACTCGCTGTCCGTCGCGGTCACCTCGATCGCACCCTTGGCGCCCGTGCCCTTGCCGTCGCTCTTCTCGGCGCAGCCGGCGACGGCGGTCAGGGTCGCGGCCACGGCGATGGCGGCGACGACGGGGGAGCGGTGGGCTCGCATACGGACTCCAGGCGGGCTCGAGCGGTGCACAAACGGGGGGACGAACACTAGGGCTGCCACTAAGGCAGCCCTAAGTTATCTGAGGCTTACCTGCTTCTGCCCACCCTGTCCAGTGATCCCGCTCTCACGGACAACGACCCGATCACGGGTTGGGTCGACCCCGGTCACGGAACCGTCATGGAACGGTCAAGGTAAGGGGCCTCGCCCATGCCCGGGCATGACCGGTGATATTCGGCCAGTCGTCGCGGCTCTCCCGGCGGATCGGCCGCGGCCGGGCGGACCGGCCGCCTCCCGGCCATGATCGCCATGCGGGAACGGCTGCTGTTGAATGCGGGGATGACCGAGAGCGGGACGACCGGTGGGTGCAGGGTCGATACGGGGACGGGCGATACGGGGGCGGGTGGCGCGACCGGGGCGGTGACGGAGCTGTATGTGCTCCGCGTCTTCTGCGGAGGCGACGGCGGGGGCGGCAACCCCCTGGGCGTCGTGTGCGACGGCGCCGCCGTCCCGGCCGAGCCGGACCGGCAGGCCCTCGCCGCTCGACTCGGCTTCAGCGAGACGGTGTTCATCGACGATGCGGCCCGCGGCGTGGTCGACATCTACACCCCGACCGCGCGGCTGCCGTTCGCCGGGCATCCGCTCGTCGGCGTGGCCTGGCTGCTGCGCCACCTCGGGCGTCCGGTGGCGACGCTGCGGCCGCCCGCCGGCGAGGTGGCGGTCGCGTACGACGGGGATCTCACCTGGGTCCGCGGCCGGCCCGAGTGGGCGACCGGGCGCCGGACCGAGGAGTACGGGTCCCCCGCCGAGGTCGATGCGCTGCCCGCGCCGCCGCCGGGCGAGGGCTGGCTCTACGCCTGGGCCTGGCGGGACCGGGCGGCGGGCGGTGTACGGGCCCGCGCCTTTCCGCGGCGCGGCGACGGCATCAGGGAGGACGAGGCCACCGGTGCCGCCGCGCTCACCCTCACCCATGAGCTGGGCCGCGCCCTCGACATCCGCCAGGGCGCGGGCTCACAGATCCTGACCCGGCCGCGGCCGGACGGCGCCATCGACCTCGGTGGCCGCGTCGCGCTCACCGAGATCGGCCGGACCGGACGGGCGTGACGGACGAGCGGAAGTGACGGACCGGGTGTGACGGACGGACGGGCGTGACGTGCCCGCCCCGCCCGTCCGCTCCGTACGCCCCTCAGGCGCTCAGCGGGAACTCCTCGCCCAGCTCCCGGAAGACCGCACTGTTCAGCGCGAACGCGCGCTTGCACTCGTCGACCACCCGCTGCTTCTCCAGGTCGTCCACGGGCAGCGCGTCCAGCAGTTCGCGGTATTCGCGCTTGAAGGCGGCGGGGTTGCCTATGTCCTCGAAGACGTAGAACCGCACGCCGTCGCCCTTGCGCGCAAAGCCCCAGGTCTTCTCGGCGGTGCCGCGGATGATCTGGCCGCCGGAGAGGTCGCCGAGATAGCGGGTGTAGTGGTGGGCGACGTAGCCGGCCGGCCACTCGCGGGCGCAGGCGCGGACCCGGTCGGCGTAGGCGGCGGTGGCGGGCAGCGGCTCCAGGCCGGATTGCCAGGAGGAGCCGCCCAGGTGGGTCAGGTCGCGTTCCAGCTCGGTGGTGCGGGCGAGCTCGGGGCGGATGAAGGGGCCCGCCACCGGGTCGTCGCCGAGCGTCCCGGAGGTCTCCTCCAGGGCGCGGTAGACGAACCACAGCTGCTCGGTATAGCGCCGGTAGGCCGCGACCCCGAGCCGGCCGCCGAGGAGGTCGCTCATGAAGGAGGAGTTCTCCGCCTCGGTGTGCTGCTCGTGCGAGGCGGTGCGGATGACCGTGGAGAAGGGCGGGGGCGGATCCGAACGCTTGCCAGAGGGCGACGGGGTCGGGCGGGACGCTTCCAAAGCGGGCCTCCGGGGCCGAGAGGAGCGGACGGGAACAGGCGGTCCATCCGTTCCCGACAGCCTGTCGGTAACCAGCCTACCCCTGTTCCCGACGCCCTGTCGGTAAAATCTGACCCGGCTTCGCCCGGCGCGGGCCCGGTCCGGGCCCCGCCTCGGCCGCGCCCGCGTCAGGGAAGCGTGAGGATCTCGGTCCCGGTCTCCGTCACCACCAGCGTGTGCTCGAACTGCGCCGTCCGCTTGCGGTCCTTGGTGACCACGGTCCAGCCGTCCTCCCACATGTCGTAGTCGTGGGTGCCCAGCGTCAGCATCGGCTCGATGGTGAAGGTCATGCCGGGCTTGATGTCGGTGGCGTGGTGCGGGCTGTCGTAGTGCGGAACGATCAGGCCGGAGTGGAAGGAGGAGTTGATGCCGTGACCGGTGAAGTCGCGGACGACTCCGTAGCCGAAGCGCTTGGCGTACGACTCGATGACCCGGCCGATGATGTTGATCTGACGGCCCGGCTTGACCGCCTTGATGGCGCGGTTGAGCGCCTCGCGGGTGCGCTCCACCAGGAGCTTCGACTCCTCGTCGACCTCGCCGCACAGGTACGTGGCGTTGTTGTCGCCGTGCACACCGTTGATGTAGGCGGTGACGTCCAGGTTCACGATGTCGCCGTCCTTGAGGACGGTGGAGTCCGGGATCCCGTGGCAGATGACCTCGTTGAGCGAGGAGCACAGGGACTTGGGGAAGCCGCGGTAGCCGAGCGTGGACGGGTAGGCGCCGTGGTCGCACATGAACTCATGGGCGACCCGGTCCAGTTCATCGGTCGTCACGCCCGGCGCGATGTGCTTGGCGGCCTCCGCCATCGCCTGCGCGGCGATCCGGCCTGCGATCCGCATCTTCTCGATCGTTTCGGCGTCCTGCACCTCGGGCCCGGTGTACGGCGTCGGTGCGTCCTTCCCGACGTACTCGGGGCGAGGGATCGAGGCGGGGACGGGGCGGGTGGGGGAGATGCTCCCCGGGACAAGAAGCGACTGGCCAGACATGCCAGCGAGTGTATCCGCGGGCCATCGGGCAGGATGGCGGCACGGGAGTCACCCACAGGAGGCGGCAATGGCGCTGTTCAAGAGGCGTACGGTCGGCAGGCCCGGCGAGTGGTACTACTGCCTGCGGCACCAGACGGTCGAGGAAGGCCCCGAGTGCCGGGCCGCCGACCGCTTCGGCCCCTACGCCAGCCGCGAGGAAGCGGCGCACGCCATGGAGACGGCACGCGAACGCAACCTGGAGTGGGAGACCGACCCCAAGTGGCACGACAAGGGGGAGGGGCCGGGGGACCAGCCACCCGCCCCCGGGGCCTGACGCCCCAGGTCAATACACCTAGGCGCCGGCGGACGCGGTGCGCGGGGCGCTGTCCTCGTCCGCCGCTCCGCCCGCGCGCAACGCCGCCGCATGCTCGTCCGTCCTCGCGTCGTACGCCATCAGCTTCGGCAGCGCGAGCGCCAGCAGTCCCACCGCGGCGAAGCACAGCGCCCCGCCCGCCCAGATCGAGGTCCGTACGGACGTCAGCGCCGCCATCGAGCCGATCCGGAGCTGGCCCAGCTGCGGGCCCGCCGAGTACGACAGCAGCTCGATACCGGCCAGCCGGCCGCGCAGCGCGTCGGGGATGGTCCCGTTCCACATCGCCGAGCGGAAGATGCCGCTGACCATGTCGCAGGAACCGGCCAGGGCGAGGCAGAGCAGCACCAGCCAGACGCTGTGCAGCTGCCCGGCCGCGGTGACCGCCAGCCCCCAGCCGGCCGCCGCCAGCACGACCGCGCGGCCGTGGCGGTGGATCCGCGTCGTCCAGCCGCTGGTCAGGCTCACCACGGCGGAACCCGCCGGCAGCGCCGCGTACATCATCCCCAGTGCCCACGGGGCGTCCAGGTCGTCCGCGAGGAAGGGGAAGATCGCCAGCGGGAACGCGAAGAGCATCGCGGTCAGGTCGATGGCGTAGGTGCCCAGCAGCTCCTTGCGGCTCCAGGCGTACCGTGCGCCCTCGGCGATCCCGCGCAGCGACGGGCGGGAGGCGTCGTGCGAGGCGGGCGACGGCGCCAGCTTCAGGGCGAGCAGCACGGAGACCGCGAAGGTGGCCGCGTCGAGGGCGTACGCCCAGCGCAGCCCGGCCCAGGCGAGCAGCCAGCCGGCCACCGCGGGCCCCGCGATGGTGCCGAGCTGCCAGCGCAGCGCATTGAGCGCGGCGGCCGCGGCGAGCTGTTCGCGCGGCACGATGCGCGGCACGATCGCGTCCAGCGCCGGACGTTGCAGACCCGTCAGCGCGCTCGCGGCGGCGGCGACGGCATAGAGCGGCCACACCAGGGGGTGCGGCAGCAGGCTGTTGAGCAGCAGGAGCGCGGACATGACACCGAGCGCGGCTTCGGTGCGGATGATCAGCCCGCGGCGGTCCAGGGCATCGGCGAGCGCGCCGCCGTAGAGGCCGAAGACGATCAGCGGGACGAGTTCGACGGCGCCCAGCGCACCGACGGCGAGCGGGGACCCGGTCAGTTCCTTGAGCTGGAGCGGCAGCGCGACCAGGGTCAGCGCGCTGCCGAAGACCGTGATCGCGCCCGCGCACCACAGCAGCCGGAAGTCGCGGGAGGAGCGCCACGGGGCGAGGTCGGGGAGGAGCGCGGCGGCCCGGCGCCGTGGCGCGGGCGACGGCGGGTGGTCCGGGGTCACGAGCCACCATCGTGCGCGCCCGCGGCGGGCGGGGCAAAGGATTTACCCGGCGGGCCACCGGCCGCGCACGGCCGCCGCGCGGGGGCACCGCGGCCCGCTCACCACCGCGGCGGCCCGCTCACCACCGCGGCGGCGGTGGCGCCGTCAGCCCGTCGGCGAGGCGGGCCAGCCGGTCGCGGAAGCGGCGGCGGGGGGCGGTGCCCAACGGGGCGGGCAGGCTGTTCTCCCCGGCGGCCGCGCTCACCAGGTGCTGCACCGTGTCGAGATCGAGGTCCCCGGTCCGGCCGCCGGCGTCCTCCGGCGCGGTCAGCGCGTCATGGGCCAGCGCCTGCAGATCGCGGTCGCCGCCGTCCAGCGCGAGCACCGTCGCGCCGTTGCGGCGGGCGTCGTGCACCCGCTCCAGCAGCCCGGCGCCGGGCCGCTCCGGCGTGACGACCAGCAGTGTCGCGCCGCGCCCGGCGGCCTCCAGCCGGCCGAGCCCCACGGACAGATGGGCCGGCGCACCACCGGGGACGCGGTGCCGCACCAGGGTGGGCGACAGCTCCGGCAGGCCCGACCAGGCGGCCTCGTCGTCCAGGTGGGCGGCCAGATGCCAGGGCTCGTACACGGCGCTGCCGACCAGGAGCAGGCCGCCGTCGTGCGCGGCGACCGAGGCCCGCAGCGATCCGGCGAACCGGCGGGTGGACTGGATCCACTCCGTTCCGGCGAGCACCTCGCGCAGCAGCGCGACCCGTACGGCATCCATGGGCCCGCATCCTGCCGCGGGCCGCCGGGACCTGGTTGCCGTTTCCCCGGGGGGTCACCCGTACGGGCTCTTCTCCGGCGGCAGCCCCGCGGCGGTGAGCAGACGTCCCACCTCCGCCACCGACTCCTCGCTCAGCGGGATCTGCGGGAAGGCGGTGGCGCCGTGGTCGATCACCCCGCGCAGCCACAGGGCCGTCTTGAAGGAGCCCAGCGCGGCGGAGCTGCGGCCCATCTCGTCCTCCGGGCCGATGTCGGTGAGGGAGAACAGCGCGACCAGGCGCTCCTGTTCGGCCGCCGCCCGCGCCCAGTCGCCGGTCCGCGCGGCCTCGTAGAGCCGCACATAGCCCGCCGGGTCGACATTGCCGATGCCCGGCACGACGCCGTCGGCGCCCGCCAGCAGGGCGGCGTCCACGGCGAGTTCGGAGCCGGTGAGGACGGAGAAGGCGGGCGCGGGGCCGGTGCCGCGGCCGGTGCGGCCGCCGAGTGCGACGAGCAGGCGGCGCAGCGCGCCCTCGTCGCCGCTGCTGTCCTTGAGCCCGGCGAGGGTGCCGTCCTCGGCCAGTTCGCGGATCAGGGCGAGGGGCAGCTTGCGGTGCACGGCCATGGGGATGTCGTACGCGAAGAGGGGCAGGGCGGCGTCGGCGCGCAGGCGGCGGAAGTGCGCGGCGATCTCGCGCGGGTGGGTGCGGGTGTAGAAGGGCGCGGTGGCGACCAGGGCGTCGGCGCCCAGTGCGGCGGCGGTCCTCGCGTGGTCCAGGACGCGGGGGGTGGTGGTGTCGATGACGCCGGCGAGTACCGGGACCCGGCCGTCCGCGGCCTTGACGACGGTCTCCAGGACGGTGGCGCGCTGGGCGTCGGTGAGGTAGGCGACCTCGCCGCTGGAGCCGAGCGCGAACAGCCCGTGGACGCCGCCGTGGACGAGGTGGGTGACCAGGCGGGAGAGCGAGGCGATGTCGACCTCGCCGTGCCGGTCGAGCGGGGTGCAGACGGGCGGGATGACGCCGCGCAGCGGTGCGGGGAGTGCCATGGGGGCTCCAGCGGCTCCGAGGTCGGTTCCCACGCCGGTTTCCCGCCCGATCCCGTCGACGAAGGGGAGGTGGGACGTGGGACGTGGGATGTCCTGTGCGGGGTCACAATAGGCGCGTGCTCCGACGCCCGGCCCAGGGACGCGCGGTCCGGCGGCCGAACGGGCGGGGTGCGGCAGCCGCGGGAGAGGGAGAGTGACCACATGGCACACGGCACGATGGCGGAGGTCGTCCAGGCGCGGATCAAACAGCTCATCCTCCAGGACGGACTGACGCCGGGTGACCCGCTGCCGTCGGAGACCGAGCTGGTCAACCTGCTCCACGTCAGCCGCAACTCGGTCCGGGAGGCGCTCAAAGCGCTGCAGGCCCTGCGCATCGTCGAGATCCGGCACGGTTTCGGCACCTTCGTCGGCCCGCTCACCCTCGAACCGTTCGTCGAGGGCGTCGCCTTCCGCGCCGCGGTGGGCCACCACCACGGCGTCCCCAGCCTGTACGAGCTGATGGAGGTCCGCGAGGCGCTGGAGGCCGGGCTCGTCCCCGCCGTCGCGCGCGGTCTGCCGGCCGCGGATCTCGCCGTGCTGCGGAGCCTGGTCGAGCGGATGGCGACGGAGGCGCGCGGGGGCGCGGTGCTCAGCGTCACCGACCGGGCCTTCCACCAGGCGCTGTACCGCTCGCTGGGCAACCACCTGCTGAGCGAGGTGCTGGATGCGTTCTGGGAGGCGCTGCGGCGGGTGCGCGACGACCTCTCCGACGACAGCCAGGACCCGCAGGTGACATACCGTCAGCACCTGGCGATCGTCGAGGCGCTGGAGGCGGGCGACGGCGACCGCGCCGTGGCGGCCATGCACCGGCACTTCGACGGCATCCGCCGCCGGCTCGCCGAGTAGCGCCGTCCGCCGGGGCGTCCCGCGGCCCGGGTCCCTGCGGCGCCCCGGTCCCGGGCGTCGCATTGTTCACCGCGATTTCACTCGCCGTCAGGTGTCTCTTTGCCGACACGAAAACGGGTCATGTCGGGTGCCTTGACGGTCAGTTGGGCCCTCTTTATGGTCGCCGCAGGACAGCGGACATCCTACGTCCGGCCGTTGGGGGTGACCCGTGGTGGACGAGAGCTCGGTGCCGTACCGCGCCGGGACCGAGGGGTATGCGAGCTTCCGGATCCCGGCCGTGGTGCGGGCCCGCTCCGGTGCCGTGCTGGCCTTCGCCGAGGGCCGCGTCGCCTCGGCCTCCGACACCGGCGACATCGATGTCGTCCTCAAACGCTCCACCGACGGCGGCCGCACCTGGGGCCCCCTCCAGGTCCTCGCCCGCAACGGCACCGGCACCGCCGGCAACCCCGCCCCCGTCGTCCTCGCCGGCGGCCGGGTGCTGCTCCTGCAGGTCCACAACGCCGCCGACGCCACCGAGGACCGCATCCGCCGCGGCCAGGTCCCGCCCGCCGACGGCCGCCGCGCCTGGATCCAGCACAGCGACGACGACGGCGCGACCTGGAGCGCGCCCCGCGAGATCACCGACCAGGCCAAACGCCCCGAATGGCGGTGGTACGCCACCGGCCCCGGCCACGCCCTGCGGCTGCGCCACGGCCCGTACGCCGGACGGCTGGTCGTCCCCGCCAACCACTCCACCCCGCCGAGCGCCGCCGGCGACACCGGCACCGAGGCCCGCTACAACGGCGGGCACGCGCTGCTCAGCGACGACGACGGCGCCACCTGGCGGATCGGCTACACCGACGGCGACACCCACCCCTCCGTGGCGCCCAACGAGACCACCGCCGCCGAACTCCCCGACGGCACCGTCTATCTGAACACCCGGACCGAGACCACCGCGGCCTGGCACCGCGCCGACGCCCGCTCGGCCGACGGCGGCGAGCATCTCCTCGCGCCCTTCCGCCCGCAGGCCGCCCTGGCCGGACCGGTCTGCCAGGGCAGCCTGCTCCACCTCGCCGACCGCGACGAGCTGCTGTTCTCCGGGCCCGCGCTGCCCGCCGCCCGCGCCCTGCTCACCCTGCGCGCCAGCCGCGACCGCGGCCTGACCTGGCGGACCCTGCGCACCGTCTCCGGGCTGCCCGCCGCCTACTCCGACCTCGTACGGCTGGACCCGGCGAGCGTCGGACTGCTCTACGAAACCGGTGACTACAGCGCCTACTCGACGATCACCTTCCGCCGCATCCCCGTGGAGGAGCCGGCATGACCAGCAACGACATGCACCGCAGATCGGTCCTGGGTGGGGCGGCCGCCGTCGCCGCCGCCTTCGCGCTCGCCGGCTGCGGCGACAGCGGCGACGACGACACCGCGCCCAAGGAGCGCAAGAAGGGCCAGAAGATCGAGCTGACCTTCTGGTCCTGGGTGCCGGGCATCGACAAGCCCGTCGATCTGTGGAACCGCAAGAATCCCGAGGTGCAGGTCAAGGTCGAGAAGGTGTCGGCCGTCGACGGCGAGCAGTACGCGAAGATGCACGCCGCCATCAAGACGGGCAACCCGCCCGACCTGGGCCAGATCGAGTTCCCGGTGATCCCCAGCTTCCTGCTCGACAACGGCCTGCTCGATCTCGCCCCGCTCGGCGCGGCCCGCCACAAGGACAAGTTCTTCGGCTGGCAGTGGCAGCAGTCGGTGTTCGGCAAGGGCATCTACGCCATCCCCCAGGCCTCGGGCCCGATGGGCCTGTTCGTCCGTCAGGACCTCTTCGAGAAGTGGGACGTCCCCCTCCCCGAAACGTGGGACGAGTACGAGGCGGCCGCCAAGAAGATCCGCAAGAAGGGCGCCTGGATCGAGACCTTCTCCGCCACCAACGGCAACCGCCTCGCCGGACTGGCCTGGCAGGCGGGCGCCAAGTGGTACGCCACCAACGGCGACACCTGGATCATCAATGTCGACGACGAACCCACCCGCAAGGTCGTCGACTACTGGGAAGCCCTCGTCAAACAGAAGATCGTCAAGACCATCCCCGACCGGCAGAACGCCTGGTACAAGGATCTGCAGACCGGCGCCATCGCCGCCTGGGTGGGCGCCAGCTGGGGCGATGCGTTGCTGGTCGGCAACGCGCCGGGCACCAAGGGCAAATGGCGGGCCGCGCCGCTGCCGCAGTGGCAGAAGGGCGCGCAGACGTTCGCCAACTGGGGCGGCTCGACCACCGCCGTCTTCGCCAAGGCCCCCTACCCCAAGGACGCCCTGGACTTCGCCGTCTGGCTCAACACCGCCCCCGAGTCCATCGCCCTGCTCATCGACGGCGGCTACGGCTTCCCCAGCGCCAAGAAGGGCTACGCCACCACCGACCTCGACGTCGACAAGGCGTTCTTCGGCGGCCAGGAGTACAGCAAGATCTTCGCCGACGCCGGATCGCACGTCGACACCAGCTGGCAGTGGGGCCCCGGCGTCGACACCCTCTACCAGCGCCTGGGCGACGCCTTCACCGACGCGCTCGGCACCGGCGCCTCCTTCCGTTCCGTGCTGAAGAAGGTCCAGGGCCAGACCGTCGCCGACCTCAAGGGCAAGGGCCTGAAGGTGGAGAGCGGAGGGTGAGCCGGGACACGCTCAGCCGTCCCGAGCCGGTCACTCCGCCGAGGCGGGACGTCCGGCGCCCCAAGCGCCGCGCCTCGCGCACCGAGATCCGCAACGCCCGCGCCGCGGCCGGCTTCGTCCTGCCCTTCCTCGCCCTGTTCGCCCTCTGCTTCATCGCGCCGATCGTCTACGCCGTCCACCAGAGCCTGCACAAGACCGAACGCACCGGCCCGCTCGGCCTCGGCGGCCAGGAACACGAGGCGTTCGCCGGCCTCGCCAATTACGCCCATGCGCTCTCCGACGACCGGTTCCTGGCCGGATTCGGCCGGGTGCTGCTCTTCGGCGCCGTCCAGGTCCCGCTGATGATCGTGCTCGCCACCGCCCTCGCACTGCTCCTGGAGAGCGCCGGTGCCCGCGGCATCCCGTTCTTCCGCAGCGCCTTCTTCCTCCCGTACGGCGTGCCCGGCGTGATCGCCTCGATCCTGTGGGGCTTTCTCTACGTCCCCGGCATCAGCCCGCTGGTGAAGATCGCCCAATCCGTGGGCTGGGACGTCGATTTCCTCGCCCGCGGCACCGTCCTGTGGTCCATCGCCAACATCGTCACCTGGCAGTTCACCGGCTACAACATGCTGGTGCTGATCGCCCAGCTCAAGTCCGTACCGAGCGAGCTGTACGAGGCCGCGCGGATCGACGGCGCCAACGCCTGGCAGGTCGCCCGGCACATCAAGATCCCGCTGATCCGGCCGGCGCTCGTACTGACCTGCGTCTTCAGCATCATCGGCACCCTCCAGCTGTTCGCCGAGCCCAAGGTGCTGCGCCCGCTGGCCGCCACGATCGACACCGGCTTCACCCCCAACCTGCACGCCTACAGCGAGGCGTTCGTCGGCAACAACCAGCATGTGGCGGCGGCCGAGGCGGTGCTGCTCGCGCTGGTGGCGTGCGTGCTGTCCTTCGGCTTTCTGCGCCTGGTCGGCGGGCGCAAGAAGGAGCGCGGATGACCCGGACCCTGACCCGGCCCCCGGTCCGCTACCGGATCATCACCGCATCGCTGCTGACCATTGCCGCGCTCTACTTCCTGGTGCCGGTCTACTGGCTGATCGTCTCGTCCACCAAGTCCAGCGCCGACCTCTTCGGCACCTTCGGCTTCTGGTTCTCCGACCACCCGCGCCCCCTGGGAAACCTCGCCGACGTCCTCACCTACGACCACGGCATCTACGCCCGCTGGTTCGCCAACTCCCTCCTCTACGCCGGGATCGGCGCCGTCTGCGCGACCCTGCTGTCCGCCGCGGCCGGCTACGCGCTGGCCAAATTCCCCTTCCGGGGCCGGGAGGCGGTCTTCAACACCGTGCTCGCCGGGGTCCTCGTCCCGGGCACCGCGCTCGCCCTCCCGCTCTACTTCCTCTTCAGCGAACTGGGCCTGGCCAACACCTACTGGGCGGTGCTGATCCCCAGCATGGTCAGCCCCTTCGGCGTCTATCTGTGCCGGATCTACGCGACCGCCGCGGTGCCCGACTCGCTTCTGGAGGCGGCCCGGATCGACGGCGCGGGCGAGGCCCGGATCTTCGGCCGCCTCGGGCTGCGGCTGATGACCCCGGCGCTGGTCACCGTCTTCCTGTTCCAGTTCGTGCACATCTGGAACAACTACTTCCTGCCGCTGGTGATGCTCTCGGACTCCGACCTCTATCCGATCCAGCTGGGCCTGACGTCCTGGACCGGCTTCGCCGACCGCAAACCGGTGCTCTACCAGTACACGGTGGGCGGCGCGTTCCTGTCCGTGGTGCCGCTGATGGTGCTGATGCTGGTGCTCCAGCGGTACTGGCGTACGGGGCTGACGGAGGGCAGCGTGAAGGCATGACCGGATCGCCCGCCGCCATGGCGTGACAGTATCGCTGTCATGACTACTCCTGACGCTGCCCAGTCCCCGAACGCCGCGACCCGCGCGAAGGCCGCCCTCAAGCGCGACCCCTGGGACCTCCCGGACGTCTCCGGCCTCGTCGTCGGCGTCCTCGGCGGCACCGGTGACCAGGGACGCGGCCTGGCCTACCGGTTCGCCAAGGCCGGCCAGAAGGTGATCATCGGCTCCCGGGTGGCCGAGCGCGCCCAGACCGCCGCGGATGAGCTGGGCCTCGGCATCGAGGGCGCGGCCAACGCCGAGTGCGCGCGGCGCAGCGACGTGGTGATCGTCGCTGTGCCGTGGGACGGCCACGCCAAGACGCTGGAGGCGCTGCGCGAGGAGCTGGCCGGCAAGCTCGTCATCGACTGCGTCAACCCGCTCGGCTTCGACAAGAAGGGCGCCTTTGCGCTCGAGCCGGAGGAGGGCAGCGCCGCCGAGCAGGCCGCCGCCCTGCTGCCCGACTCCCGGGTCACCGCCGCCTTCCACCACCTGTCCGCGGTGCTGCTCCAGGACCCGGAGACCGAGCGGATCGACACCGATGTGATGGTGCTGGGCGAGGTCCGCGCCGACACCGATCTGGTCCAGGCGCTGGCCGCCCGTATCCCCGGGATGCGCGGCGTCTTCGCCGGCCGGCTGCGCAACGCCCACCAGGTCGAATCGCTGGTCGCCAACCTCATCTCGACCAACATCCGCTACAAGGCGCACGCGGGGCTGCGGATCACGGACGTCTGAGGCGGTCCTCGGTGCCGGCGGGGCATGGGGGACACTGGGTGGGAATGCCCGAACCCTTCACACAGGAGACGCCCCCATGCCCGCCCTGCTCCCGCCCGGCCCGTCCCGGCGACTCGCCCTCATGGCCATCGCTCTGTGCGTCCTCGCCGTCGCCGCGGCCGTCGTGTCGTTCGTGAACGGCAGCTTCGTCGGCATCGTCTGGGTCCTGATGGCCGGCATCTCCAGCAACATGGCGTGGTTCTACGTGCGCAAGGCGAAGCTGGAGCGTCAGGCGGCGGCCGGCTGAGGCCCCACCGGGTGTTACAGGGTGCCGCCGAGCGGCGGAACCTGCGGCTCGCCCCGCCAGAACCGGAAGAGCTCCTGGCCCTGGAACGCGTCCCAGTCCGTCACGCCCAGGGCGCGCAGGATTGCGTCGACCGCATCGAAGAACACGTGGTTGACCTCCGGCACCCACAGCAGGCCGAACACCGCCAGCAGCCCGAACGGCGCGAACGGCTCCACCTGCCGCCGTATCTTCAGCGACAGCCACGGCTCGATCACGCCGTAGCCGTCCAGGCCGGGCACCGGCACGAAGTTCAAGATCGCGGCGGTGACCTGGAGCAGCGCCAGGAACGCCAGGGCGTAGCGGAACGGCTCGGGCACGCCGTCCAGGCCGTGCAGCCAGAACGGTGCGGTGCACACCACCGCGAACAGCACGTTCGTCAGCGGCCCGACCGCCGAGATCAGGCTGTGCCGCCAGCGGCCCCGGATCCGGCCGCGCTCGATGAACACCGCGCCGCCGGGCAGCCCGATCCCGCCCATGATCACAAAGATCACCGGCAGCACGATGCTCAGCAGCGCATGGGTGTACTTGAGCGGGTTCAGCGTCAAGTAGCCCTTGGCGCCCACCGAGATGTCGCCGCTGTGCAGCGCGGTACGGGCGTGCGCGTACTCGTGCAGGCACAGGGACACCACCCAGCCGGACACTACGAACAAGAAGACCGCGAAGCCGGTGTTGGCGGCTATGGTCCGGGTCCATACCGCCCATCCCGACACGGCCATGACGGCGACGAGCGCGAGAAAGACCGGACTGATGCGGTGGTCGGCCCGCGGACTGGCTGTGGTCATGGTGGCGTGCTCTCCCGAGGTGACGTGGTGGGCAGCCATGACCGTAACCGCGCGACGGCCTTCGGCGCACGGGTCCCGTTCCGGTGGCCCCGGGCGGAAAACGCCGCGCGGCACCCGCCGGGTTCCGGGCACAGTGGACCTCGGGGGGAAATCAGGGGACGGACCCGGGCCGCATCGGGGACGCATCGGGGGTATGCGTCGGCCGCGCCTCAGGGGCCCGTCGGGGACTCGACAGGGATGCATCCGTGACATCGGCGACTTTTCAGGGGGCCCGTATCAGGAATGCGAGAGGCGTGAACGCACGGTGAGCGGCTCGGCCGTGCACGACAATGACCCGGTGCGCTACGGAATTCTCGGCACCACGCAGGCCGGCCGGGCCGACGGGACCCCCGTCGCCCTCGGCGGCGCACGGCTGCGCGCCCTGCTCGCCGCCCTGGCCCTGCGCCCCGGCCGGGCGCTCCCCCCGGACCTGCTGATCGCCGACGTCTGGGGCGTGGCACCGCCCGCCGACGCGGCCGGTGCCCTCCAGGCGCTGGTCGGCCGCCTGCGCCGGGCCCTGGGCCACGCCGCCGTCGCCTCGGCCGACGGCGGCTACCGCCTGTGCGCCGAGCCCGACGCCGTCGATCTGCACCGCTTCGAACGGCTGGCCGCGGAAGGCGGCCGGGCGCTCGCCGAGGCGGACCCGGCCCGCGCCGCCACCCTCCTCGACGAGGCGCTGGGCCTCTGGCGCGGCCCGGCGCTGGCCGATCTGCCCGAGCCGGGCGTCGAGGGCGCCCGCGCCGAGAGCCGCCGCCTGGACGCCCAGCGCGCCCGCCTCGCCGCCGACCTCGCCCTGGGCCGCCCGGAGCGGGCGCTGCCCACCCTGACCGCGCTCTGCCAGGACCATCCCCTGGACGAGCCCCTCCAGGCCCTGCGGCTGCGCGCCCTGCGGGCCGCCGGGCGCGGTGCCGAGGCGCTCGCCGCCTACGACGCGATACGCACCGATCTCGCCGAGCGCCTGGGCACCGACCCCGGCCCCGAGCTGCGCGCCCTGCACGCCGAGCTGCTGTCCCCGGAGCCGGCCGCACCGCCCGCCACGGCCCCCGCACCGGCCCCGCCCACGGAACCCCTGCGGCCCGCGACGGCCCGCCGCCCCGGCAATCTCCGCGCCCGCCTCACCTCCTTCGTGGGCCGCGACGCCGACCTCGCCGCGCTCCGCACCGACCTGGCCACCCACCGCCTGGTGACCCTGCTGGGACCGGGCGGCGCCGGCAAGACCCGGCTCTCGCAGGAGGGCGCCGAAAGCGCCGCGGCCGCCGCGCCGGACGCCTGGCCGCACGGCGTTTGGCTGGCGGAGCTGGCGCCGGTCGACGACCCGGCGACCGTGCCCGAGGCGGTGCTCACCGCGCTCGGCGGCCGCGAGACCGTCGTCCGCGGCACCGCCGCCGAGGGGCTGCGCGCCGCCGCCGATCCCACCGCGCTGGACCCGCTCGCCCGGCTCGCCGAGCAGTGCGCGGGCCGCCGGATGCTGCTCGTCCTCGACAACTGCGAGCATGTGATCGGCGCCGCCGCCGAACTCGCCGAGCGGCTGCTGGCCGAATGCCCCGGCGTCACGGTCCTGGCGACCAGCCGCGAGCCGCTGGCCGTACCGGGCGAGGTGCTGCGGCCCGTGGAGCCGCTGCCCGACCCGGTGGCGCTGCGCCTCCTCGCCGACCGCGGGGCCGCCGCCCGCCCCGGCTTCCGGATCGAGGCCGACGAGGACACCGCGGCGGCCTGCGCCGAGATCTGCCGCCGCCTGGACGGACTGCCGCTGGCCATCGAACTGGCCGCCGCCCGGCTGCGGATGCTCTCCCCGCGCGGGATCGCCGACCGCCTCGACGACCGCTTCCGGCTGCTGACCAGCGGCAGCCGTACGGTCCTGCCCCGCCAGCAGACGCTGCGCGCCGTCGTGGACTGGTCCTGGGAGCTGACCGACGCCGCCGAGCGGGCGGTGCTGCGCCGGCTGTCCGTCTTCGCCGGCGGCTGCGATCTGGCCGCCGCCGAGGAGGTGTGCGCCGGCGACGGCGTCGACGGGCGCGATGTGGCCGCGCTGCTCGGCTCGCTGATCGACAAGTCGCTGGTGGTGGCGGCGCCCGCGCCCGAGGGGGCCATGCGCTACCGGCTGCTGGAGACGGTGGCGGAGTACGCCGGCGAGCGGCTGGACGAGGCCGGCGAGAGGGAGGCGGCCGAGCGCCGCCATCTGGTCGCCTACCGCGAACTGGCCCGTACCACCGACCCGTTGCTGCGCGGGCCCGGCCAGCGCGCCGCGATGGACCACCTGGAGCTGGAACACGACAACCTGCGCACCGCGCTGCGCCGCGCGGTCGCCGCCCGCGACGAACACGAGGCGCTGTGCCTGGTGCTGTCGCTGCACTGGTTCTGGTCGCTGCGCGACCACCGCAGCGACGCCCGCCACTGGGCGGAGGCGGCCGGCACGCTCGGCCCCGATCCGTTCGCGGCGCCGGTCGCCGCCGTCCCCGACCTCTTCGAGCGGGCCATCGACAAGCCGCCGCCGATGGACCCCGAGCAGCTCCTGGAGGCCCGCCGCGGGGTCCGGCTGGTGGCGCTCTCCTGCCGCGAGAGCGACATCGCGGCGCTGCGCAGTCCTGACATGAGCGAGCAGCTGGCGGGGATCATCGCCGCCTACCGCGCCGGGATGCCGCAGACCTGCCGGATGCCGGGCGCCATGTGGTACTACGCGGTGCTGATCTCCGGCCGGTTCGACCAGCTGACGGGGCTGGTCGACGGCGCGGTGCGCGCCAGCCGCGGCTACGGCCACGAATGGGAGCTCGCCTACATCCTGCAACTGCGCTCCAAGGTCTTCAACGACCGGGCCGGCGGCCTGGGACAGGCGCTGGCGGACGCCGACGAGGCCTTGCGCATCTTCCGCCGCCTCGGCGATGCCTGGGGCGCCGCCGAGGCGCTGGAGGGGCGCGGCGAAACCCGGGAGAAGCGCGGCGAGTACGGGCTCGCGGCGCAGGACTACCGGGCGGCGATGGACTGCGCCGAGGAGCTGGGTGCGCACGGCCGGATCCTGCTGATGCGCGGCCGGCTCGGCGGCGTCCTGCTCGAGGACGGCCAGGCGGAGGCGGGGGAGCGGCTGCTGCGCGAGGTCCTGGAGCAGGACAAGGAGGAGGGCAGCGGCCGCGATGCGGTGCCGTTCGCCCGTCTGACGCTGGCGACGCATCTGACCGTCCAGGGGCGCACGGCGGAGGCGCGCGCGGAACTGGAGACGGTGCGCGAGGTGTTCGGGTCGCGCGCCCCGGAGCTGTTCGTGGGGGTCCTGGAGCTGTCGCTGGTCTCGCTGGATGTCGACGAGGGACGCGGCGGGGATCTGCTGCCGAGGTTCCGGGCGGCACTGGAGCTGACGCAGGACGAGATGACGCAGATGGTCGCCCCGGATCTCCCGGTGATCCAACTCCTCACCGGGGCACGGGTGCTGATGGCCGTGCACGGCGAGCGCGCCGGCCCGGACGCGGCACGTCTGGTGGGGGCCTACGACGCACTGCGGTCACCCTCGCACGTGCCGCCGATGCTCGTACGGGTCGACCGCCGACGTACGGAGGAGGCCGCGCGGGCGCTGCTGGGCGAGGCGGCGTACGCGCGCGGGTACGCCGAAGGCGGTGGCCTCTCACTGGAAGAGGCCACCGCCCTCATCTGACGCGAGCCGGGCGAGGACCGCCCCGCGGGGAAGTCCCCCGCGGGGCATGCGTCAGGTCTTGTTGCGGAACTTCCGGACCGCGAGCGGCATGGTGAGGGCCGTGATGGCGACCGCCCAGCCGAGGGTGATCAGCACCGGGTGCGCCACGGCACCGTCCGCGTTGATCAGTGCGCGGGCCGCGTCCGCGAGGTTGGAGAGCGGATTGACGGTGGTGAAGTCCTTCAGCCAGCCGGGCATGTCCGTCGTCGGCGTGAAGATCGACGAGCCGAACTCCAGCGGCATCAGCACCAGCATCGCCATGCCCTGCACCGCCTGCGGGGTCTTCACGCTGAGCCCCAGCAGGATGAAGATCCACATCAGGGCGGCACCGAAGGCCGTGGACAGCACGATCGCGGCGAGGAAGGCGAGCAGGCTGCCCTTGATCTGCAGGCCCAGGAGCAAGCCCATGCCGAGCAGGATCGCGGTGGCGATCAGCATCCGGCCGATCTCCACGACGATCTTGGCTATCAGGACCGAGGAGCGGGCTATCGGCATGGTCCGGAAGCGGTCCATGACGCCCTTGCGGAAGTCGTCGTTGACGCCGCTGCCCACCGCCATGGCGATGTTCAGTCCCATCATCGCCATCAGGCCGGGCACCAGATGCTGGAGGTAGTCCTGCTGATGGTTCCGGCCGGCGATGGCGCCACCGAAGACATAGGTGAACAGCAGGATGAAGATGACGGGCATCAGCAGCACGTCCATCATCGACTCCGGGTCCTGCTTGATCTGCAGGGCGTTGCGGCGCGCCAGCGCGCCGATGTGCCGCAGATTGGCGCGCAGGCCGATCCGTCCCTCGTCGGCGCCCGGCTTCACGGCCGGCGCCGTCATCGTTGCGGCACTCATGCCGACACCTCCGCGTACTGCTGCTGGTCCGTCAGGTCGTCGCCGGCCGCGGAGGTCTTCTGGCCCGTGATGGCCAGGAACACCTCGTCCAGGCTGGGCAGATGGGTGCTGATCCCGGAGAGCGCGAAGCCCCGCTGCCCGAGCAGGCCGACCACGGCGGTCAGCTGCTCGTCGCTGATGACGGGGACGTTGACCACGCCCTCCTGGTGGTCGGCGGTGGCGCCCGCGATGCCGTCCAGACCGGCCTGCGCGAGGGCGCCGACCATCCGGTCCAGTTCGCCGGAGTCCGTCGGCCGGATCTGCAGCGTCCGGCCGCCGACCTTGGCCTTCAGCTCATCGACCTTGCCCTCGGCGATCACCCGGCCGCGGTCGATGACCGTCAGCTCGTTCGCCAGCTGCTCGGCCTCTTCCATGTACTGGGTGGTGAGCAGCACCGTCGCGCCCTCGCGGACCATCCGCTGCACCTCTTCCCACACCTCGTTGCGGGTGCGGGGGTCGAGGCCGGTGGTGGGCTCGTCCAGATAGAGGACCGCGGGCTGCCCGATCATCGAGGCGGCCAGGTCCAGGCGGCGGCGCATACCGCCGGAGTACTTGGCGGCGGGGCGCTTGGCGGCCTCGGTCAGGGAGAACCGCTCCAGCATCTCGTCCGCGCGCTTGCGGGCGTCCTTGCGGGAGAGATCGAGCAGCCGCCCGATCATGTAGAGGTTCTCCCAGCCGGAGAGCTTTTCGTCGACCGAGGCGTACTGCCCGGTCAGGCCGATCGTGCGGCGCAGTGCCCGGGGCTGGCGCACCACGTCGTAGCCGGCCACCACGGCCCGGCCGGCGTCCGGCACCAGGAGGGTGGACAGGCAGCGTACGAGGGTCGTCTTGCCGGCGCCGTTGGGGCCGAGCACGCCGAGCACGGTGCCTTCCCGCACGTCCAGGTCCACACCGTCGACGGCCTTGACATCGCCGAAGTGCTTGACCAGACCGCGCACCTCCACGGCGTTGCCGCCCTTGGTGGATATCGTCTGTCGCGTCATGGCCCTCAAGGTGCCATGCGGCACCGACAACGCACCGACAGGCCGCCGACAGCCGGGGCCGGCCGCGCCGACATCGCGCCGACAAGGGGGGCGCCCCTGTCGGCCGTCCGACGGCGCCCGCGGCACCGGCTGCCGGACCTGCCGGGTCTCAGTGGAACGTGTGCGCTTCCGCCGGGAAGGCGCCCGAGACCACCTCGTCGGCGAACGACTTCGCCGCGTCGCCGAGCAGCTCCCGCAGCTCGAGGTACTTCTTCACGAACTTCGGCACCCGCCCCGCCGTCATTCCCGCCATGTCGGTCCACACCAGCACCTGGGCGTCACAGTCCAGGCCCGCACCGATGCCGACGGTCGGGATGTGCAGGGAGCGGGTGACCTCGGCGGCCAGCTCCGCCGGTACGGCTTCCAGGACGACGGCGAACGCGCCGGCGTCCTGCACCGCCTTGGCGTCCCGCAGCAGCTGCTGGGCCGCCTCCTCGCCGCGCCCCTGGACCGGGTAGCCGCCGTAGGCGTTGACGGACTGCGGGGTCAGCCCGACATGGGCCATCACCGGGATGCCGGACGAGACCAGCAGCTCCACCTGGTGCGCGGAGCGCTCCCCGCCCTCCAGCTTGACGGCGCCCACGCCCGCTTCCTTGACCAGCCGGGTGGCGTTGCGCAGCGCCTGCACCGGGCCTTCCTGGTACGAGCCGAACGGCAGGTCGCCGACGATCAGGGCGCGCTTGGTGCCGCGGACGACCGCGGCGGACAGCAGGGTCATCTCGTCCATGGTGACGGGCACGGTGGACTCGTAGCCGAGGTGGCAGTTGCCCATCGAGTCGCCGACGAGCAGGACCGGGATGCCGGCCTCGTCGAAGACGGAGGCGGTCATCGCGTCGTAGGCGGTGAGCATCGGCCACTTCTCGCCGCGCTCCTTGGCGGCGGCGATGTCGCGGACCGTGATGCGGCGCGAGCTGGTTCCCCCGTACAGGGTCTTGCTGCTCTCGGAGGCGGGCTTGCCCGGCTTCCGGGCAGGCGAAAGCTGCGTCATGGTGACGGCTCCTGTTCATCATCTCGAGGCACCCTGACGGTGTCCCCGGACTCCCCTCCATGCTGGCATGCGCGGCGCGCGGAGGGGAAGGGGGCCGCGACCCGTCCGGGGGCAGGGCCATGACCTGCGGCGGCGCCCGCCCGGAAGATCACTTGCATCAATACGGAACGGGATCGTATCGAAAAAGGTATGGTGGACGCCATGACCTCCTCCACCGCACCCGGCGGCCTGCCCGCCCGCCAGGTCCCCGACCGGATACATCGGCGCCGCTGGATGATCCTGTCCGTCCTCATGCTCAGCCTGCTGATAGTGGTGCTGGACAACTCCATCCTCAATGTCGCGATGAAGACCATCGCGACCCCGGCCCCGCACGGCCTCGGCGCCACCCAGGGCGAGCTGGAGTGGGCGATCAACTCCTACACGCTCGTCTTCGCCGGGCTGCTGTTCACCTCCGGCCTGCTCGGCGACCGCCTGGGCCGCAAGAAGGTGCTGCTCTTCGGCCTGGCGGTCTTCGGCGCCGGCTCGGTACTCGCCGGGATGGCCGGCTCGCCCACCGAGCTGATCGTCTTCCGCGCCGTGATGGGCCTGGGCGGCGCCTTCGTCATGCCCTCCACGCTCGCCGTCCTGATGAACGTCTTCGAGCGCGACGAGCAGCCCCGGGCGATCGGCATCTGGGCCGGCGGCGTGGGCCTGGCCATCGCCGTCGGGCCGATCACCGGCGGCCTGCTGCTCGACCGCTTCTGGTGGGGCTCGGTCTTCCTGGTCAACGTCCCGATCGTGCTGATCGCGCTGGTCGCGATGCTGATCCTGGTGCCGGATTCCCGGGACCCCCGGCCCGGCAGGCTCGACCCGTTCGGCGTGCTGCTGTCCGTCGTCGGCCTGGTCCTGCTGGTCTACGGGATCATCAAGGGCGGCCAGCTCGCGGACTTCACCGACCCGCAGGTGCTGGGCACCCTCGCCGGCGGCGTCGCGGTGATGACGGTCTTCGTCCTGCACCAGAAGCGCAGCAGCCATCCGTCCATCGACATCGGCTACTTCCGCAAGCCCGCCTTCGCGGCCGCCGTCGGCGCCATCGCGCTGGTCTTCTTCGCGCTGATGGGCGTCACCTTCTTCATCGTCTTCTACGTGCAGAGCGTGCGCGGCTACAGCCCGCTGGAGGCCGGTCTGCTGATCCTGCCGCTGGCCGCCGCCCAGCTGATCTTCTCGCCCCGGGCCCGGCTCGCCGTGGACCGCTTCGGCGCCCGCGCGGTGTGCACCGCCGGCATGCTGACCATCGCCGTGACCATGACCGGCATGCTGCTGCTGGACACCGACTCCCCGATCTGGATCCTCGAGGTGCTCTTCTTCCTCCAGGGCACGGGCATGGCGCACATCATGCCGCCGGTCACCGTCGCGATCATGCAGTCGCTGCCCCGCGAGAAGGCCGGCTCCGGCTCGGCGCTCAACAACGTCTTCCGGCAGGTCGGCGGCACCCTCGGCGTCGCCGTACTGGGCTCGGTGCTGTCCACGACCTACCGCGAAGGCATCCAGGGCAAGCTCGGCGCGCTGCCCGGCGTACCGGCCGCCGCGCGGCACGCGGCCGGCGAATCCATCGAGGCCACCCTCGGCCTCGCCCGGCACCTGGGCCCGGACGGCCGGGCGCTGATCGTCTCCGCCCGGGAGGCATTCGTGCACGCCATGCACGTCACCGCGCTCGGCTCGGCGAGCATCGCGGTGGTGGGTGCCGTGGTGGTCGCCGTGTTCCTGCCCGGCAAAATGGCACCGGCCCCGCGGGACGCGGAGCCGAACGAACAGCGGAAGGCGGGCGTACAGGGATGAGCCGGGCGGCGGGAGACTCCGAGGCGGCGGCAGCCGGTGCGCGACCGGGACGGCCTGGCCAGGCGGATCCCGCGCGCCGCGGCAGACCGCGCAGCGCCGCGGCCGACTCCGCCATCATCGAGGCCGTCCTCCGCCTGATCGAGGAGGGCGCGGCCATCGGCGAACTGTCGATGGAGCGCATCGCCCGCGAGGCCGGCGTGGGCAAGGCCACGGTCTACCGCCGCTGGTCCGGCAAGAACGCCCTGATGCTCGACGTCATGCGGTCCCTGGACGCGCCGCCCCCGCCGCTCGACGGCGAATCCGTACGGGACGACCTGGTCTCGCTGCTGGAGTTCCTGCGCCGCCGCGGACTGGCCAAGCGCAACTCCGCGCTGCTGCGCACCGTCGTCAGCCATGTCCAGGGGCACCCGGAGCTGTGGGCGGAGTACCACGAGACGGTCGTACGGGCCCGTAACGAGGCGGTGCTCAAGGTGCTCCGGCGCGGCATGGCCAGCGGCGAGATCCGCAGCGACCACGACGCCGAGACCCTCGCCGACCTGTTCGTCGGCCCGATGCTGGCCCGCGCCATCCTCCACGAATGGAAGGAACTCCCCGAAGGGCTCGCGGCGGACATCGTCGACCTGGTCCTCGAGGGCGTACGTCCCCGGCCGCAGCGGGCAGCCGGCTGAACCCCGCCGCCGCACCGGCCGGTTGCGCCGCCCGCATCCCAAATGTCCCTCCTCGCATGACCGGACCATGCCCGTTCTGTCACAGCTGCTGTCACGAACCCTTCCGCCGGAACCCCGGCCCGCCGCCGCACCGTCTACACGGGCGACCGGACGCGGACGGAAAGCCGCGGTGCACACATACGCGGTGCACTTCCGGGACAGTGCTGATCTAAGAACGGTTATAAGGGCCATCGCCTAGGGTCGGGGATCACAGGCGAGGCGCGACAGAGCAAGGCAGTGAGGGCAGCTACATGGCGCAGGCATATATGACGGAGCCGGGACAGGGGCACACCCCCGAGCGGGCCCGTTCCTGGGCCGGGCGCCTGCGGAACTGGTGGCGCCCCGAAGGGATGTGGCGCCGCGGCATCGTGCTCGCGGTGCTGGCCGTACTGCTCGGGCTGCTGATGTTCCTGCACGCCCGGGTCCCCAACACCGTGGGGAACCTGGGCAGTCTGCTGGAGACGTTCCTGCCCTGGCTCGGATTCGCCGTCCTGCTGCTGCTGGCCCTCGCGGTGCTGCGCCGCTCCGCTACCGCGCTGCTCGCGCTGGTCCTGCCGGCCGCCGTCTGGCTCAACCTCTTCGGCGGACAGCTCACCGACAAGGCGGACACCGGCGGCAACCTCACCGTCGTCACCCACAACGTCAACGCCGACAACCCCGACCCGGCGGCCACCGCCCAGGACATCGTGAACTCCAAGGCCGACGTGGTCGCCCTGGAGGAGCTGACCGCCACCGCCCTGCCCACCTACAAGAGGGAGATGGCGAAGGCGTACCCGTATCACACGGTCGAGGGGACCGTCGGCCTGTGGAGCAAGCTGCCGCTGAGCGACGCCCGGCCGGTGGACATCAAGATGGGCTGGACCCGCGCGCTGCGCGCCACCGTCACCGCCGCCGACGGCCAGAAGGCCGGCGTCTATGTCGCGCACCTGCCCTCCGTACGGGTCAAGGTCGAGGCGGGCTTCACCGCGGGACAGCGCGACGGCAGCGCCGAGGCGCTGGGCGAGGCGATCGCCGCCGACCCGCTGAAGAAGGTGGTCCTGCTCGGCGACCTCAACGGCACCATGAACGACCGCTCGCTGGCCCCGGTCACCTCCCAGATGCGCTCCGCGCAGGGCGCCGCGGGCGACGGTTTCGGCTTCAGCTGGCCGGCCGCCTTCCCGATGGCCCGGATCGACCAGATCATGATGAAGGGCGTCGACCCGGTCGCGGCCTGGACGCTGAAGGCCACCGGCAGCGACCATCTGCCCCTCGCCGCGTCCGTCAAGATCTGACGTGGCGAGCTCTTAACCTGCTGTTTTCGCGCTGGAATACTGGACCTGAGAGACTTTGTTCCGTAAACGAACTTAAGGTCTCCGTCGCCGCGCACCCACTCGCGCGCACCCACCCCTGAAAGGTCCAGGTCCACATGCCCTTGGCTCTGCTCGCTCTCGCGATCTCGGCCTTCGGAATCGGCACCACGGAATTCGTGATGATGGGCCTGCTGCCCAACGTCGCGGACGATCTGGGCACCTCGGTGCCCACCGCCGGCTACCTCGTCTCCGCCTACGCCCTCGGCGTCGTCATCGGCGCCCCGCTGCTGACCGCCCTCGGCTCCCGCATTCCGCGCAAGCGCATGCTGGTCCTCCTCATGGCGCTCTTCACGGCCGGCAACCTCGCCTCCGCCCTCGCCCCCACCTTCGGCCTGCTGATCGCCGGCCGACTGCTGGCCGGGCTGCCGCACGGCGCGTTCTTCGGCGTCGGCGCGGTGGTCGCGGCCCGGCTGGTGCGCGAGGGCCGCCAGGCGCGCGCGGTGGCCACGATGTTCCTCGGCCTGACCATCGCCAACATCGTCGGCGTGCCCGCCGCGACCCTGCTCGGCCAGCACCTCGGCTGGCGCGCCACCTTCCTGGTCGTCGCCGTCATCGGGCTCGCCGCGATGGCCTCACTGGCCCGCCTGATCCCGCCGCTGCCTGCCGAGGAACGCACCGGCCTGGGCCGCGAACTGCGCGCCCTCGGCGACCGCCAGGTCCTCCTCGGCCTCCTCACCACCGTCTTCGGCTTCGCCGGCATCTTCGCCGTCTACAGCTACCTCGCGTCGATGATGACCGAGGTGACCGGCTTCTCCGAGACCTCGGTCACGCTCGTCCTCGCCCTCTTCGGCATCGGCATGACCCTCGGCGCGCTGGCCGCCGGACCGCTCACCGACCGCGCTCTGCGCCCCACCCTCTACGGCTCCCTGGCGGCGCTGGCCCTCGTCCTGGCGGCCTTCCACTTCACCGCCCAGGTCAGATGGGCCGCCCTGGTCACCGTCGTCCTCATCGGCGCCATCGGCTTCCTGACCACCACCCCGCTCCAGATGCTGGTCATGAACAAGGCCCACCGGGCCCCCACTCTGGCCGCCGCCTCCAACCAGTCCGCCTTCAACCTCGCCAACGCGGGCGGCGCCTGGGTCGGCGGCCTGGCCCTGTCGGCCGGCTGGGGCTGGACGTCCCCGACCCTGGTCGGCGCCGTCCTGGCCGCCGTGGGCCTGGCCGTCGCCGTGATCGCCGGCCTCCTGGACCGCAACACCCACGACCCTTCCCGCATCGTGGCCCGCTCCCCGGAACCGGTCGCCTCGTCGGCGGGGCTTTGACCCCCACGTTGTCGCTGCGCTTGGTCTGGGCCCCACGTTTTTGGCTTTCCCGCCGTGGTGGTGTCTCGCCGTGGCGCCTGCGGCGGGCTGGTTGCCGCTGCGCGGGGCTGTTCGGCAGCGGCACCGGGCCTACACGGCTCCGCCGCTACGACCCGGCACCTCCCCGTT